>CAZTKG010000003.1:0-193627 GCA_964613815.1 uncultured Gammaproteobacteria bacterium
TTGACCTGCTGGTGATCTTGGATCCGTGGCAGGCCACGTTGGTCGCGACCGACGTGGCAGGGGAGGCGAGAATCGAACTCGCAGTCCGGGTTTTGGAGACCCGTGGTTTACCATTAACCGACTCCCCTATGTGCAGGGATAGTAGCGACTTTCTAGCGGATTTGCAAGCATATCGCCCTGTGACTTGGGTAAGGTTGACATGATATGATTTTTTCGTTATATTTCCCCTTCTCTTTCCTGTCTTATCCTGGAGATAGAGATGTTACTGACCCCTCTTCAGTGCCAACAAATCGCGACAGATCTCGACAGGAGCTATCGCGGATGGAGAGAGTTCCCGAATGAGGGTTCGCGGACTCCGCTTATCATCTCCCCGAGTCTGTTTGGACAATACTACATCGTTATTGACGCGTCGGATGATCGCGTGTTTGACCAGGGCACGCTTTCGATCGCGGACTGGTGGACAGCCCCCGGCGGTGAAGGCGCTTCGATCAAGGCCTGCGCGGATATTCTGGAGAGCCTTCGCACGACGCGTCGGCGCGGATTCCTTCATCTCCACCGTTACGGACAGCACTTTGGGAGCTCTGGGCCTCGCGGAGCTGCTCATGAGTTCTTCACTCACAATCCGCGTGGTAACTCCTACTTCTTTCCGATCTCGGTCTGCCGTGACGGATCTCAGCGCTACCCATGGACCGCTATTCCGCGCCGCATCTAGCCCCTAGCTTTGCTGGGGTGTTTTTATCTGCTGGATCTTGTATAGAAAAAACCACCCTTCTTGGGTGGCGCTGACGTCATTGAGATACGGTGCTCTTGACCCATGGAGCCGGCTTCCAGGAAACCTGATCCGTGGACGATATGATGACCTCAGACGTACACTCAGCTTCCGTCGACCAAACGCTGGGACACTTCTCGATGAGTTTGACCATGCTCGTGTCGATTGTGAACGGCCCTGCCATTGCTGGGCCCACGAGGATGTACTGACGCGGGTTGATGCCGCCGGTCTTGTAGATGGCGACGAGCTTCCCTCTTGATTCAGCGAAGCGCGTACGATCTATCGGCTCCATTGGTCCGTTTCCGGTTTTGCGGTAGACGGTGAAGTCGAGGACGCCGCCCGGCGTACTCAGCATTAGGTCGCCCCAGACGATGTAGATCCCCTCACGGAGCCCACTTCCTGCCGCTCGAGCCTCGAGAGCAAGACCTTGATAGGCGACCTTTCCGCCAGCTTCGTCGTAGTGCCACTCCCCTTCTGCGTGATGGACGCTGACAAGGTCGAATGCTGGCCCTGACTTTCCGTTTACGACCACTGTTGCTTCGCAATCGTCGTGCGTCGCTCCAGCCCAGGTGACGACGCCGTCTGAACGGCAGGCCCCTGTTATGACCTTGACCGCGGGCGGCGCCGCGATTGCGCTGAGCGATATCAGCAGTGCGATGAGGACAAAAAAGTGCATTCTCTACCCCTCTTGAGAGAGCGTGATTTCATCATACTTTTTTCTTTTTGTCAACTTCACTATGGAGATCCTCTGGGGTTTTATGACCGTGATAAAATACTCCTGACCTGTGCTACACTTGCTCTATATTCACATTTCATTTATGCATAAACCTCGGCCCGTTTTTTTCCTTGTCGCTGCCATTTGTGTCGCTGTCATTGTCGGCTTGTCCGTTTTTTCGATTACGACGGTACTTAGCATGATCTTTGATGCAGATGAGTCTGTATCAGTGACCTCAACTGAGAACGTTGAACAAACGACATATGTCGGCGAGTTACTTGTTACAGGAACGATCTATCATTCTGTCACAGGGGACCCCGTGCCAGACATATCCGTTTTTTTTGAGCGTACAAATATTGGAACGCAGACCGATCTCGACGGGGAGTTTGAGCTCTCCTTTACATCAAATAAAGAGCGCAGCCTCGCATTGACTGGTCAGCACTTCTCTTCTGTTCCGGCAATGCCTGTTTTTCCTGGCGATAATGTTAACATTTTTCTCGAGCCCGCAAATGCAAGTGGCCATGAACTTATATTCCCGGAAGTTATTTACACCCCGACGAGTGACGGGTCTACCCAGATCGCTGGGCATGTCCTGTATGCCGATACCCTTGCCCCCGTGGCAGGCGTTACCGTGGCAGGCGGCGCCTTACCAAGCCCTGGTCGCACGGATGCGAATGGGTACTTTTTGGATGAGGTTGAGACCCCAAATGTTCACCGCTATTATATCGCTTCGACTGATGAAGTCGACTCTAATCGTCTATTTCAGGTCTCTGTTGTTCGCCATCATCGAGCCGAGTTCGTGCTTTTGGTGGAATAGTTTTTTGCTCAACCGTTCGCAATTTCAAAGAAAAATCCCAGCGTTTGCTGGGCTTGTTTATTGATCCGTGCTCGCGCGAACTGCTCTTGTACGATCGATTGTGTCGACAACCTCTCTGGCGCTTGCGATCGCCTCTCCGCCGAAGACCTCGATCAGAATCTGGATGTGCGCGTCCGGAATATCGCGGTTGTCGTCCAGCATCTCGCCGAGACTGAAGGCGATGTCGACCCTGTCTCGCTCGCAGTCACGTCGCAGTCCACGCAGGATACGCATGATTCGATCAGGCGGAGCGCTCTCTACGTGCTCCAGCAGCTCGTCCACGCGCATGAGCGCTTCGTATGGGCAGGCGTTGCGCAGCCCTTCGAATCCTTCGATGGCGAACCTGTCGCTTCTCATGACATCGAGCCAGAATGCCTCGATGTCATCGTCGTCCTCTACGGCACTTGAGATGTCCCACAGCGCCGGTATGACCATGATCTGCTCGATGACGGCATCGTCTGCGGCGAGATTGAAGAGCTCGACGAGCACCGGCCAGAGCTCTGCCGGATGGAATAGGCTCGCGAGGTCGAGGCAGCGAATGAGCTGGTCTCGCTCCCCTACCTCTGTCGCTGTCAGGATGAGGCCTGCGAGCAGATCCACCGCCTCGTGCGGTCGTCCGTTTGCATGGAAAAGAGCGCTCAGGACCACTTGAGGTGCTTGACGCTCACGCGAGATCACGACGCCGATGCTCTCGTCGCCTGTCTCTACCCACCGTCTCATGGCGCGTTCGAGTTCCAACATGCTGACCTCCTGGATGTGCATGCTGGGGTGTTTTAGCATGTTTTTGTGGCTTTTGGAAGGGGCGTGTCTTGGTCTGATAAGATGCGGGCATATGAAGAAACGGAATGTGGAAATTAAGGCTCGGTCTTCGCGAGCTCGTCATGATGCCATTCGCGACACTCTTCGCTGTCATGGCGCGTATCTTGATCGCGCAGAGCACCAGATTGATACCTATCTTTGTTGTCCTCGTGGGCGGTTGAAGTTACGAGAGCTTGATGGGGACATGAGCCTGATCTTTTACGAGCGCGCAAATCAAAAAGGACCCAAGCAATCTGATTTTTCGTTTTATCGCTCGGTTCATCATCCGGACTTGAAAGCGGTGCTTGAGCGGGCTTATGGGGTTTTTGTTGTGGTTGATAAGGAGCGTGAGATTTGGCGGTATGAGCATGTGACGATTCACTTGGATGAGGTGAAGGGGCTTGGGGCGTTTGTGGAAATTGAGGTTTTGGATGCTTCCGGTGAGGTAGATTTAGAACACCTTCAACACCGGTGCGACACATATATTTCCTTACTGGGGATTTCTTCTGACGACCTTTTGGAAACGTCATATAGCGACCTGTTGAGCCCGAGGCTTGATGCGACTTAGGCAATATTTTCAAAACGAAATAGCCCCGGCCGCGTACTAGGTACGTGGACCGGGGCTTGATGATGAGGCGCGAGGCGATCAGGAGGACTACACTGCCTGCTGACGAGCGGCTTCGATGCGGTTTACGACGCCACTGTGGCTCCCTACGTAGCCGAGCTCCTTGGACATCTTGATGCAGTCGGGCCGCTTGCGCTCGTAGACGACCTGCATCCATCCCGTGACCTCAGGCGACACCTGGTGGTCGAGACGCTCGAAGAGGCGATGCCAGGGCTGGAGCATACACCACAATCGCGGCGCGTCTTCCTGCTCCCGGTGCGGATCCGCCTCCTTGTCGTATTCGTTGAGCCGCGCAGCGAGGTAGACGTTCTCTTCGCCGACGATATCGACCCACCACTTGTCGGTCGGGCAGATCCTTCGGCGCGTCGTCACGACGACCACAGTATGACCATCGGCGACGGCGGCCTCGAGGGCGCCGGAGCTGTAGAAGCAGGTTCCGTCGTCCAGAATGCCATTCGGGACGGGCTGGAGCGGTGCGGCGTCATCGGGACGGAAGGTGAACTGAATGTCGGTCGTTGAGAACACGACGACGGTTTCGGGGGCGTTCATTGGGGCTCCTGGGGTGAATTGAGGCGAGACGGGTGTCTCATATAATGAACGCGTAACTATAGCATAAAAATCGGGTTTTGTCAATAGTTATTGGCTAATATTAGTTATATTTTCTTCTCATTGCTCGATATTCTTGATTTTTGCTCCTGATCTTGATATTCTTGAACTAATTAATTAACTCATTAGTTCATATGACTAAGCTCATTGATGCCCTCACTGCGCGTACACGGTTCGGCGAACTTATGGAGAAGGCGGTTACGCATCGGACACGGTTCTTGGTTAGCCGTCGTGGAAAACCCAAGGTTATTGTTATGAGTGTGGACGATTATTTGGAAAATATTCTTCAACGCTCCTCGCTTTTGGCAGAAATTCAATCCAGTGCCGGAAAAGCTGGCTTGGATTCGATGACACTTGAAGAGATCAATGCGGAAATCTCTGCTGCTCGCAAAGACGCTGACTAGCGTATGATCCGCGTCGTTCTTGATACCAATGTGCTTGTCTCGGCGCTCATCTCCCGGAAAGGCGCTCCTGCTCAGGTTCTGGATCTTATTGAAAATGAAGGAGTCGCCCTCATTCTAAGTGAAGAGATTTTTTCCGAATATGACGCTGTGCTTGCGCGAGAGAAGTTCTCTTCCCTGCCACGTGTGAAGGTTTTGAAACTGTTGAAGCGCTTGCGCGTGCTTTCGGAGAATGTCAAACCTGCCGTCATTCCTCGAACCTCTCCCGATCCTGCAGATGATAAATTTCTTGCCGCCAGCCTTTCTGGTGAAGCGGATTATTTGGTTACGGGAAATTTGAAGCATTTTCCAAAAACGTTTCGTGGAGCTCGTATTCTTTCTCCAAACCAATTTCTTGATGCCGCTATGCAAGACGTCTTGAAGAGACTGCATTAGCCTATATCACCATACATTTTCCTATGCTCTATCAATTACTTTCTGCCATTTCTGATGAACAACTGCCTTTAGTTGGAGGAAAGGCCGCTTCGCTTGTGATGATGTTGCGGCAGAATCTCCCCGTACCTGACGGGTTTGTGGTTTTTACTGATGATCATCTTGATGCCGGCTCCGTGATGCCTGGACTTGATCATCTTGGTGGCGAGCGCTTTGCTGTGCGATCGAGTGCTGGGTGTGAGGATGGCTCGAAAGCTAGTTGGGCCGGGCAGTTTGAGACGTATTTGAACGTGCCGCGTGCGGAGGTTTTGCGGAGAATTGATGATTGTCGAGCGTCTGCTGGCGGGGAGCGGGCAGTTGCGTATGCGGCGGAGCATGGGGTGGACCCGGGGGATATTCGGATGAGTGTTTTGGTGCAGAAGATGGTGGATAGTGAGGCGGCTGGAGTGGCGTTTTCTGCGCATCCGGTGACGCAGCGGAGGGATGAGATGGTTATTGAGGGAGCTCGCGGGCTTGGGGATAAGGTTGTTTCTGGGGAGGTGACGCCGGATCGGTTTGTGGTTCGTGGGGGTGAGATTGTTGAGCGGATGGTTTCTGATGTCGCTGCGCTGGGTGATGATCAGGTGCTTGAACTTACGGATCTTGTTCGGCGGATTGAAAAGTTTTACGGCTTTCCGGTAGATGTGGAGTGGGCGTTTGCTGATGGACAGTTTTTTGTTCTTCAGAGTCGGCCGATTACGACGCTTTCTGATGAACCCGTTCGGACGTTTACCAAGCTGTACACTCGCGAGCATGAACTCTTTTTTGCGGATGCTTGGCGGAAGAGTAATTTGGAGGATATGCGGGAGCGGTGGAATCTTCGGGTGGATAACGTCCTGTTTATTCATCAGCCCGGGTCGCTTTTGACGAGTACTTGGTATGACTTGTCTGAGCCGTTTCCGACGTATATTTTTGATAATTTGTTTCGGGATGAGAGGTATTTTGATCGGCTTGTCTCGGTTTATGAGGAGAACTGGGCGGTTTTGAAGCCTTATCTTGATGAGGTGAAGGGCATTGATGATCAGGAGGGGCTTGTGGCTTATTTGGATGCTTGGGTGAAATGGTGGTCGCCGATGGCTACGCTTTTGATGATTCCTGATATTGAAGGGGTGCCTGAGCGGATGAAGGCGAAGGCGACTCAGCTTCGGGATCGGGATCAGGAGTATTCGGATTCTGGGACGGAGCCGGTAATGGCGTATATGCGCTCTCGGTATTTTGGGGTTTCTGATGTTTTCTCGCTACTGCTTGTGGATGAGATGGTTCGGTTTGGGGAGTTGAACGAGAAGGAGCTTGATGATATTCGAGATCGGAAGGATGGAGTTGCGCTTTTTAATGATCAGCTCGTGTCGCTTCGAGATCTTGATGAGGCGTTGCGCGAGGCTCGGTTTGCTTTGAGGAAAGCTGATAGCGATGGTGATGTTCGGGGGACGTGCGCGCATCCTGGGGTTGTGCGCGGGAAGGTGCGGGTGATTATGTTGAAATCTGAGATTGATCGCTTGGAGGCGGGAGAGATTTTGGTGACACCGATGACGTCGCCGGACTTTGTGCGGGCGATGGATCGATGTGCGGCGATTGTGACGGATGAAGGAGGGATTACGTGTCATGCGGCGATTGTGGCGCGGGAGATTGGGAAGCCTTGTGTGATTGGGACGCAGAATGCGACGGAGGTGCTGAAGACTGGGGATGCGGTGGAGGTGGATGCGATAAATGGGGCTGTGCGGCGGGTTGAATAGCTGTTAGAATCGAAGGGTTCTTTTGGAGGTAGCGTGAGTTTTTCTCAGATTCCTTACGATGAAGTCTTTGGCTATTCTTCTGACGAGCTGACTCGACTTGGGTGTCAGCATGAGTTGTTCCTGCCGTTTATGCGTGAGCATCTTGGGCGTGCCGGGATCAAGTCTACGGATACGGTTTTGGACCTCGGTTGCGGGCCTGGGTTTACGACGGTTACGCTTGCGCGCTTGGCGAAGCATGTCATTGCGCTTGATCGTGATCCATCGTCTCTTGCTGCGGCGAAGGCGCTCGTGAACCATCACAAGCTCTCGAATGTGACGTTTCTGGACCCCTGCGAAGCACACGAGCTTCGCAGCCTCCCCTCCCCTGTCTCGTTTGTGTATATTCGCTGGATGTTGTGCTATCTGCATCCGCGGCTGGTCTTGCAGCTTTTGATGAATATGCACAACCTTCTGGGTGCGCGTGGCAAGATTGTGATCCAGGACTTCACGCAGTATGCAGATGTGATGACCTACCCGCAGCGCAGCGCAGTGACTCGTCGCCTGGAGACGATTCAGGCCGGCATTGCGAATCCGAATGTTGGGGATACGCTTGGGACGCTGCTGACGTCGATTGGATTTCGCGTGATGTTTGATCGTGAGCTTCGGCTTTCGATCGCGCGGCCGTCTCGGCTGTGGGCATGGCCGGATGAGTTTTTGCGACTGCATGGGCCTGTAGAGGGAGATCGCGGGATCTTTCTGCGGGACTGGGATGCGATCTGCGCGAATCCGCATGCCGTGTTTCATGCGTGGCCGATCCGGCGGATTGCGGCGTTTAAGGTGTAGTACTCGGCGTTTCTGGCGCTGAGTTTTTTTTGTTTCCGCAACCTGCACCTCGCTTCGGCGGGGTGTGTTTATTTTTTCATTTGTTCTCGAAGAGTGTCTATTTGCTCCTGGGCTTTGATCCATTGCTTTTCTAGAGTTTTGATCTCTTCTTCGACCTCTGCGAGTCGCTTTGCTCTTGGCGGCGAATAGTCAGACTGGTTTTCGAAAAAGTAGGCGAGGATTTCGCTTTTTTCTTTTTCTAATGTTTCCACTGTCTTTTCGATTCGTGTTCCGGCTCGTTGATGCTCTCTTATTCTTGCTCTGTGTTCGGCTCTCAGGATGCCGTCTTTCTTTTGTTCTTTTGGCGGCGCGATGATTTCTTCGATGGATTCTGCCATGCCGGCAGCGACGTCTTCGACGTATTCTTCGTAGGCTCCGATGTAGTGCCTTAGCGTGCCGCTTCTGACTTCGAAAACCTTGTCTGCGAGTGCATTTACGAATGTTCTTGCGTGAGAGACGAAGATGATTGTGCCGGTGTATGCCTTTAGGGCGAGAGCGAGAGCCTCTGTGGTTTCAACGTCGAGGTGGTTTGTGGGCTCGTCGAGGATGAGGACGTTGTGCTCGTGCAATAGGACGCCGGCGAGACAGAGTCTTGCGCGTTCGCCTCCGGAGAGGACGCTGGTTGATTTGTCGAGATCGTCTCCGCGGAAGAGAAAGTCGCCGGCCATCATCAAAATTCGTTCTGCTGATGCGCTTTGTGGCGCCATTCTGGTGAGGTGCTGGAGGACGGTTTCGGACTTGATGAGGGAGGCTTCGGTTTTTTGATCGTAGTAGCCGATGTCGGCGCGGTGCCACCATTTGTATTTGCCGTCTAGGTTTTTGATTTTTCCTGCGATCGTCTTGAGGAATGTCGACTTTCCTTGGCCGTTTTCTCCTGCGATGACGATCTTTTCGCCTCGGATGATTTCGATGTCGATGTTCTTTGCGACAGTGTAGTCTGGGTAGCCGATGATGAGGTCAGAAACTGATAGCGCTGTTCCTGCCACGAATCTTGGGGATGGGATGTTGATGGATGTTTTGGCGAGATCTGCGTCGATGTTCGCGATCTTTCCTTTGAGTTTTTTGATGCGCTTGATCTTGCTTTGCGCGCGGGATGCGAGACTGGACTTGTAGCGGAATCTGTCGACGAATGCTTGTTGGTGCGCGATTTGTTTGGCGAGTTTTTTGTTTGTTCGCAGTTGAAATTCTCGTTGCTCGTGTTTGAATTTTAGATAATCCCCTACGGTTCCCTTGTACGTCGTGAGTTTGCCGCGTTCGATTTCGTAGGTGTGGTCGCAGGTGTTTTGGAGGAAGGTTCTGTCGTGGGCAGCGATGATGAAGGAGCCTTTGTAGGACTGGAGGAAGCGCTCGAGGAGGAGGAGCGTTTGGAGGTCGAGGTAGTTTACGGGTTCGTCGAGGAGGAGGATGTTTGGCTCGTCGAGGAGCATGGCGATGAGCTTGATGCGCATTTGGTATCCGCCGGAGAGGTCTGATGGAGCTTGTGCGAGATGGTCTTTGTGGACACCGAACTCTGCGGCCTGCTTTTGGACTTCCCACTCCTGTTTTTTTGATGTTTGTGTGAGGAATTCTAACGCTGTGCAGTTTGATGGGAGTTCTTCGTGTTGCTTGACGATGCCTAATCGTGCTTTGGCGTACATCTTGACCTCTCCCGCATCCGCTTCTTCTGCGCCGGTGATGATCTTTAATAACGTCGACTTCCCTGCCCCGTTTCGGCCGATGAGGGCGATTTTTTGTTTTTCGGATATCAAAAAGGACAAGTCATTTACCACGACTTGGAGTCCGTAGCTCTTTTTGAGTGACCTCCCTTCAATGAGTGGTAGCGGCATGTGTTCCTGCGATCCAGCCTGTGGTCCAGCAGAGTTGCAGGGAAAACCCGCCGGACGGCCTGTTGATGTCTAAAGTGTCTCCGATCATGTAGAGATTTGGCCAGAGTCTTGAGGTCATGGTTTTGAAGTCTACTTCTTTTGGTGTGACTCCGCCATCTGCGACAATGGACCAGGCAAATCCCATGGTTCCGGTGATTGGGAATTCTAGGGATTTTAGGAGTTTTGATAATGACTTGCGCTCTTCTTTTGTGACGGAGTGGACGATGGCGTCGGTTTTGATGTTTGCGATTTTTTGGATGGATTCTGCGAGCTTCTTTTGGAGGAGATCTTTCAGGACGGACTTGAGCTGCTTGTTTTTGTTTTGCTCAAAGAGATTGATGAGCATTTGATCGACGTCTTTTTCGTCCTTGTCTGGGAAGAGGTCGACGGATGCGGTGAGTGGACCTGCTTTTAATAGCTTCTTTGCTGTGTGGGCAGAGTTGATGACAAGTGGGCCGGAGATGCCGAAGTGCGTGAAGAGCATGCGGCCTCTGGTTTTGTGTTTGATTTTTTCGTTTTGCTTGTAGCGCAGCGTGATGTCGTCGAGGCTTGTTCCTGAGAGTTCGTGGACCCATTTTGCGGAAGATCTGAGAGGGGCGAGGTTTGGGTCTGGGTCTTTGACGGTGTGACCGATGGTTGCCAGCATTGATAACCCTTCGCCGGTTGAGCCGGTTTCTGGGGCGGCAAGACCTCCTGTGGCGAGGATGATGCGGGCTGCGTGGAATGATCCTTTGGGTGTTTTGACGCCTGTGATGCTATCACCTGTTTTGATGAAGGCTTGTGCAGCGGCGTTTAGTTGTATGGTGACGTTTTTGCTTTCTTTGACGTAGGCTTCGAGGAGACTGCAGACGTCTTCTGCTTTTTGGGACTTTGGGAAGGCTCGTTTTCGATCTTCGATGACCAGCGGAAGACCTCTTCCTTCGAAGAATGTGAAGGTGTCTTCGACGTTGAATTGCGTGAACGGCGAGTAGAGGAATTGTTTGGATTCTGGGAAGTTTTCTAGGAATAATCGGTTATCTGGCTCGGCGTTTGTAATGTTGCAACGTCTGCCGCCGGTGATGCTGAGTTTTTTGCCGAGGCGATCGTTTTTCTCAATCAAAAGCACGCGCGCGCCGAGTTCTCCGGCGCGGCCAGCGGCCATCATGCCGGCTGGGCCGCCTCCGATAACGATAATGTCGTATTCTTGCGTTGCCATGCGGGGTACTATGCCATATTTGGGCGTTTTGAACACCTTTTTTGCGGCGTGATATATTTGATGCGGTGTGCTGATATTTATCTTAATTTTGGACTATGCGCTATTGGCTTATGAAAACGGAACCTGGGACGTATTCTTGGGACGATCTTGTGGAGGATGAAGAGACGTATTGGGATGGGGTGCGGAATTATCAGGCGCGGAATAATATGCGGGCGATGGAGACTGGGGATCTTGTGTCCATCTACCACTCGGTGAAGGAGAAAACGATAAAGGGGGTTGCGAAGGTTATCAAGGAAGCTTATGCGGACCATACGGCGGAGCGTGGGGATTGGAGCATGGTGGATATTGCGCCGGTGAAGGCGGCTGTGGTTGAGATTACGCTTGCGGATGTGAAGGCGAATGTGAAGCTTGGGGATATGGTGCTTGTGAATAATTCTCGACTGTCGGTTCAACCGGTTGAGAAGGAGGAGTTTGAGGAGTGTTTGCGGATGATGGAGACGGAAATTTGATGTGATATAGTGCGTGTATGAGTAATGAGCGATTTGATAAGATTGATGCCCGCATGGATCGACAGGATCAGCGGATGGAATCCATGGATGGCAGAATGGAGTCCATGGACGGCAGGATGGAGTCTATGGAGGGCAGAATGACGTCCATGCAGGCGGATATTTCAGATATTCGGACTGTTTTGTTTGAATTTATTGATTTTGTGAAAGATAACGTGGTTTTGAAAGAGGATCTTGAGCGGACGCACCACATGATTCACGGGCTTCGGTTGGAGTTACGGGCGGACATGCGGAAAGTTCAGCAGGAGACGATTGATATTATTGATCGGAAGCTCGTTAATCTGCGTGGTGATATTATTGGGATCATTCGTGGTGATCAGGCTCAGTTTAAAAAGCTGCTGGAGATTCTTGCGGCGCGTGAGGTCATTACCGTCAATGACGTGCAAGCTGTTGTTGCTGCAGGCGCTATTTAAAAAATGACCCTCCCGTGGCCACTGTGGCTGCGGGAGGTTTTGGGTTTCACGGGAGGAGGCGCAGGTCGACCACCTGCTGCTTGACGGGGCGCGCGGGGCCGAAGAAGTTTCCTTCATGCCACTTGCCGTCGATGAGAAGGTAGAAGAGTGGCTGCTCGGGCTGACGCCTGCGATCGTTCGTGATGACGCGCGGGGGTGCGAGTGCGGAGACGCCCTCTCGCGTGGTCGCGATGATGATCGCGTCGGCCTTCTGGATGATGTTCGTCTTCCAGACGATCGCCATACCGCCGCCGTTGAGATCGCCGGTGAATAGGCGCTCGCCGTCGAACTTGAGCATGTCGATCTCGGCGAGAGGACTGAACCCGCCGATGAAGTTTCGCTTTGCCCTTGGCATGACGACACTGAGCTTCCCATCTGCGATGCCGAGGGCGGTGTCGCCGAAGGCGTCGTTCTCTGGGAGCTTGACGCGCTCATAGTAGTCACTGACGTAGTCCAGGTGAATGACTCTCGAGCCCTTCTTGTCCTGAAGGATGAAAACCGGACCGAGCCAACCGGGCATGTGATACAGCTCAGTGACCCTCTCCCCGCAGGCCATCCTGGACCCGGTGTAGATACACTCCTTACCCTTGAACGGAGCGACGTAGCACATCTTGCCGTTTTCGACATGGGGACGTGCGTCACCTGGTGCCTCGATCTTGGGATAGACCTCCCCCTTCCACACGAGCGCGTGGAGACCGGCGTACCGACTGGTCTCGTTCTCGAGATGCAGGAACCATGCCTCGGACCCTTCGAAGACACCTGCCGATGTCGCGGTCGTGATCGTCATCTTGTCTGCGGACTGATTGGGCCTCAGGATGTAGACCTGGTGCAGCGTGCCGGCATCGTCCCTCAGTCCGCCGAGCGCGACGATGGAGTCGCTTTCTGCCCTGTAGGGATCCACCTCCCAGCACGGGAGCTCGACGCTGATCTCGATGCGGTAATCGCTCATCTCGGAAGACGCGAACGGACCTTCTTTGAGCACCACATCTTCTGGGAGGAGGAAGTTGAACTTCTTGCCGATGACGAGGTTGTGGAACGCTCCGTTCCAGAAAGCGATGTAGCTGCGCTTGTGGTCGCTGTCCTCGAGGTCTCCCCAGCACTTCTGCTCCGGAGGAGACGACGGTGCAGCGGGCTCCTCGGCGAACGCAGAGGTGGTGAAGAGCGCTAGGAAAAGCGCGATTCGTCGAATGAACATGTTACTGCTCCTTGGAAAAAGTAACGGTTGATGTTAGCGAAAAAAAGCCTTTTGTCAAGATCATGTGCTAAAATAGCAATAATTACTCCTAATCTTTTCTTTTATGGAGCTTTCACTCTTTTTAGCCAAGCTTTTTGGCATCTTTATGGTTTTGATTCCGTTTGCCATGATTTTGAACAAAGACGGATTTGATGACCTATTTAAGACCCTTTCAAAGAGCTCTGAGGGTCTCATGTTTGCGGGGTTCTTTCGGCTTATGGCCGGGCTCGCAATCGTTCTTGGGCACAATATTTGGGTTCAGGACTGGACGGTTTTGATTACGGTATTTGGATGGCTCATGATTGCGAGCGGACTTACGCTTCTTATCAACCCGGCCTTTGTGCAGCGAAAGATGGCAAAGCTTGATGCGCCAGGGCCGCGGACATGCATGCTTCTGTTCACATTCTTGGTTGGGCTGTATTTGATGTATCAGGGATTTGTTGGATAGATGACTTGGCAGACGCACATGATGGTAGGCGCGAACGCGGTTTGGGTCGCGGCCTACTTTGGCGGTATTGATAGCTACGCACCGGCCCTTCTTGCGGCCGGTGCGTTTGCTGCCCTACTTCCAGATATTGATGCCGGTGGGCATGGGGCGAAGATTCATCATATTGGCGGAGGGGTTTTGAAGATGTTTCGTGGGTGGTTTCAGCATCGTGGGTTTTTTCATTCGTTTTTGGCGACGGGGTTTATCTATTTTCTTTGTTTGATCACGCTTGCGGATTATCATGCGCAGTTGCCGATTGTGATAGCCGCTGGGTATGCGAGTCACTTGATTATTGATGCGTTTAATCGGAAAGGGGCGCGCTACCTCTTTCCTGCGCCGAATTTTATATCGCCGGTACCCCGGTTTTTAACAGCGCCTGTGAAAGGCTGGACGGATTGGGCGTTTTTTGGACTTGGGTTGTATGGGGTATTTCGGTTTGTGTCAGAGTATGGTGAAGTATTTTTGTGAAGATTTCGGACTACATTTATGGCGATGTCGAAATCACCGAGCCGGTGATTCTTGATTTAATCTCTTGTCCGTCCATGCAGCGTTTGAAAGGGATTTCTCAGCTTGGGCCGCCTCCGGCACTTCACTACACCTTTACGTTTGCCAGGTTTGATCATTGCGTTGGCGTTATGCTGCTTTTAAGAAAACTCGGAGCCTGTGAGGAGGAACAGGTTGCCGGGCTCTTGCATGATGTGAGCCATAGTGCGTTTTCCCATGTCATTGACTGGACGATGGAGAATCATCTGCATGAGGACTTTCAAGACCGGAATCATGAGGCGTTTTTGATGCAGAGTGAGATTCCTGAGATTCTTTCTCGGCATGGATTTGATGTAGGTCGCATTTCTGATTATCACCACTTCCCTCTTTTGGAGCAGGATGCGCCGGAGCTGTGTGCTGATCGGGTTGATTATGCGTTTCGGGAGTTTCCGCTTCCGTTTTCTCGGGAGTGCCTTGGAGGTCTTGTAGATCATGATCATCGTATTGCCTTTGCTGATCATGCGCGCGCTCGATTGTTTGCGGATGCGTACAATAAATACAACATGCAGAACTGGGGGAATTTTGAAGCGGCGTCTCGGTATCGTATTTTGGCGCATGCGATCAATCGTGGCTTTGAGACTGGTGTGCTTGCGAAGGATGATATTTGGGAAGATGACGCGCTTATGTTGCGGAAGATGGAGGGAGCTACTGACTCTGTTATTGATGCGTGCCTTGATCTATTGCGGCATGATCGGATCAGTCATTTGCCTCGCGAGGAAACGGTAACCGTCAAAAAGCTCCGGTATGTTGACCCGCTTTTTTTGAGCGATGGATCTGCGGTTCGGCTTAGCGATGTCGATCAGGCATTTTCTGAAAATCTTGAACGTAATCGACGGATTAATGATCTTGGTATTTACGTTGTTGATGTTGAGCGCACCATATTGGAAAAACGCTAGACATCTGCTGGCTCTGGAGCTATACTTCGGGCGTAATTTTTTTCTATTGCTATGTCAGATGGATACATGGTTCGCGATATTATGCGAACTCCTGTGGTCACCATCAAAGCCCAGTCTTCGCTTCGCGAGGCGGTTGAATTGATGGAAACCAAAAAGACGAATGGCCTTGTTGTTATCGACAGCAAAGACCGAGTGACCGGTATTATTTCTAGCTGGGACGTGATTTCGTATATTGTTCCTGACTATTTGGAGGATGATAAGCACCTTGCTTCATTTGAAGCCGGATCTGTCCTTGAAGACCGCGTGAAGGATCTTGAGAAAGGCAAGATTGAGGAGTTTATGACGGAGAAAGTTCACACGGTTCGTGAGAGCTCTACGGTTATGGCTGCTGCGACGATTTTGGCTGAGTTCCGCATTCGACAGCTTCCTGTGGTTGATGATGAGGACAAGCTTGTTGGGTATTTGAACCGGACAGACGTGAAGCATGTTATTGCTAAAATTTTAGGCATTGGAGGCAAAAAATAACCTATGGAACCAGTTACCCTTGCCCTGGGTATCTTTTTGATTACCTACGGCATTATTATTTCTGAGAAGGTTCACCGCACAACGATTGCGCTTGTGGGTGCCATGCTCATGATTTTGTTTGGTGTTATTGATCAGCATCATGCGGTTGAGGGGATTGACTTCAATACGCTTGGGCTGTTGATTGGAATGATGATTGTGGTTGGAATTGCGAAGGAATGTGGGATGTTTCAGTTTGTCGCGCTTTGGTCGGCGAAGGTCGCGAAGGGGAAGCCGATGCGGATCTTTATGCTACTGGGGATTATTACGGCTGTTTTTTCTGCGCTTCTTGATAACGTGACGACGGTGCTTTTGATGGTGCCTGTGACGTTTGTGATTGCGAATAACCTACGGCTGGATCCGAAGATCTTTTTGGTTTCGACGATTTTGCTGTCGAATATTGGTGGTGCGGCGACGTTGATTGGTGACCCTCCGAATATTTTGATTGGGTCTGCGGCTGGATTGACCTTCATGGACTTTGTGAATCATCTTGGACCTGCGTCTTTGATTATTACGATTGTGACGCTTGGGATCTTTTACTTCATGTATAAGAAGAAGTTTGCTGCGGTGGATCCGGAGACGGCGAAGGCGTTTATGGCGTTCAATCCGAAGGATGCGATTAGTGACTATCCGCTCCTGTATAAATCCTTGTTCGTGATTGGACTTGTTCTTCTCGGGTTCTTGACGCATGGGTCTACCGGACTAGAAGGGGCAACGATTGCGCTTGCTGGTGGAGCCCTTCTCTTGCTGATGACGATGAATGATCCGGAGCATCATATGAATGATGTTGAGTGGACGACGATCTTCTTCTTTGCGGGATTGTTTGTGCTCGTAGCGGGACTGGAGCATGTTGGGGTGATTAATGCGATGGCTGAGCAGCTCCTTATCTGGACGAATGAAGATCAGACCGCGACGACAATTGCGCTTTTGTGGGGAGCAGCAGTGTTCTCAGCGATTGTTGATAATATTCCGTTTGTTGCGACGATGATTCCGCTCATTCAGAACATTGGGGAGATCTCAACGCTTGCTGTTGGGCCGCTTTGGTGGGCCTTGGCCCTTGGAGCTGACATTGGAGGAAATGCCACGCTTGTTGGAGCTTCTGCGAACGTTGTGGTGAGTGGAATGGCGGAGAAAGAGGGGCACAAGATTGGCTTTATTGAGTATATGAAGACCGCGGTGCCGCTGACGTTTGTTGGATTGGTGATTTGTACGATTTATGTTTGGATGCGGTATTTGTAGAGGACTATCTTGAATCTGATGTGGAAAGCGCCCGGTTGGGCGCTTTTTTGGTAAAAAAATGACCGACCCGCAGATGCGAATCGGAGAAGGTGCGTACAAGGGGATTCGAACCCCTGACCCCCAGGGCCACAACCTGGTGCTCTAACCAACTGAGCTATGCACGCGAAGGAGCTGGCGCTACTGTAGCATTCCCATGATTTCCGTCAAGGATTTGCCGTCCTCGAGTGCCCTGAGGAGGTTACTGATGAAGATCTTCCCCTGCGTCCTGTTTTCCAGGTCTTTGATCTCGACAGCCCCACCCTGGAGCTCTTGATCCCCGGTGATGATGAGGTAGCGAATGCCGAGCTTGAGCGCGCGTGCCATCTGAGCCCGGAAAGCTCTGTCGTCACCTTGGTAGAGTTCGGTTGGGATCCCTGCTCGACGGAAGTCTGCGAGGATGCGGACGATCATGGACATGTCCGTGTCGTTGCCGAAGTTCATGACCAGAACGTCTGATGGGCAGGGTGTGACGTCGGGGAGGTCGCCCAGGTGCTCGAGTGCGGCGAACAGGCGATCGAAGCCGATGGAGGCTCCGGTTGCCGGAATCTTCGCGCTCGTGAACCTGCTGACCAGGCCGTCGTACCTTCCGCCGGAATAGACGCTTCCGAAGCTTTCCGCGCCTTCGATGGTGGTTTCGAAGACTGCGCCTGTGTAGTAGCCGAAGCCGCGTGCGATGCTGAGATCGATCATATGCTGATTCCGCGGGACCCGCATCAGCTCGAGGAGGCGCTGGATCTCTCGGAGATCTCGGACCCCTACGAGTCCGACCTCACTGCCTTCGAGGATCTCTTCCAGACCGTCCAAAAGCGGGCGGCCGCTTGTCATGAGGAGCATGAACTCCTCAATGATCGCCAGCTGGCTGTTGTTCAGCGCCAGCGCCGACGTGTCGTGTTCGTTGTCGGGCGTGCGCGTGAGCATGGCGCGGATGCCGGTGTCCTTCTCCCCCGAACCGTCTTCGGTTGGGACCATCTGGACCCAACCGACCTTCTCGTACTTGTCGAGAATGCGGAAAAGGAGAAGCGAACGCTGGATCTCTTGACCGCTCTCGTTGTCGATCACGGCTCCGTTGATGCCGAGGATTTCCGCGAGGCCATTGAGGACCTTTCGAGAACTCCACCTCACCACGAAATCATGCGTGGTGAGGTGACTCATGGCATTGACCATCATGGCGATGATCTCTGCGTCGGCGAGGACGCTTGCGACCCCCACGACATCGGCGTCGAACTGGTTGAACTGGTAGTAGCGCCCGCTGCCGGTGGTTTCGGCGCGGAACACCGGACCGTGACACCAGCGACGCCATGGGAGAACGATGTCGGTGATGTTGGCCGCGACGTAGCGTGCGAGCGGGACCGTCTGGTCGAAGCGCATGGCGATGCGCTGCCGATCGTCGTCTTCGCCCTTGCCGCCCTTGCGGTCCGGATAGGCGTTCCAGAGCTTTCCGGTTGCCTCGGCTTCTCCGACGAGGACTTCGCGACGCTCGAGCAGCGGTGTCTCGAGCTCCATGAATCCGTAGCGCTCGTAGACATCCTGAATGAGCATGGCGAGGATGCGCCTCTGCGCAGCGGCCTCTGGGCCATAGTCGTTGAACCCACCGAGCTTGGCAGGACTGATAAGAGTCGACATGATTCCCTCTGGGTTGTAAATGTGCGCTCCAACCTTGGCGGAATTGCATTATCTTGTCAATCGTGTTTCAGTGATATCAAATACTATCTATGTTTCATACTATTACTGGTGAGAGCTTAACCATTGAACAAATCGCTGGGGTTGCTCGTAAAAAGGAGCGTATTGAGATTACGACATCTGCACTTGAGAAGGTTTCGCGTGCGCGAGCGTTTGTGGATGAATTGGTTGCCGGGGATGAGGTCGTTTATGGAATCACGACGGGATTTGGGCAATTTAAAAATGTAACGATTTCTCGCGATCAGGCTCGGGAATTGCAAGAAAACTTGATTCGATCGCATGCAACGGGAGTTGGCGAGCCACTTCCTGAGGACCAGGTTCGGGCGAGTATTCTTGTACGACTCAATAGCTTGCTTCGAGGGCATTCTGGGATTCGGCCAGTGGTCGCTGATCGGTTGGTTGATTTACTGAATAAAGACGTTTATCCGTATGTGCCCTGCAAAGGATCTGTTGGGTCAAGTGGAGATCTTGCGCCGCTTTCGCATATCATTTTGGTTTTGATGGGCGAAGGCGAAGTTATTTTAAATGGTGTTCGCGTGCCGTCTGCGTCCGTCCTCGCACAGAAGCAGATTGAGCCCATTGCGCTCATGGCAAAGGAAGGGTTAGCGCTTAATAACGGGACGTCAGTACAGACCGGTATTGGGGCTTTAGCTGTCCATGATGCAGGGCGTTTGGCCACGGTTTTTGATATTAGTTTAGCGATGAGTTTAGAGGTCTTGATGGGGTCAGTAGCTGCGTATGATCCTCGTGTACACGCGCTTCGCCCTCATCCTGGACAGATTTCGGTTGCTGAAAACATTAGAAAACTAACTGCCGAATCTGAGATTGTTGCCTCTCATGAAGACTGCGATCGTATTCAAGATGCGTATTCGCTTCGGTGTGCGCCACAAGTGCATGGAGCCAGCCGAGATGCGATTCGACATGTTCGAGAAGTCATTACACGGGAGATCAACTCGGTTACGGACAACCCCCTGCTCTTCCCCGCTGATCGTGAGGCGATCAGTGCTGGGCACTTCCATGGCGAGCCAATTGCGCAAGTTATGGATTATTTGAAGATCGCGGTTTGTGAGTTAGCGAATATCTCGGAACGTCGTATTGCGCGGATCGTTGATCCGTCTCTTTCTGAGGGGTTGCCGGCGTTTTTGATTCCTGAGGAGCAAGCTGGAATCTCGTCTGGGTTTATGATCCCGCAATATGTGGCAGCAGCACTTGTTTCGGAAAACAAGGTCTTAGCGCATCCGGCGTCTGTTGATTCGATCCCTACGTCCGCGAACCAGGAAGACCATGTGAGCATGGGGACGATTGCAGCTCGACAGGCTTATGAGATTACGCAAAACGCCTTGCAGGTTGCTGTCATCGAGCTTCTTTGCGGGGCGCAGGGAGTGGATTTTCGGAAGCCTCTAAAACCCGGACATGGTGTAGACGCTGCATATTCATGCATTCGGTCTCATGTCAGCAAGATGGAGCGGGACCGCATCCTGTATACTGACCTTGAAGCTATTTCCTCGCTAATCCCAGATGAACTTCTCGCTCAAGTAGAATCCTCGACTGGCCAACTTTTGTAGCCAGTCTTGACCCCTCCTTAATAAATGTGACAAAATCGATCACGCAAAGTGATCTTTCAAACTGGAGCTATTTATGAGCACTGACCATGGCATTTCCCGTTCCGAAACCGACTACGTCGTGAACGCGGCCGGCGGGAACGGAACCGCAATCCACCTGGTGGATACAGATCATGACCGCGCATGGTGTGAGCGCGAAGGCGTTGCACTCATGCAGGAGGAAAAAGATGTCGCAGAGCAGTGCGGCTTCCTCAATCCGCATACTGGTCATTTCGAGATGGCCGGTGGAGAGTTCTGCGGAAACGCAGCTCGTTCTGCGGCGATGATTCTGTCGCTTGTCCGTGATGATGAAGACGAGATCGACTTCGATGTCTCCGGCTACGACGGCACCGTTCATGCCTCCGTGGATTGGCTCGATGGCCCTCGCGCACACGTTCGAGTGACTTTCGACAATCTGCCCGCAAAAGCTGTTCCTGTCGATGTGGAGGGGGCTGAGAACGCCTGGCTGGTTGATCTTGGCGGGATTGTACACGTCGTGGTCGAGGATCGGTTCCCGGCGACGACGTTCCAAGAGCGGCACCGGAGCATCACCGAGAAGCTCGGCCTCGGCCAGCGCGGCTGCGTTGGCGTCTGCTGGCTCAAGCGCGGTGAAGACGGGCAGCCGGATCATATCGATCCTGTCGTCTGGGTTCGCAGTATCTCGTCGTTCTTCTACGAGTCCGCGTGTGGCTCTGGCAGCATCGCTGCTGAAGCCGTCACTCATCACTCAAGCATCGAACAGCCGTCCGGTGAGGTGATCTACGTTCACCGCCGCGGCAAGGCCGTTACCCTCCGTAGCGACATGGAGATCATCCGTGCACACTCGTAGCCCACTGCCCATTCGACGCGTCACCGATGTCGATGATCCCGCTCGTGATGGATTCATCGATGTGTACAAAGAGGCCTTTGGTGGCCCTCCGTACAACGAAGATCAGCCCCGTGATTGGGTCCGTGAGCACGTGTGGGGTTTGCATGTTTCTCATTGCCTGTTCGTCTGCGAAGACACTGACGGCTCTGTGATCGGCATGTCTTGCGCGCTTCCCGTGCTTGCGCCGGGAGCTGAGGCGTGCGGAAACTTCCTCTCTGGCTGCAGCGGGATCCCGTTTGATTTGAGGGATGCAATCTATATGTCTGAAGTTGGCGTCGCTGTGCGCGCTCGTCGACGTGGACTTGGTACTCGTCTCATCCGCGCTCGGATTGCCTGGGGTCTCGAGAACGACTTTGGACACTTCGTGATGCGTACCGCGAGTGCAGGATCTCATTCTGCCGGCATCTACCTTCGCATGGGATGCACACAACTCCCCCATGTGCAGAACGTTGGCGGCGAAGACGTCGCTTCAGCGAGTAGTCATCGCATCTATATCTTTGGCCCGACCAGCTTGGCGGCCTAGATACGAGCTTCGGCTCGTTTTTTTATCGGTAAATTTTGTCGTAAATTGCCTTTGCCTTTTTGTAATACCAGGCCCACTCTTTATCTCCGTAAGAAAAATGCCACCATTCATAGTCAAAAGGAGCGAATCCTTGTTTCATGAGCAGCTCTCTTAGAATGGTCCTATTTTCCTTTTGTACCTCGCCTACATCCTTCGCAAAGAACTGAATCTTTTTCGTATTTGAGAAATCTCCGACTCCTGTCCCCATGTCAATTTCCTTGCCGTTTATTGCTATTGTAATGTCTATTGCGCCTCCCGTGATGTGCCCCGCAACATCTGGAGATGCGGAAAGTAAATGAGCTGTCTTTACGAGGTCTTTTTCCGGCACTCCCTGCTTCCGAAATTCTTCAACTCGCTTGTTGAAATACATCTCTTGAACGTCCGGATGCCTGTATGAATAAGCCAAGTCTAGCTGTGCCTCTGGCATGAGTTTAATTAACTCTTTTGCTGCTTTTTTAAGCATTTTTGCCACTTTTTTCCGAATCAAAAAGTCTTCACCGATCCGCGATATCATGTCTTTTTTTCTGTAATTACATGCGATTTCTGGTGCGAACTCTTGAACTACAACCAATTCTTCCCCACATTCTGTCGTTGGGATATCAACCAGATCTTTATATTGCGCGAATCTTGGCTCCATATATTCTTCGTATTGACTTTCATCTTAGCCCCTGTAATCTATTAGTGCAACTTTTTTTGGAGGAAAGATGTCTCTTCCTGACGGTATCTTGATTCGTCGCGTGACGGATCCGAGGGACCCTGCACGTGCGGGGTTTGTACGTCTGTATCGCGAGGCGTTTGCGGCAGCTCCCTATCATGAGAGCTGGACTGTCGACGAGGTTCGCGGGACTTGGGCAACGTATGTTCCGCATGGCTTGTTCGTTGCGGAAGATGCGGATGGTGAGGTGATCGGGTTTGGGTGTGTGAAGCCGCTTCAGATCGGTGATGAACCGTCCACGTCCGTGCAGTACATGATCGATCACCATGACGGCACGCTGCCGTTTGATCCGACGTCAACGGCGCACATGGGCGACGTTGCAGTGGATGCGATGACGCGCGGACTTGGGATCGGGACGGCGCTTGTACGTGCGCGGCTTCGGTGGGCGCATGACGAAGGGTTTGACTGCAGACCGCTCATGAAGGGTCGCATTCTGCGGGGATCTACCGTCGACTTGGGTGCCAAGAGCTGCCGGTGCGGATTCCGACGAGCATCTACAACAAGCCTTCGGCGAATACGCACAACATTGTTCTTTGGCGCCTGGTCTGCCCGTTCTAAGACCTTCAATCACGAAACTTCTCGTGATTTTTTTGTATAAAAAGGCCCTCCTTGTGGGAGGACGTGTGCTTCTAGGCCGCGAAGCGATTGAGGAGCTCGATGAGGCCGTCGCGGTAGGCGACAAGACTGTCAAGGTCGACCCATTCGTCTGGGCTGTGAGCGTTTCCGTTCATGGGCGCCATACAAATTGCTGTTGCGTCTGGACACTTCGATGCCAGCATAGCGATGTCGATGTAGCCGAAGTCATGCGGACTCACACGTGCGCCGCCGTGTACAGCTTCGGTAGCCGAAGTGATGTCGTCAGGAGCGCCATCTGGAGATATATAGTGGTCATGAGCGAAGCGCTCTACGAAAAGCTCGATCCTGCATGTATGCAAGCCGCCCTTCTTCACGTGCTGCTCGTTCCACCTCGCAACCGCCTCTTCTACTACTTTACGCACAGCGATCATGCTGACGTGTGGACCTCCGGGACGGATATCAACGCGCGCCCAAGCTGCATTCGGGATCTTATTCGCCTTGAACCCCACGTTCGGGATTGGCGCCTCGAGATCCTTGACGTCGTCGACCTTGACTGGGATCTCTGCCCCAGGTTCAAGCGAGCCAGCCTTGATAGCAGCCACATTGCAGGAAGTCGGGATATCCCCACCTGCATTCTCGCAGAAATCCTGCAAGGCCCTCACCGTCTCACACATTGCGAAAACGGCGTTCGCCCCCTCGTGTTGACGGGCCGCGTGACCACTGTTGCCTGCGATGACGAAGTCGAACTCCATACATCCGCGGCATGATCTGAGAATCTTGGCCTTTGCGCCGCAGACGCTCAGCATCTGTTGCGGACGAATCTCAGGATGATCCCGAACAAAGGCCTCCATGCCCTTGAACAACGTCTCTTCATCACTGTAGAAAAGTAGCGCGACCCTGTCGGTCCTCCCTGCTCGGCGAACGGCATCCAGGATACCTGCGATACCACCCTTTGCATCACTGGCGCCGAGAGCGTAGTAGCGTCCGTTCTGAATGACGTGCTCCTCTACCGTCCAACCACTTGACGGCTCGACCGTGTCGAGGTGTCCAATGATGAGGAGCTCAACCTCCTTCTCTGAGCCACTGAGAGCGAGTAGATTTGGGCGCTGGACCTCCCCGTCTTGAATGTTCTCGATACTGACCTGAAGCCATGGCGCGTGCTCTTCGAGATAGAGCTTGATCGCGATGGCAAATTCATGTTCACTTGCCTTGTCTTTTTTCCAGAAGCTCGGGATGCGACAGAGTGCATCGACAAGCTGGATGACAGATTCGGAATGAATGGCTTGGCTATGCGTCATAGATCTTCTCTTGTGAAAGGTGCGCCTAGATCTTACCTGAAATTGATCGTAAAACAAGAAATATGTCAACAGCAAAAAACCCCCTCGTAAGAGGGAGTCTTTTGGAGCCGATGAGCGGATTCGAACCGCTGACCTGCTGTTTACAAAACAGCTGCTCTAACCAGCTGAGCTACATCGGCAGGCTTGTTAAAATGCCTTGAGATCGTTCCGTGCCTCCGGTCCTCGTCCCGAAACGATCTCAAGGCATTTTTCCTGCGCCTGCCCCGAGGCGATTAAATACACTGAGATCGTTCCGTTTCTGGATACATTGGCAAAAAAACAGCTAGCAAGACAGGCGCCGGAAAAATGCTCTGTCATCGTATTTCTTTCGAGCACCGCAGTAAGACGTACTAAATGTACGTCGTCGAGGAGCGCAGAAAAAATACGATGACAGAGCATTTTACCAAGCCTGTGGTGGGCCGGGACGGATTCGAACCGCCGAAGGCGAATGCCAGCAGGTTTACAGCCTGCCCCGTTTGACCGCTTCGGTACCGACCCCTTTTTGATTGAGCGTGGGGGCAGTGTACAAAATCTTCCAAAGATCGTCAACAAAAATACCGCCCCCTTTTATCAGGAGCGGGAATTGCGGATTTCGTCGATCTGCTGTGCGTATTCCTTGCGGATGAAGCGGTCGTAGACAGCGGTCCAAGCTTCGGGGAGGCGCATATCGCGGTAGCGGTCGCTCTCGTAAAAGCTATGGAGCAGGACGGGCTGTCGGACACTGACAAGGATGCGCATGAACATGTCTGGCGACATGGCGATACAGAGCTGTACTGCATCTTCCATGAGACGCGTCGCGATCCTTGGGCTACGATCGTGGATCGCGGCTGCTGTGTAGATCATGCGCGACATCGCGCGAAGGATGGTGAGGGTGCGGAACTCTGCGATCCTGCAGACGGCAGCGATCTGATCTTCTTTACTGAAGAACTCCATGTCGACCGCTTCACCGTCGTCGCCTTCGATGACGAGAACACCGGCTCCCATGAAGCGCTGAGGGCCTCGATTGAGGGCAAACTCGTCGCTTGCCGGATCTACACCAGCAAAGCGGAGCCACCTTGTCGCGAGTGCGTAGTGCATCCCTGTACTCCTCGTTGGCGCTCTGGCGATAGCGCGGAGAATCTTCTCGATGTCCTCGCTCTCGATCACCTGCTCGGTGATTTCTGACACGCTCCGCTCTGCGAGTGCCTCGCGCCTTACGATGGCAATGCGGTCGATGTGCCAGATGATGGCGAGGAAGATTGCTTCGGCGCAGACGAGACCGAGCGTGATGATGGAGAGATCCATCTTCTTGTTGTGGATACTGTAGCCTGCAGAGCCGATGATGCCAAGGAAGAGGAGGATACAGATGATGACGATGATTTTGCGCATTTCTGCTCCTAATGAAAGAAAAGAACTGGTTTATTTAACAGTATTGTGGAATTTTGTCAATTGAATAAAAAATCCTACGCCTTCTTGGGCGTAGGTGCTGCAGGCTACGGGGCCTGCTGCTTGCTGCGGTAGCTCTGGGCGACCTTTGTGATCATGCTCGACCAAGGTTCGCCAATCTTCGTGACCGTGTTGATGCGCTTGACCTCGAGGAGATCCAGCGCTGCCTGTAGCGGGGCACTTGCCTCGATGAAGACCTCGAGCTGGCCGGGAGCAATGAGGCGACCGGTCATGAGGAGGTCCATCGCGATGTCCATGACCTTACCCTCAGACGCAGGCGTGGCTTGCGCTGCCTGGGTCCAGGTTGCGACCTCGGCTTCGATCTCGCTCTTGAGTTCCGTCATCCGCTTGAAGACGAGCTGCGTGTGACCGAGGGAGAGGTCTGCCATGCGGTCCAGGACCGAGACCATGAAGTCGACGCTGCGAGGCCACTCGATCCGCGGCGGGCGGTCGAACTGACCGCTCATGAGGGAGGCGATCTGAGCGTAGCTGCCGTCCTTGCCGGGCGATGCGGTCGCGACGGCCATGATGAGCTCTTCGGCCTTCTTGACGACAGTCATCGCGCGGCTCTCGAGTGCGTTCGCCCAGATGATCTCGATGATTCCTGAGACCGACGTGAGGGAGAACAGGAGGAGCGTCAGCTTGGCGACACTGCCCTTGTTGTCGATGTCGTAGCTGAGCGTGAGCGCGGTGAGAGAGGCGCAGACGACGAGAATTGCCCTGTTTGCCAGGCGAAGTTTGTTTGACATGCAAGACTCCTGTGGAAGGTGCGTTGGGCCTGAAGTTAGCATTTTTTGTGGTTTTTGTCAAGGTTTTTGCGCGCGCAGCAAAGAAAAAAACCCCCTTGACGGAGGTGTGGTCTAGCTCTGTAGTGCCCTGAGCCAGACATAATGTAGCTCCATATGCCTCTGACTCACGAGCCATGCAACGACGCGCTGTGTAGGCTCATCTGCCGATCGGACGATCTGAGCGAAGCTTGCCGGAGACACCATTCGGGACACGTGCTTGATTCGAATGGCTGCAGACGCGATTTTTACGGAGTCTTCTGACGACAAATCCGCCGTCTCGTGACCCGCAAGGCCTTCGATCGTGCTGCACTCGTAACGAATTGCGGACGCCACCTGTCGCATGGTGTTCTGCAGGATTGTACGAAGAACACGGGATGAAGAGTCCGCGTTCTGAAATCCTTGCTGGGCCAGCGAGACGTGGAGGTGCTCTACATCCATGGCTCCGATCGAGAGCCTCCCCTCCATGTAGGCGGTGAGAAGCGGGAAGACCAGCATGGCATCTGGATCGTTGATCCTGGGCGCAGACCTATCTGCCCCGATCTTCTTCTTGTTTCTATAGCGCGTGACCGCCTTGCTGACCACGACGACGCCGAGAGCGCCGATGACCACGATCGCCATGTCGTGCTTCTTGCTGACGAGACTGATGGTGAGCGAGACGATCGTAGTGGCGTAGGCGAGCCATTCGACCCAACGCTGGGCGCGGATGAAGAATGCTTTGATGCGGCTCATCTGTATCTCCGTTGAAGGTGCGTTTCTCTTTTAGAAGAGGTCTGACGTTAGCATTTTTCTTCATTACTGTCAAGGTCTTTGCCTATAAAAAAGAACCAGCTCTTGCTGGCTCAGGACGATGTGTTTGGCCTCGGTGTTCTGCCCTCTGCATAGGCCATGACGACCTCTCGCCAGGGCTCGGGGAGCTGAAATTCCGCGCCCCTCAGAAAGGTCTTGATGTCTTCTGATCCGCGCTGGCGCAGAAGGCTGTAGAGGACATCTGGTGCCATAGAGGTGCAGAGCTGCTCGAACACGGGCAGTCCACTGCTTGTCACCGCGCGTGCTGCGTGGTCTGGGCTCAGTGTTGCGTCCCTTGCGGCGCTCATGACTTCTAGGAGCGCTCCGAACGCCCTCCTGTTCATTGCGAGATGCACTATCACCGCGGCATGGACGAATGTCACCGCAGCCTCTCCCCTTGGGGATTCTCCGGTACGTGCTACTCGAATGAACAGCTCTCTTGCCGTCTCCAAGGTCATGAAGTCCCGATTGATGAGGAATAGACCGATCATGCCCTCGCTATAACCGATTGATTTGTGAGAGACTTGGTTCAGCTCATCGAGCTCTTGCTGGAGCTGTCGTGATCTTGCCTCTGCCTGCTCTACGTCAGGTATGACGTAGCGGCGGAAGAGGAGTTCAGAGATGAAGAGAGCGGCAGCGATGGCGCCGATGATGATGGAAAGGTCGTGCCTCTTGCTCATCACGCTGATGGCGACGATGAGGGGGATGACGCCGTATGCGGCCAGGCGTCCGTAAAAGATCTTCTTGCTCGTGAGCATATGTTCTCCTGGTTTGATCTTGATGAATCACGAGAGAGAGAATTTAGCATCCTTTTCGCTTATTGTCAATGATTTTTGTGTTCAGACGAGCTTGACATGGTGCCTGTGTTATGCTATTCTCGTGGTCCTCTTTGGAGCTCCTCATGCCCTCTTCATCTATCTCTTCTCTGTCCCGTGTCGTCCCCGGCGTCGGCCCTGGTGTTTCCGATTCTGCCGTGCGTCAGGACCTCGCTCGTCGTGGATTCCCGACGCCTCAGCCTGTGACTCCAGCGCCCGCTTCGGCCACCGATCAGGCGACGGTCGACGACCGCGATCTGCCCAGGCCTGGCCCGCCGCTCGACGTCTATGGCCGCGATGGCCGATTCGGTCGATAGCGCCCCCTCTCAACGCTCCGAATGTTCGGGCGTTTTTTTTGATGTGCTGGGAGCACATCAAAAAAACGCCCTCCTTGCGGGAGGACTAGGTGGTCACTGGAGCGACGGTGATGCTGGGCCGCTCGTTGTCGCGGACCATGCGTATCTCGTGGACGATGTGGAACAGGGTCATGAGCGTCGCAGCTCCTGTAGCGAAGCCGTTTGCGATCGCGGGGTCGATTCCTTCCAGCCTTGTGACGTATAGAGAGAGGATGAATCCTACGCCAAGCCAGATGCGTAAGAACTGCATGTTCATGGGCAGATCTCTGCCCTCACTGCGGCGTTCTTGGATGAAGATGGCCATGAAAGCAAGGCCTGCGATCGCCTTCATGACCAGACTGTGCCAGATCAGCATCGATGAGATGAGCATGACGAGGTAGGTGAGGAAGCGAAAGAGCCGGTGTGGTCCGAACATGTGTTCTCCGGGAATGTACGTTAAGCCTGGCGGATTTTTTGGGTTTTGTCAAGAGTGGAAATAAATAACCCCTCCGGATTCCAGAGCCCTTGCGGGATGGAATCGGAGGTGGCGAGGGAGTAGCGCGCGCTACTCGGGGGCGAGGGCAGCGACGCGGGGCGTGATCGGCAGGAACTCGGGGACGGTGAAGTTCGGGTTCCGGTTGCCGATGTTGAGGCCCTCGACGACGATGCCGCTCGTCCTGGTCCGGTCCGGACCGATCGTCGGGATGAAGGTTCCGAACTGGCCCTTGGCGATGGCGTAGCGGAGGCCGGCCATGGCCATGCCGGGAAGCTCGCCCATGGACAGGGCCTTGAGGAGCTGCGGGAACTGCCAGAGCAGGGCCAGGAGCTCGATGCCCATGGAGCTCGTGCTCCTCGCGTCGGCGATGGAGCGTCGAACGGCGTGGCTGCTGAGATCGCAGGCGAACCACTCCAGGCCGGTGGCGACAGCTCGACTCCGACGGAACGGTCGGAGCGCGTCGGGGAGCTCCATCCAGACCGTGCCCGGGATCTCGAGCTCGGCGCCGAGGCGGCGGAGGATCTCCATGTTGGCGACGAACTCTCCCTGGATTTCGTCGGCGAGGTTGATGCGGACGCCGAGGAAGCTCATCGGCCCCTTCGGCCAGGACGGCGCTGCGGCGATGATGCGATCGATCTCCGCTTCGGGGATCTCGAGGTCGTACGCGTAGGCGGCGGCCTCGACCTGAGCGACGATGTCCTCGGGGTCCTTCTGGAAGGGGTTCTCGAGGTCGAGACGCAGGGCGTGCGAGATGGCCTGGGTCATCAGCTCCTTGCTGTCGGGGTCGCGCATGCGACCGTCGAGGCGATCGATGTCGACGTTGTTCGCGATCACGGTCGCGAGTCCGAGGACGTTGCCTGTGTAGGCGCGGAAGCGTCGCTGATCTGCGACTTCCTGAGCGGCGGTGGATTCTGCGGACATGATGGTCTCCTGATGGATGGAATGATCGGGGTGTGCACGGGTGTACAACTGGCGAATATTAGCAGACTTCGTCGATTTTGTCAATGCCCTGACCCTTCCCCATCCCGACCGAAGTGGGGGGATCTTCCGAAGGTATAGCGCAAACGCAAGATCCCTCCACTTCGGTCGGGATGGGACCAGGATGGGTTTCTGATGTTTGTATTAGATGTTATCCACAATTATTTGACAAAATTCTCTTCTCGATTCATGATCGAAGTATATGCAGATTCATTCATCACAGTATTGGCCCAAGACGAACATGCCTCTCCGAGGTTCGCTGTTTTGTATTACCCGCCTCGGGAATACCGGCCGTCTGATGTAAGCAATCTGTCCAAAGAAGACCCTTACACGACTGCCGAAAATCACGGCAGTCGTTTTGTATAAGGGTCCGCATCTGAAGCGCTTAGGCGCGGGCCCTGATGCAGGGCTCGCGCTCTTTTACACGAGGAAAACGAATGAAGACGATTGGAATTGTTGGCGGTCTTGGGCCGCTTGCGGGCATCTCGTTTGCTCAGCATTTGGTTGAAATCGGACAGGAAATGGGGTTTGCCGCAGACCAGCAGCATGCTCCGTGGATCCTGATGAATCGTCCTGGCGATGTGCCGGATAGAACAGATTCGCTCCTTCTGGGTGGCGTGGACTTTGTCCCGCCAATCCTGGACCAGCTCGCAGCGCTCAGGCGCTCGGGTGCGGACGTCGGGGTGATTGCGTGCAATACGGCGCATGTAGCTTGGGAGATGATTCGTCAGGCGGCGCCGATGCCGATGATGAGCATTGTTCACGAGACGGTTCGGTACGTTTGTGATCGATATCCGTCTGGAAACATTGGATTGTTGGCGACGGATGGATCTTTGAAGCTTCGGCTGTATGCAGATCCACTTGAAGCGGCTGGCTACGAGGTTTTGACGCCTCGTTCGCGCTCTGTGCATGACGCTATTCTGGCCATTAAGGCTGGGCGTCTCATGCATGCGCGGCGGATTCTGAGTCGTTGCGCTGGTGAACTGGAAGATCGTGACTGCTCGGCGATTGTGCTTGGCTGTACCGAGATTCCGCTTGCTCTGAAGTCTTTCCCTACCCCCCTCATCAACCCCACGCGTATTTTGGCTGAGGCTGCGATGCGCTTTTCCCTGGAGTAAGACATGTCTCGCAATAGATTTGCTGCGGACTACATTTACGAATACCTCAACCAGAGCGCCATTTGGCTGCGCTGCGATGGAGGTACCGAGATCGGGCATTCTGCCCTGTACCTTCCCCATTCGGCCGTTTTGCGGCTCGAGCACTCAGAGGAGAGTGTTCGAGTGGCGACCGGCGAGATCCTTGCGGAGATCGCCCAGGTGACGCACTCGAACGGGACGGCATCGGTTCATCCGGCTGGCAACAGCTTGGAGGCCGTGCAGGCGGCGGTGATGCAGCTTCACGCTGCTGATCCTGGTCGGCATACGCTGCTGTTTGAGGGGTACTTTGCCTCAAGCGCAAATGAGCATCGGGACCGGAATCTGGCGCTTGCGCACTGGTGGGAAGAGATGGATCCGCGCCACACCGTGATCCATCCTGACCCGCAGGCCAGTGACCGCTGGAACGACAAGACGCACTTCCGGTCGATTTCGAAGGCGATTCTTGGTGACCATAGCGTGCCTCATGGGTTCAGCTTGATCTCGCCTCAGTTTGCTGATGTTCAGCGGCTCGGTCACCTGCTCTTTGAGCGCGGGGCTGGGTCGGTGATTCTGAAGCGGGCTGGTGGCGGTGGACTCACGAACCACATCTGGGGGAGCGCGGCGGCGTTTACCGAGAGCGACTTTGACCGGCTGTGCAAGGCGGATCTGAGCGGTGGGCACGCGAACTGGATGTCGGTGGAGGCGTGGATTCCCTGGGAGATCAGCGGGATCTGCAGCTTCTTCGCCAGTTCTGATCACTCGATCCGGCATATGCATCTCGCTCAGCAGATGCTGTCGCCGAAGAGCGCTGGGTTCATTGGTTCCCAGTCCTGGACGAGCCTTTCTGAGGCCGACCAGGAGGCGGTGATTCTGCACTCGAGTCGACTGGTTGAGAAGGCCTACCGTGATGGGATCGAAGGGTTCTGCGGGGTGGACTTCGTGGTCTGTGCTGAGGGGGTAACAACGGGGATTCCCCTTCCCTCTCGGCGCAAGCTGCTGTTCATTGAGGCGACCCCTCGCATCGGTGGACACAACCAGGAGTCCAAGCTGGCGGCGATGGTTGCGCATGGGCGCGGGATCGGTCTGCATGACATGGCTTGGGCTCGGGTTGGGAACAGGCCCTGGGCTGGCGTTGGTCGCGATGAGACGTATGTGGCGATGAAGGCTCTTCAGCGCGGGCAGACGACGCGGCTGATTGCATCGTCTACGCTCGATCATGGGCCGTGCATGCTGCTTGACTGCAACCACCGCAAGCCGAGCATCTACGACGCGATCTTTCTTGCGTGCCGGAAGAAGAAGCTGGCGGGGATGGAAGAGGCGTTGCGGCGGCTTGATGATGCTGGCGTGCTTCGGACGTGATTCCTTGGAGTGACAGGTCGTGTTTTTATGCGGCCTGTCGGTTAATTTTTTCTATGAATGCATTACGACAACATGGTGTGCAGTTTGGTGCCTTGCCGGCGACGGAGAATAATCATATCGCGGATATTGACGGTGTTGGGATTGGGCATGTGACTGTGCATGATGGAGGGATTCACACCGGAATTACGCTTGTGAAACCTCATGATGGGGATGTGTTTCGCGAAAAGGCGTTTGCGGGGTTTTATGCGGGGAATGGGTTTGGGAAGTGCGTTGGATCTACACAGGTCGAGGAGCTTGGGAATATTGAAAGCATTCTTGGGCTGACGAATACGCTTGCGGTTGGGACGGTTTTGCAGGAGCTTGTTCGTTATCATGTGCATCTTGATAAGGATATTGGCTCGATTAACGTCTTTGTTGGGGAGACGAATGATGGATTTTTGAATGACATCTCTTCCCTGCCGATTACGGCGGATCATGTGAAAAAGGCTGTTTATGATGTTCGTGAGAGGAATTTTTCGCAGGGGGCGATTGGCGCTGGAGCTGGGACTCGGGCGTTTGGGTTTAAGGGCGGAATCGGGTCTGCTAGCCGTGTGATAGAGCCTGTTTTTACGAAGACGCATGAGCGGTTTACGCTGGGGGTTTTGATGCAGTCGAATTATGGTGGGTTTTTGCGGTTGCACGGGAAGGAGATTTGGCGACGGCTTGGGGGGAATCGGATGCAGACGGAGATTGATGCGTTGAAGGCGGGAGGGTCTTGTATGATTTTGGTAGCGACGGATGCACCGCTTTTACCTCGGCAGTTGAAACGGCTAGCGAGGAGAGCTTTCTCTACGCTCACTCGGACAGGATCATTCATCTCTCACGGAAGCGGTGATTATGCACTTGCGTGGAGCACGCATCCCAGCTCTCGCGTGCGCACGGATGATTATTCTGCTCGGTGGAATCAGGGGCCGTACCTTAGTGATGCAAGCATTGATCCGTTTTTTGCGGCGGTCTGTGATGCGACGGAGGAGGCACTTTGGAATAGCATCACGACTTCCGAGACGGTGCATGGGTATAAAGGAGAGATCAAAAGATTAACTTGTGAAGAAATTCTTGAAGCGATGAACTATGATTACTGACATACAACAAGCTCTTCGTGATAGCGGCATTGATACCTGGCTGCTTGTGAACTTTCGGCATCGGAATAATTTGATGAATGAGTTGTTTGGGCTGGATACGAGGTCTACGATGTCTCGGCGGTGCGCGTATGTGATCCCTGCTGACGGGGAGCCTGTGAAGATTTTGCATACCATTGAGCAGGATCAGCTCCCTGATCTTGATGGCGCTGTTGAGATCTATTGTGGCTGGCGGGAGTATGAGGCTGCACTCATGAAGGCTGGTGGGGCTGGGCGCGTGATTGCGATGGAATATTCGCCTCATAATGCGATTCCTACGATCGCGACCGTGGATGCCGGGACGGTTGACTTGATGCGATCGACGGGAGCTCGGGTTGTGTCTTCTGCGGATTTAGCGCAGCTGTTTAATGCGGTTTGGAGTTACGAGCAGTATGAATGTCATTTGCGGGCAGCTCGCGTACTACAGGCCTGTAAGGATGCGGCGTTTGGAGAGATTCGTCGGGTGGTTGATGAGGCTGGTGAGGTTCGTGAGTATGCTATTCAGCAGTTTATGATGCGGTTTATGAAGGCGCGCGGAATGGTGACGGATCATGCGCCGATCGTTGCGGCGAACGGGAATAGTGCGCGGCCGCATTATGCGCCTTCTGCTCATGATAGCGCCGTGATTAGGGATGGGGATTTTGTGCTTTTGGATCTTTGGTGCAAGGAGAAATCGGTAGGATCTGTTTATGCAGATATTACGTGGACGGGATCTTTAGGCGCTGCTTCTGATCGGCATCGTGAGATTTTTCGTATTGTTGCTGAGGCGAGGGATGTGGCGCTTGCGTTTGTGCGAAGATCCTTTAGTGCTGGTCGTGATGTCAGCGGTGCTCAGATCGATGATGTTTGCCGTGGAGCCATTGAACGTGCTGGGTATGGCAAATATTTTATTCATCGGACTGGGCACTCCATTGGGGAGGAGTGTCATGGGAATGGAGCGAATATTGATAATTTGGAGACGAAAGATGTGCGGAAAATTTTGCCAATGACGTGCTTTTCGATTGAGCCTGGAGTGTATTTGCCTGGGGAATTTGGCGTGCGGAGTGAGATTGATGTGTTCGTGCATGCGGATGGGCGCGTGGAGGAGACTGGGAGCGGGGTTCAGCGGGAGATTTTGGAGATATAAAAAACCGCCCGGAGGAGCCGGGGCGGTGATGAGGCGAAGCTCCTAGTATGTGGCCTTCTTGGCGGCCTCGCAGTCTGCCATGAGTGCAGCGGTGTCGGCCTGTAGCACAGCATCGCTCTTGCCGGAGAGCCGCCACCATTCGGTGACGCGCTCCAGGTGCTGCGATTGGCAGAGCCAGTAGCCTGGAGGAGCGTCTACCCATCCGTTCTCGGCGTCGGACCACACCCGGGTGGTGCAGTCCGATGCGTTGTAGTAGAGCTCCTTCGCGCGGTCTGCCACCCTCCCTGCAGCCGCCTGAGCACGAGAGATCTCTCCGGCAGCCATCAGCAAGTCGTAGCCCTTGCGATGCGTGTCGTAGGTTGGCTCCGTATTGCAGCCTTCGCAGCTCCCCGGGATAGCATTGGCCATACTATCGGCGTAATGGAGCTCCCAGGTCTTTACGTCCGGCGTCAGCCCGAGCGCTTTTGCGAGGTCGCGCATCTGCAGCAGGAAGAGCGGCTGGTCGTCTTCGTGCGTATGGTATGCAGAGATCGGTGTGAAGCAGTCTGCCATCGTGTCTCGATCCCTGAATACGAGAGCTGCCTCGTCGGGACCGTTCGGGCCGTCAGGGTCTGTCCCGAGCAGCTTGATCGCCCAGTTGTAGTAGTCGTTCGCGAACTTGCGAAGACCTTTCGGATCGACCTTCAGCCATGCGAGCGGCACACTGACCTTGATGTCGAAGGCGTGATCGCCCTTGGTGAGTACCTGATAGTACTCCGCGAAGTACTCGCTCGTGATCTTGCCACATCGATGGAGATGCGCAGCTGCCTCCGCTGACAACTTGGTCAAGTCGCTATTCGCGACCTGGAGTTCGTCCTCGTAGCGCCGCACGAAACAGTTATCAGTCGGTTCCGCAGCCTGCACGGATGTGACTGCCAGAAGAACGGAAAGGATCATGGTACCTCCGGTACGTTGTTTGCGCCTAGAGGCTAGCATGCGAACTTGTCTTTGTCAATATCGTTCTTGTGATTTCTCCATCCTGAGGAGGGAAATAGAGACGCTTTTGTCAATTTAAAAACCGCCCGGAGGAGCCGGGGCGGCTTGAGTGAGTCTGCAGGAAGGACTCAAGGGATTGCGCTGGGACCGTCGCAGCTTGTGCGGAGGATTCCGGTCTTGAGAGCGATGGCACCGGCGCTGATGCCGGCGCGTTGCCACCAGTCGGTTGCGCCTTCGAGATAGCTCTCTTGGCACAGGAAGTGATCCCAAGGCAAGATGACCTCTTGCTCCGTCATGTTGTCCCAGTATCGGTCCGACATGCAGCCCTGTGAGTTGGGGTACTGCTGAACGTAGCGCTCGGCGACCTTGGCTGCTCCGCGCTGCGCCATTTCGACCTGGCCGAGCTCCATCAGTTCGGTGTAGCCAGTGAGATGGAGGTCGTCTTCGATGCGATAGCCACAGCCCTCGCAGTAGCCGATGGATCCGTCCATGGCGATCTTGGCCGCATGGGTGCGCCAGGTCTCGATGTCCTCGGTCATGCCGAGTTCAGCAGCGAGCGCGGCCATGCGCATAGAGATGCCGCCGCGGATGGAATCGTCGTACGGATCCCGATTGTGTGGCATGAAGCATGGATCGTAGGCGCCCGTGCTGTAGTCGGCGAAGTTGCCGAAGTCGAGCATCGCGCGCGGAGGCGAGACGTCGAACTCTGGTCCATCTGGGTGACCGACACGAACGCGCATACGCTCGATGGCCCAGTCGTAGTAGTCGACAGCGTCGCTGCGCCACTCGTCCGAATCGTGCCTCACGAGCGCGATGAAGAGCTCAGGGTTGAGATCGATGAGGCTCTCGGTCTGGTGCTTCGCGACAGCGTCCCTGATCGTCTGCGGGCTTGGGCCCAGGAGCGCGGTGATGCCAGCGATACTGGCGTTGCGGGAGACTTCGTCGTCCCAGTTGACCTGCTGACATTCGCCTTGCGCGGCGATTGCGGCTGCGGTGATGAAGGAAAGTACGAGCATGGCTTCTCCGGTGGCAGCTTGCCTGTTGGATTTTGCGTATCAAAACTACCACAAAATTGGCATTTTGTCAATGATTTAAACAAAAAACCGCCCGATGAGTCCTGACTCTCTCACTCCCCCAAAGCACATGAATTGTCACTCGTTTTGGAGAAGTTTCAATCAAAAAAACCGCCAAGCGAAATGCGAGGCAGTTTTTTTTGTTATCACTTAATCATCAGCATTGCCTGACTTCTAAACTCTTCGTGCCCTGCCCTCATCTTTTTCTCCAGCTCCTCATCTCCCTCTGCCCAAACTCCTACTCTATGCATGGGCTTTAGCGCCAAGTAAAGGTCCCAAAAAGGGAGGTTCGTGTAATTAAGATGTGGCATTTCTTTTTTGTATGCCTCGGTAAACATGTCCATCGCCTCTCTGCTAATGTACATAATCATTTCCATTCGTACGTTTGCGAGATCGTGTAATGGGTCGCCTATTGCGGCGTCTTCCCAATCTATGACCGCGATGAGTTCACCATCTTTCCACATGGTGTTGTTTGGCCAGTAATCGCCATGCAGGAATGCGTTGGCGTTTTTTTGATTGATTGGCCAGAGCTTTGCGATTGCAGCTCGGACCCTTAACTCCTCTAGAGACTCGTCGGGATTTTCTGATACGGTACTGATCTTTTCTTCGCAATGTAGGATTTGTAATGGAAGGAAATCCACATTTAGTTCATTGAGGTTCAGTCTATGGATATCTGCTAGAACCTTGGCAAACCGTGGAATTGCGTGATCCAGACTCATATTTCCAAAACCTGCGCTACCTTCTATGAAATCCATCACCATGCATGGTTCTGCGGTGAATTCTGCCTTTGGGTCTACGAATACTGGATTTGGGACTGGAATGTGATGATCTGCGAGAGCTGCAAGGAGTTGATGCTCCTCGTTGGCGACGTTTGGGGAAAAGGATCTTTGGCGCTCGCCGTATTCTCTCACGACGAGCCTGAAGAGGTCTCCGCCGTGATTGATGGAGAGCGCCGTAGTTGTGGCTGCGATTCCGCCGGTGAGCTCTTCGGAAGATACGAGTTTATAGGCGGGATTTATTGCTCTTAAGAGTGATTGGAACTGGTCGCTTGTAGACATGGGAGCATATTAGCACGACTTTTTGATCGCGCTAGGCTCAATAGCTTGACGGAAGGCACTTTTCTTGTTTAAATCAGCAGTCTTGCATATGCTTTTTATGCAGACTGACATGGAGTCACAATGATCTTTGCACTACTTCTTCCCTCCCTCCTTTTCACCCCTGCCTATGCGCTCGACTGCCAGGATCGGCAGCAGCGCGTGATCGGGCACCTGTACCACCTGCAGGAGACGGTCCGTGGTCACAATACACGCAAAGGGCTCTGCCCGCGGCTCGGCGACATCCTCCGCATGTCTTCGGAAGACATTCGCGGTCGTGAGATCGATGGTATCCACGTTCAGGTCGTGCCCGTGCAAGATCCGAACGGCCGTTCGTGGGACACGCTGTATCAGATCGCCTGGGCCGAAGAGCGCGGGCCGGCCTGTGAATCGGTCGTGATCGATGGCGTTGCCGATGGCCTGCCGGTTTGGCGGTGCCTGACGAACGATCAGATGATGCGCGGCTGGGGCCATGAGCTCGGTCCGGTGTTCGACGAGATCTACGCCGACTACGTCGTGTACGATGGCTACTTGGTCTACGACGGCTTCATGGGGACGCTCACGGACTACGACCAGAACACATTCACGGTCCTGGATGGCGAGCTCATCGGTCCATTCGACTTCGCTTCCCAGCCCCGTATCGTGAACGAGCAGCTTCTTCTGATGCCGAAGAGTGCCGAAGGGCACCTGATGTCCTACGGTGACGTGGTTCAGGGGCCGTTCGATCGCATGCCTCGTCTGACTGGGTTCAATGAAGACCTCGGTGCGTTCCTGTACATCGGCGAGAAGTCTGGCGACGATGAGCGCGTGTATGTGGACAACGAGCCGCATGTTGACTGCAGCCGCGTGCCGTACTACGAGGTCAAGGATGGCGTTCTTCGGTACCCGTGCCAGGTCAACAGCATCGTCTATGAGGACGGAGAGGCTCGGACTCGGTACCAGTTCCGGCTGATCGAAGGCGATACGGTCGGCCCCCTCACCGACTCGCGGAACCCCGGCTGGGACCAGCCTGGATGGGTTCAGCACTACACCGTGAACGGACACGTGCTCTATGCTGCCGAGATCGATGGCAAGGCGCATGTGATCTGGGGCAGCTGGATCAGCGAGCCGAGTGATCGCGTGGTTGGGAATCGGGTGATCGGCGATGAGGTGCTGTCGACAGCGCTTGTGGGCGACAAGGTGTTTCTCCGTCTCGGTGATGGTCAGGTGAGTAAGCCCGTGCGCGTTACCGATCGCATCTGGGCCTTCTCGATCCTGTTCGATATCGATGAGGAGAACGGCGTGGTGAACTACACCGGCCGACGTGGTCCGTGGGGCATCTTCCCGGTTCGTGGAGCGCTCGAGATCGCGAGCGAGTAGCAGATGATCTGTTCTAGCGATAATCGCTAGGACTTTTTTGTTTTCACCTTCACCTAATCCAAAAGCCCACCTTTCTTTCAAAAGATGGGCTTCTGGAGCCGTTGCGCGGATTCGAACCGCGGACCTCGTCCTTACCATGGACGCGCTCTAACCAACTGAGCTACAACGGCCTTTGGGCTTGCTAGAATGCCCTGAGATTGTGTTTTTTCTCCGGTCCTCGACACCGACCATTTTAGGTCGCCTTACTCTGGTCCTCGAAAGAAACCCAATCTCAGGGCATTCTAGCGTCGCCCAAAGTTGCTAAGTTGTCCGTGCTAGGTCTTAATCTTTTCTGAGCCGCTGTCCACCCCCCCCCTTTTTTTTCTTACAGGACTGCGCTTTTCCGGATTTCAGTAGTCGAATATTAGCAAACTTACTCAATCTTGCAAGTTTATTTTTTGGGGAAGTATTTGTAGGCGGCCCAGCTGATGATGATGGATGTCCAATAAATTGTATGTTCTAGGAGCTCGAAGCGGTCGCCGAAGATTTGGTCTCCTATGGAGAAGAAGCTGAATACGGTTAGGCCGACCAGGCAGGTGTAGAAAAAATAGGTCTCGGCTTCTTTCTTTTTTTGGAATACGAGTGAGAATACGGCTAGCGCAGCGAAGATGAGAGCAAGGATTTCTAGGCCTGTGATGATCGAGAGTGATGTGTAGGCATATGCTGAAGCCTCAAGGCCGATGCTCGAGAAATAGTCTGCGAATTGCGCGAGACGGTCTTTGCCTGCGAAGAGGAATGTTTCTTGGCCGATGAGTTTGTCGGCGACGTTGAGGAGCCAGAATAGGAACCAGTATGCGGCAATACCGAAGGTGATGATTCCTTCTCGAACATGTGTTTTTGGCATATGGCGACATTATACCACTCATAAAAAATCCCCCGTGAGAGGGGACTCTACATCTGCATGATCTCTTCGATGCGATCGAGGAAGAGTTCGCCGGCAGGCTTACCACCCTCGACGAGCGGCATGCGACGGATGTGGTGGCAGAAGATCGCGAAGACGATGCGGTATGGGACCGAGATTCCTTGGCGCACGACTACACGGTGCGTGACCATATGAATTCGATCATCTACCGCGTCGATACCCGCGAGCTGCTCAGCCTTGTTGAAAAGGATCGTGTCCCTCTCTTTCAGAAGCTGATGCCATACGCCGTCGATGAGCGCCTCGAAACCGGTCGCATTCAAGGACGCGATCATGGTCGTGAGGTTGATGTCGTCGTGCTCAGCTGCGAGAACCGTGCCAAATGGCAGGTCACGGGTTCTGTAACAGAGCGTGCGGACGATGTCGTCTGCGCGGATCGTGCGCTTGATGAGCTCGCCGGGCGTGAGGTCGAGGACGATCTCGACGGCGCGGAGCATGATGCGGTTGGTGCGCTGGCCGAACCTGAGCGCTCTGCGAACCAGGCAACCGAATCTGGATGAGTACGTGACGGGATCGATGTCGATGTCGTCGTACTTACCGTCCTCTGCATCTGGGTTCTCGATGCCGTCTCGTGCACGGCTGTTTCCAGTCTGCCAGAAGGCCTTGTGCGCATCTGGCCCATCCATCCCCTCGGCCTTCTCCACGCCGTAGGGGCCGAATCCGCGTTGGCGGAATCGGTCTCCGTGACCGAACTCGCGCTCCAGAGCAGCGTGATCACCATTGAACAGCTGTCGAGCGGCGATATCCATCTCTGGGACGATCTCGTTGATGCCGGTTCCGCGAATTTGGAAGATATCGCGCTTGTCGGCGATGACTCTGCGCACGACCGCGACAATGTCGTCATCTGGCACGAACGCGATCCAGTCGTCGAGATCTTCCCCGATCTCGAGACCGCTGTAGCGTGTGAGGTCGACGATCTCTGGAACGAATACACGCTCCACTGGGGGAGCGAGGGTTGTGATGCTTTCTTCAGGCATTTCAGCCTCCGGGTGGGAAAGAACGCTTTTAGTTTACCGCTCGACCCTTCCCTGCTCCACCCTCCCTGTTGACAAAATCGGGCTGATTTACTAATATTCGTTCACAAACCAACACTTATGAGTCAAGACGCGATGATTAAGCTTGAATGCACGCAGTGTAAGCAAGCAAACTACCGCTCAAAGAAAAATAAGCGCAAGCTAAAAGAGCGAATTGAGTTGAAAAAGCATTGTAAACGCTGCGGCGGACATACGATGCATAAAGAATCAAAATAAGCCCATTCGAGGCTTATTTTGTTATCTAGCTCTTTTTGATCATGCTTCTGAGCTCGTGGATTCGCTCTTGGAATTTTTCGATCTTTTTGTTTGATTTGTTGACCTTTGTGAGTCTGTCGAGGAACTCTTGCGCTTTGTAGGCATCTCCGCATTTGATAGCTGCGTCGGTAATCATATCTAGATACTTTGGATTTTTTGGTCGGAGCTCGATCGCTTTTTCGAAGTATCCTAGGGACTCCTGTTTTTTTCCAAGCTCCATCTCAACTTCCCCTAGAGACGCGAGGACACTTGCGTCTTTTGGCGAAAGCTTATGAAGGAAGAGGAACGTTTCTAGTGCTGTTTTGAATTCCTTTTGTTTTTGGTAGAGGCGACCAAGGGCTTCGTAAGCCTTTTTGTGTTTTGGGTTGTTTGTGATGACCTCGATAAACATCTTTTCCGCTTTCCCGAGATCACCTTTACTGACAAGCGCCTTGGCGTCTGAGACGATTCGGTCTAGGACTGCAGCGCTCTTTTTTGTCTTGTCTGCTGCCTTTGATTTTTCTTGGTAGGCGCGCTCTACGGCGGTCAGCTTTCCTGCAAATCTACGGAAGGCGTTTTGGATGGCGCCGCCGACGGGATTAATAACGGTTTTTGTTACCACTTCTGCATGACGCTTTTGCGCACGCTCGATTCTTCCGCGAATAATGTCGGTCTTGAGCTTTCGCTCGCTACTCTTTTGCTGTGTGCTGTCGAGAATGCGGAGTTGTGGAAGTTTTCTGATGATGATCGCGAGCAACATCAACACCCCTACAGCGAGTGTGATAATGAGGACCGTTGTGGTCATATGCGCTGAGCTTCGACAACATCTCTGGCGGCGTCGAGGATTTCTCCGAACTTCTGGAGCTTGAGACTTGCGCCTCCGACGAGCACACCATCCACCTCCCCTTCTCGCAAGAGTCTGTAAGCGTTTTCTGGCTTTACGGAGCCTCCGTAAAGAATCTTTGTATCGACCCCTGGCAGAATCTGGTCGAGCATGACGCGGATCTGCATGTGCATCTCTACAACCTCCCCCACCTCTGGTGTCTTACCGGTGCCAATTGCCCAGACAGGCTCGTAGGCAACGAAGATTTGTCTTCGTGCTGGAATCTTGATGCGCGTGAATGCGCCTGCGAGCTGGTTTTTGATTATCTCCGCGGCCTGACCAGCCTCTTTTTGGTCCTCTGTCTCACCAACGCAAAGAATTGGGACGATTTTTGACTCACTTAACACTGCTTGCATGCGATCTCTTATAACTTCTTCTGTTTCACCAAAGACATTTCGCCTTTCCGAGTGACCGATGATCGCATGTGTCACGCCGACATCTTCTAGCATCACTGGAGACACCTCCCCCGTGAACGCACCAGATCTTGCTGGACCGCAATTTTGCGCGCCGAGGTTTACGCGACTTCTTGCGACCACTTTATGGACCTCGCCAAGTGCCGTGAATGAAGGGCAGATAATGACTTCTGGGAGGTGTTCGTGACCCCGTAGCTTATGCAAAACTCCCCGCGCGAGCGCGACGCTTTCGCGGATTCCGAGATGCATTTTCCAGTTTGCAACGATAGTTTTCATAGGGAAATGTTGATTTTAGCCTATCATGCCGGTTGCCTCGCGTACAGATTCTTCTGACTTGTATGGCCCGATCGCTGCGATGGACATTTGCTCTGACTTGATGATGGTTTCTGCAACGCGCTTAATGTCGTCGATCGTGACGTTATTGTAGCGATCTAGCCACTCTTCTACTGACAAGACCTTGCCCACGAAGAGCTCTTGGCGGCCGAAAAATTCTGCTCGACTTGAGGAATCTTCCATACTGAGACTGAGAGAGCCCTTGAAGTTGTCTTTTGCGGCTTGAAGCTCCTCTAGCGTAGCGCCCTCTGTCTTGATCTTTTCTAGCTCATCCATAATGACCTTTGACGCCTCCTTGAGTCTACTCGCGTCCAGGCCTGCGCGGATAACGAATGAGCCGATGTCCTGATACGCATCAGCACCTGCTCGAATAGAATAACAGAGACCTCGACGCTCGCGGACCTCGATGAACAGGCGGGAGCTCATGGCGCCTCCGAGGATGTGTGCAAGGAGTTTAATTGCTGGGAGGTCGTCATGCGTGCGGCCTACGGACGGGAAACCGAAAGCGACTTGCGCTTGATCTAGGTCTTTTGTCTGGAATTTGATGTTTCCCTTGTAGCCCTCTGGAAGTTTGAACTCGACTGGCTTGTTTGGTGATTCTGATGAGGCAACTGTGCCAAATGTTGACTCGAGAAGTTCTTCTGCGTTTTCTGGGACGTTTCCGGCCATGACGATGACGATTTCTGATGGCTTGTAATGCCTGTCCCTGTAGGTGATGACGTCTTCTCTTTTCATACCTGTCATGGACGTTGCGGTTCCGGCGATTTCTCTACCGAGTTCGTGGCCGGCGTACATTGCTTGCTCGAGGAGATCGCCGATGTGCATGATTGGGTTTTCCTCGTACATTTTAATCTCTTCGATGATCACCTTCTTCTCACGCTCCATTTCCTCTGGGTCGTATTTGGAGTGGAAGATCATGTCGTTTAGAAGGTCTACGGCAAGCTCCGCTTTATCTGCAGCCATCTTGATGTAGTATCCGGTAACTTCTTTTCCTGTGTATGCGTTGTAATGCGCGCCAAAGCGATCAACTTCTTTTGAGATATCGATCGATTGCGGGCGACGCTCGGTACCTTTGAACATCATGTGCTCAATAAAGTGGGACCCTCCCCAGACGGGAAGGTCTTCGTTTCTAGAACCGACGTTTATGAGAACGAGCGTTGTAACAGCTTCGGTGCCGTCAAAAGGGACGAGATGGACGCGCATCCCGTTTTTTAGTGTTTTTGGTTGTGGCATAATTAAGCGTTTAAGCGTTTTCTGACGTGATCAGCGACTTCGCTGATGTTTACTCGCTCCTGTTTCATGGTGTCGCGGTCTCGGATCGTGACAGCCTGATCCTCTAGAGAATCGAAATCTATGGTAATGCAAAGTGGGGTGCCGATTTCGTCCTGACGGCGGTAGCGCTTTCCGATGGATTGCGTTTCGTCGTAGTCGACATTCCAATGAGGTGATAGTCGGTCTAGGACGGCTTTTGATAATTCCTGAAGGTCTGGCTTTTTGGAGAGCGGGAGGACAGCAGCTTTGAACGGAGCCAGTCTCGGGTGGAATCGGAGGACGGTTCTGGTGTCGACTTTCCCGTCTGCGGATCTGATCTCTTCCTCGTCGTATGCCTCGAGCATAGCCATTAGGGTGAGGCGGGAGAGGCCGAAGGTTGGCTCTACGACATGGGGGGTGAATTTTTCGTTTGTTGTTGGGTCTTGATAGCTGAGATCTTTTCCTGAGTGTTCGGCGTGGTTCTTGAGATCAAAATCGGTCCTGTACGCGAGCCCGAACATCTCCTTCCATCCAAACGGCGTGTTGTATTCGATGTCCACGGTGCGTTTTGAGTAGTGTGAGAGTTCGTCCTTTGTATGCTCTCGGACGCGGGTTGATTCTGATTTGAAATTCATCTCTGCGAGCCAGGATTTCATTTCTTCAAGCCATGCGTTGAAATGCGTTTCCCAGTTTTCTTCGCGAATGAAGTACTCGAATTCCATCAGATCGAATTCCAGGGTGCGGAAAATGAAGTTTCCTGGAGTGATTTCGTTTCTGAAGACTTTTCCGACGGAAGCGATACCGAATGGGAGGCGCTTTCGGGATGTTTGGAGGACGTTTTTGAAGTTGACGAACATAGCTTGCGCGATCTCTCCTCGGAGGTAGACGCGATCCTTAGCGTCGGCTGTTTTTCCGATGGAGGTCTCGAACATTAAGTTAAACTTTCTTGCGTCCGTGAACTGATCTTTATTGCCGCATTTTGGGCAAGCAAGGTCTTTTTCTTTGATGATTGCCGTGAGCTCCTCTGGAGAAAGGCCATCGACTTTGAGGTCGGGATGCGCGTTCTCGATGAGGTGATCGGCTCGGTGACGCGCTTTGCAGGCTCGACAGTCAATGAGCGCGTCGTCGAAATTAGCGACATGACCAGATGCCTGCCAGACTTTTGGATTCATCATGATTGCGGCATCGATACCGACCATGTCTGTGCGTTGGTGAACGAATCGTTGCCACCACCAATCGCGGATATTGTTTTTGAGCTCAGTTCCGAGCGGCCCAAAGTCCCAGGAGTTTGCGAGACCTCCGTAAATATCAGAACCGGGGAAGATGAATCCCCGTTTCTTTGTTAGGTTTACCAGCTTGTCCATGGTGACAGGCATACTAGACTGTTGTGATTTCTGTTTCTTTGTTTTTGGCGATCTCGTCGATTTGCGCGTTGATGCGCTTTACGGCCTCGTCGAGCTCTTCTTTTTGACCGTGAATATCGTCTTTTCCAACACCTTCTTGTTTTTCGATCTGCTTTTTCACATCTTCGCGGATTTGGCGAATAGCAATCTTTGCTTCTTCGATCTTTTCTTTCATGACCTTTACCATCTTCTGCCGAGTTTCGTCGGTCATCATTGGCATGGTGAGGCGGATGATCTTTCCATCGACAAGTGGCGTGATGCCAATGCTTGATGACTGGATTGCGCTATCAATCGCCGTTGCTACTGAGGCATCCCAGGGTTCGATTTGGATCGTCTTAGCATCTGGCGTGCTAATGGATGCGAGCGATTTTAGCGGCTGAGAGGCCCCATATGCAGGGATTTGAAGGTCTTCTACAAGAGCTGGTGTCGCCCGCCCCGTTCGGACGGTGGCAAGCTCAGATTTTAAATGCTCTACCGCTTTTTGGAATTGCGGCTCTGCTTCTTTTGTGAGTGACATATACCTGCTAGTTTTGCCTAAAAACTGGATTTCGTCAATCGTCTGAAGCGGAGAATCCGGTCAGGATGCGCGTCCCGTCTGCGCGGTGGACAACGAGGTCCGACGGCGTTCGCTGTGATGGCAAGTCTTCGGTTCTCCAGGTCACACCTCCGTCTTCCGTTGCGTAAAATACGCTTTCTGTTGAGTAGAAGATTCTATTTGCATCGTTTGGATCTACGGTGAATGCGTAAATGCGCTCATCTCCTGGTGCAGTGAGAAGGTTCAGCTCCTCCCATGAAGAAGCGAAATCTGTTGATCGCAGAAGGCCGTATTTTGTATTGATAATGACTACTTCCCCGTCATCGTCTTGTGCGAGTCCGTATGTCTTTTGACTGAAGCTGAAGTTTTTTTGCAATTCGTCTTCTAGCTCTTCCCATGTCTCTCCATGATCGGCTGTTCTGCTGACACCGTCTTCTGCTGTTGCGACGAGGACCTGTCTGCTGTCGGTGCTGTTGATGAGAAGGTCGGTTACGTAGTCGTCAATTCTATAGACGACTGCCCATGTTTCTCCTGAGTCTGTTGATTTGAATACTTCGCCGCTTGATGTCCCGAGCCACATAATCGTTGGATCGTACCAGTCGAGCGCGAACGCTGTGAGCTCTTCTTTTTCCCGGTTCTCTGCGTAGACCATCTCCCAATCCCTGGCACAAGTGTTTGATTTGAGGAGCTCGCCTGGTTTGAGCGCGTAGATCGTGCAGATGTTTGTGGAGTCTACGGAAATGTCGATAATGTTGCCGTTTGTAATTTCGGGGTTTTCTGGGCGACTCCAAGATGTGCCGTAATCGTAGCTATAGAAGAGGCCATTTGTTGCGGTCCCCATGTAGTAGACACTTTCGTCTGATGGGTCGATTTCGATTGACGAGACGTTTACGCCCGCGATTGAACCCACGCCGCTTGCAGATGGAAGAGCTGCGAGCTGGGACCAGGTCTCTCCTGAATCTTTTGATGACCAGAGTGACCCGTCTGAACTGGTGGACGAGGAGCTTCCGCAGCCGAAGCCAGCGAGAAGGAGGATGCCGAATAATGAAACGATGATGTGGCGAGAATGCATAGTTCGCTTTTAAAGCCCCCTAGCGAACCACTCGAGGGCGAGTTGTTTGTTTGTATTTCTTTGAAGTGACCGCTCTACGTCGGTGAGTCTTAATAGCGCTCGTGCGGATTTGAGCGCTGACTTACTTGGGTCCAAGAGCGCTTGGTCAAGATCTTTTTTGAGCGCATGGCGCCATAGGGTGATTATACCTGGAATGCGATTTTTTTGCTTGTCTTTGGCGATGCTGCCCGCGATCTTGAAACGTGTGACGAGGTCGCCGTTTAGGAAGTCGGATGCGAGGGTTGTGATTTCTTGATGTTCGGTGAGTGCATCTGGGTCCATGAGCTCGATGAGTTTGCCGGGGCGACCTATGGCGGAGATGATGAGATCTTGGTCGGTTGATAGGGCCTCGAGGTCTTGATTACTGACGAGGTTGAAATAGATGTGCGCCATGCGGGAACGGATGGTTGGGAGGAGTCTGTTTGGGTGAGCGGAGATGAGGATAATGAGAGCGTTGCCTCGTGGCTCTTCGAGGGTTTTGAGGAGGGCGTTTTGGGCGGCCGTGGTCATGAGATGGGCGTCTTCTATGATGAGAACCTTACTGCCTCCGCCTAGGGATGAGAGGTGCATTCTTTGGCGGGCGTTTCGAATGGTTTCTACGGATATTTTGCCCTCCTCTGCGGTGATTGACTGCCAGTTCGGGTTTTGCTCGGGTTTTGAGGAGGCTGCGGCGGAGGCGAATGCTTTTGCCATGAGATGTTTGCCGGTCTTCGCAGGGCCGAAAAAGCCGTAGGCGTGGGTGATCTTGCCTGCTGCGAGGATGCGGTTTAGGTAGTCTTTTTGAGCGGAATGCCCAATGATTTTGGAGAAATCGGCCTGCATGGGGGCATTGTAGCATAGGTAGTGCCGAGGAGATCTCTTCACAAGGTCGAGATGGGAAACGTAGAGGTCATTCTTCATTTCCATCTCGACCGAAGTGGAGAGATCTTGTATTTTGCTTTTTTTCACCCTCCTGCTTTCCCTTATTTTCTTATATTTTTACTAAAATTAGCTATTTTTTTGTACTTTTAGCATCTTAATACTGTTCACCAAGTCTTGACAAAACCTGTTTTTTATGCTATATTGAACCCTTCGTCAAACTGACGAAACCCCTTCTTTCAACCGGATTCCTTAGCAATTTCTGCGACGGAGTCTTCCCTCTAAAACACTGGTCATTCCATGGAGAACGAAATGACTCAGCGTGAGAACAACGGACGGCGCGGCGGACGTAGCAAGCGCGGACGGCGAGACGAGCGGCGGCCCCGGGAGACCGGTGGCAGCCAGGCGGAACAGAAGCTCCGCAACGCTCCAAGCCCGTTCGTCATCGGCGTCGATGCCCTGCACGGGTGGCGGCGCGGCGACGAGCCCTACTTCGCGAACGAAAAGCGGATGATGATGGCGCCCCTCAGGGCCCTCGTGGTCCTGGTGGGCACCAAGTTCGTGCGCGGTGGCCCGCATGCCATGCGGCGAGTGGCCGAGATCGGCTGTCAGGTCAAGCTCGAGTTCTTCCCCCAGGACGACCGGGTCCCGTACCCGGATACGGCCTGGATGGAGATGCGAAAGGCGAATGACGATGCGGCCGCAACCGAGCTCCTCATGTGGGCCCATCGTGCAGGCGTCTGCGTCTTGGATCTCGTCCCCACGGACGACATCCAGCGCTTCCGCTTCGAGAGCGACGCGGAGGCCGCGGCGCGAATCCTCGATGCCCTCAAGCCCGAGTTCGTGAGCGCAGCGGCGGCTATGATGGCTTCGGCCGGCATCGAGCTGCCCGCACCCGAGCCCGCCCCTGAGGCCGATGGCGAGGGCGAGGACCTCGAGCCGCCCGTCAACCTCGACGCGGCACGGGCCGCGCTCGAGGGCAATTCGTAGGCTCCGCTCCTTCCGCAACTCGACTCCCCCTCTCATCATCGCATCTGCGGTGCTCTGAGAGGGATCACTCAAACATTCTGATGTGCCCACCCACATTGGGATGTTCGAGTGGACATTACAACTTAGCTGGAATTTTTCTTCTGTAATCACTCTTTTTGACATGAGTGCTGACAGAAGGAAAATTCTCATCACCCTGGAGGGGAGAGATGTGGCCTGCGGATGGGAGGAGGAGTCCCGCCGCGGTCGGTATACAAGTGCCTGGATTCGGCTTTTGCTGACCCCATGTACACGCCCGTATACCACTGAAGCACATTGCCCTTGGGCGATCACTGTTTCGTGCACTTGGCTTGCCTTGTGCCTCACCTCCAGATTGATGGGAGTTTTCCCGTTTTTTCATAGCTACCCCTACCACTGCACATCATGGAGAACATTGATGCAGTACTTCGAAAACCTGTTTCGGTCCGATGAGGACCCGCGAGAGTTTGTCCCCGCATGGGAGAACGAGCTCCAGCGGCGTACCATCGCCGCTCAGCGAACGCGGATGCGCTGGCACAAGCCCGCCACTCCTCGCGCGCGCAAGCGTTTCATGCAGCGACTCGAGAATGAGAGCGCTCGTCAGATGAGGACGTTCTCGAAGCGGAAGCGGCGGGCCTGGATCGGTCACCGCGGAACCAACGAGCTCACCCACGATCGGAACGGCAACGTTCGGATCGGTGACGAGAACACGTGGGACTGCCCCGACTGGGGCTACGACAACATGAGCGCTCCGCGGCCCGAACTGCAGCGGAAGCACGAGTGGGTGGAGATCAATGAGATCACGCCCTTCCACCTCGAGGCTGGATACGAGGGCCACCAGGGCGACCTGATGGACCACGTTTTCCCCGACGAGTATGCGGATGACGGCGCGTGGGACGAGATGCTGTGTGAGGAGTTCGAGCGGCTCAAGAAGCTGCACGGCCTCCGCGACCGCGACTTCCACGACACCTTCTGTACGGACACCTCCGACGTGACGGAGGCAACGGCGATGTTCATCGACCGGAGCCGCCGCGCGACGGCGCAGACGAGTGACCTCAGCTATGATCAGCCCGCTCAGTCGAGCTCGAGCATGCAGCTCGATGAGATGTGGCGTCGGTCGAAGCTCGAAGAGCGCATCGATGATCGTTGGCACCGCCGATCTAGTGAGCCCAAGATGATGCTCGGACTCATTCGGGCTTCGAGCCCAATGAGTTCGGTCCGTCATAGCAGCGTCGTCATTCTCGACACGCCTCATATGCAGAAGTTCTTGGGCCGATATGCTCGCATTCGGCTCAAGGGCGGGCGACTCATCTGGATGCTCCACCCCATGATGGACCCGCATTGCTGGATCTGCAATCGCTTGGACGCGATTTGCTCCCGCCACTATCGCCTGCGACAGGATCGTCCGCTCACGCGAGACGAATTCATCGCTTGGCGCGCACTGGAGCTGCGCGATCAGCTGGCACTGCTCGATCTGATCGACTGGGCGAGGGATAGCGCCTTTGCCCGTCAGAATGGACGGATGTATATCGGGGATGCGTGCGGTCGCAAGCTGCATGAGATGACTGATGACGATATCGTCTCGTGGCGCTCCATGCCCCGCGAGGTTCGCGAGCAGCTTCTAGTGCCCGATGGTACCTGGTGTCTCGGACCCCGGCGACGTACCCGTCACCAGTCGTGGAAGTGCGGCACCAAGGTCCGCAAGACCTGGCAACGTCGCGTCATCGATCGCCCCACGCGCAAGCGAAAGGCGAACCGGCGATGCACGACTGGCACCCTCGAGCTGAGCCGTGTTGGCAAGTACGAGCCAGCCTCCGCGTCTGTGCTTGGCAAGGTCCCTCACCGATGGACGTACGCGGATGACCTCGTCGTTCGTCGCTGGGCAGCCACTGAGTCTTCCTGCGACTGCGATGACACTCGCTCTATCGCGGCGTAGCCCCTGTTCGTGCCTAGGGGATGACCCTGTTCATCCCCTAGGCCCTACCGTTTTGACCAGAAATGCGTTTCTGAGCAGAACGGTAAGTCAATTCTTTCAACCCATTTCTGAGCTGAAACTGTAGAGATTGGAGAGAATAGCTGATATTTATGCAATGCAAAGATGGGAAGCTAGCAAGAAACGCCGGGAGCAGTACCTTGCCCTGAAAAGACTCGAAAAACGTAGACTTATTAAGCTACGTAAAGAAGGTCAACGACTCTATGTATCTCTCACTAATGTCGGCCGAATTGAAGCTCTTCTCGCCTCGATGAAGGAGTGTCGCGAGCTCTATCCTGATGGAGAATATTGTATGATTATCTACGATGTTCCTGAAGATATACGACGTATACGTGGAACAATACGCCGTCTTGTAAAAACCCTTGCCTTTAGGCAGCTGCAAAGAAGTGTGTGGGTTACTCGTCACAAGATTCATCGGTCTTTGTCAGAATATCTCCTTGCTACCAAATCTGATAAATACATCAAAGTTTTTACCGTGAGAAATCTTGATGCCGAGAGTCTATTCTCGGATGATCCTGCCTGATACAAAAGTGGTCCGTACGGACCACTTTTGTATCAGGCAGGATGATGTATGTCTTTGTCATAAATGATCTGTGTGATCGTTCATGGCTGGATCGTGAACTGCTGCCCGGTGTGGCACTGGCGAGTCGTGATGTGCAGCTCCGGACTTGTAGACCGTCTATCATCGATCATGGATCGGGATCGCTTGAGGTTTATTTGCAATCCAATCTCTTTGCCTCGTTCCAGGCTATTTCTAGCGCAGCAAAGGCGGTTTCTGCGATGGATTTTGAGCGGATTTCTATGGCGACGATTTCTTTGTCGTAGCTGAAAAGCATGAGTCTGTCGGCGCATACGGACATCTCTCCGTTTATTTTTGTGAGCTCTGGCGGGAGGACGGCGACGTCTTCACAGTCGAATTCCGTTCCTTTTAGGTCTCTCTCGGTGACAATGATGGAGCGTATTCTTCTTGGTTTTTCGATGACTTTTTTATAGTGCTTTCTTGCCTTGTATTTTGGATAGAGCGCGAGAAAGGCGTCATAGCCGATGATTTGAATGACATCGCCTTCTAATACCTCGTTTTCTTCCTGGATTGTTTGTAGACCCTCGATACTCTCGAAGTAGCGCACTCTTGGCTTTGACGACTCTCTTGATTGGAATGAGCCGAGAATTGGGATGAGTTTTGATGAAATCTCCTCCTGACGCGCCAGCTCTTGCCTTCGTTTATCCATGATCTTTCTGATGGTTTGTGGCGGTTCTGGCCTGTAGATTCTGACCCCTTCTTTTTCTGCTTGGATGCAAAGGCCTTTTTCGATGAGCCCCGTCAAAATTGAATAGACGGAACCTCTTTTAATGCCGGTTTGTCGCGCGATGACTCCGGCTGATGCCTCTCCTAGTGTTGTAATCGTGGCATAAATCAGCGACTCGTTTTTCGAGAAGCCTATTTTTTGGAGGAGATCTGTCACCTCTTTCATACTAACGTACGCTCTTGATGACCTCCATGGTTTGCTGGGCAGTCTTTTGCCAGGAGAAATCTTTTAGGCGTTCTTTGCCGGCGTTTATAAGGATCCCTCTTCCCTCTTGGTCTTCTGTGATTCTGAGCATCGCCTCCGCCCACTCTTCTTCACTTTTTGTTCCCGCGATAAGCGCGGCGTTGCCGGCTATTTCCAGCAGTGCTGGAGTTCCGGACACGACCAGCGGAGTCTCAGCTGCCATTGCCTCTAGTGCAGGGAGGCCGAAGCCCTCGTATTTGCTGGGGAACAGGTACGCTGCAGCGCCCTTTATGATGGGGGCAAGGTCTTTTTCTTCGATGTATCCCAGGAATCGGACATCTTGCCTATGCTGCATACCCTCCCAGGTTTTTTTGATCTCTTCTTCGCCGAATCCGAAACTTCCTCCTAGAGCGAGAACCTGGTCACTGTTTGTTTGTGATTTGAACAGGTCAAATGCCTTTAGGAGCATTTTGATATTTTTCTTTGCTTCAATCCTTCCAACGGAAATGAAATATTTTTGTTTTTGTAGACGATGTTTTTGGAGGGTTTCGGTGATTTTTGATTCTTGTATTTGGAGCCTGGTCTCGTCGATCGCTGAATGAACGGTGTGAACTTTTTGCTCCTCAGTTCCGTAGATTTTGATGAGGTCTTGCCTCGTCGCTTCTGAGATTGCGATGATCGCATCTGCTTTTTCTACGGCGCGCTTGACGGCCCAGTCCTGTCTTCTTGCCCCTGCCCTACTATAAACTTCTGGATGATAATGGAAGGCGACGTCATGGATCGTTGTGACGATCTTTGCTTTTCCTGGAAAAAATGGGACTTCGTGTGCCGGAATGAAGCACACGTCCGGTGGACTTGTGATGAGCTCTAGTGATAGGCGTCCGTGGGTCCAGAATTTTGGGAGGGGCCAGTGGAGCTCTTTTTGCCTCCAGGCTTCCGGAAGCGGTTCGATGGAGCTGATTTTTGACCTTGTGTAGAGCGTAATGTCTTCTTGTGACGCCTGCGTCTTTAGTGCGTGAATCAACGCGCCGACGTAGCGTTCGGTTCCGGTGACTTTGGGCCTTGTAAGGGCATTTATGTCTATGCCTATCTTGGACATATTAGTGGGTGAAGACGCTTCGCTTGTAGGCGTCTAGATTTTCTAATGCAAGACCTGTGCCCCGCGCGACGGCCATTTGCGGCTCTTCTGCGACGTAGGTTGGGACGCCGGTTGAGCCAGCGATGAGTTCGTCGAGGTTTCGGAGCTGGCTGGAGCCTCCTGAAATGACGATTCCTTTGTCCATGACATCTGCCGAAAGTTCTGGCGGGGTTTTGTAGAGAACCTCTTTTAGGGTTGAGAGGATCCCCTCCAAGAGAGGCTGAATGGCTGTTGTGACATCGTCGGAGGTGACTTCGATGATTTTGGGAAGACCGGTGATCATGTCTCGGCCTTTAATTTCCATGGAGAGCTTTTCTTCTAAAAACATCGCTGAACCGACGGTGATTTTGATTTCTTCTGCGGTACGCTCTCCGATGGCGAGGTTGTAGTTTCGGCGCGTGTGCTCCATGATGGCGTGGTCGAATTTGACACCGCCGATACGGACAGAGTCTGAGGCGACGATTCCTCCGAGAGAGATGACGGCCATCTCTGTTGTTCCGCCGCCGATTTCGACGATCATGTGGCCTGACGGGGAGCCGATGGGGATGTTTGCGCCGATTGCGGCAACGACGGGTTGCTTGATGATGAAGGCGGCTTTTGCTCCGGCTGATAGCGCTGCGTCGACGACGGCGCGGCGCTCTGTGGAGGTGATTCCGCCGGGGACGGCGACCATGACCTCTGGGCGGAAAATGCGGAAACCTCCGAGGACCTTGTTCACAAAATACCGAAGCATTGCTTCGGTGGTTTTGTAATCGGCGATGACGCCGTCTTTGAGCGGGCGGCGTGCGACGATGGTATCTGGGGTTCGACCAAGCATGTCTTTTGCTTCTTTTCCTACGGCTAGCACTTTTTTGTCGATTTTTGAGATGGCAACAACAGAGGGCTCATTGATAATGATCCCTCGTTTTGGTACGTAAACCAGGACAGATGTGGTTCCGAGATCGATTCCGATCTTTTTTGCAATCATAGCAAGCGCTTTTGAGCCCTCATCCTACCATGACCGTCCAGGAATACCAGTCGTTATAGTTCGATTGTAAAATCTTTTGACGTGTCGAAAATCTGCTTGATGTGATATTTCTGATCTCCGAATTCACTGGATTCCTCAGCAGGCTCAGCTGCATGGATCGCTTCTCCAAAATCTAGGTCGATCGTGAGGTCGTAATCCCTAGCGCCCATTTGCTTTTCTACGTGAAGTTGGTAGATCCCTTTTTTGATCGCTTTTGATACGGATTCTGGGAGAAGATATTGATAAGTGACTGTTCGTGATGCTCCTGGTTCAATGGAAGTAAATGCTCCAAAGCTACTGAATCCGAGCTCATCTGTAATTGTGACTTCGTCTGGCGTTTCATCTGGGTTCCAGTATAAGTCACCAATGAGGGTGCCGCTTGCGCCAAGGAATTCACTTCCTTCTGGAACGTAGGCCCGTACGTAGGTTCGGTAGCGTGAGACGGTCTCTGAGAATTCTCCGTTATGGTTATAGGTGATGCTTACGGTCGCCTTGTGACGCTCGTCTTCTACAGGCACGATGCTGTAATTGATCTCGCGCGCGACTACCCCATCCGACTTCAGCGCCCCAAGGTTTGCATCGGCGACCATCAGAAAGTCATCCGCGCTATTTGTCATGGATCCTGCCCATCCCGCATCTTCGAATACGTTCTGCGTGTCTTCATTGAAGCTTGTGAGCGCGATCTTCTTTTGATCAAACCCAGCCACAACTGCCTCTGCGACCCTTGACCAATCCTTTAGCGGCAGTGCGAATAATTCTTTTAAGACGACACCTGTAAGCTCACCTACAACATCCTTTCGATCTTCCCGAGCGATTCCTTGGTCTACGTACGCAAATTCTACGAGATGCTCGAGATCGTCACCTAAGTTCTCTGGCGTGAACGTAACACCGCCCGCCTCGACAGGCCCGATGATTTCTAAGATGTCTTCTGCCATGTTGATACTGAAACCGATGACACCGTGGATTTCTGGAACAGGCTCTTCCGCGACAGAGAGCTCTTGCCGCATAAGATCTACGGCAAATTGACTTGATGTTGGAAAGTCTGGTGACCAGTTTGCGTCTCTGAAGTACCAGTTTTTGAGATTGAGATACTCTGCGAGCGGCTGAGGTGGCTCGACGCGATAATCCGGGTCTCCGGCAACAAGTCTATCTACAGCGTATGAGTCGTCTATTTTTTGTTCGATGAGCTCACCACCTTGCATGAGTAAAAGACCATAGACGCCAATAAACCCTCCGCCTGGACGCAGCTCGTTATTGTTCAAGAAGAGGAGTAGCCATTGTCGATCCTCGTCTAGACCCGCGATTTCATCAACCGATGCTGCGAATGGAACAAGAAGGTCCATGCCGGCAATGAGCCCCGGGAATAGCTCTTGAAATGGCTCGATCGCCTCGTTTAGCTTTGGGTGAAGCTCTAGTGCCATGAGCTCGTTAATGTCATCTACCGCAATCTTGAGGTTGACTTGGATTTCCTTGAGATCATCGACCGACCTATGAAGCTCCATGAGCAGTTCTGCCTTTACCTCTGGACTTATGCTTGCATATGTATCTACTTCTGATAAATCGCCAGCTGGATCGATATGCGCTCGCGCTTCTGTGACGACGCCATAGACGTTTGCGATGACCGTAAGCGCGTTTCCGAAAGCCTGCACAGACGCGTCGCTTGCTTCCAATGTGAGGCGCAGCCCGCTTATGTAGTCACCAGCGAACGGTATCCATTCGGCGAATTTGAGCATATGGATCGCTGAGCGCATTTGCTCGAGACCATTTTGGACGTAGATAATGTTTTCGCTTGCCTCTTCGAAATTTAACTCCGTTACCGCATCTTGCGTTTTTGCAAACCACCTGTTCACCTCCACCGCTCCTGATGTAAATCTTCCGACGGCAAATAAAGTAAAAGCCAGTGCTCCGAGCAGAAGGACACATAGGGACCAAAACACTATACGCTTTTTGCGTCTCTTCTTTGGTCTTGGTTCGTGATGCTGCCCTCCTGCGATGGGTGCGTTAGGGATCTGAAATAGATCTTCCATGTTGACTATGTGCTAACCTTGGATTTTCTTTGTCTTTGTACTTTTTGTAGTACCTGAGAAAGCTCTGGATTTGAATCCAGGCAAATCTATTTGTGAGTTGACTGAGAAGCCCCCCTTTTGCCGATGCTCTTCCGTGATAATGCATCATTGTTGCCATTGGCATGTAGACGACGCGGAATCCATTTTCCCAGAACCTTCTACACAAATCATTGTCTTCATAATACATGAAAAATTGCTCGTCGAACAAACCGACCTGATCCAAGTGTGCCCGCCTTGTGAAAAGCGCCGCACCCATCAGGGAGTCAACATTTATGATCTCATTGTGACTAACGTCTTGCATCAGATATTCTTCCACTGCCGCACTTGCGTGCGGGAGCTTTCCGAGAAACGTTCTTCGATATGCCGGAAGCATAAACGTCGGCTGACGAACACACGAGTATTGCAGTGATCCGTCCGGGTTTGTGAGCTTAGGACCGGCGATTCCAACGTCTGCGTTGTCGTCCATGAATGCCTTGAGCTCGTCGAGCGCACCTGGTGAGACAACGATGTCCGGGTTGAATATTAGGACGTACTCCCCTTTTGCGATGTTTATTCCTTGATTCATCGCCCCGCCGAAGCCAAGGTTTTTTGCTTGTGGGAGATGCCGGATCCAAGGGAATTCTTTTTTGAGCATTTCTGCGACGCCAGCTGGAGGATTGTTGTCGATAATGATGATTTCGTAGGCGCACCTTGGAGCAGAACGAACAATCCCTCGAAGCGTTTGCCTCAGGGATTTTTTCTTGAATGTATGGACGATGAGAATACTTACATCGACGTTACGTGCTCTTTTGGCCGACATATGTTCGTAATTCAGCCTCTGAAGTCCTTTTATTCTTAAAGATGTGACGCCTTTTCTTTAGCATTTTTGGCAATAATTTGCCAATTTGCAGAAGGCGCCTTCTTGTTTCCGGCTCAAAGATAGCTCCGTACATCATGCGACCACCTTGACCAAGAATGATCCATGGAGCATGAATGATTGCGGTTGATAGAGCGAGATTTTTTATGAGCATCAATGCCTGATTGCGTGTTGATAGCGCAGCGAAGAATGGGCGCTGCGTTCTGCGGTTCTTGAGGCGATCTTTGAGGGACTGTTTTTCTTTCCCGTACATCCCTCGGTAGTGGTACGCGACGGCTTTTGGAGCGAATCTGGTTTGATGTCCTTTTCTGGCAAGACGCATGGCAAGGTCACAGTCTTCTTTGTAAGTAAAAAACTCTGCATCTAGCCATTCTTTTTGGTATCTAATATCTTGCAAAGCCTCTTTTTTGATCAGTGCCATCGCAAGCGAGGCACCGAAAAGTGTTTTTTTGAGATCGTACTGACCCCTATCTACCTCTCCCGCTCCGCGATCGGTGAAACGCCAACCCTTCCATGGTGTGAGCCCTGTTGAATCAATGATGTCGGATTTTACCGTTGTACGAAGAGATTCGTCTCCAGCGTTTTCGTAGAAACACCGGAGAAGCTTTGGCTGGATAACGCTTATGCTATTTGATGATTTGATCGCCTTAACCATCTCTTCCACTGCTGTCGGTTGAAGAATGAGGTCCGCGTTCAGGAATAGTACCGCCGATTCTTCATCGTCATCCTGAATGCGGCTCATGGTGTGTTCAAGGAGTTGGTTGTGACCACCGGCGAAGCCGAGGTTTTTTGCGTGTCTTCCAGCGAGAGCTCTTGGGTATTTTTCTCGGATGAATTGCGGGGAACCGTCTGTACTTCCATTGTCAAAAACCCGTACAACGAGGTTTTGATAGGTTTGCGCCTCAAGGGACTCGAAGAGGTCTTCGAGGTAGTCTTTTTCGTTCCAGGTGAGGATATGGGCATAGACTCTCATGAGGAAGAGTGTACCCTGAGTTTTGTAAATAAAAAAGTACCTGCTGCGTGGAGCAGACAGGTCGGACCTAGTGGCGCTCGTGGCAGCGCTTGGTGGTGCCCTTCACCTTGTGGGTGTGGACAGGCGCTGTGCGGGCCGGGACGTGACGCGGCACTGGGCGCTTGGCGATCTTGCGCGGCGGCGGCGGCGCTGGACGCGCGGCGGGGACGACGGTGGCACCAGGGATGAGGACTGGCACAGCGATGCAAGTGACCGCTCCTGGGATGAGGAGAGGTGTGCAGGTCTGGATAGTGACCCTGGCAGCCGCGGCCGTGCCCGGGCCAGCGAAGACGATTCCGAAAATCGAAAACGCCAAGATTGAACGAAGAAGACTCATGAGTTCCTCCAAATGACAGCGCTGGCGTGCGCCGCCTTCCTAAGACTAGGATACCCTATCCTTTCTTTTTTGTTACGTTGAAGCCAAGATATTTTCCGAGCATGAAGCGGGTTTGCGCATCTATTGCTGGGAATGCGCCAAAAACGACGAATGTGATTGGGAGAAGTGCCCATTGTGCAATCATGACGATCCAATTTCGCCTGTGCTTACCATGCGGGCGATGTGGGAGGAGGAAAAGGCTGAGAATGGCAGAGGCAAATACCCCCAGTGTCGCAATCTGCATCATGAATTGAAGGGTGAATGGGGAGTTTGTGATGATGGATTCGGTGGAATTTTGTGCGATGAAAAACGGGAGGTAGCCTAACACAAAAATCAGCATTGGCGCGGATGCCCAGGTGTACATTCCTTCGATATGATTGAAGATGTATTTGAGTTTTTTAAGCCTCGGGATGAGTGGCTTGTTTTTGAATTGCGTCATCATGTACGGAAGGTGCTCTACGCCCCAGGCCCATCTGCGTTGCTGCTTGTAGAGGGCCTTGAGTCCGTCCAGATATGACTCTCCCTCGACAGCATCCATGTGAACGGGGATGAATAGCGGCTCTACCCGATAGTCGCCGTCGTAATGCAGGAGGCCTTGCATGAAGATTCTGGAGTCTTCGGAAACAAGGTCCGGCTCCCAGAAGCCAACATCGACGAGCATCTGCCATGACATGGAGTGGGAGGAAAATGTCCAAAGCCGTTCTGGGCGCATAAGCTCACTCATGAGCCAGAATGTTGTTCCAAATGCGGCGACACGTACTGGAGCTGATGACTCCCAAATATTGTTCGAAAAGAGGACTACTGGTTGGTACGAGGCCCTGAGCGGATCTTTTACGGTCAGAAATGCGTGCGCGAGGCGAGCCAAGTATTGTGGGTGCGGGATTGTGTCGACGTCGAACGCTGATACGATGATGTTCTCGTAAGGAATGTTTGCGCTATCAATGTCGACCTTTGCTTTTTCTGCTACCCACTTCAGGTTTGAACCCTTCCCGGGGATCTCCCCTTCTAAGCCTTTTGGATGTAATGTGAAGTTTAGTGATGCAAATACTCCTGAAAACTCCTTTGTTAGCTCTTTTTTATGACTTTCGAACTGTTCCTTGTCCCCCTCTTCCCCGCCAACATAGACGTGGATCTTTTTGTTTGGGTATGAGGAAGCATCTAAAGATTTCAGCGCCTTTCTGAGGATCGTAATGCCTTCTTTGTAGGTTGGGAGAAATATTACATGCTCGATTCGTCCCCAGTCCTTAATTTCTTCTACTTTTTGAAGCCAATCTGTAGAGCGCTCGCGTTTGAAGTTTTTGTAGGCGACTGAAAGATAAATAAGGAAGTAGAGCACCCTAAGCGCCCAGTATAGATCAAAAATGATGATGAATACTGCCGCAGCCACTGGGTAAAAAAATGAAGCTCCGAGGGCTAAGATGAATGTTGACCAAATAAGGAAGCCGGGGACGACTTCCCAAAATCTATTCTTTCCATACTGGCCAAACGTGGTTGCCATAAGGTAAGGACGCTAGCACAAATCTGTCCTTTTATCAAGTCTTGAGATAGCGACGCATCGCAAGATATGTCGTTGCCGTGCTGAGGAGGAAGAATCCAATAAACTGCGCGCCAAATAGCTCGATCGCGTAAGTATTGAAGTACCCTGTAAAATCTATTGCTACATCTCCAAAGAATTTATGCACCCAGATGTCGAATGTATCAAGTGATAGGTAGACCCCGAGCGCGACAGCACCAACGGAGAAGACGCTATAGATGAATGCCTCGATGATGAACGGGGCTCGCACAAACCAGTTTCCCGCTCCGACAAGCTTCATGATGCCGATCTCATCCCTGTGGATGTAGATAGCGACTCGAATCGTGTTAAAGACGATGAGCGCCGTCATGACGATAAAAAATGCGATAAGGCCAACGCCTGCGATACGAACGCGTTCAGAAAGCGTTTCAATTCGCTCGATGACTAGCTCGTAATCTTCGTAATCCTTCTCTTTTATGTGCGGTGAAAATTCCGGCGTCTCTACCGCCTCAAGGATGAGCGCGAAGTCTTCAGCAGATTCGGATGAAATGACAAGCGCATCTCCGAATGGGTTTGTCCCGATCTCTTCCAAGGAAGAGAGAATGGTGTCATCCCCCGCATAACGCTCTTGGAATATCGCAAGCGCATCCTCGGCTGTTATTACCCTTGCCTCGCGAACCTGAGCTAAATCCTGTACGTATGCCTGTGCGGCACTCACGATGTCCTCTGGAGTTTCCGGCTGAAAGTAGACGAGAATCTCGATCTTTTCCTCGACTGACTCGAGAGCTGCATCTGCGATAACATTAATGAATACGACAACATTTATGGTTACGAGCGTGAGAACGAAGATAGAAAATGTCACCAATGAAAGCCAAAAATTCCGGAAAATGTTCTGGATAGCGAATTTGATGACGCGAAATATTGAGAGAAAGAAGCTCATGAGAGGACGTATTTACCGCGCTCAACATCTGAGACAACCTTTCCGCCTCCGATGGTGACAACGCGCTTCTTGAGAGAGTTTACGATGTCTCGGTCATGCGTCACGAGAACGATCGTCGTTCCGTATTCGTTGATTTTTTTGAGGAGCTGAATGATTTCTTGCGCGTGGATCGCGTCTAGGTTTCCGGTAGGCTCGTCTGCAACCAGGATCTTTGGACTGTGCACAAGGGCGCGCGCGATGGAGACGCGCTGGCGCTCCCCGCCGGAGAGCTGGTTTGGGTAGCGCTGTATTTTGTCTGCAAGCCCAACGATTTTGAGGACTGACGGGACGACTTCTTTGATGTATTTCCTGCCCGCTCCCGCAACCTGGAGCGCGAACTCGACATTTTCGAATACGGTTTTGCGAGGAAGGAGCTTGTAATCCTGAAACACGAAACCGATTTGCTTGCGCAGCGTTGGTATTTCGCTTTGACGGATCTTTGTAATATCCCAGTCTCCGACGATGATCCGCCCCTTTGTTGCACGCTCTTCCGCGAGGAGAAGCTTTGCTAGCGTTGTTTTACCTGATCCACTTTGACCGACAACCGAAACGAATTCGCCTGGCTTGATGTGGAGACTTACGTTTTTGAGTGCGCAGGTCTTTGGTTTGTAGAACTTTGTGACGTTCTTGAAGTGAATCATATGGTGGATTGATTATAGCAGATGCGGTTTGTCAAAGAAAAAAGCCCAGCTTGTGCTGAGATTTTTTCTGGAGCCATTGGGCGGATTTGAACCGCCGGCCTATGCTTTACGAAAGCATTGCTCTACCCCTGAGCTACAATGGCATCAGACTTGTTAAAATGCCGTGTCATCGTTCTTTTTCTCCGCTTCTCGACTACGTACCATTAGTACGTCTTACTGCGATGCTCGAAAGAAGAACGATGACACGGCATTTTCCCTGCGTCTGGGTCTTTGCCAGTGCGATGTCATCATTCTTTTTCTCCGCTTCTCGACTACGTACCATTAGTACGTCTTACTGCGATGCTCGAAAGAAGAACGATGACACGGCATTTTCCCTGCGTCTGGGTCTTTGTGGGGTCTATGCTAGCTGAAACTGCGCTTTTCTTCAACTACTCGGCTATGACCATGTAGTATGTACCGTTTGATGATCTTGTAACACCCGGATCCGCACCTGCGATAATCCACTCTACCGAGCTGAAAACGCCGACGTTGTTTGTGCATGATCTCCCGATCTGCCCTGATTTTGTTCCGTAGAACAACATACGGCATTCGTCATTTTTTTCGCCCCGCAGCGTTGATCCGAGTTGGTACATTTCCAAGCTCGATTCTTCGGAGACGCCCCCTATCTCCCACTTTGATGAACTCTTATCTGTATCTATTTGCATCACGTAGTTGACCGTCTCTCGCGCCTTCATCGCTTCGGGTGACGCCATGTAAACCAGCAACCAGTCTCCATTCATGATCGCGGATGGGTCCATGTATGCCTCCTGATCTTGATCGTCGCACCAGAGAACACCCTCTATGTCCTGGAATGTTCCGTCAATGCCGCCATCTGACAGCGCCACTGAAATGCATGGCTGCGCTTTTCCTGGTGGGCGGACGGTGTAAACAAGTGCTAGGTCGCCGTCAATTTCTATAAGTGTCGGGTCAAATCCGTTGAAGATATTTTTACCCTGGACATCGATCGGATTTGGCCCGTCGATCACATCGCCATCTTCGCTTATGATGGTGTACGCCATCCTTCCGCAGAGATCTGACGTATCCATGAATGACTGATGCGTCACGATGAGCTCGTCGTTGTATTCGATGATGTGCGGCACACTTGATTCACCATGAACACTCCCAACATGATCGAAGTTCATGCCATTGTTTGATGTATATAAAATGAGTTCATCGTTTGGCGCGGCAGATGGACAATCTACGGCAACGATCTGCTCTTCGGATCCTAACTCGAGCTCTTCATCGGATTCTTCCTCCTGTACCTGTTCTTGCGCCTCTTCTATCTGCTCGGCCGTGGCATCTTGCTCTGGCGCAGGCTCTTCCTGTGTTGTTGCCGATGTTTGCAAAAGCGCTATGAGCACAATGGCAGCAATAAATGATGCGGCCGAGATAAACATGAACTGATGTGCGTTTTTCATATTATGGCATTGAAATGTGATAAACCTCTTCGCTCTCCTCCATTAACTCATTAAGCGCGGATGAAAGCCCCTGTTTGTCTACGGTGATTATTTTGATCCCAATTTGCGGCTCATCTGCCTCTACGTAATCATATACGTATGCGATGAAGAAATATGTCTCTGTTTGCAGAATTTCTGAAACTTGATCTACCTCCAGTTCTACCAGCGATTCGTACCCCTCCGGGAGATCACCGAGCTCGAAATATCCAATGTCACCTCCGTTTTGTGCGGAAAGATGCGCAGATCTCTGCGTCGCAACTCCGGAGAACTCAAACCCAACATCTAAATCAGACTGAATAGCTACCACTCTTCCGATAGCCTCTGCCTGGTACTCTTCACTCTGCATCACCTCTTCCTCTAAGGCTATTTGCAGCCCATGTGGGTATTCGATGTATTTTTCATGGTCTTTTTTTGACCACCCAAGCTCTCCAAGATACGCGAGCGACTCAAACTCCTGTGCTGCCGATGTCTCTATTTGCAGTTCGGTCGCTAGCTGCTCCATGTATGCGAGGCGCTTTAGGTACTCTAACCCTTGCAGAAAAGACTGGTCCTGATGGACTCCGATGACGATCTCGAAGTAATTTGCCATTTCCGCTACATCGCCATACTTAATTGATTCGCCATTAATACTTGCGGCCGGGAATGGGACAGCTCCTGCCACGACCCTTGCGATTCCGTGATGCCAGTACTGTGACTTGAAGCCGTCCACGATCCACCCCCCTCCGTAGACGATAGCCAATATTCCCATGATGATAAGCGAATGAAGTAATCTTTTCCCGGGATGCTTTTCTCTTCGCTTTGTTTTATGAACTCTTGCCATAGCTAGTCCTGTCCTCCAAGTTCGCTAAAAACATCTGGACGGAAAAAGTAGTAAAACCATCTCATTGGATTTGAAATCCCCCCCTCTGTGTATGCTTCGAAAAACCCCGCGCTCTCTTCTGAGACCTCCTCCTCTACTCCTGTAATAATGACGAGCTGCTCACCTTCTTTACCAAGACCTTGCTTGGTCCGGCCCTCCGTTTCTAGAAAATACTCACTTGATAGCTGCTGTATGAGCGAAAGCGTTGCAAGTTCCTCTTGTTTCAGATCTTCCCGCTCAGCTTCTTGCATCGCGATCTCCTGTTCAATTTGCAAGTTCCCGACATACTCACGTCCAAACGCAAAAATAAGCAGTATAAGCACCGCTACATTTATCACAAAAAATAGGCTCCATTTCTTGGCACGAGATTTACGTCCCTTTGTGGACATGTTTGCTTGCGATTAACGCGTTATGATGTGATTTTACCTCATTTAGAAGGTTCTTGATATGCCCGATGTTTTCAATTCCCTTAAATTCTATGTCGTGCTTCTTGAGCTTTTTCCCTCTAATTCTTAGCGTTCCTATTTTGAGGATCTTCCTTACCTTTCCACGCTTTACAATGCGGATGTCGCGAATATCTTCCCATGTCAGTGCGTATGCCTTTCGACTGACAAGACCATCTTGTTCGATGTCGATCATGCGCTTGTTCGTGATGATCATCATGGTCATGTGCCACATTACCCATTCTCGAAAACTATACCATGCACCCGTTGTAATAAGGCCCAAAAAAATCATGTACCCAGCATGTCCCATTGTCAACAACGGGAACATGAAAAAAAATGGGGAGCATATCCATATGCCTGCGAGCATAAATCTTGGCATGTGATGCCATGCGCTTGCCCTTACAATACTGATGATCTCCTCACCCTCCTTGAGGTGGATGATGCTATTTTCGCCCATACCCCCGTTTTGCGAGCCCATCTAGCGCCGCCTGCTTGTCGCTCCACGGCACCTTCTTTCCCTTTGCGAGCGCCATCACGGGCTCATTCCCCTTTGCGGTAAGAAGCACAGCGGCACCCTTCTTTGCTTTTGTGATCGCGAATGCGATTGCCTCCGCCCTGTCTTCTATGATGAACAGGTCCTTTTCTAATGTCTTCCCTCCCTTCTTTGCTCCCTTTGCTACATCTTCCATGATCGCGAGCGGGTCCTCGTCGTAAGGGTCTTCGTTTGTGATAATGACGATGTCCTCTTGCTTTGCTGCAAGTTCGCCAACAGTAAATCTGCGAGAGATGTCCCTTCCGCCTCCTGTTGAACTATGAATTCCGATGATTTGTTTTGCTCCGCGTTCTTTTACTGTGTCTAGCAATGCCTGTATCCCCACTGGCTCGTAGCTGTAGTCTATAATGACGTCAAATGGCTGGCCAGCATCGACTAGCTCGAAGCGACCCGGGATTGGCCGAAGCGCCTTTGTTGCGGTCGCGATGCGTTTTAGCGAATAGCCGAGTGCATGCACGGTAGCGATTGCTGCGAGTGCGTTCTTTCTTTGGAATCCTGCTGCGAGGGGAATGCTCATTGACACTGTTCCGATGGTGAATATTGTCTTGCCCGCCTTTGTGGATTCTACGGCTTTTATCACGTTTTTCCCTTTGGTATTCTTGCATCCAAATTGTACCTTTGTGTCCGCAGGAAAACTTAAGAAAAACTTTGCGTGCTCGTCGTCTGCATTTATGATGCTGATCTTTTCTTGATCCCCCTTTCTATATGTCTTCGTAAGCCCTGCGAATAACTTTCCCTTCGCCCGCCTGTATGCCTCAAAGCCTCCATGTGACTCGATATGTTCTGGAGTGAGATTTGTCAGAACCGCTAGGTCGTAATCGATCCCTCTGTGTCTGTGTTGTGCGATGCCCTGCGATGTTGTTTCAACGATTGCGTATTCACACTTTGCGTTTACCATTTTTTGGATCATGTCTTGCAGGAAAAACCTCCCTGGCATGGTCATCTTTAGGTCGTTTTTTATGCTCTCCCCAGCAATGCAAAATCCAGCGGTTGTCGTGTATCCGACGCGTGCATCTAACCTTTCGAGGAGTTGCGCGATGAACTGGACCGTTGATGACTTTCCGTTTGTGCCCGTGACGCCGATGACGGTCAGCTTTCTTGACGGATGCCCATACCAAAATGCCGCCGCGATGGCGAGCGCGAGATGATACCAGCCGATGATGAATCTTGGAGTGATTTTTCTTAGGATGCTGAGCATAGGCTACGCAGAAGCAGAAATAGCGTTCGCTCGGCGTGATTTTGCCCGAAATGCGAACTTGATACACTCAACCAATAATACATGAACAACGGCAAATCCTGCTAATACGGCCCATAACTCAACACTTAGCAGCTCGAGATGCATCGCAGAGCGGATTTGCGGGATCAACATCGGGACCGCGAGCAAAAGCGCTCCAACCCCAACGCCGCCAAGGAGCATCTTGTTTTCGAAGATATTTTCTTTGAACATGGTTGTTCGGAGCTTTCTGATAGAAAAGATGTGGACGAGAGAGCTGATGCCAATTGCGAGGAAGATGAACGTCTGCGCAGTCGTAAGCTGCATGCCGGCATTGATGAAGCCTGTGTAGATCGCGAATAGAGCGATATCTGTAATAAGTGCGACGCCGATGATGATCCAGCGAAGTTCGCCGTTAATGATTGGCTCTGAGCGTTTGCGCGGCGCCCGTGTCATGACGTCACTTTCTGCTGGCTCGAAGGCGAGCACAGCGCCTGGAAATCCGTCGGTGACGATGTTGATCCAGAGGATTTGAGCGGCGAGGATGGGAGTTGGGAGACCGAAGAGGAGCGCTCCGGCGATGAGGATCATTTCTCGGAAGCTATCTGTGAGAAGGAAGGTGGTGACTTTTCTGATGTTGTCGAAGATGACGCGCCCCTCTTTGATCGCGTTTACGATGGTGCCGAGTCTGCTGTCGAGGATGACCATGTCGGACGCCTGTTTGGCGACCTCGGTTCCTGATCCGACGGCGATGCCGATGTCTGCTGATTTGAGTGCTGGAGAGTCGTTTACGCCGTCCCCCATCATGGCGACGGAATGTCCCTTGGTCTGGAGCGCGTCGACGATTCTTGACTTGTGCGCAGGCATGACGCGAGCGAAGATGCTGATGCTGTCGATCTTTGCGAAAAGTTCTTTGTCATCCATTTCGTCGAGATCTTTTCCGGTGATGCAAAGATCTTCTGCCGTTGTGATGCCGGCCTGGGTGGCGATACTGATTGCTGTTTTGGGGTGGTCGCCGGTGATCATAATTGGGCGGATTCCTGCCGTGCGTGCTGTTTGGATGACTTCTGCGGTCTCTTCTCGGATTGGGTCTGTGAGGCCGATGAAACCGATGATGGAAAGGTCTTTTATGCTGGATTGTGATAACTGACCTGCGCGTGATGATGTTGATGCAGCGCCGATGATTCTGAGGCCTTTTTCTGCCATTTCTTCTAGCTCTTTGCGGAAAAAGCGCATTGCTTCGTCTGAAATGTCGGCACGATCTAATAGGATGTCTGGAGCGCCGACAACGAATAACTGATCATCTACCGTTGCTGCGGCGAATTTGTATTTTGAGTCAAATGGAAGGAAGCCGTCTCTTTTGATTGTGTCATCGTCCGTGAGATGTGCTGCACTGAGGAATTCCATAATAGCGACTTCCGTGTAGGTTCCGGTGAATACCATCTCTCCGGTTTCTTGATCTTTTTCTTTTGTTGCTGAGCTTGTAGAGACGAGTGCTCGGACAAGATCGCCTCCTGAGCCGAGGTTTTTGAATTCGTCTGCATTGAAAGTTCTTTTGCCGACTCTTACTTCGCTTACTTTCATTTTGCCCTCTGTGAGCGTACCGGTTTTGTCCATGCAGATAACGGAGACGCTCCCCAAGGTTTCTGCGGCGACGAGTTTTCTGACGAGCGCTTTTTGCTTTAGGATGCGCTGCATGCCGATGGCGAGGATGGCGGTCATGGTGACAACGAGACCTTCTGGAATTGCGGCAACGAGGAGAGCGATGGATGTACGGAACATTTCTGCGACTTCGACGCCCTTTATGAGGCCGACGGAGAAGATGATGACCACGATGAAGAGAATGGCGCCGGTGATGACGGCGGCCATTTTGCGCATGGAAGCCTGGAGGGGGGTTTCTGATTCTTCTGTGCGCGCGACTTGGTCTGCGATTTTGCCGAGCTGTGTGTGCACACCGGTCTCTGTGACGATTGCTTCTGCTGAGCCGGATAGGACGGTGGTTCCGGCAAAGACGGAGTTTGTGCGTGATGATGGGGCCGTGCCTTTTTTGATGACTTCGAGGGACTTTTTTATTGGAGCGGACTCGCCTGTTAATGCGGACTCGCCCACCTCTAATGACTCGATTTTGATAAGTCTGGCGTCGGCGGTGACCTTGCTTCCTGCGGAGAGGATCATGATGTCGCCTGGAACGACCTCTTCTGCGGGGATTGAGACGATCTGTCCTGCCCTTCTGACGCGGACGGAGGCTGGGAGGTAGTTTTTTAGCGCGGATAGTGCCCTATCTGCCTTGAATTCTTCGATAAAGCCTAGACCGACGTTGATCGCAAGTGCGATGCCGATGACGGCGACATCTACCCATTCTTTGATGATCGTGCTCGCTCCTGCTGCGACGAGTAGCACGGCTGCCATTGGGCCCTTTAGCTGACTAAGGAAGACGGATAGCGCTGTTTTGGAACGTTGTTTTGGGAGGGCGTTTTTGCCGTGCTCAGCTTTTGATGAGGCAATAGCGTCTTTTGATAATCCTTGGGTACCTGAATGAAGTGACTCGAAGACTTCTTCGAGTTGCATGCTGTGCCAAGGGATCATGTCGACGGATTTTTGCGGCTCCATACTAATGACGCGCGGTTATGTAGACGGACTCTACTTTTCTTGCGATGTTGTCCCAATTGAAATGGATATCGATGACTGCCTGTGCCTCGTGGCCACGCGCCTTGACCATGGTCGGTGACTTGATGAGGCGTCCGATTTGCGAGCGAAGGCCGTGGACATTTCTGTTTGGGAAGGTGAACCCGGCGCCGTGAGTTGCTTCGATGTTTTCTGGGATATCGGATACAAGCACGGGGACTCCGTAGGCCATGGATTCTAGGACGACGAGTGGGAGGCCTTCTGCTTCTGAGGGGTGGATGAATGCGTAGGCGTTTGCGAAGAGCTGATCGAGCATGTCGCCGGTTTTGTAGCCGAGGAAGACGACGCGTTGGTCGCCTTTTGTGGCATCTCGGAGCCGCTGATAGTACTCGGTTGTAAAGCTTGGAGCGCCGACGAAGACGAGTTGGAAGTCGGTGTCTAGTTTGATGAAGGCCTCTATGAGGAAGTGGAGACCCTTTTGTGGCACGAGCCTACCGACGTTGACGAAGTACTTCTTTGGGCGGAGACCGATGCGTTCGACGAGGTCGGAGGTTGATATTTCTTTTACGGTTGCGCCGTTTGGGATGTAGATGGTTTCGGTTTTGAGATCTTTGCGGCAATAGAGTTGGATCGCGTGAGAGACTGCGATCGTGTAGTGACCGAACCAGACCGCGGCACGTTCGCCGAATTTGAGGTATTGGCGCGCGAACCAGCCCCATTTTTTGTGGAATTGGTCGCGGGAGTGGAAGGTGATGATGATGGATTTTGATCTTGCGAGAAGGCGGTGGATCCAGGCGAGTGTTGCTGGGCCGACGCCGTGGTAGTGGATGATGTCGTAGGGTTTTTTGATGGAGTGGAGGATGGCTAGCAGTGTGTGTGACCAAGTTTCGAAATGCTTGAGCGGGAGCGATGGGAGAAAGACAAAATTGAGGCCAGGGAGTTCCTGTGGCCTTGTGTTTGCGTAGCGTTTTTGGGCGTAGACGGTGACGGTGTGCCCCATGGCGACGAGGCGGGTTGAGATTTCTTCGACGTGCTTTTCTACTCCGCCCATGCGCGCGCCTGAACCGATGCCTTTTTGGCCGATCATGGCTATGTGCATGGAGGTATTATAGCAGGTTTTTTATGGTTTGATTTTGCTGATAAGCCCCATCTCCCAGGCTTGACATCTTGGTGATTTTCTGCTAGCGTTTGGCTGCACCTTCAAATGGGAGAACCCATGCAGACTCCGTATCAGCATTTCCTTGATAGCCTTTCCATTCTCATGCAGATGCTGCAGGATGGCAGGCTGGGACTCGACATGCTGGACGCGCTTCTCAACAATCCGCTGCGCGCCTATGGCAGCACCGCCATGTTGAGCCTCGGTGTGATTCCGATCGATTTCAGCATCCCGATCACACTCTCTGCAGGCGAGTACACCAACGACCCTGAGCACCCGGTGAACCTGGAGCTGTTTCAGATGGAAGTCGATGCGGATACGCCGCGCGGTCTGGAGCATTTCGAGATGCACCTCGTTCGTCTCGATCGCTACGGCGAGCCGACTGTGCAGCTACCTCGGGGCTCGCGTCCGGGATCGATCTGGCATCTCCTGATGCTGAACTTCACTCGCCCGGAGCTCGTCCGCCACCTCAACATGGTCGCGCTTGCCAAGATGGTCGGGAATGAACTCCCGATGCTTCACCGGCGAGGTCGCGAGACCTACCTGAGCCACGTCACGATGGCCCGGTTCGACACCAAGACTCTCGTCTACGGTATCTGGGTCGTCCCCGTTTCCGCTCCCTGATTTTGAAGGGGCGGTTTTTTTGATCGCAAAAAAAGAGCCGTTATGGCTCAGATGACTGCTGACACCTCTTCCTCACCCACGTAGCGATTCACGAGGTCGCGTACTGCGAGGAAAACCTCTGAGTTACTTAACCCAGCGCCGTTTTGGAGATCGGTAGAGATCCTAGCGATCACAGGGAGGACGTCCATATCTGATCGCCCTGTCTCAGCCCTCCTCATCTGCCTGTATCGATGAACCCCCCTGCAAAACGCCCCTTCGTCGTTACTTTTTCTACTGGTCCTTTCTGGCACTACGAACAGCCTGGTTCTTCCAGCGGACTTGATCTGCAGAGCGATCTCGTCGTCTCCGTCCCCCCCTAGCATCACTACGTAATCCACCTTGAGATCGCCGTCGGACTCAGGTAATGGCTCTACCACTCGTAGGCCGTAGCAGTCGAGTGCGAAGATGAGGTGTGCAGAAACGAGCGCGCCACGCATAGAGCGGTGCCAGATCTTCCGACCTACCCCCTCGCCCCACCTTGACCTCATGAACTCCCCCCTGTCCTCGTCAGAGAGATAGAGCATCGCACGAACGAGTTCTTGCATGCCAAAGATCGCGATTCTGAATGATGACCATGGGAATCGCCCCCTCCCCCTCTCTTGAGCGGTCGTCACCAGTATTGTCATGATGCTTCCGCGCAATGCGAATAGCAGACCCCCGTGCCCCCTTGAATGATCGTCGGCTGCTGCTACGATGTCTCGCATAGCAGCACTTATCCGATCCCTCCTTCCTGAGACGAACGCTGCCACAACGTGCTCTTCATCGATTGAATCAAAACACGTCTTCAGGGCGTTCCACAGCACATCACCTCCAATGGTCTGGAATCTCTCCACGACCACTGCATGCCTCTCCTCTTCCTGTCCCCACATATTCCCTCCATATTGGCTTTCTTGGGGTCGTGAGTTATACCTTAAATGCAGGCACCGGTCAATCCTCCATACAAAAAACAGCGCCGGAGCGCTGGTTTTTTGATCTTACATCGCTGGAGCAGCTGTGTCGTCTCCTCCTTCGGCTGGTGCCTCTGGAGCAGCTTCTGCTGGTGCTTCAGCTGGAGCCTCTTCTGCTGGTGCTTCTGGTGCAGCAGCTTCTTCCGCCGGTGCTTCTGCTGGAGCCTCTGGAGCTGCTTCAGCTGGTGCTTCTGATGATGATCCACCAGAACAGTTTGGACACATTCCGTCCGTTAGTTGCTCGTCAGCCAATTCGGCTGAACATCCTGTGCAAACGCCCATAAAGATGTAAAGTTAATGTAATTACAGGGGGATTATAGCTGAATATGTCGATATTTGCAAACCTCGATGGGAATTTCGCTAAGGTTATTTATTCGCGCGTTAAGATCGCTATTTCACGCCTTGATTTTCTCCGCAGTTTGTGATATAAATTTCGCACCTCACATTGAGCGCCGGTAGCTCAGTTGGTAGAGCAAGGGCCTTTTAAGCCCGTGGTCGTGGGTTCGAGTCCCACCCGGCGTACCAAGAAGTCATCGCGAAAGCGGTGGTTTTTTTTTGATGCGCAGCTTTAGGCACATTGACACGCCCCTTTCTTTATGACACTCTACGCCTCCACCTTCACAAGGACTCGACATGAAACAAAAGAATAGTCATGTTGGCATTCTGGGCGATTTCTTTAATAGCCCCTTTATCACTCGAATAGGACTCTGCCTTACTTCGAGGGAAGCTGGTCTTTGGTCGCAGATCTTGAGCTTGGAAGACGACCAAGACTTTCAGACGAACTCAGTGCGGCTCCGTGCATTCATTGGCCGACTTGTTGATGCTCGCGTTGTTCAGATGATCGAGGAGGGTCGATATCGAATTACCGTGCCACTTGATCGGATCGTTTGCGTGGAGATTTATCGGCGCGCGAGAGTTAAGGTGCTTCCTGCCGAAGTTGAGACGATCACCTCTTTGCAGCGAACTGTCGTGAACATCCTTACGCTTCATGGGCGTACGTCTGTCAATTCTGTACAGATGATGGCTGGGTCAAGGTGTCCGATTGAACGACTCGGAATCCTGATTGATGGACCCGATTCAGAGCCACTGCTTTGCCCGATTGGCTTTGCCATGGCCGAGCTTGTGCCTATGTCGGCGAGCGCCCTTGGCGATAAGCAGCGTAAGCTCCCGTTTCCACTTCCAGACTTCTACCTCGCAGATCCTGGCCCGAATATTCCGCGGAAATGGATGGTTGGAAGCGCTCTGATGGCACCACTTGCGGAGACGTGGGAAGTGCTCATCGCGATTGTTCGCGGCGTGGTTTCGCCGATGAGTAATCGACTGCTCGCGAAGCGGAAGAGACGACCTCTAGCACCCCCCTCGCCTGCTCCGCCAGCTGTCATCGCCCCTCCGGAGCCAACTCCCGTAGCACCGATACCGACACCCCCTCCGGATCCTGATCCTCTTCCGGCACTTCCTCTAGGGCTCTTGCCTGCCCTTTCTGCGCTTCTGTCTCGCGCTCATCCAACCTCCGCGCGGAATATTCTGCGGCAACTCGGCGAGCTCAGCGGATCCGGAGATACATCGCCTCCACCTTAGCGTCTTGCGCTGAGGTTTTTTTCATCTGTGAATAACCTTTACGCTCCCATCTCGACCCTGTGGAGATAGGAAGGGACTGAAGAACTTTTTCATAAAAATCACACCCGTTTGCGGGTGTGCTATGACGATGTCAGCTTGCCTAACTCGCTCATGACGCGAGCCTGCATGGCCCTTGGAAGACTTTCGAGATGCGCCTTGTGGATGAGCATAGCCACGATCATGTCGACGCCGGTGAGGCGTTCGTCGACGCGAGCCATGACGCGCTGCTCTAGAGCGTCCATGCCGGTGAACTCGTCGATCGATGCGAGGACCGTGGCTTGGATGCGGGCTTCGGCGCCGTCGAACTCCTCCAGCCGTGCGCGTACCTCGTCGAGGCCACTCAGACGCTCTTCGATGAGAGCAACGAGTCGGTCCTCGATACCTTCGATACCAGCAAGCCCTGCAGTGATTTTTCGCGTGGACTCTCTTCGGAGGGATAGCCGAATTCGCTCCTCTGCACCAGCGAGCTGCGCAGCTCGCTGTTCGAGCGCCTGCTCCAGCTCTTCGATGCGCCGGATTCGATCGTCCATCTCGGTCATGACCGCGTGTTCGACGGCGCGTGCGATCTGACTCTGAGATTCGTCGACTTGCGTGAGCGCGCTGTCAAGCCTTTCTATGACGCGTGCCTCGACCACTCGAGCAATATGTACCTCGAATGCAGTCATCGGCGACTCGGGTACGGCTTTGCGTCCTGACTCAGCAGCGTCCACCTGAGGCGACTGAGGATCTCCGCCTCCACCGCCTTCGCTGCCCTCTCCTTGATGATCATCGGCCTCGGGAGCGCTCCTCCTCGCCCCCTCGAGCGCCTCCTGCCAGGGCAGAATGTCTACAACGACGTCGGTCCACTCGTAGAACTTTGGCCTCTTGCCAGCCCCTTCAGGCATGACAACACCATCCGGCCTCGGGACCTCCCTGACCACGCCGTGTGTCACCGCTGTTCGCAATGCGCTCCCGGCGCTTGCGCGACTCTTGTATACCCCCTCGAAGTCCTCTTCGAGCATCAGCCAGACGCCCTGACCTTGAGTCCTCCAGAAGATGCGCCAGAATACTCCGTTGAACATTGTTCGCCGCATTGCAGGGACTGGACTTCTTGCAAGGACCACATCTGGACGAGTTCCGATGCCTTGTCTCTGACCTTCTGTCATGATTTCTCCTTTTGATTATTGTTCTGTCCGATTTACCGGACAAGAGGAGAACTTTTTCATTTTTTGGCTCATTTGTCAAGCATTTTGGGTGCTCATGCTATGATCTAGCGGTATGCAAAAAGCTCTTGAATCGAATATTTGGAAGTACGCGGTTTATCTTGTGACGAATAAGAAGGTGTATGTCGCCATCTTGAGTGCGTATTATTTGACGATTCCGAATGTGACGGCGCAGAGCATTGGGCTGATTACGCTTGTTTCGATGCTTGGTGGGTTCTTTTTTGAGATTCCTAGTGGGTATGTTTCGGATAAGATTGGGCATAAGCAGGCGCTTATTTTGGCAAAGGTGCTTGGACTGATCTCTACTGTTCTCTATCTTTTTGCGGATAATCTTCTTCTTTTGATCTTTGGCGCTGTCATGCTCAGTATTGGCGTCGCGTTTCATAGCGGGACCGGGAGTGCGTTTTTGCATGAGACGCTTTCTGGACTGAAGCGGGCGAAAGATTATGCGCGGGTTTCTGGGAAGCTTAGTTCGATTGGGTTCGCGGTGCCGATTGTGCTTTCTACGACGATTCCGTTTTTGGTGAGTATTGATTATAGTTTGCCGTTTTTGATTGCGCTTGTGCTGGATACTGCAGGTGTGATTGTAGCGATGTCGCTCGTCACCCCGAAAGCAAGCCAGCATGAGATTGAGGAGATTCGGAAGACGAACTTTTGGCAGGTGATGAAGTCTGGTCGGGAGATGAAGGTGTTTAGCTTCTTGATATTCTCTGGAGTTTTGGCGGCATTCTTGATGTCTGCTGGACGCTTTCGGGCGCCTTACCAGGTATTTTTGGAAGTTCCGGTGATTTGGTATGGGGTCTTTCATGGGACTGGGCGGATTTTGCGTCTATTTTGCTCGCGTATACTGGGAAGATTCGAGAGCGGATTTCGCTTTTTGGGCTTTATCGGTTTCAGTTATTGATCTTTGGCTTGTTTTTAATTGCACTTGGGGTTTCGACGTCGGCGCCGGTAATTGTAGGGTCCCTGCTTTTGATGAATGGATTCCAGTGGGGGCTGAGTAAGGTTGATCAGAGTTTTATGATGGACCTGCTTGGGCAGAGTAAGTTTAAGGCGACGCTTCTTTCTGTTCGGGGGCAGATTTGGCTGGTGACCGGGGCGACTCTTGGGTTTTTGCTTGGGACGGTGATTGATTGGGTTGGGTATCGGGAAGGGTTTTTGTGGTATGCGGTGGCGTTTTTGATTCTTCTTGTGCCGATGTATGTATATATTCATGTTCGGCATCGGGATGTGAATGAGAAGCTTTTGTCTGTGAAATAAAACTCCCGCCACGTGTGTGACGGGTTTCCCCTTCAGTGCGCTTTGGCGCCTGATTTGGGGAAGGCGTTGTAGATCCTGATGGACAGGACGGCGCCGAGGATGACGAATGGGAGGATGACGAGGGGCCAGGCCATCCAGGTGCTGGGGTCTTTGGCTGCGTCTCCGGTCGTCAGGAAGTAGCCCATGGTGATGGAGTGCAGGCCGGTGCCGATGTAGACGCATCCGTCGACGATGCCGACGGCCTTTCCGGTGTTCTTGACGCCAGAGAAGTCGGCTGCTGCGGTGCCAGAGAGGATGCCGTGCACGCCGAGGACGCAGGCTGCGACCACGAGGACTCCTGCGCCGGTGATCCAGGAACCCATGCCAGGGCCGTTCGCTGTGAGCGACGCGACGATGGCGACGATGGCGACGGTCATGGCTCCGTAGGAGATCATGACCATCGGGCCGCGCTTGGAGCCGAAGAACTTGTCGGAGATCCAGCCAGTCATGAAGCCGCCGGTGACGCCACAGATGAGGAGACAGAAGCCCCAGTTGCTTGTGACGTGGAAGTCCTTGTAGAAGCCGACCGAGTGGGCGAACTGCGGGTAGTATTGGAAGACGCCGTTTCGGATGATGCCGGAGCAGAATTCGATGGCGCAGATGATCAGGAGGACGCGATGCTTCTTGCCGGTCGCGATGGTCTTGATCATCTCCCAAAGGCCGAGCGTTCGGTCTGCGACCTGTTGGTCACCGGTCTCGAAGTCCTCGAACTTACCCGTGTCGCTTGGCTTGTTGCGGAGGAAGATCAGCATGGCCAGGAACCATGGGATCGCGAAGAGTGCCGGGAAGAGGAACATCCACCAGTTCTGGTCTACGCCGGTGTTTGCGGCGCCGAGCAGGTTGTAGAAGATGGACTCGGTGACATTGAGGTCCGCGAGCACCACGTCCGCCTTGCGCGTGACTGTGCGGATGGCGTATCCCCAGTCGAAGGCGAAGTAGATGCCGGTGCTGATCATGATGCCGAAGATGGTACCGAACGTGCCGCGTTCGCGGACGTGGAACCAGGGCATCTTGGTGGTGACGATCGACATGGCTCCCAGGCTCTGGAAGAACATGTTGACTGCGTAGAGCACGGTGAGCGCATGGGTGAGCTGGATGTCCCAGCCCTTCATCATGACGCCGTAGATGACGGCAGCCATGGCGAGATTGGCTGTTACAGCCCCAGCGACGCCGACGAGCATGCCGCGACGGCCGCCGTAGCGATCGACGAGCGGACCCCGTTCACCATGAAGCCGATGAAGTAGAAGATCGCGCCAATGCCGAAGATGAAGCCGAACTCGTTGATGTCCATGAGCTCGTCGCCGAGGGCGCTTTTTGCCGGGTTGAGGCAGTAGCGCATGAACATCAGGCTGGCGTAGCCGAAGCCGAGCGGGAACCAGTTGAGAAAGCGTCGGAAACGGTATTCCGGCGGGTGGATTGGGACGTTGTTTTTGTCGAATTTGAGTGTACGTGCCATCGATTACCTCCGTCGAAGACGGGGGTAGTTAACCTTTTATTGAGGTTATTGTCAATGAATTTATGCCAGTATTTACCTTGACAAATTGAGAATTATTGGCTAAATTTTTGAGTCTTCGCTATGGTTAGGTAGTGAGACAGGGAGAGAATATGCACCTTTTTTGGCTGATTTTTGTCGCGATCGCCTCGGCGGGGACCGAGTGGGCGGAGCGTTTGGATAAGGTCCAAGGCGACTGTCGATCTGACCAACTGGTCTCGTGGGCGTCTGCGTACCACTCTGACTGTGATGCTGCGGTGGCCGTCGATGGCGTGCCGGGCATCATGTTCGATGTGGTGAGTGCGTACTGGGGCGATGGCCAGTTGAATCTCAGTGTCGTGGATGACAAGGTTGTCTACTTCGGCCTGATCGGCGAGGAGAAGGCGGCGGCGTACGGGATCGATCAGGGCGTGTACGTCGTGTGGGGCGATCGGATGACGCGGACGCCGAACGGCGTTGCCTCGCATCCGCATGTGCTTCTGAAAGCCGACGGGACCGAGAAGCGTTTGAACTTTGCTTTTTTCGCCGACATCGACGGGCAACTTGCCTTTGAGGCGTATGGCGAAGAGGGTCAGGGTCGGACGCTCGTGATCGGGGAACGTACGGCGAACAACACGCGGAAGGTTCGGCATCTGAAGATGGTAAGTCTGTGCAAGGACGATGACATCATGACGCGCGAATGCAAGCGTAAGTCCGTGCATGTGAGCACGGTCTTCGATGATGAGTGGACTGAGACCGCGTGGGTCAGCGCCAAGGCTCGGTGAGTCTCGTAGCACCTGAATGGGTGCTCTTTTTGTTTTTTCGCCTTTCCGATGTCTCCCATCTCGACCTTGCGGAGAGATCTCTTCGAACACATTAGCGGCAAGATCTCTCCGCAAGGTCGAGATGGGAAATAATGATTATGATCCATGAAAAAAATCCCTCCACTTAGGGACGGATGCGGTACTGGGTGCTCAGACGAGCTTGAACCAGCGTTTGGAGACGAGTTCGTAGTTGGCGACGCCGAGGAGGGCTCCGATGGTGGCGGAGGCGATGAAGACGGCGAAGACTTCGGGGCGGGTCATGGTGGGGTCGTAGAGGACGAGGTAGCCGAAGACGGTGGCGAGGCCGGTGTCGAAGGCGCAGATGAGGCGTTCGTGGCAGTGGATTTTGCGGAAGAACTTTCCGATGCCGATGATGATGAGTGCCAGGATTGCGCAGACGATGGCTACAGGGAATATGCATCCTGTTACTGCCCAGATTATTGCGTTCTCGTAATCGAGATCTGCATACTCGTACTCATGCTTTTCCCGATAGTCTGACGACCTCCAAGATCTCTTTAAGATGAACTCTGCTCCGAATTCGGTGAGCAGCTTGAATACTGCTGTAGCCAGAGTTGAGATGAGAAGGATCAGCACTGGAATAGCAATGTTTCCCATCAGAATACTTCCCGACCCACCAATGATCGCTTCGAATGCGATCTCTTCGAAGGTCATCCCGGTCTCAGCGTGCCGGAACAGGATCCAGGCAAGCGGACTGAGTGCGATTGCCGTGAAGAAGAAGAGATGGAATGGGCGCGGCTGCTCTGCCCACTTGGCAACACCTCTTCTGATTTCGATCAGGCCCTGACAGCTCTGCTGTGCCACTTCCACTGCAGCCTTGTGGGTCTCCCTGAAGCGATATGACAGGAAAGCGGTGCCCATGCCGACGATGAGGCCGAGCCACCAGATGCTCGCTGGGAGGGTGATCGCTGTGCCGATACCGGTGGTGACACCGAGGATGATCGCGAGGGCGATTTCGTGTCTGGTTTTCATGAAAAGAGCTCCTGTGCGGACGGGATGTCCGGTGAAATTACCGTAACTTAGCTTTTTATTGGCGTCAATGACCGGATCATTCTCTTTTTCCCATCTCGACCTTGTGGAGAGATCTTGCAGCTATTCGCGCTCGAAAGGATCTCTCCGCAAGGTCGAGATGGGAAACGAAGGAGAGGTAGGTTGATGATATCGAGCGATGAAAAAAGACCCGGATGGGTCATTTTTTCTTTTCGGCTTTTTCTCCTTGGACGATTTTGATGAACTCCCCTGCCCCGTCTGTTTTGAGGGCTAGGTTTATTTTTACTGCTAGCTCACCTCGTTTTGACGCGCTTCTTGCTAGCTTTGTGATGGCCTGTTTGATGATTTGCGGATTTGTTTTGTAGAGGACCAGGGCGCCGCCTTTCTTTTCGATGATTTTGGCGTTTGCGACTTGGTGGGAGTTTGGGATTGGGATGAGGATGGTTGGTTTTGCGAGGGCGGCCATTTCCATGATGGTGCCCATTCCTGCTCTGCCGACGACGATGTCAGCGTCTCTTAGGGCGACGCCCATTTGTTCGATGAGGGTTTCGTGGACGCGGTAGGTGTCGCCGATTTTCTTTAGGGATGGGATCATCTTACCTTTGCCGGTGATGTGCGTGATATGCACCTCCTTGGCAAGATCTGGGCCGATGATTTCCATGGTTTTGTTGATGGATGCCGCACCGGTGCCGCCGCCGAAGATCAATACTTTTGGTGGACCTTCTGGTCTTTTGATCGGCTTAGGGACATCTAATAGCGAAGGACGAACGATGCCTCCGATTTGTGTTGTTTTTTTCTTTGGGAAGTGCTTTTTTGATGTTTTCCAGGTCGTGGTGATTTGCCTTGCGAATGGGGCCATGAGCTTATTTGCGAGACCTGGGATGACATCTAGTTGGTGGATGAAGACGGGGATTCTGAGGATCCAGGCCATCCAGGCGATTGGGACGGAGACGTAGGCACCTACGGAGAGGACGGCTCTTGGGCGCTCTTTTAATAGAATTGATAGGGATTGGGCGCAGCTGATCATCAAAAGCGGACCTATGAAGAGCCAGCCGAGTTTTTTTCCTCGTGAGAGTTTTGGGGCGATGATGGTCTGGAATGGAATTCCGGCTTTTTTGACGAAGGGTTTTTCTGGGCCTTTTTGGGTGCCGATCCAGGTGAATTTGATGTCTGGGTCTTGCGCGCGCCATTCTTCTGCCACGGCTAAGAGTGGCGTGACTGGGCCTAGGGTGCCACCTCCGGTAAGCATGACTGGGCCGGTTTTGATATCTTCCTCCTCTTCTCGGGAGATAATGTCGCTAATTTTTTTGTGCTGCATAGCGGGAAACGTTTAGGACTAGGCCCATTGCTGCTAATGATATCGCATATGATGTTCCTCCGTAACTCAGGAATGGGAGCGGGACCCCGGTGATGGGCATAATACCGATCATGGATCCGATGTTGACGAAGGCTTGGACGCCGAACCAGGCCATGATACCGACGACGAGGTATTTTCCGAAATCGTCCTTGGCGCCCTCGGCGATGGAGAGGCCTCGGAGGATGAAGATGAGGAGGGCTGCGAGGAATAATGAGGTGAAGAGGAACCCCAGCTCCTCTCCGATGACGGCAAATATGGAATCTCCTACGACCTCTGGGAGGTATTGGAACTTTTGGAGAGAGTGGCCGTAGCCTCGGCCGAAGAAGCCTCCGGATCCTATGGCGAGTAGTGATTGGTTGATTTGGTAACCGATTCCTTGAGGGTCGAGTTCTGGCTGGAGAAAGGTCATGAAACGGGCGGCGCGGTAGGGGGAGGATTTGATGGCGAGCATGAGCGCGCCTGCTCCGACGCCGGCGAGGCCGAGGAGGTAGACCATTGGGCCTCCAGCGATGAAGTAGAGGATGAAGGCCATGGCGGTGATGATGGAAAGAGTTCCGAGGTCTGGCTGGAGGATCATGAGGAGCGAGATGACGCCGAGGATGAGGACGAATGGGACGAGGCCGCTCTTGAGGTCTTTGAGGTCGTCACGCCTAGTTGCTAGCCATGCCGCGAGGTACATGAGGAACGTGAGTTTTACGACCTCGGATGGCTGGAATGATATTGGGCCCAGTATGACCCAACTATTTGCGAATGTGCCGAAGTCCGTTCCAAGACCTGGGATGAAGACGAGGATGAGAAGGATGATGGAGAGGATCATGGCCGGGAATGCGAACTTTTTCCACTTTGTGTATGGGACGGTGAAGGTGATGAAGAATGCGGCGAGACCTGGAAGGAGACCGGCTAAAACCTGATGTTTGAGAAAGTAGTAACTGTCGCCGAAGCGTTCGTAGGCGACTGGGCCGGAAGCGGAGGCGAGGACGATGAGCCCAAACAAAACAATTCCTGCAAGGAGGAAGAGGAATGTTTTGTCGATTTTTCCCCCGTCTTTTCCCATAGACTAGCCTGTCAGGCCGGCGTCTATTAGGTAGAGGATGAGGCCGAGCGCTGCGGCGATCCAGGAGATGACCCAGAATCTCATGACGACCTTTGGTTCTGGCCAGCCCTTTGCCTCGAAATGGTGATGAATTGGGGCGACGAGGAAGACTTTTCGTTTCCAGATTTTTCGAGCGAGGATTTGGATGATGGTCGTGATGGCCTCTATGACGAATACGAGGCCAATGATTGGGAGAAGGAGGGCTGAGTTTGTGAGCATGGCGATAATGCCGAGGGTGACTCCGAGAGACATGGCACCGGTGTCGCCCATGAAGAATCTTGCTGGGTAGATGTTGAACCAGAGGAATGCGAGAAGGGCTCCCATGATGACGCCGCAGAGAACGGCGAGGTCGTAGCGCTCTTGGAGGATGCAGATCACGGCGTAGGCGCCGAATGAGGATACGAGCGTACCACCAGCGAGACCGTCTAGGCCGTCTGTTTGGTTTACGGAGAAGGATGTTCCGACGATGACGGTGATGAAGAGTGGGATGTACCACAGACCGATGTTGTAGGTGCCGATGAATGGAATGTGGAGGAGGTCCCAGTCTAGTTTGAAGAAAAACCAGAGAGCGCAGGCTACGGCCACTATCAGATAAAGAGCTAGGCGATGACGGATGTCGATACCTCCGCCGTTTTTGCCGATGCGACGGACGTTGAAGAAGTCGTCAGCGAGGCCGATAATGCCGGCGATGACGAGAGCGCCTAGAGGGAGGAGGACCTGTTCGCGTGAAAGGAAGTGGAATTGTTCGAAAAATGGGGCGACGTCTTTTAGGAGAGCGAAAATTAGGGCAATGGCTAGCGTTGTTCCCCAGATGAGAACACCACCCATAGTTGGGGTTCCCGATTTTTTCTCGTGCATTTTGTGGAAAATCGGGGCCTGCTTTTTGGATCTGAGGGATTTGCCGAGCTTGTATTTGTAGAGGATTTTGGTGAGCAGTGGAGTCCAGAGGATCGCGACCACGAATGAAAGCGTGGTGAGTGCGAGGATTTTGAATTCAATGAAGGGGTCGAGCATAGGCTAGATTCCGTATGAGAGGTTGAGGAGAACGATAAAAACGACAGCAAGGAAAACGAATATTTCGCAGACAGCGGTTGTTGCGAGGAGGAAATATGAGAGGACTTTTTGGCGCTTCCAGGCGATCGCGGCTCCGACTAGGTTGATGATCATGATGGCGAGGCCGACGACTGGGACGGTGAAGAGCTGCTGCCAGGAGCCGATACGGTCGACGCCGGAGTGGACGTTGTAATGGAGCGGGACGGTGAATTGGTCCATTGCGCTTGGGAAAAGCTTCCAGTACATGAGCGCGAGGCTTGCGGTGAGGAAGACGCCGGTGACGATGAGTGGTGCGATGACGAAGAATCTGGATCCTAGCTGTTTTGATTTTGTTCGCTTTTTGGGCACAGACTAGTTGTAATATGGATCTTCGCCTTCTTTGTGATTTGTTGCGTCTATGACGGCGGTGACTTCTGGGACGGCGTCCATGATGAGTGCTTCGATGCCGGCCTTTAGGGTAACGTTTGCCATAGCGCAGCCCTGACAGCCGCCCGTGAGGCGGATATGGACCTCTCCTGAGTTTTGGTCGACGCTTTTTATTTCCACTCCCCCACCGTGACGTTCTAGGCGCGGCCGAACGCTCGCTAGAACTTCTTCAATCTTTTCTTTCATACTGCATATAATATCGCGAATCTTTGATGAAATCAAAAATAAAACAGAGCCCTGAGGCCCGTTTTATTTTACGATCTTTACGAACGTTCGCTTTTTGAGTGCTCCGTGGAAGTTTCGGACGCGTTTTTTGTAGAAATTTACGACTCCCTCGACTGCCGCGTAGAGCGTGTCGTCGTTGCCGCGTTTGACGTTTTCCCCTGGGTGGTACTTGGTTCCTCGCTGACGAATGAGGATTTGACCAGGTTTTACAAATTGACCGTGAGCCTTTTTGAGGCCAAGGCGTTGCGCTTGGGAATCACGGTTATTACTTGTACTTCCTTGGGCTTTTTTATGTGCCATAGGGGGTTAAATAGTGACTGATGGGGAGAGATGATTTGCCAGAATGTTACTGTTTGTTGGGATTTTTGTCAAGTGTTATGACTTACTCCCTCCAGCTGCTTTGATGAATCCTGTGAAGAGCGGATGCGGGGAGAGTGGTCGGGATTGGAATTCTGGGTGGAATTGGACGCCGACGAAGAATGGGTGGTCTTTTACTTCGACGATCTCTACGAGGTCTTGGTCTGGGTTTACTCCGGCGATTTGGAGGCCGGCTTTTTCGATTTCTTCTCGGAACTTGTTGTTCATTTCGTAACGATGGCGGTGACGTTCTGAGATTATCTCTTCGCCGTATACCTCTCGTGAAAGCGAACCCTCTGCCAACTTGCAGTCGTAGGAGCCTAGGCGCATCGTGCCGCCGAAGTTTTCTTTTGCGAGTTTCTTTTTCTGATCTTCCATGATGTCAATGACTGGATGCTTTGTTTTTTCGTCAATCTCAGCCGTGTGCGCATCTTTCCAGCCGACGATGGTGCGCGCGTATTCGATGACGGCGCACTGCATGCCGTAGCAAATGCCGAAGTAGGGGATCTTGTTTTCTCGGACGTATTTAATCACATCGATCTTGCCCTCGATCCCGCGTGAGCCGAAGCCTCCTGGGATGAGGATGCCGTCGTAATTTGATATTTCCTTTAATTTTTCTGGGTGCTTCTCGTACTCTTCGGAGTTGAGCCAGTCGATTTCTGTTTTGATTTCTAGATGGGCACCTGCGTGCTTGATGGCCTCTAGAACGGAAATGTAGGCATCTGATAGTGTGAAGTCTCCTGTGGAGAAATACTTTCCGACCACGCCGATTTTGACCGTCTTTTTGGCTGACTTGATTTTGTCTGTGAATGCCTTCCATTCCTTCAGATCTGCCTTCTTTGGTTTTAGGCCGAATTCTTTGAGGACCTTATCGCCAAAGCCTTGCGCTTCGAACATCTCTGGGATGTGGTAGATAGACTCTGCGTCTGCGGCGCTGATGATATTTCCCGGGGGGACGGAGCAGAAGCGTGCGATCTTTTCTTTTCTTGGCTCATCCATCTCTACGGTAGAGCGGCCGATGACGAAGTTTGGCTGGATTCCTGTTGCGTTCAGGGTTCTGACAGCGTATTGCGTTGGCTTTGTTTTCATCTCGCCGATGGATGGCGGGACAGGGAGATAGCTGACGAGAGCGAATTTGACGGCATCAGGATTCTCTACCTGCATCATTCTTGCCGCCTCTAGAAAGAGGACGTTTTGGTATTCGCCGACTGTGCCTCCGACTTCGATGATGGTGATGTCGGCGTCTGCTAGTTCTGATGCCGCTTTGATGCGTCGGATGACTTCTTCTGGGACATGTGGGACGACCTCTACGCATTTTCCTTTGTAGGCAAGGTTTCGCTCGGCCTCGATGACGGATTGGTAGACACGACCGGTGGTCATGTAGTTCACGCGGGTGATTTCTGTTTCGATGTAGCGTTCGTAGGTTCCGATGTCTTGATCGGTCTCGTCGCCATCTACGGTAACGAAAACTTCGCCATGTTCGACGGGGTTCATCGTGCCCGCGTCAACGTTGACGTAAGGGTCGATTTTGATTGCCGTGAGTTTGTAGCCTTTTGCTTTTAGGGTGAGCGCTAAGGATGCGGTTGAAGTTCCTTTTCCGACGCCGCTCATGACGCCTCCAACAACAAAAAGATACCGTCTCTGCATAGACAAGGTGATTATTTGGACTCTACGACGACCGTGATGGTGACGTCGAATCCTGAGGGGAGATTAATTGTGACTTCTTGTGAGCCCGTTTCTTTCGTTGGCTCGAATTTGATCCATTCTGGCTTCACTTTGTGACCCAGAGACTTGAGCGCTCCTGCGACATCTTTTGGTCCAACTGCTGCAAATAGCTTACCGCCATCTGCTTTTCCTGTGATAACTACCTCTTCCCCGTCTATTTTTGAGACGAGTTTTTTCATCTGCTTTTCTTCGCGTTTCTGCGCAGCGCTCGCTGCTTTGATTTTTTGATCTCGTTCGCGTAATGCCTCGCCACTTGCCTCTACTGCTACGTGCTGCGGGAATAGAAAATTTCTTGCGTAGCCTTCACTCACCTCTACCACCTCCCCTTTTAGTCCTAATGACTTTACGTTTTCTAGCAGTATGACCTTCATATTTATCGTTTCTTTTGATTTGCCTCCGCTATTTTTTTTGCTTTATGTGTGATAGACCTCATGTCTTTGTATCCAGATCTCCGCGTGACGTCTTCAATTGGCACCCACGCCACGTCCTTGATTCCCTCTTTTTTCTGGGCAGCAGTTCCGCGCTTTAACCTTGAGCCGCGAGGCGCCTCGAATAGATAGTAGTGGATAAATTTGTGGACCCTCTGCCCTTTGTGGACATACCGGTCCTTGAACCAAATATCTATTGATCCCAGCCTAGCAATGAATCTGAGGTTTTTCAATCCAACTTCTTCTCTGAGCTCTCTGCGGGCCGCGTCCTTGTAGCGCTCCTCGATACGATTTCTGACATGTCCTTTTGGAAATGTCCAGACGCCGAAAGGATCTTTAATCATGGCAAAATGGAGTGATCCATCTGCTGCTTTACGATACACCAAGCCTCCAGCGGATACTTCGGTGCGGTGCTTACTCCCCTTTGATGAGGGAGATCGCTTTGTCGAATTGTGGCGTCGCTTCAGCATAGAAGTCTTCGCTAGTGTACTCGACGATGATATCTGGCGTAATGCCAATTTCGTTAATACTGGATCCATTCGGCGTCAGCCACTCCGCTACAGTGATCTTGACGGCTGACCCATCTGGTAGCTCATAGTATTCCTGAACTGAGCCCTTTCCGAATGTCTGCTCTCCGATGATTGTGGCGTACCCGTAGTCTTGCAGTGCTCCTGCGAGAATCTCTGATCCTGATGCTGAACCTCCATTTACGAGCACTACGGTTTTGATTCCATTCAGCTGAGCCACTCCGGAGGAGGCGAACTCTCGCTCCGCCTCTTGTACGCGCTCGATAACAACCGTACTGCCATTTACCCAGAATCCCGCTAGATTAATTGCCTCTGTGAGCAAGCCGCCTGGGTTATTGCGGAGATCTAACACGATTCCTTTCACGTCGGATGTGAGTACTTCCTGTACCGCAGACTGAAAGAGGTCTGTTGTATCGTCATTGAACATACTCACGGAAATGACGGCGATTCCGTCGTCTTGTATCTCCCAATTCACACTATCTACTTTGATTTCTGATCTGACGATTGAGATTTCTAGAAGCTCTTCCTCGCCCTCTCTTAGGATCGTGAGAACAACCTCCGTTCCTTCTTCACCCCTGATTTGAAAGACTGCTTCGTTGACGGAAATCCCGAATGCATCGTTGCCGTCGATCTCGAGTACTCTATCGCCCGGCATTACGCCTGCCAAGTCGGATGGCGAGCCTTCGAGCGGTGCGACGATGGTGACGTACTCATCTTTACTCGCAATCTCCGCTCCTATCCCAAAAAATGTTCCCTCAAGCTCTGCATTGAATGCTGCGGCTACCTCTGGGTCGAAGTATGTGGAGTATGGATCGTCTAGTCCGCCGAGGAGCCCTTCTAGCGCTCCGTAATAAAGGTCCTGCTCGGATACTGGTTGGTCTATATAGCTGTCTTTGACAAGGTCCCATATCTCCCAAAATCCACTGAAATCTATGTCTTCAGCTCCCGATTCGTCGCCTTGGTGTAATACTCTTGCCTCCCCCTCTGGGATCACCGATCTTGCGCCAGAGACCTCTCCAAGGATGTATCCTCCGTAGAAAAGCGCGACACCGATCGTGAGGCCGGCGAGCAGGTATGAGAATGATGGAATTCTGGGATTTGATTTCATAAATCATGGGTATTTTATCACATGAATGACCTGGCTCCAACTTGCTTGTCGCGCACCCCAATTGATATGATATAGACTATGAAAAGCCGCAGTGTTAGACGGATCGTTTTTTTCGTATTTATTCTTGTTTTTGCGATCGGCGCCCCTGCATCCGTATTGTATACGGCTGGTTTTCGATATGACTTCTCAAGCAGCTCCCTTGTTCGTACAGGGTCTCTTTTTGTTCAATCTATTCCGCGGAATGCCGACATCTCACTGAACGGCGAACGCATTCAAAAGAAAACCCCCTTTACCTTTAAGCATCTTGTGCCGGGGACATACGACATCGAACTCACTAAAGATGACCACCATAGCTGGACGTCATCTCTTGAGATTAAGAGCTCTGAAACAACGTATGCAGACGATGTTCTTCTGTTTACGAACGCACAGACCGCGCCTTCGCCCCATGCAAACGTTCGATCTGCATCCCCGTCCCCCCAGGGGTCCTTCTTTGTTGCCATTGAAGAGCATGAAGGGTGGCGTGAGATTTGGCTTACCAGCAATGCCGATATGAGTCGCGTCATGGTTGGCCGTCATCTTTCACACCTTCAGGCTACTGATATCGTCTGGTCTGCTGATGGTCGTCATTTTGGACATATCTCTAATGGATCGGCCTATGCCTGGGACCGAGATGGAGCGCAGACAGCTTTTATTGACGACACCTCCTATGACTCTTTCTCTTGGCACCCGTTTGCATCCGAGACTTTTCTCCTGACCTCTGCTGAACACACCCTTGGCTTTGATGCTTCTGGAAATACCGTTGACCTTTCCATGGATGGCTCCATTGACCTTGATGCGAGTTCCCTTCTCTTTGTTGATGCAGATATCTATACCGAGCTTCGAATGACGACCGGTGAGAAGACAGAAGTGATCGCTCTCCTTCCTCGTGGGGAGTATACGTTTTCTGAGCGAGATGAATCGTATTTGATTTTGACGAACACCCTTCACCAGCTCTACCTGTTAGATCTTGATTCTGCTCAGCCTATTCTTCTTGAAACGCGCGCGATTGATTTTGACTGGGATCCCCGCCTTCACCGCCTTGCCTATACCGATGGACTTGAGCTGAATGTATATGATGCTAATAGTCATCATACGGAGTTTTTAACGCGTCAGAGTGCACCGATCACCGCAACTTCCTGGCACCCCTCTGGCTTTGCCGTTTTGTACGGGACCGCTACCAATGTTCGCGCCATGCTTTACAATCGACATGGAGCTTCTCGTCAGGTTACCCAACTTTTGGATGCGAATATTGACCAATTCTGGCTGAGTGAAGATGGGCAATATTTGATGACCTTGAACATAAATGACACCATTTATCGACAACAGATCGCTCAGAACGGGCTTCTTCAATTAATTACGCTAAAATAGCGGCTCTACACGTGTGAGAAATTCTTTGAGTGCCTCCTGCCTTGTGCGGAGAGGCGCTGTTTTTGTATTGAGGAGCCTGGCGTATTTTGGACGCTTTGCCGGGCGCGGGAACTCTGTTGCCGGGACTGGCCTATACGGCGTTGTCACTCCATGGAGGTTAAAAATTTCTTTCGCGAAATCATAAGGTGTGACTCCCCCTCCCTCGTTGATAAGGTGATAAATTCCTGGCTTCGCTTCTGCAATGAGATTTGCCGTGGCCTTTGCGATGTCTACGGTGTAGCTTGGGCAACCGACCTCTTCGTTGACAATCTTTAGTTCTGGAAGCTCTTTCGCGAGGCGAATCATGAGTTGCACGAAACTTTCTTTGGCTCCTGCTGATTTCGCTGGTTCGCCGAAAATTTTTGAAAGACGGCAAATGAACCAGCAGCCACCGATGCTGCGCACATTGAGTTCGCCGTTGTATTTTGTTTGTCCGTAAAGTGAAATTGGGTTTGGGATGTCTGACTCTTCGTAGCCACCAATGGCGTTTCCTTCGAAAACATAGTCGGTACTGTAATGAACGAATGTGGCGCCGACGCGCTTCGCTGCTTTTGCAAGATAGCCTGGGCCAAGGGCGTTGATTGCGTATGCGAGAGGATACACTTCTGGCTCTTCGATTTTGTCGACGAGGTTGTAGGCTGCGGCGTTTATGATGAGGTCGGGCTGATGCTCATTGATGTAGCGGTCTACGGCTGCGGCGCTTGTGATGTCTAGCTCGTCACGGTCGGTGAGGATGAGTTCGCTCCTGTCTTGGAAAACGCGTGCGAGATCTTGTCCAAGCATGCCTTTTGCGCCTGTGATGAGAGTCTTCATATTAGAAAAGGCTGCGTGCATCTTGTACTCGCGGAAGTTTTTGATCTTTTTCTGATAGGATCGGAGCTTTTCCGTCTAATGGCCAGCTGATGCCGATTTCTGGATCATTCCAGGCGACGCCGTTGTCTAGACTTGGGTCGAAGGTTTCTGAGATTTGGTATTGCAACTCACATTCTGTGAAGGCGTAGAATCCGTGACCGAATCCGGCAGGGACGTAAAGCATTTGCTTGTTTTCTTCGCTGAGTTCGATGCCGAACCACTGCATAAATGTTGGCGACTGTTTTCTGAGGTCAACCGCGACATCCCAAAGTCGACCGCGCGTGCAGCGGACGAGTTTTGCCATTGGGCGGGGGGATTCTTGGAAATGGATGCCTCTTAGTGCACCTGCCGCGGATTTTGAATGGCAGGACTGCTTTGGGACGAATATGATCCCGAGGTCTGCGAGTTTTTTGATATTGAAGGATTCGTAAAGCCAGCCGCGGCTGTCGCCGTAGACTTCTGGGATGATAATCCAGAGATCTTGGATTGGTGTGGGGAGCTTTCTCATAGTTCCGGTTTTGATGCCTGCTCGAACTGTTGCTTGTACCACCCTCGATAGCTTGCGCTTTCGCGGATTGGGCGCCACCATGACTCGTTGTCGCGGAACCATTTAACCATGTGCGCGAGGCCACTTTCGAATGAATACTGTGGCTGCCATCCGATTGATTGGATTGTATGCGAGCTATCGATCGCGTAGCGACGGTCTTGCCCTGGGCGGTCGGAGATGAATTTGATCATGTGCTCGCCGACGCCCATCACGCGGACGAGCGCCTTTGCGGTGTCATGGATGTTCATTTCTGTGTCGCCTCCCATCATGTAGGTTTCGCCGATTTCGCCGCGTTCGATGATCGCGAGAATACCCTTGCAGTGGTCTTCTGCATGAATCCAGTCTCGAATTTGGCGACCGTCTCCATGGATATGGACTGGCATTCCTTGGAGGATGTTTGTAATGGCGATGGAGAGGAACTTCTCTGGATAAAGATAGGGGCCGTAGTTGTTTGTGCAGTTTGAGATGGTTGCCCCGAGGTCGTGCGTGTGGACGGCTGCTCGGATGATGTGGTCGGATGCCGCCTTTGTCGCACTGTAGGGGTTTTTGGGGTCGTAAGGGGTATGTTTGGAAAATTTGGGGTCTTCTGGTCCGAGAGAGCCGAAGACTTCGTCGGTGCTGACGTGGTGGAAGCGCTTTTGATGCCTTGCACAGGCGTCTGCGAGGCGTTGGACGCCGAGGATGTTTGTGAGGATGAATGGCTCGTTGTCGATAATGGATCGGTCGACGTGGGTTTCTGCGGCGAAGTTGATGACCGCATCTGATTCTGCGACGAGCTTTTCGACAATTTCTTTGTTTGTGATGGAGCCGTAGATGAATTTGTATTTGGGGTGCGTTTGGATGTCGAGGGTATTCGTGAGGCTTCCGGCGTATGTGAGAGCGTCAAGATTGAGAACCTCCCAGTCGGGACGCTCTTTGAAAATGGTTCGAATAAAGTGAGACCCGATGAAGCCGCAGCCACCTGTTACAAGCAATTTCATACAGGTCTAACCTTACGATTCTCTTTATGTTCCGTCAATGATTTCTTGGATGCGCTTTCGGCCTTTTAGCCAGGGGATGATGGCCCAGGCTGATCTGATTGATCCGTCTTCGATGCCTTGATCGATCTCTTGTGCCGTCCACCATTCTAGCTCAAGACCCTCCTCTTCCTCTGTGGGAATGAATTCCTCTAATGTTAGTCCATGCGCAATGAACATCTCCATATAATCGTCGCTGAGTCCGGGTGTTGAGTTTGCGCGCCCGATGTATTCCCAGTGCTCGGCGGTCGCAGCAGCTTCTTCACGTAGCTCTTTTTCTGCCCCCTCCTGTGAAGTCTCCCCTTCTTCGATCCCGCCTGCCGGAATTCCAATCTCTACCTTCTGCGTACTTGGGCGGAACTGCTTTACAACAGCCACCCTTCCATCTTCACGGATCGCTACCACCGTCGCTCCTGGAAATTTTGATGTGTAGTGATACTCCTGAATCTGCCCGCTCGCACGCTTGTATGTATCCTTTTTGTACTCCCACCATGGATTTTTGATCACGACCTCTGATGAGAGCAGCTCCCAGTCTTTGTTTGTCATAGCGCGTTTTTGATGAGGTTTGCGGTTTTTGACAGCTCCTCTTGGGTTGGTTTTGATTTTTGGAACGTTCTTGGGATGCCCTCGTAGCGCGGAATGACGTGGAGGTGGGTGTGGAAGATTTCCTGGCCGGCGTCTTTTCCGTGGTTCATGCCGAGGTTGTAGGCTGATGCGCCCAGGGCGGACATCATCGCTGGTGCGATTTTATGTAACGTCTTGATGAGGGCCAGCGCGTCAGATTCTGCGGAGTCTGATAGATCTGTTGAATGTGTCTTTGGAATGATCAGTGCGTGCCCCTTGGACATAGGGAAGATGTTGAGAAATGTCATTGTTTGACCGTCTTCGTGGACCTTGTGGGACGACGCTTCGCCGGAGATTATTTTGCAGAAGAGGCAGTTATTCATAGGTTGTGATTAATCTTGAGAGAGTCCATGGAAGGAGGAGTGCGATGAGAGTGATGATGATTCGCATATCTGTGAGAGACTCGCCGGTTTTCCAAATAATGATTGCGAGCGTGATACTTAGAAATGCGAGAATCGGATAGCGAATGAGGCCCACTTTCTGCTCATTGTCTGTCCTCGTCCAGGCGAAAGCTGCGATGATAACTACTAGAAGCAGCCAATGAGGAGAGAGTGTAGAGACGACGAAACCAGGGCGAATGAGTTCGGCCAGAAGGAGCGCTACGTAGGTCACTGATCCTGTCAGGAATGCTGTTTTGTAGGGATTCATAAGCCGAAGGGGATGCGGTTTCTCACCTCTTTCAGGAACTCTCCCGCTGATAATTTTTGCTTTTCCAGCATCATTGAGATTGATTTGATTGCGACCTCTGCTTCTTGATCCTTGATGCCCGGGATCGAAAGAGCAAACTTGTATCCACCCTCTACACGTGGGAGATCAGCAATTTGGAACGTTGCGGATGCCATTTGTAAGCCGTCTTCTTGTGATGGAGGCGTGTAGTCCGCGAGAATATAATTAATCCCCCTTGCCTCCAGATCTGTGTGTACGGAGAGCTTTGCTGGATCTGGGTCGAAGAATGCCGACTCTGTGAATGCGAACTTTCCATTCCCGGTTATTCGGATGTCACTGAGAGGCGAGATTACCTGCACAACTCCCTGATCCTCTACCGTGTGTGATATTTTTTTATGCGTTTCTTCCAGCGCTACTGATGATGCACCTATCGTGACTTCTTGTAGAGCATCGGCGTGCTGTGTTTCTAAGACGACATGCTTCGCGTTCGTCACAAGTGTTGTTTGCCTTGCATCCGGGAGGTATGCGACGTCGTCTCCGATGTAGACACCTCCGATAAATGTGACGAATTGCTGCGTCGTTGAAATCGTACGCCAGAAAATATCGCTCGTTCCTGACAGCTCTACGCGGTAGACCCCTTCTGGAAGACCTGTCTCGTGAACTGATATCGTTTTCCTTGCCTCTATTTGATTACTTGTTTTATTATCGTCTACTTCCTCTCTTTGATGCACGATGAGCTCATCCTTACTGCTCCAGACCTTGATACTTATGTCGTCTTCTCCGACGGCGCGATTCATGTCCATGGCTAGAATTTCTAGATTCAGATCTTCGTCTTTCACGTATGTTATGAATTGATGATAACCGCGGAGAGAGACATCGATCTCTTGTACGGCTGATCGAGGCTGATAGCTTGCCATCAGGTATTCTGACTGGAGCTCTGTATGATATGTCGCTATCTGCTCTCGACTAACTCCGGCTTGTTGGAACTCTTCTATTGATGCAAACTCGCCCTCCCGATCGAATAAGGTTAATTTTCCGTCAGATACCGATGGCCAATCTAGCGATTCTAGCATGGTGTTTTGTAACGGCTTTAGGTCGAGCGCACCTGAGTAGATGTCTTTTACGGCACCAATTTCTATGATTTCTGCTCCGCTGTTTGCAAACTCCACTTCAAGCGTGATTGATTCATACGCTGTGTGCGGCGTATGAATGGATATATATACCGGCTCGTCGACGATGGTCGTTTCTGTTTTTGAAACTTTTACCCGTTCACCTGGGAGGAACTCGTCTATGTATTGCGAAATCTGTTCTGGACCTTTTGACTCTTTGAGGACTCCTCCCGGATTGATATCTTTCCAGATCAATAGAAAGAATAACGCGAATGGCGCTGCGATGATGAAAATGGATATGCGGGTGCTATTTGTCATTGGCTACGACTACTTCGATATGATATAGCGTTTCCTCTTGCATGACGAGGATAGGGTTCATGATAATGCCTCTTTTTTTCTTTAGGTGGTCTAGGTCCTTCTCTGGGAACGTGATTCCGAAATAAAAAAGCGTTTGCGACTCTGCAAGATCGGCAATGAGCATGTAGGTTGACTCATCTCGCAATGGAACGACGACATTTCGATGCGGCCACAGATACTTATCTGCCGTATCTGTGATGATAATGGCGTCCACTGGGACTTCTTTTAAGACCTGCTCCTGTTTTTCGTGGAATGTAAACAGGTTATTTCTTGTTGAGATGAGCCCATCTTCTCCAGCAAATACCGTCAGTGCCGAGGTCCCCATGAGACATCCTGCCATGATATATGTGATTGCGGCACCTCTCTTCCCGCTGATCGCGCTAGCGATAGCCTCTGACATTTGCTTTATCGCGAGTGCAGTGAATACTGACGCGAGTGCGAATAACGGAAGCCAGTAACGTGCGTATGAGTTTGCAATCGTAATTGATGATGGGTCAGGATTGTCATTGAAGACCCAACTTCCGTAAACAATGGCCAACCATGCTGCGAGCGCCAATGTCATGATGATTACATCCTTCCAAGGTCTTTGGTTCCACCTGGTCTTGATGGCAATCATGACTCCTATTAGCGCTAGACCGCTTGTGAACGGGTAAATCCAAAATCCGTAGTTCCAGACATTCTTAATAATAGCGCGTTCATGGATTCCGAATGGGAATAATATATCTAGCGCAACACTTGATTCTTGTGCACTTTCGATATTCACTACGATCTCCTGTTCTATCTCTTGTTCTGCGGTGTATCCGGTCGCGTGCCATGATCCATATAGACCGCTGTTTAATTGCAGCACAGGAAGATACGTGATCACCAAAGACAAGATAAGGATGATGATCTGTTTTTTTTGGATTGTTTTTTGGGCGTATCTGATAGCGATATACCCCGCAAGGACAGCCATGATCCAGAGCACCTCACTTGTTCGAAACGCGATCGCTGATCCGAATGCCACCCCTGCCAAGATCATGTCTAGCGTGCTCCAGTCCTCTCCTTTTGACCTGTGTCTGAGTTCGAATGGCCTTGATGTGAGCACGTATACCCCCACAATGAGCAGCACCGTGAATGGAACATTGTGCATCATACTTCTCGCTGAATAGAACCAGTATGCAGGATGGAAGAGGAGTGCGATTGCCGCCAAATCTGCCAATGTGTCACTTGTGAACGTGTCCTTGATAATGCGTCGCCACATGTATGCGCCTGCAAGTGCGACTATGGGCGTTATGACTCTGACTAAATGACCAACATTCAATGCGGTAAGTATTTTTGTCGGGAATGCGTAGAACATTGGGAGGCCCAGGAAGCTGCCAGGCACAACCTTCCCTGCGATTGAGATCGCACTCCTTGGGTGCACCCTGTTTTGATGCGCGATGTCTTGTGGCGCATCTGGAATTGACTGTGTACTAAAAAATTGCGTGAACCAATAGTTCGCGCTCTCATCTGGTGAATTGAAGATCTCTGGCACCCCAAACCACAGCCAAGCTGTGGTAACGAGGAATACGGCCGCAATGATGATTGTGGCCGTTTTTCGCGTACACATGTCTATGGTTTAAGCCATTACAGGGAGTACGTCAATAAGGAAACTATCGCGAAAATTACAGAAAGGATGAGGGTTCCGTTTGAAATATCGATGAATAAGTCCGCGCCGGACCAAAGCGCGATGAGAAGCGACGTCACCCCGATGACCTGAAGTATCATCTTTATCTTGCCCCAAATATTTGCGGAGAGAATTTTTCCGTGCTGACGCTCGTACCAGCCCCCGGCGATGAGCATGATTTCTAACGAGATGATAGCGATTGCGAGAATTGGATTTACATGCTTGACTACGATGAGAAGAATGACGGACCCGATCAATGCCTTGTCTGCGATCGGATCGTAGAATGTCCCCCATTTTGTGATCTGTTTTCTGATTCTTGCCACTGACCCGTCTATCGCATCCGTAAACGCCGTGAATAAAAAAAGTGGTACGCCAATTGCATAATTCTCATAGAATAGGAATGCGAGTACAATTGGAATGAGGCACATCCGTAAAATCGTGATGTGATTTGGTGTCACAAACTTTGGGACCAACCAGACAAATGGACGCATCAATGCGTCGTGTGGGAACAGCTTATGCGGATCTCTAGACATATAATGACCCTATCTTACCATGCTATCTATCGCTAACCCAAGCCACTCCTTCCCCACCGCTCTTCTTCTTTTTGGAGCGGCAATTTTGAATGCGCTGACAATTGGAAGCGCTGTTATTGGCGGACTTTGCCTTTTTGCACTTTTGTTTGTTTGCGGCACCTCGCTTGGGCCGTATGTTTATCGCGGAGACCGGATCGCCCTTCAGGTTGTCCTCGGTGCGCTTGGCACGATTTGCGCCTTACTGATTGCGCTCACCGCCGTCTTCTATCTCTCTCCTGGAATTCCGTTCTTTGCCCTCTCTTTTGGAACACTGATTGTTCTTAGCGTCATCGCACTTCTTCCAAGTCGTGGGGTAGAGCCGGCGCTTCTCGTAGATGCCTTGCAATGGCTCAGGAGCAGCTCCTATGCTTTCGTTGCTCTATGTCTTGTCACCTGGTGGCTTCGCGTGTCCTCTGTAGATATCACTGCCGGCGTTCGAAGTCTCTGGACCGTCATTGACCCCTCGCTCATTACCGCGCTCGGACTTGGTGCTGTCATTGTTTTTGGACTACTTTCTCGCAAATTCTCCGTTGGTAGTGCTAGCCTTCTGGCCCTAACGCTCTTCTCGGCGCTTTCGCTTGCAGCGAGCGCCTATCCGCTTGGATACGGATTTGACCCTTTTATTCATCGTGCAACCGTTGAGCATATCGCGGCGTTTGGATCTATTTCTCCAAAGCCACTTTATTATATTGGCCAATATGTTCTTGAACTCGTTGGCACAAGTGTCTTTTCTTTACCAACGCTTTTTTTTGATTCTTTGCTCGTCCCAACGATGGCATCGATCATGATCGTCGCTTGCGCCTCCTTGATGCGCGATAAGGGCTCCAGACTGGATCTTTGTGCACTTGCCCTCCTCCCGCTTGGTGCATTTATCTCTACAACGCCGCAATCACTTGCCTACACCTTTAGTGCGTGTGTGATTTTTTTATCTATCCGCATGTTCCGGTCTGGGGACATCCCACTTTGGTTCTTATGGGCCCTTGGCATTACTGCCGTTGCTACACATCCAATTGCAGGGATCTTAACCATCGTATATCTCGCTATCTTGACGGCATATCTAGCTCTTGATGGGAGGCGCCGCCAACAGAGCATTGCCGCCCTTGCGGCCCTTGGATGCCTCAGTCTCCCTGCCGCGTTCTTGATTCACTCTGCGCTTTCTGGGCTCTCATCTAGATTCTCTCTTCTAAACCTCCTCCATCTGTCTGACCTGCACCTTGTTGGATTTTTGGCTAACCGGTTCAATAGCTGGTTAGATTTTATCTATCTATTTTTGGATAACTATCTTTTGATTTTGGTTATTCTTGCCATTGTTGGACTCTTTCTGTCTTTCCGTCATGAAGCATGGCAGGCACTCCCCCTTGTCATGGCCGGTATTTGCTTGATTAATTATTGGATCCTCTCTCAAGGCTTTGCTTTTGATTATTTGATTGACTACGAACGTTACGACTTTGCCCGTCGTACACTCACGCTTGCGGCGCTCTTCCTCCTCCCTCTTTGCGCGGAAGCATTTTCTCGCCTCCGTGACCGTCTTCGTGGATCAAGTATCGTTGCCGCCTTCGTTGTCCTGTCCTCCCTGGTCTTTTGCGCAAATGTATATGGAGCATATCCTCGTCATGATGGATATGCTCGATCAAGCGGCTTTAATGTTTCCCAGCTAGACTTTGATGCTGTGAACCTTATCGAGGATCTCTCCGGCGGAGAAGACTACATCGTCCTTGCAAATCAAACAGTTTCATCTGCGGCGCTCGCGTCCTTTGGCTTTGGTCGATACTACGCCAATGATGTGTATTTTTACCCTATCCCAACCAGCGGACCTTTATACATGCACTACCTGGGCATGGTCGAAGGCCGGGCTGATGAACGGTTCATGCAGGCCGCTACAGACCTCGCCGATGTTCAACTTGGGTACCTTGTTGTGAACGATTACTGGTGGCGATCTGATGAGCTTCGTGAATACGCAAAGCAGGATGCTTTTGCCTGGTATAGCGTAGGTGAAGACGAGGAGATCATGATTTTTGAGTATCGTTTTTCTGGCGAATTTTAGATAACTTTTCTATTAGCTTTTGCGTATAAATCGCGAGAGAGTAGCTCGATACTGACCTTCGAATCTCTGCCTCGTCAAATCCCCCTTCTTTGATTCTTGTTTCTAATTTCTGAATTGATTCTGCGAAATCCTCCTTTGACCCAGGCTTAAACAAAAACCCGTTTTTTCCGTCTGATACGAGCTCGCCTACCCCGCCAATGTTTGACGCCAACACGGGGACTCCCGCCGAAAGTGCCTCGTAGATCACCGTTGGTGAATTTTCGTAGCAAAGTGACGGCACAATGAGTGCATCTGCCATTGCCAAGCACTTTAATAGCTGATCGATAGAGATGAATCCTAAATAGATGATCCTTTTATCCCGCTTTGCTGCGCGCTTTACATCTTCCGACATCCGCCCCTCTCCAGCAATGATGAGCTTATAGTTGTTTGGGAGTTTTTTTATCGCATCCAAGAGAAACCCTACGCCCTTATGTTTCTCTACTTGCCCGACAAAAAGGAGCGTCGTTCGACCGTCTGCTGGACTTGATCTATTCACCCTTGGGAATACCGGAGCTGGGTTTGCTAGCGTTTGCGCATCAGAGTCCTTAAAAAAATCGTGTTCTGCGTATGTCTTTTGTAAGTATGTTGAGGGGAAGATCACGAGATCTGGCGTACCGAACTGACGCTTACATATTGCTCTATATGCTCCGTATGGTGGCGCACAATACCATTTTTTTGGGTTTGATCCTGCGAATAACAGCCCTGACGGGTAGATCAATTGAAGATCATGTACGATATGCGCATGTGGGTACCCCTCCTTCTGCACCGCCCTTGCAATACTTAGACCAATTCCCTTTAAGTTGTGCGTGATGACGACATCTGGCTTCTCGGCCTTTAGAATCTTTTTGATTTTATTTGCACTCAATGGAGATAGCGCGTCTATAACATGCCACGGGATACGCATGAGCCACGGAAATTTATGTGCACTGAGCGTGAAATAGATGTTTTTTGGATAGAACCTGTATACCGATTCTGTACTAACACGTTCTCGCATCTGCGATCTTGATCCTGGCGGCCTTCCGGTGATGACAGCAACTTGATGCCCTAAGCCTGTGAGAGACTCTACGGTCCTCACAACAACCTGCTCTGCTCCTCCTCGCACATATGGCGGATAGAGGTTTGTAATTATCGCGATCTTCATTTTACTGCCTTGTAGATAAGCGTGAGGCGATCTATGACTCTTTGTTCGTCATATGTTTTCTCAACCTTCTTTTGTGCATTTACCCCGAACTCTTTTCGCTTCTTTGGATGATCTATTATCCATCTTAGAGCATTTGTGAGACTTTCGATACTGCCTGGCTCGATAATCATCCCTGTGCGGCCGTGGTCCACGAGCGTTCTGACGCCGGGGAGATTTGAGACAATCGATGCTGTACTGGCCGCCATTGCCTCCAAGGTGACGATCCCGAATGCCTCTGACCGATCAATGGATGGGAGCACATGAACGTTCGCATTTTGGTACGCCCGGTCTAACTCCTCTTGATCTAGCCTCCCTGTAAATATGATCCGATCCTCGAGATCCAGGCCTTTTACCAGGTCCTGATACACCTGCCTTCTATTCCCTTCTCCTACGATTTTTGTCCGCCAATTCTTGTTTTCTATCTTTTTTAGGGCTCTTATGAGCTTGTCGACGCCCTTGAAGTAATGCGCGTCGTCTAGACCGCCGACGAAGATGATTTCTGAGGCCTTTGCCTTCCTCCCTGTTGCATCCCGTCTTTTTGGAGCGATAAAGGGGAGCTCTGTGAGGTTTTTGTGTGACAACCCTATTGATGAAGCGTAATCTCTTGAGCTCACCAAAACGACATCTGCACCCGAAAGCAGCCTCTCTTCTACACATCGCCTATAGATTGCAAAGATTAGGCCGAGCCATCCCGCTGCTTTTGTTTTCATGTGGTAGGTGATGATAAGCGGCGTTTTGTGGAGCCTTGATGCGATAACTGCCGGGATTACTGCTCCGTAAGATGGATAATGAACGTGTATTACGTCGAATCCTTTTAGCCTCCACATGAGCTGCGGCATAAGCGCCGCGTGACCCCATTTTAACCACGGCCGTAGGAAATTCTGCCTCACCCCCTTGCCTGCCCTTTTCTGCAGAGGGCAAAATACTTCAACATCTAGACCTTTTTTGGATAACCCATTTGCGTATTGAAACGCCGCTGTCCCTATGCCTCCAATGGCTGGTGGGAATACTGTTGTTATGTGAGCTACGCGCATACTACCAAATGATGAGGGTTCTTAGAGCCCTCCAGATGGTATCTACAATGATATTTGACGCCCTGATGAAGATTGATAATGACTCCTGACCATCAATTCTTCCTGAAACAAGCCACAGCCACTCTTTGTCCTTGATCTTTCTTATTGACTGCGCTCTTTTTCGCATTCTCCATGTTATGGCGAGGTTTTTTGCTTTTAGTCTTGATGTCGTGCCACGCCATTTTGCCGGAAGCCAACCTCCTGATAGCGCTGCGATGAATCCGAAGCTGTCGATCGCGATCCAAATCGGCGCCAGGAGGATGATTGTTGGCCACTTTGCATATGCCATCATGACCATCCAGCGGTAGAGCTCCATCCATTCGAACATTGTCTTGTTTCTGCCAAATTCGTAGTCATGATAGACGATAGACTCTGTCGCTAAGACGTTTTTGAAGCCAACAAATTTGATCCTGAGGCCGAGCTCTAGATCTTCGTGATACATGAAGAACCCTTCGTCTAGGAGACCGATGTCCTTTAGGATACTTACTTTATAAAGAGCTGCGGCTCCGGATGCGTAGGAAATTTCTTCCCCGTTTTCAATCGTCGCCTCATCTAGCCCCACTCCATTGTGACGTGCGTAACCGTAACCCGCCATGTGAACAACGCCTCCTGTCGTGTTTAGCGTTTCGTGATCGCCCCAGAGCACCACTTTTGACTGGACAGAGCCGATTTCTTTTGAAGACTCTGCCAGCTCTATTGCTTCTTTGATAGCGTCTTTATGAAGCTTTGCATCACCATTTAATAAAAAAACATAATCAAACCCCTTTTGTATCGCCCAGAGCATTCCGACATTGTTTCCACCTGTGAACCCGCGATTCTTTCTGTCATTTAGGCTAATGACCCTTGGAAGGTCGACTCCGGCTCGTGGCATCACCTTTGTCCTGATGTACTCATCAATGCCATCTGGAGATCCATTTGGGATGAACACTAGTTGCGTCCTGTCCTTTGGGTAGGACTGCATCGCAACCGAAGACACGGCCTCTGGTGCGTACTTGAGGACGTTGTAGCAGATGTAAATAATGGCTACACTAGGCGTCTTTTCCATGCCCGTTCTTTTGTGGCGACTTAACCTCGCTTACTGCAAGACTCCTGACAAGGTCCGTTAACTCTCTATTTTGCCGCTCCAACCTCATGAGAACGCGATACATTGCGTAATAAAGGATGATGATTGAGATGTAGACGATGAGGTCAGCGCCCCTTTCGACCCCAACCCAGTCAGCGACAATGTCTGTTGTTTGAGGAGAGATCGCGACCGCGCAAACGCCAATCCAAAAAAGTGCCCATACGGTGAACCAGTACACTGACACTTTCTGCGCCTGATATTGACGAAGGGTACGGGCAATTGCGATAACGGCAAATGTCGTTAAGATGCCTTGGAATAGCATATATTAGCCAAAAAACTTTCCCTTAAAGAAATCTTTTACCACGATTATTGCGCCAAGGGAAGACTGGCCTTTGTTAAGCACCTCTTCTGAGTAGGTGATTGATACGGGGCGCTCGACAAATTTGATGCCGTTTGTTTTGATGAGGTCCAGGATTTCTGATGCATGAGCCATGCGATCGAGCGTGATGTTGATGGATTCCGCTGCTTTTTTTGATAGTGCACGAAAGCCATTGTGTGTGTCGGAAGTGCGTATCCCAGAAACGAGCATCGTGAAGCCTATTCCGCCTTTTAAGGTGATTTTTCTGGTGAGCGGCATCCCCGTTGCGACTCCCAGGAATCTTGAACCTAGAACAACGTCTGCGCACCCTGATTTGATGGGCTCCAGCAGTGCCGGTATGTCGGATGCCTGCATTTGACCATCTGCATCGAAATGAATGATCGCTTCTGGACGCAGCTTCGATAAGGCGAAGGATGTTCCTGTTTGGATCGCTGCTCCCTGTCCTCTGTTTATGCGGTGTGTGAGTACGTGAATCCCTGTGCGTGCTGCCACCTCTGCTGTACGGTCGCGAGATCCATCGTCCACCACAACAACGTCATCGACAAAATCACGGACGTCTTGAATTGCCCGTGATATTCGTGAATGCTCGTTGTATGCGGGTATAACCGCGACCGTCTTCATATTGTTATTCCTCCTTTTCTCCGGTTAGGAGGATCTTGTTTGCTCGAATGTAGTCGATGGTTTTCTGCAGACCGTCTTCTAGGCGTACAAGCGGTGTCCATCCGAGCTGTTCTTTTATTTTTGTGATGTCTGGCAATCCCAGCTGCGTGAGAAACATGAGCGTGTCTTCGTATTTTATTTTTGAGGATGAGCTTGTGAGTTTAATGATCTGCTCAGCAACGCTTGAAACCTTCACGTCTACGTCACTCCCTATATTGACCGGACCGATGCCTTTTGGTGCCCTGATAATGCGGATAAGTGCATCTACTACATCTGTTACGTACACCATGGATGTTTGAAATGTTTCATCGCCATTGATGACCAAATCCTCTCCATTGAGCGCATTTAGGACAAAATCTGGCACTTGGTGACCATCGAATAGCGGCATCCTTGGTCCGTAGGTACGGAAGACTCTGGCTATCTTCGCATCTACTCCGTAGACCTGTTCGTATGTGTAGAACATGGTTTCTGCGAATCGCTTTCCTTCGTCGTAGCACGCTCTTGGTGTGAGATGATTCACGATTCCGAGATCATCTTCTTTGAACATGATTCGCTCCTTTGTGCGCCCTCCGTAGACAACCGATGTTGATGCGAGGATGATCTTCGCTTGGTATTTTACGGCAATATCAAGAATGTTTCGCGTTCCTACAGAGTTTGAAAGAAGCGTCTGCGCTCTATGTTCGTTGAATTTTTTGATCGATGTTGGCGTCGCGAGATGGTAAATTTCACTAATCCCTTGAAATTTTATCTTGAATGGCCTCAACTCCTCGAATGACTCAATGTCGAACGGTGTGTTAATGTCGAGCCTTAGGAACTGAAAGTTTGGATTTCGGAGATAGGGGTCGATGTTTCTGACGTGGCTCGTGGAAAAATTATCGATACACACCACTCGCTTCCCCTCCTTGAGGAGCTCGCCGCAGAGGAATGAACCTATGAACCCTGACCCTCCAGTTACAAGGGCGACCGGGATTTCTTCTGGGTTTGACATAATGATTGTTAACTTGCTAATTCGGCAAGCTCTTGCCGTGTTTTCATGATAGACTGATTCACCTCTTCCACTTCTTCGATATCGTCTCCTTGCCCGAACTTACTGAAGAATGTTGGTTCAATGTCGATGACGTAGTCTGCCCAATCCTCTCCAAACATCCCTATCGCGATCTCCTCTGACGTAATTGCCCTGAGATTTGGCGCGTATTCGTCATCTGAGTGAGAGAGCGAATAGACCGTTGGATCTGATTGGATTTTTACAAGGACGATTTCTGCTTGCGGAAGAACGAGGCCTGAGAGCGCGTAGTTGCTGAGCTCACTATCTTCTATTTGCGTAATTTCGTCGAATGAATCCTCGTATGTGAAGTATGCGTTTGCGTTTATGAATGCTCTGCGTCCGCCGTCCTCCGTGAGCACATACACGGTTGAGAATGACGGACTCGTGAAGGGATCTCCTGGCTCAAGCGTATCTGGATCCTCTGTATCCGAGTAATTTACTGCTATCTCTAATGCGCTTGCGATGTTTAGCCGTCCTGATCCAACCTTGTTTTTGAATGGTCCGTACATTGGGTCCACGGAAAGCTTGAGGATTGTTCTTATTTGCGTCGGTGACAGGCTTGGGTACTGCGACAATAGGATTGCTGCCGCCCCTGATACAACCGGTGTCGCCATGGATGTACCTGACCAATGATCTTCGTATACCTCTGTGTAACCACGCGCCTCGTTTTCGTATCTTGTGGAGAAGATGTCCTCTCCTGGCGCACTGATGTCGGCGCAATTTGAGCCGTAATTTGAGAATGATGAACGGTTGTCGTCGTCGTTTGAACTTGCGACGCCGATAATCCAGTCTGCATGCGGAGCCCTATAGCACACTGGGAATAGCGGGTTATCTTCTGTATTCTGACTTTCGTTTCCCATCGCGGCAACGATGACAAGATCTGCTTCGTATGCGCGTTTTATTGCTGATCGGAGAATAGGATCTGACTGTTGCCCGGAAAAGCTGAGATTGATGACATCTGCTCCGTTTGCAATCGCGTAGTCAATTGCCGCGGATGCCTGCGTACTTGTTCCAGCTCCAACCTCGTCAAGCATTCGGATCGGCATGATACTCACCTCCCAGGCGACGCCTGTGATGCCCTCGTCATTGTTTCCAACTGCGCCGATAATGCCAGCGATTACCGTTCCGTGGGACATCGCCTCTTCGGATGCGGCCCCGTCGATGTCTGGTGATGGGTCCGCATCTGCGTCAATAAAGTCCCATCCGTTTACATCGTCCTCGAACCCGTTCCCGTCATCGTCGATGCCGTTTCCCTCGATTTCTCCAAAGTTGACCCACATGTTGCCTGCAAGATCTGGATGGTCGATATCTACTCCGGCGTCGATGACTGCTACAATAATTTCTCTTGAGCCCGTTTCTTCATCCCAAGCTGACGGCGCCTCTGTCTGTTCGAGGTGCCAGAGCTCTTCGTAGTGTGTGTCATTCGGTGTTTGCGCGAGTGCTGGCGACGCCAGTAATGATAGCGTTAGCGCCCCTATGAGGTATTTCTGCATAATGCCCTTATTTTAGCACAAAGGCGCCCTAGCTACAGGCGTCTTTTGCTTTTTCTATGTCTTTTTGGAGACTTTCCTGCCCTGGCTCGTCCACGATATCTTCTGCGACTTCGTAATGATCCATTGCTCGGTCACAGTCTCCTTGCTCAAGGTAGAATTTCGCGAAAGCGATCATCGACCATGGTGTTTGGCCAATGTCGGCCACCGCCTCTTTGAATGCACGCTCTATTTCTTCCACATTTTCTGGGGTGAACTTTTGGAGCGCTGTAATGTAATCGCGATAGTATTCTTCGCTCGATCGAATGCTAATGGCCTGTGTGTAGGCCTCTATTGCCCCTTGCCCATCCCCCATTCTGGATAGCGTATTCCCCATATTGTTCCATGTGACGTAGTTTAGAGGATTTCTCTCGAGAAGAGCCGCGTACGCGTCTCGAGCCCCTCTGAGGTCACCCATCATATATGCTGACTCTGCTGCAATGACATATAGATCAAAATCAGGGTCTTGGTCTTCAGCGATGTGCGCAGCGACTCCGCTGCGAGCCAATGCCGAGCGTTGCAAGAGCAATGTCCTTACTGCTTCTTCGATATTGAGATTTTCTATTGTGTAGATGAGGTGGCTATCTGTACTGACTGGTATTGCAAGCTTTCTTGACGCCTGGCGAGGGAAGAGCAAATGAATCGCGACGGCAATAACGACGATTCCGATAACGAAATATACTGCTCTTGATCGGTCTTCGATGGATTCCATAGTGGAGTTACTTTAGCGGAATGTACGCATTATGGCAATGTTTTTCCATGACAAAAACAGCCCCGAAGGGCTGTTTTTGATTTGACCTGAGGTCACTACTAGAACTGTAGTGATCCACCTGTTACAGGTAGGTCGTCGACGAGATACGCACCCCATCGTTCCTGTGCTGCAGTTGAAACGGTTGTTGAACCGTCGTCCTGCCATACAAAGGCACTTGGAAGTCGATCTAGGTCGTCTGATGCAACACCGGTCGCGTCAGTCGCTGAGTTGAGGTATCCACGGACAACTGTAAGTGTTGTTCCATCAGGTACCGCTGCAACGAGCATGCGCTCTTCTCCTGTGTCACAGTCCCCCCCGTTGTCACTGTCGAGACAGATGATGTCTCCAGCTGTGTATCCAGACGAATCTGTCACAGTAAGAGTTGTATCAGTCGTGTCACTAAGTGTTTCGTTGAGGGTTGAAGATCCGATGTAGGTTGTTACAAGTGGATCTCCGCTGAGCTCGAGCTGCATGGAGTCATCGTTTGTTGATGAAGCCCCTGTTGAGTCGAGGTACACAGCATAGGTGTAAGTTTCACCAGCTGGGATGGTCTCAGCAGTGCTGAGGGCCAAAGCGATGAATCCTACGTCTTCTGATGAACAGCTGTTCGCACTTGTGTCGAGCAATGTCCAGTCAGAGTCTGAGTCAAGAGCTGTTGACGTTCCTTCCTTAGACAAGTTGTAGATGTCCATGTCAGAAGTTTCAAGCTCTCCAGAAGCACACTGGTTCCAGTCTCCTGAACCGTTGTCGGTTGCAGAGAACTTCCATACCAACTCTTCGAGCACTACATCTTCACCTGAAGAAGCAGCAACGTTGAATCGGAATACTTCCTGGTCGCTAGGAACCTTACCAGTTCCTGAAGGACTGTCGTCAGACAATGTAACGGTTGGCTGAGTTTCACGGATAACGAATGTGTTGATTCCGTCTGTGCCTGATGCGTCGTCTCCGACAGCACTTACGTCATCGTCATCATTTGTTACACCAGATCCAACACCAGCTGCCTTGAAGTTGTCGTCGTTTGTTGCGTCAACGAAGAATCCCATTCGGATCTTTTCGTTTGATGTAGCTGAACCTTCAGAGTTTCGATCTGTTGAAGGAACGTCTACGTATACGCTGACGTGAGCCTCATCCTCTTCTGTTACGTAGAGGTTGATACCTGAGAACTTCGCCTCATTACCGTTCATTGACGTTGTGTCGGTCGTGGTTGTTCCGTCCTCGAGTGGGTACTCAAGCGTTACGAGAGAGATGTTGTTCGCGTATGCAGAACTGTCTGAAGACGCTGCATCATCCTCCGCCTGCTCTTCTGAGAAGGTGATGGTGGTGATTTCGAAGTCTTCGTTTGTTGCATCGATCTCGTAGGTTGCAACCAAGTTGTTCGTGCTTCCTGTCATGATGAAGTCAGCACTTGGTGTGTCTGCTCCCTTTGCCACGCTCAAGCTTCCAGCGGTGTTGATCGTAACAACATCTGTTGGAGATGTAGCGCCGTTCGGGTCGTCAGTCGTTGGGTCAACATCGGTTCCGTCTTGGTCTTCAGCAACGATGTCTTCTGACATGTCGTTGATGTCGAATGCGACGTATCCAGCTGATCCTCCTGGGTTTCCGAAGTTACACTCAACTGCAAGGATTTCGCTATCTCCAGCTTCGATAAGCCAGCTCACGTCGTCAAACAAGATTGTTTGACCGTTTGAAGCAGGGCTATCTGGGCCGTCGAGCAAGTCTCCAGCAGCGTCATAGATAGAACATGACTCAACGTAGTCGTTTACGTCGACACCTGTTACATCACCAAGAGTGAATGTTCCAGTTCCATCAGCATCAGCGTACACAGAAAGTGTAATGCTTGAGATGGTTGTGTCTCCAGCGTCACCAGCATTTACTGAGTAGTTTGCGACACCAACGTCGTCCATACCCATAACCGTTGTAACATCTCCCGGTGTTGATCCAAGAGCGATCACAAGGCTAGCTGATTTTGCTGACTGATCTTTACCAACAATGTCTCCACTTGGAACGATTGAAGCGGTAGAAATCGTGTCTCCGTTTGAGTCCTGTGCTGAGAATTCTGAGATGTCGAGAACAGCAGATACTTCTGTTCCAGAAGTCATGTTGTTGTCGATGTCTGCAGTCACTGCAAGGTTCAATGTTTCTCCGGCGGCCATTGTGAAGTCGTCAGAGAAGGTGAGAGACTGGAATCCGTCGTTTCCGGTTGTTGATGGGTCGACAGGTCCCATGATGGTCGCTCCTGTGTCGGCGTTAATGATCTTGATGTCACTAACGTTCGCTTCTGCTGTTGACTGGTTGTTGACCAATCCGTCGTCGTCAGCAGTTGAGTCATCATCTGATGTACCGCTGTCGTACGCGTCGTTGTCGCCGTCGTCATCAGCAGCAATGATGAAGTCCATGTCCTTAACGGTGATTGCTTGCGCAGCCGTTAGGGTGTACTCGAAGAGTACGTTGTCCTGGCTGTTTGTGGTGATGTCACCAGCTCCAGGTCCAGTCCATGCCATGGTGATTTCTCCGCCTTCGATGGTACTGAATGAACAGTTACCCGTTGAAGCGGTACATGATGCACCATCGTATGTTCCAGATGTTGCGATGTCGACAGTCATTCCGAATCCAAAGTCTCCACCAACAGCGAGCACGTCGGCCGCGTTGTCAACGTAAACCTTGATGTTGTCGGTTGCATCTCCGCCAATGTCTGCTGACACGGTGAAGACGTTACTGTTTCCATCTGAGATTGAGAATGCTTCGCTAAGGTTGAACTTCACGAGCTTGTCGCCTAGGTATTCACCTGATCCAAGCATGTCTGATCCATCCCAGAGCTGGTAGTCTGAGTGGTCGTCTGCGCTGTCAATCTTAAGCGTAATCTCTTCGATCTCTGCAGCCTCGTTGTCTGCTGCAATCTTGAACTGTCCGATTGTTTCGTCGTTACCACCAAGTGTTGGATCGCTAACGGTTCCACTCTTGGTGATTGTGACTGTTCCAGCAGATGAAGAAGCGATTGAGAACGTGTTTCCGCTTACAGGGAAGCTTCCGCTTACGTCTCCACCGTCTGCATCTACGTCGTCAGCTGAAGAGATTTCGAAAGCGATCTCGTCTCCAGAAGAAGCACTAGATGAAACTTCGATTCGCGCCGTGAGCGTTCGTGCCTCACCTGCGTCGAGTGAAAGTCCAAGGTTTGAGAATGTTACCTGACGAGTTGATGCGTTTACTGAACGCGCGTCTGTAAGACGTGTTGATCCCTCGTATAGGTAAGCGTTTGAAATGTTTGTTGTTGCTGCGACACTAGACAATGTTAGGACCACATCGTCGAATGTTGCTGCGTCGTCACCAGCCGCTACGTCGAAGCTGAAGACTTCAACAGAGTTTGCTCCTGTTGGAAGCGTTGCTCCTGAAGGAGTTGATGAAGAAGTTGAAAGAGTCACTCCACCAGCATCTGAGCTAGTGTCTGTGTCTGTATCTGCTGTTCCGCCCTGCTGAGCTGCGTCAGTCAAAGCTGAAACTTCTCCGTCGATGTCGTCTCCAGCAGATAGACTGCTGTCGTCGATACTGTCACCTGAGAGGAATGATGAATCCCAAAGTCGGTTTGCATCTCGTCCATCTTCGGTGAGCATGCGCTTTTCTCCGTCCCAAGCAATGTAGTAGTCACTTCCGTCCATGTATGTCATTCCATCGAATGCAGACGCGGTTGTTAGTGATGATCCTACAGAGTAGTCAACGAAGAACACGTCAGGAACATCGTCAATCGTTGATGCCCATGAGTCGCCAGCGAGTCCGCTAGCTACGTCTTCTGTTTCAACCCAGTGGATTGTTCCATCGGTTGCCACAGCGTACGTTTTTGCGTCGCTCTGGATCTTGATCCATCGGACACCTGGTCGGTAGACCACGTTTCCAGCCAATGAGATGTCTGCAAGATCGCTATCTGAGATCTCGTTTACATCGTCAAAGTCTGCATACCAAGTTTTGTATGTCTTTTCGTTAGAGAACGTGTAGCGTGATCCGTCGTAACCGTAGTAGTAGAGCGTTGAAAGAGATTCACCCTTGATGAGTGACCCCATGTCAGCAGCGCTTGCTGAAGGAACAGCAAAAGCGGCAATACCGACTGCCCATAGAACAGTTGCGGCGGCAATTGTAATCGCTAACGCACGTTTTCCGATTGTTAACACATTTTCCATAAATCTGTAATGCCTTTCCATTTAAGAGTAGAGGGTTGAGCGGCCACTGCGGCCTCGACCTTTAAGCTTTCACCCTAATTTTAACTGACAACCTAACGTGAGAATGCGACGCACTCTCATGGCAAGGGCCTGCAGCCCCTGCACATGAATTTGCGTCTTTTATTTGATGACTTCCGTGATCTCCTCGATTCCCTCTGTATTGATAGACACTTCGCCCTCCTGTTGTTCGGACACCGCCTGCTCCTCTGACATGCTTTGCGCGGTCATGATGCCGATTTCTATTTCTGCAAGCTCTGCCTCTATCGCGAGAATGTCCTGCGTTGTTGCCTCTAGAATGTCGAATGCTGCGCGGAACCCTCCTGCTGCCATGAAGCTCATGGCCTGGGAGACGTCCTCTGTTGACTTGGCGAGCTGGAAATTGAGAGCTGCTGTATCTGCCCCTGCGAGGAACGTGTCTGTGATGAGATCTGGATTTACGTCGAAGAAGTTCTGAATGACGACGAGCCTGCCGTAGTCAAATGTTTGCCGGGACTGGATTGCTACGTAGTCTTCTTTGAACTTTTTGCTGAGATCTGCGCTTGTGACGACCTCTTCTGACTGCTCATGCGTTTCGACAAGGACATCTGTGACGGTTTCTGATACGGCCCTCGATGCGTCCTCTGCTTGTTTTACTGATTCCGTGAGTACCGCCTCTGGATCGTTTTCTGCCTCCGTATTTAATGCAATTGTGAGTGTGTCGATTTTTTCGTCTATTTCTTGCGCCACCTTCGCTGCTTCGCTACCTCCCTCGACCTGCAGAAGCTTGAGCTGACCGTCTGCGAGCTGGAGCTCTTTCTTGAGGGCCGTCATGGTGCTTTCGATGTGCTCACCTCTTGATGCGCCCTTTAGGGCAACGACCTCTTGAAGTCTTCGTTCTGCGTACTGTGTGTGGAGGACCGCCCTGCTTTCGTATGACGCAAACTGGAGACGCGCTTGCTCGGTTGCTAGCTTGAGACTGTAGAGCGTGTCGCCTGGGAGTGCCGCGTGTGCGCCCTGGAAGGTCCCGATACCTCCGATGAGGAGGACGCCGATCATTGCTGCTGAAATTGCCGGCTGACGAAGTGCTGCTTGGAGTGTCCAGATCGCTCTTGTGAACGCCGTCTCTTGTAGAGGTAATGACGCTGGCTCTTTTTGATCACTTCCGATCGCTGCCATGATTTGAGCGCGTTTTTGCTTTTTGATCTCAAAATTTGATGCGCCGAGTCGCTCATCGTTTCTTTGATTCTTCAATTGTTCGAAGATGTCGTTCATTTTTTCTTGTTTGCCTCCATGATTCTTTGGAGCGCTCGTTTTGCTCTATGTAATGACACACGAATGTTATTTGGCGTCTTTCCGAGGATTCTCGCGATCTCCTTTATCTCCATTTCGTTTAGGAACTTGAGGATGATGAGTTCGCGGTACTCTTCTTTGAGCTGTCTGATTCCTTTTGCGAGCTTTCCTGCTGCATCTTTTGTATCCAGCTCGTGCTCGATATTTTCTGATGAGGCGATTGCTTCTGCTTCGCTGATGTCGCCCTCGATAATGCGTTTGCGGTAGAAATCTGCCACGAGTCTTGTTGCGATGCGATAGAAGAGTGCGCCGGCGTAGTTGACCCTGCTTGCTGTTGCGTACTCCCAGCCGCGGAGGAAGACCTCTCCTGCGAGCTCATCTGCGTCGTGCCCGGTAGGGAGTTTGAAGAAGAGATAGCGGCGGATCTTTTCGAAGTAGGCGTCGTAGAGCTCGCCATATGCTTCGGTATCGCGGTGCGCGTATACGCGGTGCAAAAGGAATTGTTGTTTTTTCGCGTTCATGTCGCGTACATCTATATAGTCGTGGAAATGATGAAATCATTACACTTGGAAAAATATTGTGGGTATCTTGCATTAATTTGCGAATCTTGGCGAGGACGTAAAAGGTCTTTCGACCTCACGTCCCAAGGGCCCGCTGTTCTGTTTGTCATCGGTTTCTTTGACAAATGATCTCTTCTTGTCTAGGCTATTATTGACATTAACTTTTGGTCTGGATTTATGACTACTCCATCTGCGAATACCGTTCGACTTTCTGTAAGTGAGGCCGCTAAGCTTTTTGGAGTGAGTACGCGAACGATTCGCCGAGCTATTGCGGATGGGAGCGTTTTGTATATTGTCGTGCAGGGGCGTTATAAGTTAAGCTTTGATTCGCTCCTTTCTTGGTCTCAGCGGAAGCCTACGATTCGCAAGAAGCGTGATCGTGATGGAATTGGGCAGTATGTGGAACAGTGGAAGATTCGGAATCCGCACTTCTCTCCTGGTGACCAGGAATAGCGACAGGAGGACATAATTGCTTATTGTGTCCAATCGAAAAGAAGACGAATTTTTGTATCGGGAGCTTTGTGAGCTGCCGACCTTCCCTTTTCATGCTTTGACCCGGCCGAGCAAGGAAAGCGTAACGCGATCTCGGTTGGCGTTTTTTGATACGCGAAAATTGCCGAGGTTTGCCTACCCCCGTGCTCGTAGGTACCCGGTGGATGATTATTTGCAACATGTTGACGGGTTTTTGAAGGTGATTTTGACGAGCAAGGTGCGAGCTAGGGTTCAGGAGCTGTATGTCGCGAAGGCTCGAGAGCTCCGGCTTCGGGCGGAGATCGTGCAGGCGATTTGCGCTGGGGATGATGAGGGAGTGAGCACGAAGACGCTTGAGCTATTTGGACCGATCGCGAATACTCGAGGCGAACTTGAGGCTGAGTTTGGAGAGATGATTTCTGGGGGCACCCCTTTGTATCGGCATGAAAAGCGGATTAATGCGGAAATGATGCATGGGATGGTTGAGAGCGCGCTGCAGCATTATGGCATTACGAATGTTGATATTCGTCCGACGGGGCGGTCTGGGATGCGGGTTGCGCAGATTCCGGGGGCTGGGATGCGCGTGAAGATTCCTCGGGATATTTTGATTTCTCGAGCTCGGGCGGTGAGATTGATTGCACATGAAATTGAGGTACATGCGCTTCGGGCGCATAACGGAGCGAATAGTCCGCTCATGATCTTGGCTCGTGGACTGGATGGGTATTTAGCGACTGAAGAGGGGTTAGCGATTTGGCATCAGAATTCGATGAGCGGGAAGGCTCGGCGGTTTGATCCGGGGTTTTGGGAGGCTTATGCGAATGTTTTAGCTGGAGAGATGTCATTTGTGGAGGTTTTTGATGTTTTGAGTCAGGCTCGTGCATTGCTAGCTGATCATGTTGGGAATGAGGATCCTGTAGAGGCCGGGCGTGATGCTGCTTGGCGGCTCTGCCTGCGGGTTTATCGGGGGATTTCGAAATTTGATACTGCTGGAGTTGGCTTTTATCGGGACCACGTGTATCGATCTGGACTTATGATGGTTCGAAATGTGATCCATGATGGCTACAAGGAGAATATTCGGCCCCTCTTTTCTGGGAAGCTCGGTGTCAATCATTTGGATAAACTTTCTGATATTGAGTTAGGACATGTTCGCGTGCCCGAAGGGATTGGGAGAGAAATCGTTGATTCCGCAATGCTATAGACGGCTTCTAAGCTTTATCAGCCAATAGAAAAACCCCCTCTTTAGCTAGGGGGACTTGGCGCGCACCTCCTTTGCCCTGAGGCATTTGGAGATGTAGAGAACTCTTGTTGCCAGGGACTCGTGGAGCCATGCGGCTCGTGGCTGGTCGGCTGTTGCGATCGCGGCCTCTAGCGATCTGAGCAGGCCTGGCTCTGTCGCCTGCCTCACGACCGCCTTGTGGCCCTGGATGTACAGTAGGCCGCTTTTGTGGCGACTCGTCATCCATGCGAATTTCATGATTGTTCGCGGATCCAGCCCGCTTATTTCGGCGAGTTTGGATAGCATTGCCCAATGGACAACCTTCGCCTCATTGTCCTGAAATGCCACACGTGATGGGACTCGGTCTTTCCATTGGAACTTGGCCGGGTGGCTGCCGAGGCCACTTGCCGTCACGCGCCTCCCAATCCTTGCCTCCCAAAAACCGCCACCGTCTCCAGAGATTGTTGCGATCGGGCACGGACTCCAGAGAAGCAACATCTTGGCTTGCATGATTGGCCCAAGGTTTTCAACGCTTGTCACAACGCCTTCTACCCTGCTTGATGCGATCACCCTTGGTCTTTCCAGAACCGCACAGGTCAGCCTGTGTGTGAAGACCTGAGCCTTTGCAGCGAACATCTCTTCTGGAATTTTTCCTTCCCCGATCTCCAGATTGCCGGTGACAAGTCCGGATTGATATGAGCCCAGAACTGCTTGAATGCGCATTTCTTCTCCTGAATGAACTGTTCTTGGATGTTTTCCAAGGCAGATGAGAATATCACTCCTCGTGCTTTTTGTCAATGAAAAATCCCCTCTTTCGGAGGGGTTGCTATGCGCAGATCGCGATGAATGTGCCGGTGTCTTCAAGGGTGTCTGGATGGCGGGCCCAGCCGAAGGGGATGGCTTGGCGGGTCCAGCGGGTGAGGATAGCGATGCGATTGAAGGCTTCGCGGTCGCCGATGGCGGCGTAGAGCGCGAGGGCGCGGAGGCCTGAGAAGATACTGAAGGAAAGGAGCGTGGCCAGATTTGGGCTCGGGAGGCCGAGCCTACGTCCGAGCTCCCTCCCGATCGCGTTCATCGGATGCTCACCGCCAAGCGCCGTCTCGAGGGCGGAAAACTCCGATACCTTCCTTCCGCAGCGAGAATCACTCACGGCCTCGTCGTAGACCTCTGTGCGCAGACGAAGCTGTACGCCATTTGTCAGCACCCCCTGCAATGCATCGCTTGCCGGCGCCAGAACCAACTGTCGGAACTCGCGTTCACGAATCCATCCCGGGCGCTTCAGTGGCACGCTGAGTTCTCGGAACGAGATGAAATGCACGGCGTCGACCTGCATTCCGGTGGCTGCAGCTACCTGTGCCGCATACGTTGACTCCATGCGGCGCATGGGAGCCTGACCGCGCAGTGACATCGACACTAACCACTCCGCGTGTGTTCTGATGTCTTGCTTTGCCCAGGGCCGATGCTTTTCTGGGATGAGTTCGAGGATTGCTTCTGTGAGGGTCATGATCTCTCCTTGAAAGAACTTTTGGGAGTTTACTGATATTTTCTTGTGTGCGCAATGGATGCTCCGTCGTGGGATTGCCGCGTTGCGCTCGCAATGACTGCTGAAACCAAAAACACCCTCGCTTGGCGGGGTGTTTTTAGACAGCGTATACTCCTTCTCGGAGTGCGACGTGTTTTTCGTATAGTTCGATGGTTTCTACGGCGATGTCGTCCCAGTTGTATTCGCTTTCGACGAATACGCGGGCGGTGTGACCGATGGCGGCTGTGCCCATTGGGTCCTGGAATCGCTCGATGATTTTTTGTGCAAGATCTTCGACGTTCCCGGTTTCGAATGAGATCCCATGCTCTTCGATGACCTCATAGTTTTCGGGGATGTCGGATCCAACGACACACTTTCCGTAGCTCATTGCCTCTAGCACGGCAATTGGAAGTCCCTCGGATGTGGATGGATGGACCATGAATTGTGAACCGGCGAATAGCGCCTGGAGAACTTCTCCTGTTTGATAGCCGGTGAATACGATGGAATTGTCGCCTGCTGCTAGCTCGTGGAGCTCTTTGACGTAATCGTCTGTGAAGGCTGAGCCTCCGACGATTGCGAGCTTCTTGTCCTTAAAAAGCTTTGGCTCAAGTTCCTTGGCTCGTTTCCAGGCCGCAATGAGAACATGTTGGCTTTTGTGGCGTACGAGGCGGGATACCATTGAGATGTAATCACCTGATTTTAGGCTGAACGGAGCGAGGACGACGTTGTCGATGGCTACTCGTCGTGGCGTGATGCCGTTTGCAACGTAATTTGCCTGTTTATGATATTGGAGAGAGATGTAGTTCGTGAGCGTTTTTGATACGGCAATGGTTGCGTCTGCGAATTTTAGGCAGGCAAACTCTCCTGTTTTTAAGGCCCAGCGTGCGAGGAATCCCCACTTTGCGTGATGGCGGTCGATGCAGTGAAATGTTGTGACAACGACTGCCTGCGGGCGGAGGATGCGGGGGATCCATGCCATTAATGATGGTCCTACCGCGTGAAAATGGATCACGTCTGGTCGGCCGAAAAGACATGCGTGCAGTGTTGCAAACAACGTATGCGAGATCGCGTCCAAATGCTTTGTCTTGATTGAGACAAGACGTTTAATTTGGATTCCATTGTAGCGATCCGCTTTTTCTTTTGCGTACCAAGGTCGAGCATAGGCAGTCACCTCATGACCTTCACGTACAAGACGCGTTGCCAATTCTTCGACGTGCGTTTCTACGCCGCCGAACTTGGCTGGTACACCTTTTTGTCCGATCATTGCGATCTTCATAGATTAGATAGGATGTTTGTCTCTTCCGTTCCATTGAAGCGGAAAATTAGCAGAAAATATAAAAAAAGTCAAGTGTGATACCGACGATTTTGTCCACATCTTTTGACTGGGTTTTCACCCTCTTTTTCTCCTTGTTCAATTCCCCTTTACGAGCGCTGTAAGTCTTACTATATTTTGCTGTTTTTGGCCACTATTTTCTGTGTTTTTGTTTGATTTTTGTGTACAGTTTGCGAAGATTTTGCCAGTGATTTTGCGGATCTCCGAGTTCATGTGCGCGATGCCGTGCGGATTCGCCCATTGAATGCAGAACTGACTTATTGTGAATTATTTCGCCTAATGCGTCTGCTAATGCTTGCGGTGAACCGGGCTTGAATAGCCTTCCGCTGATACCATCTTCGATAATTTCGGCTAATCCTCCTGATTTTGCCGCGACAACAGGCACCCCTAATGACATTGCTTCTAGAGCACTTAGGCCAAAGGGTTCGTGCCAGATTGATGGTGCGACGACGACTTTTGCCTGTTCGATATGCTCCCAAAGCTCCGTGCCCTTAATAAAGCCTAGGAACTCGATGTTTTCTTGACCTTCTGCAAGCGTCCTTAGCTCTGACTCGTATGGACCTGCTCCGACGATTTGAAAACCTTCCTTTGGGAGGAGTTTTGCTGCGTTTATGAGGGTCTGAACCCCTTTGTAGTCCGCGAGCCTGCCGAAGTAGATAATACGTTTTCCGACGGACTTCTTTTTGCGGTGATGCTCGCGCTCGATCAGCTCCGCAGAGAGGAATGGGTGGAAGACCTCTATTTGATCTTCGTGATAGCCGTTTTTGATGAGGGCTTGGCGGGTGAATTCTGAGTTTGCGAGGAATTTGTTTATCTTGTTTTGATAGAGTCCTAGCGCTTTTTGACATCGGTAGATGGCCTCTAGCGCTAGCGTTGCTGTGTATGAGCCTTTTATGAATCGAGATGAGGCGACCTTGTGCAGCCCTGGGTTTTTGATTGGAAGTGAGCCTTTGCCACCCCAAAGACTGTAGTTTGCTGAGATGAGAGAATAGTCATGTACGCTCATGACGACGGGAATATGTCTCTTTTTGCAGACAGAGAGGATGGAGGGTGAGATGTGCGTGTAAATGTTGTGAACGTGAACGATGTCTGGACGGAAATCGTCGAGCAGTTTTGTGAACTTCTTTTTTGCCTCCGTTGACCAGAGCGCCCTTGCTGTTTTGCTTATGATTGATCCTGATGCACCAGATTCCGTTTCTAACTCTGAGACAAAATACTTTGCCCATGGAGATGGGATGTTCTTTGGATAATGCATGCTGAATGGGGCGACCTGGTGGCCGTCCTGTTCTTGCAAGTGCATGAGCTCGAACATATAGCGCTCTGCTCCTGCGCGAAGATAGTGGTACTTGTGCGCGTGGACGATGCGCATATTAAGTGAGAATCTTTTCTTCTTGTCCAAGGACAGCAACACAGGCTAGGAGGACCCATAGATACGGCGCGAGCGTTCTTACCTCTAGGAATGTTGCGAGGAAGGCGTTTACTGCAACCGCGATCATTGCACCCGCCATGCCGAGTGCGAGCGTTCTCGTGAATTCGTCGTCTGATTTTCTCCAGACTCTGATACACATTGCGAATAACGCGATGTATGCCCAGAGATAGAGGCCGAGGCCGATTGTTCCCGTTTCTCCCCAGAGACTGAGCCAATTGTTGTCTATGTAGCCATCTGATCCGTAGACGCCGAATGGGAGCGAGAGGTCGTCGTAGACTTCGGTGTTTTTGAGTGCCGCAACTGCTCCGCCACCATATGAGGCTGGGCCGTGACCGAACAACGGGGATGCTGGGATGACTTCGAGCGGGGTTTGGACGATCCAGAACATTCTTCCTAAGCCGTAATATTCGCCTCGCCAGCGCTCGTAGGAGAAGGCTTCAAAGAATCGTTCGGCAAGGTTTTGGTCAGAAACCTCGGTAAGACGACTGACGACCAAGCCTGTAAACGAAATATAGAGAGCGAGAACAGCAGCTGTGATTCCTACCGCCCACATTATTCGCCTGTCTCTATGGGCCCATACGGCAATGAAAAGCCCTCCTAGGATAAATCCGATCCAGGCTGATCTGGAGTATGTGAGGGAGATTCCAATGATTGCTGCGACGAGAAGCCACGCCCAAATTGGTCTTGAGGGGTGTTTTTTTTGTTCATATAACGACGCGACCAGTATGAGCATGAGGAGCGCCATAAATGTTCCTAGGCGGTCGTAACGCCCCAATGTACCAAAGACGCGCTCTCCATAATCCCAGAACTGCGTTGTCCCTGATGTGAGCACGATATCTCCTGAGGTTCGTGTTTCTGATGGGATGAGGAAGTCGTCTAGCCCCTGACCAACAATAGCCTGACTGTAGCCGAGACCAATTTGGATCGCGAGAATGATGAACAGACCTGCGATGACGCGCTTCATCCAGGTCCTTGATGGACGCAGAGCTGTTGCAACGAAAAATAGGAGGACGAATCTGATGATTTGGCGTATCCCTAGAATAGCGCTCCATGGAGCAATGAGATTGATCAGCGCCGAGGCGAGAAGCATGATGCCGAAGAGGATGAATGGAAGGTCTGCTGGCGTGGACCGGTATTTGAGCTTCCCGAGAAGAATGTAGACAAAGACCACTCCTACCAAGAGATAGACGATTGATTCTGAGAAATATCGCGCGTAGATGTAGACGTCGTCTGGGACCCACTTGAGTAGAAACGGTTCGAATGGGAGGTACCACAATAACGCCATGAGCGTGATCTGAGGCTTGTAAAATGTGGCAAAAATGGCGAAGACGGCGAAGACAGAGCCCAGAACAAGCGCTGGAGAGAGGAAGATGGTTCCGACGAGCGCGAGAGAGACGAGCGCAAAAATACCGAACGCGGCGGAACGGGAGAATTCTTCGCTGGTTTTGTAGGCAGCGTGGAGGTCGTTCATGGGTTGTTTTGTAGTCATGATAGCACAGGGGAGAGGACTGGATCGCTTGTGCTGCGCACATCGCTTGTTGTATCGCCCCTTGGGGACCTGCGGTCCTCGTGACTCGTTGAATTGCTTCGCTTGTTTGCTGGAATGCAGAACTGCAGCCTTCGGCAAACAAGCGAAGCGATCTAACTCATGATGTGCTACGCAGATTGAGATTACTTCAGCGTCACCACCCGTTCTTCGCTCCTTGGAGCTACGAAGGGTTATTTTGCCCCCGGCAAAATAAAAAAACCCCACCGATCTTTCGAACGGTGGGTGAGCGAGCGCAAGATGTGCGCTACAGCCCTACGGTTGCGTCCACGCGCATGACGAGTCCGGTACCGGAGTCGTCGACGTCCACGTAGCAGACCAGGTCCTCGTCGTTCGTGAAGAACGTTTGGAGGTTGGCCCAAGCGGTGGCGCCGGTGGAGGAGACAGCTTCTGGGGTCCAGACGCTGAACGGGAGCGAGGCGGTGAGGTCGGTGCCGTCGCCGGAGTAGCTCTCGGTGGTGAATGGGGTGGAGCCTGAGTTATCCCAGGCCCAGAAGTTCACGCTCTCGATGTCGGGGATGCTGGAGAGCAGCCCGTTCGAGAAGAGCGATCCGTTGATGGTGACCTCGATGCCGGTGCCGGTGTTCGTGCAGGAGAACTCCACGAGGCACTCTGCATCGGTATCGTCTGAGTCGACGAGACCGTCGCAGTCGTTGTCGAGTCCGTCATCGCAGACTTCTGTGGCGTCCGGACTGATGAGGTCCGTGGTGTCGTCACAGTCGTCGGCTTCGACGAATCCGTCTCCGTCGGCGTCGGTGGTGGTGGAACCGCCCGAGGTGCCAGTTCCGGCGTCGCCGGTGTCGCCGCCTGACGAGGTCGTGCCCGTGTCTTCTGAAGAAGAAACACCGGTGTCAGCATTTGCCGATCCCCCGGTGTCAGAAGCGATTCCCGTGTCGCCGGCGGGCACCGCACCGGTGTCTGCCGAAGCAGACCCGGTGTCGGTGACCTGGAGACCCGTGTCGAGGGCACCGGTGTCCGCCGCAGCGAACCCGGTGTCCTCGGCGTCCACGGTGGACCCGGTGTCAGGATCAGCCGAAGCCGATCCGTCCCCCGTGTCTCCCGTGTCCGCGGCGCCCGCGCCTGACTCGCTGGTGAGGAAATCCTCGCCAGTGGAGTCGAGCTCGAACTCACACGTGCCGTTCGAATCCACCCGGATGATGAGTCCGGTGCCCGCATCGTCGACGTCGATGTAGCCGTCACCCTCCACGCTGACCTTGGTGAGGTCGGTGTAGAAGACGGTTCCGTCGTAGTCCTTGATGCGAGGCGTGGAGTCTATGGCGTCCACCTCTGCGAGGACGTGGAGCAGCGTGTCGTTCCTGTAGTTGGTTTGCCCACAGGTGTCTGCGCTGTCCCAGCAGTCCTCTTGACCGATCTCTACGGACTGGACGTACGATGAGGAGACTGTGGCGCTGTCTACGAGAGAGGTTGAGAGCGCTCCCTGGATGTAGAACTGTGCCATGCCGGACGTGACGTCCGAGCAGTCGGTCTCGATGAACACCTCGACGTCGCACTCTCCGGCGTCTGCGTTGCAGACGTCATCGAGGGGAGATGCCGTGGTGCCGGTGTCCGAGGATCCGGTGTCTCCCGAGGGAGATCCGGTGTCGCCGGAAGCCGTCGTGCCCGTGTCACCGCCCGTGCTGCCACCTGAAGTGGTCCCGCCCGTGGTTCCGCCCGTTGATCCGCCGGAGGTGGTGCCTCCGGTGCTGCCGCCAGTGGTTCCGCCGGTCGATCCGCCCGAAGACGTGCCGCCCGTGGTTCCGCCGGTGCCGGTGTCTCCTGAGGGAGACCCGGTGTCGTCAGCGTCGGTCGTGGTGCCGGTGTCGGTCTGGCCCGTGTCTCCTGAGAGATCCCCGGTGTCGCCGCTCACATCGCCGGTGTCGCCCGTGCCGCCGCCTTCGTCCGGGTCCGTGCCGCTTTCGCAGCTGGACTCGTCGATGACGATGATGGGGCTGATGCCGTCAGAGGCGGTGGCCTCGTAGGCATCGCCGGTGATGTTGAGGAGGAGGAAGTCGAAGCTGTAGAAGTCGCTGGAGAGCGACACAGCGCCGAGCTTGAACTCCGCATCAGTGAAGAGCGAGTGATCCACGCTGTCGGCGGTGTAGCCAACCTCATCGATCACGCCGAGCGACTCGTCGTAGGTGCCGATGGTCGAGAGCAGCGATGCGCTCACGACCTCTGAGTCACCGTCTGCGTTGAGCAGCGCCTCGGTGATCACCCCGTTGACGGTCACGGAAGCCGTGCCGTCGCAGAAGCTGAACACGTCGACGTCGACGATGGGGGTGGGAGCAGGGTCCTCGACAGGCTCGCCGGGGTCGCCGGTGTCGCCTGAGGTGCCCGTGTCGTCCGCTGTACCGGTGTCACTGGAGCCGCTCGATCCGGTGTCCGCCGAGGCGGATCCGGTGTCGGAGCTGGCCGGTGCGCCCGTATCCTGCGATCCGGTGTCTCCCGAGGGAGATCCGGTGTCGCCGGTGTCGGTTGCATCGGTCGTGGTTCCGGTGTCGCCGGCGTCGCCCGTATCGGACTCGCCGGCCCCGCTAGGGTTTCCGGTGTCTCCCGAGGGAGATCCGGTGTCCGAGGACTCGTCGCAGGAGCCGTCGACGTCTTCGACCACGATGGTGCCATCCGAGGTGACACTGCCGTCGCCGTCGATGAACACGAGGCCCGTGTTCACGGCGTAGGCGGTGCCGTCTTCCAGACTGACCTGGAGGACGTACTCGGTGTTGGCGACGGCGAACGAGTAGCTCGTGTCGTCCCCGGAGTAGCTGATGTTGTGGCAGGATCCGGTGAGGTCGCAGACCTGCACGGAACTCTCCGTGGTCAGCGTGGGTGTGACTTCGGTGCCAGCGGCATCGACCAGCGAAGTGCTGATCTCGCCCTTGACGACGAAGCTGGCCGTGCCGGCACAGAGATCCATGATGGTGATGTTGATGGTCGGGGTGGCCTCGGCGCATGACCCGTCTTCCTGGTACGTGACCATGAAGCCGGTGGCGTCGTCGTTCGTGGTGACAACGCCGTCTCCGGTGACTGCGACCTGGTTGAGATCTACCGTGAACACCTCACCCGTGATGAGAACGGCGCTGAGCGCGAAGTTCTCGAGGGTGGTGGTGAGCGAGTACGGATCCTCGCCCTTCTCGATGTTTCCTCGGTCGAAGGCGGTCGTGTCGCAGATGCCGCTCGTGGAGCAGACCTGCAGACTTGCGATGTAGCCTTCGCTGACCGGGGACGCGTTGCCCGCGTCGTCGAGGAGGATGTCGGTGATCTGGCCGCTGAGCTCGATCGTCATGCTGACGTCGTTGCAGAGGTCGGTGACGACTGCGTCGGCGAGCGTGACGGTCTTGGTGCCGGTGTCCCCGGTGCCGGTATCGCCCGTGTCGTCGTCGACTGGAGTGAACCAGTCGTCGGCGTTCGGACGTTCCGGACCGTCGGTCTCGGTCGTGTCGGTAGTGATCGCCGTGTCGGTAGTGATCGCCGTGTCGGTAGTGATCGCCGTGTCGGTGGTGCTAGTGGCGGTGCCACTGGTACCACCTTCCTGGTGATCTGGATCGAACGTGAGCAGGCTACAGCCTGTCAACGCAGCGATGAACAAGATGGACATGTGTTTGTCTCCTTGAAAAGACGTTGGTGATTGAAGGTCCAATAAGGCGTTGTTGCCTCGCGAAAAGAAAGATCCTTTCGCCAGGGAACAATGTTAATTTACGGCCAAATGACGCGTAAATATAGCATAATCTTGTTATTTTGTCAAGCTTGTAAGGCTTTTGTTTACAAAATTCCCCACCTCTACTTCCCCATCAGGAAAACGTGCAAAAATGCTTTATTTCCTACGTTTTTTCGTATTCTTTATTTTTTGATGAATTCTTGGTCTTTTTACCCGAAAATAGCTGTTTTGTTTCTTTTTTTGTGGCTTTTGGCAAAAATAATCCCCCCTTTCGGGGGTTGGTTGGCTTACAAGCCGAAGACGGTTCCGGTCGTGTAGGCAGAGGAGATGTCGGTTGTGGAAACCCCACAGTCGAGAACCATGAGGGAGTCCATATACCCCTCGAACCTTGCTCCGACAGAGGTTCCGTTGATGTCGGCACCGATGTATACCGGCGACTCGTCGTAGAGAAGTGCCACTGGCGCATCCGTGTCGGTTGCGGAAAGAATGCCGTTGAAGTAGATACTCCTCTCTCCAGTGGAGAAGTCGGCGGTGAATCCGACCATGCTCCATGTGGCGAGAGCGGAGTAATTCAGTCCGTCGGTCATCTCGTCGCCATCTCCAGCGACGGAGTCGTAGGCGAAGGTGTAGAAGGACAGCTCCGCCTCATGGAAGCCCATCCAATAGGAATCCGGAGAGGTGCCGACGTTGGTTGTTCCGTCGCCGCCCCTTGAAAGGATCGTGTCCCAGCTATCCGGGTTCACATAGTCAGGCTTCACCCATGCTACGAGCGAGATCCCGCTCGTTGGCATGAGCTCATCGTGCTCGCAGATGACCTCGGTCGTCTCTCCGTTGAAGAGAAGACCCCCGCCGTCGTAGCCCGAGTCCCATGTGCCGTCAGTGATGTTGCAGTTGTGACTGCCTCCGGATGTGTCGTATGCGATAGCACCGGTTCCGGCCTCGAACTCGAGGTAGAGAATGACGTCAGCGATGCCGTTGCAGTCCTGATCGGTTCCGTCACAGCTCTCTGTAGCGCCGGGGTAGATGGATGCGGACGAGTCGTCGCAGTCGAGGTCGTTGATGCCGTCACCGGTGATGTCTCCGGGGACGTAGCCGCCGATGTAGGCGTCTGCGATGGTGCAGAACATCTCGGAAGCGTTCTCGTCGCCGTAGTTGTCGGCGTCGCCGTCGTAGTAGTAGGTGTCGCCGAGACCTTCGTCGACGGTTCCGTCGCAGTCGTTGTCGACGTCGTCGCACTCCTCGATGGCGTTCGGGTTGATGGTTCCGTCCTCGTTGTCGCAGTCGCCGTACTCGAGGGCGTAGCCGGCCTTCACCGCATCGGTCTCGGTGCAGAACTCGGCCTGGTCGCTCTCGTCTCCGAAGCCGTCTCCGTCGGTGTCGACGTAGTAGATGGTCCCGTCGTCGAACAGACCGTCGCAGTCAGAGTCGAGTCCGTCAGCGCAGTCTTCGGTGGCGCCGACGTGGACGCTTGCATTCGCGTCATCGCAGTCGGAGCCGCCGCACTCGGCGTCGGACTGACCGTCGTCGTCGATGTCGTTGTCGACGTCACCATCGCAGTTGCGATCGAGATCGTCGCAGCCCATGGCGGCGCCGGGATAGATCGAGCTGTCCTCGTCGTTGCAGTCGCCGCCCTCTTCAATGAAGCCGTCCGGGGGGTTGCATCCGGTGTAATAGTGCTGATTCGAGGCGAATCCGTCGCCGTCGTCGTCGAGGAAGTACGTGACGGCGCCTTCGAGGTCGTCGTCGTAGTCGTCGGGGTTTCCGTCGCAGTCGTTGTCGATGCCGTCGCAGATCTCACTGGCGCCGGGGTTGATGGTCGAGTCGGCGTCGTTGCAGTCCTGATCTGCGGTGTAACCATCTCCGTCTGAGTCGACATTGGCAGACGTTGTGGACGCCGTGACTGCGTCACAGGTGCCAGAATCGTGCCAGTGGACGTCGGTGGGCGTGCAGGCGATGATCAAAAAGGGGATGAAGTGCTTCATTGATTCCTCCGAAGCAGTGATGAAAGGATCTTGCCAAAATAAAGGCTCAAGTAAACCTAGCGGAAAACAGGGTTCTTGTAAAGACTTTGGCATTGACACCGCGAACTTCCGATGTTAGAGTATCCACGAATTTCTATGAAAACTTCCATCCACCCAACTTATCATTCAGATGCAACGATTTCTTGCGCTTGCGGGACATCGTTTGCTTCTGGATCTACGGTTCAGGCCATTCAGGTTGAACTTTGTAGCAAATGTCACCCATTTTACACAGGAAAGCAGAAAATTGTTGATACTGCTCGACGTGTTGAGAAGTTTGTTTCTCGCAATGAGAAAAAAGCTGATGCGACACTTGATCACGCAGCGAAGCTTGCGAAAAAGAAAGCTCGAGCAGAGAAGCGTGCGGAGAAAAAGGCTGCTGAGGAGACTGTTTAGATCAAGAAAAATGTCTGCGAATTTTTGCAGGCGTTTTTTGTTACCTGTAAACTGACGTTATGAATATTGAAGCGGTTTTGGAGCAATATAGTGCTCGGAAAGAAGAACTTGAGCGAGAGATGAACTCTCCTGACCTCGCAAAAGACAATAAACGACTTGAAAAGGTGCATCGTGCGTATCGCGATGTTGCGGAGATTTTTGGGTTGGCGAGTGCACTGCGCGTGGCCGAGGGGGATTTGCGCAGTGCGAAAGAGATGCTTTCTGGGGATGATGAAGAGATGCGCGAACTTGCCCGTGAAGAGGTTCCGATGCTTGAAGCGAAGATCGCGGAGCTGACGCCACAACTTGAGCAGGCGCTTATTCCGAAGGATCCGATTGATGAGAGTGGCGCGATTTTTGAACTTCGTGCTGGTGCTGGCGGAGATGAGGCAGCCTTGTTTGCCGGGGATTTGTTTCGGATGTATTCACGCTATGCCGAGGAGAAAGGGTGGAAGGTTGAGATTGCGAGTCAGAGTCAGAATGATTTGGGCGGATGTAAGGAGATTATCTTTTCTATGAAGCATGCAGGGGCGTTTGGGGAGTTTCGGCATGAGAGCGGCGTTCATCGGGTTCAGCGCGTTCCAGCGACAGAGAAGCAAGGGCGGATTCATACCTCTACTGCCACTGTTGCGGTTTTGCCGATTATTGAGGAGCAGGACTTTCATATTGATGCCAAGGATTTGAAGATTGAGGCGACAACCTCTACCGGGGCCGGCGGACAGAGTGTGAATACGACGTATTCTGCGGTGCGGATTGTGCATATTCCGACAGGGGTGATGGTCTACTGTCAGGAAGAACGGTCTCAACGACAGAATAAGGAGCGTGCGCTTCAGATTATTCGGGCACGGGTGTATGCGGCTGAGCAGGAGAAAAAACAGGCGGAGCTGGATGCGACGCGGCGAAGTCAGATTGGGACTGGGGATCGGAGTGAGAAAATTCGGACGTATAACGAACCGCAGGATCGGGTGACGGATCATCGGATTAAGACGACGTGGCATAATCTTGCGGGGATTTTGAATGGAGATATCGGAGAGATCATTGCGAACGTTCGCCTTGCCATTCATCAGGAAGCGCTTGCGGATGCGACGGAGGGGTAATGTATGTCTACGATTTTTGAAGCTCTGCAATGGGCTCAGGAGGAGATTAAGTCTACTTCGCATGAGCAAGTGAATAAGCCGAATGCGATGATTGAGGCGCAGATGCTTTTGCGTCATGTTTTGGATGTGCCGGCGGCGCATTTGTTTTCGCACTTTAGTGATTACGTGGCCGCTGATAAGTTGAATGCGTATACGGATTTTGTGAAGCGGCGAGCGGCGCATGAGCCGATTGCTTATATTTTGGGGGAGAAGGGGTTTTATGGGCGGGACTTTGTGGTGACGGCTGATGTTTTGATTCCGCGGCCGGAGACGGAGCTTCTTGTGGAGGCGGCGATGGAGATTATTGATGAGGATACCGCGGTTCTGGATGTTGGGACGGGGTCTGGAGCGATTGGGATTACGCTTGTGAAGGAGGTTGGGTGTGAGGTAGTCGCTTCTGATGTTTCTGTGGATGCGTTAACTGTCGCAAGGCGGAATGCGGAGAGATTGAAGGCTGCTGACAAGATTCGATTTCTTGAGGGGAGTTTGTTGGAGCCGTTTTTTGCTTCTGACTTGATCAACCGCGAGCACAAGACGATGGTGATTTGTGCGAATCTGCCGTATGTGAAGATTGATGCCTGGCCGTCGCTTGATCCTGATGTGAGGCAGTTTGAGCCGAAAAAGGCGATCGTTGGCGGAGCTGATGGACTGGATTTTTATCGGGAGCTGCTTGGGCAGATTTCTGCGCGGCGGGAGATCTTTCCTCGGGCGCTGTTTGTGTTGATGGAGATTGATCCTGGGCAGGAACTTGGGGCGCCACGGATGGTGGAGGAAGTGTTTCCTGGGGCGATTGTGGATGTGCGGGAGGATATGAGTAAGCGCGCGCGACTTGTTGTGGTACGGTGCTGATATGAAAGAAGTCTCTGATGAAATTCATGCGTATTTAGAGGCTCGTGGATGGGTACCGACGTCTGCTTCGACGATTGCGAAGGGGATCAGCATTGAGGCGGCGGAGCTTTTGGAGCATTTTCAGTGGGACGAGGTGGCGTTTTCTGATCTTGATCCCGATTCTGAACGAGCTCGGAAGATTCGGCATGAGCTAGCGGACGTGATGATTTATTGTTTGCAGATGGCTCGGTATCTTGGCGTGGACGCAGAAGATGTCGTGCGCGAGAAAATGCGGAGACAGGAAGAGAAATATCCGGTTGAGAAGGTTCGTGGCATGGGAACCGCCTATTATGAGATTCGAGATGCTGCAAGATCATCAGACTGGGATCAAAAAACAGCCTAGCCGGCTGTTTTTTGTTTTACTTCCCTCCCTCGTGGTAGATCTCGACTTGTGAGAGGTCTGACACGACTTCGATCCAAGTTGTGCCGGCGTTGAATTGGATTTCTTCGCCCTCTGTTTTGTAGAAGCGGATTCGGTCGGTTCGTTCTTCTTTTTTCCAGGTGACGAGTTCGGTTTCTCCGTCTTGGGAGAAGATTGCGTCTCCTGATCCTAGGGTTTCTAGTGACTTTCGGCCGATGCTGTCGATGATGCGGATGTCGGTCGCGATGACGGCGACGTTATTTGCGTAGATAGAGGCGCCGTTTTCCATGAGCATTTCGTCACCTGCCTGGAAGCGTTCGTAGCTATTTGTTGGTGCATCGTATGTCCAGCCGATTTCGTAGAGGTAGCTGCCGTTGAAGTCGATGGTGATGGATTCTGCGTCAGAGGCGATGACTGGTTGGTCGTCTTTGAAGCTCCATGACTCGTATGCTGGCTCGCCCTCGATTTCTTTGTCGACGAGTGCTGCGAGGAGCATGACCATTGAGGTGTAGACGTTATGTGGGGCGTAGCGCGTTTGGTTCTGGCGGTAGAAGTACGTACCGTTCCAGGTTTGGTCTAGGTCGATGGTGCCTGTGACGTTCTTGATGAGGTCTAGGGCCTCTGGTGAGCCTCCGACGTGTGCATAGACCGCGTCTAGGGCGTCGTTCCAGTCTAGATAGTATGGACGCGATGAGCGGATTGGACCTACTTTTTCTACATCACTCTCTTCTGAGTAGAACGCGATGAAGCGAGGGATACTTGCTTCTACCGGCGCCTCGATGACGAGAAAGGCCTTGTCGAGTCCAGTGAGCGGCCATGCTCCGGCGGAATTTTCCACCATGATACCGAATACTCTTGGGAGGGACTCGAGTGGTGATTCGAGGAGGTCTCCTGTGAGCGGGTGCCGGTCTGGTTCGGTGACGGTCTCGGCCTGCTCGTCTTGATCTTCTGATACACGATCTACTGTGGACATGACGGCGAGGAGCATAAGAACGCCGACGGCAAGCAGGGCAGCGACGGCAATCCAGATCTCTCGGCTTTTAAATGTCTTTAGTGATTTTCCCATTTTAGCCCAAAATGAGGGCTTTGGACCCTCAGGCTTGGAGCTTTGGGAGTTTTTGGACTCCTCTTGCATAGACTATTTGTCTGATGATTCTTCTTTTGATTCCCCGTCTTCTGATTCCTCATCCTTCTTTTCGCTGGTCACTTCGACGTTTGATACGTCTCCATCTACCGCTTCGTCGAGCGCTTCCATTTCTTCTTCTGATCGTGGAGGCTGTACTGATGCGATTGCCTTTTCTGCGTCTGTGATGAGCTCGATGCCTTCTGGCATCTTGAGGTCACTCACGCGGAGGACGTCGTCGAATGTCTCGAGAGACTCAACACTTACGGTGATTTCTTTCATGAGCGCCGATGGAAGTGCTACGACTTCAATTTCTTCAAGCGACTGGAGCAATGTTCCGCCGAGCGCCTTGACCGCAGGAGCCTCGCCTTCGAGCGTGATTGAGATAGAAGCCTCTACCTTCTTACTCATGTCTACGCGACGAAAGTCTGCGTGTGTGATGTCGTCAGAAATTGGATGTCGTTGGATTTCTTGAATGAGGACATCGTGCGCTGACCCTTCAACGTCTAGCTTGATCACGGTACTTGTTCCCGCTTTTGACAAGAGACGCTCGAGGTTGTTTCGGTCCAGCTTTAGGCTTGTTGGTTCTGTTTCGAATCCATACATAACCGCAGGGACCTCTCCCTCTGCACGTAATTGGTTTGTTTTGCGTCCACTGATTGTTCGTGTGGAGGCAGTAATTGTCATTTCACTCATAGCTTTTGTTATCGTAAATCGCCCGTATTTCACCGTAATTCGGGAAAATTGTCAAGCGAGCAGACCTCGTGCATTTCGATGACGTCGTCTACTGTGATCTTTTCGCCATGCAAGAAGCGTTTTGCGTCTTTTGCAGACCAGTCTGTGAGAAATCCAGCGCATTCGATCCCTCCCCCTTTGTAGCGAATGTGCAGCATCATGGCATTTTTGCACTTTTGACATTTTGAGTGAACGTAGGAAGAACGCTCTTTTGATTCGATCTGTGTCACATCTGCCGAAGCATACACCTCTTTGCAGTAGGGGCACTTTGTTATCGGACTCGTTGCTTCGGATTCTGATTTTTGCATATTTGCTAGAGATTTCTGGTGAGCGCATTATATCATGACGTATTTAGCTGAGCCGCTCCCCTGGCCTTAACTGTACCGCAATACTTTCTATGATGCCGACCATGATAAGCGAGAACAGGAGTGAGCTTCCCCCGTAACTCATGAGCGGAAGAGCAATTCCCGTTGTTGGGAAAATGGCGAGATTTACCGCGATATTGACGCAGGCTTGGAAAAATAGGGACCCGAGCAGGGCAACAGCTAGAAAACTCGTGAAGTGGTCGCTGGAGAGCCTTGCGATGCGCAAAATTCTGACGCAGATGAGCGTAAGTGTCAATAAGACGATTGTGACACCGAGGAACCCCAACTCTTCTGCGATGACAGCGAAGATGAAATCTGTTTGGCTTTCTGGGAGGAATTTAAGCTGGCTTTGAGAACCGAACCCGAGGCCCCTTCCGAATATTTGGCCAGATCCAATGGCGATTTGTGCCTGCGTGATGTTGTATCCACTCGATAATGGATCGGCAGCTGGGTTTAAAAATACCTCTACACGTTCTTTTTGATACGGTTTTAGGAGGAATGACCAAGATACCGCTGAGACGATGACGGTTGCGACAAGGAGTGCCGCTATATGATGAGCGCGCGCGCCTGCGAAAAATGTGATCGTTGCCCAGATGCCAACCAGAAGTGTTGCGGACCCGACGTCTGGCTGCGCGAGCGTAAGAAGAACTGGCACCCCAGCGATTGTCATACTTCCGAATAATTCCCTCCAGCCAAATCGTTTTCTCGCGCGCTCGGCGTAATATCTCGCTAGCTGAATCGCGAGGGCCAGCTTCATGAACTCGACAGGCTGGAAAGAGAAGATGCCTAGTTGGAACCACCCCGTGGTTCCACGGATGTCTGCGCCGAAGATGAGGACGGCCAGCATGAGTAAAATCCCGAAGGCGTAGATGACGCGACCATAGCTTCGGAGGAAGAGATGACTCACGCGTGTCAGTCCGATGATCACAATGAGACCCAGGAGAAATGCTCCTGACTGCTTCTTGATGAGGAGAAAATCTGAGCTTTCCCGCGAGAGCTCAACGGAATAGATCGCTGCCATGCCGAACGCAAAAAGCGCCATGGCGCCGAGCATGAGCCACCAGTCGAGGCGTGCGATGTTTTGCAGCCACTTATGAAGCATGGTTGCAGCTTACAGAAAAAGCCCCGATGGGAGTAGGGCTTACATTCTGTCTCTGATGTCGATACTCCCGGTTCCTTCTGGGGACATGTAGATGTCTTTGTTGAAGAAATTTATGCTAGGCACCACCTCTACGGTTACTCCGGTCGCGGACTTTGGTGCGCCGTCATACCATTGCAATGTCACATCTCGTGACTCCCCTGCCTCGAATCCGGAGACTGATACTTGATTCACCGCCACTGTTCTTGAGCCTTGATTGAGGAAAACAATGAATTCTGGGTTCCAGAAGCTGAACGCTGAGCCATTTTTGATTGTGAACGTTGATTTGGATATTTGTATCCCGCCCTCTTCTTCTGTTGTGTATCCTGCGTTTTCTATGGCAAATTTATTTCTTTCTGCGATCCACTCTTCTGGGAACCCGAACTCCTTTGCGTCCACCCGATTCCACGTGAAGCTTTCGATTGATAGCTCTGGGTCTGACGCGCTTCTGGAAAAACTTTGGTTTAACGCAAGAATCGGCTTTGTCTCTTGCGGCATGATGAATCCGGTAAGGACTTCGGATTTTTCTTCACCTACCGTAAAGGCATATCTGAATTGTGCAAACCAGTTCTCGTTGATGTTTTGAATCTCTGCATAAATATCGTATTTATCGCCTCCGAGCGCAAGACCGCCGATCTTGTCTACGCCGATCTCTGTTGCCACCGTTTGGAGACTTGCCGTGTGCATGGATACGATATTGGTTGGGATGCTCGCGATGTCAGCCCTGTCGGAGAATATGCCGACCAAAAAATATCCGCCTAGAAGCAGGAGAAATGCCCCCATGAGCCCTATATCGATGAGCGTCCATGCGCCCCAGAATAGCTTTTTGACAACAGGCACCGCCTTTGTTGTCGCGACCTGCCTTGCATATTCTTTTTCCACGCTTTGAAGCTCTGCCTTTAAGCGCGCGGCGTTTGCCGTTGACTGCGGGTGCTCTGTGATCTCAGGTTCCTCTTTATCTTGAGCCATACTGCCCTCAGTATACCATCAGAGCGTGTTTGTTCACACATCTTGTTCGTGATAAGATCGGCACAGAATTTACTATCTATGGCGAAAGACACAAAAAAGAAGGCGCAGTCTTATGGAGCTAAATCCATTACTGTTCTGGAAGGACTTGAACCGGTTCGGAAGCGACCGGGAATGTATATTGGATCTACCGGCCCCCAGGGGCTTCATCACTTGATTTGGGAAATTGTTGATAACGCCTTTGATGAGGCGATGGCAAAACATGCTAGCAAGGTCACGATCCGGCTTCAGCCGGATAATTGGATCCAGGTGGAGGATGATGGGCGAGGGATCCCTGTTGATATCCATCCTCAGCAGAAGATCTCCGCCCTTGAATTGGTTCTTACAAAGCTTCATGCTGGAGGAAAATTTGGAGGCGAAGACAGTGGTTACAAGGTTTCTGGAGGACTTCACGGCGTCGGTGTTTCTGTTGTGAACGCCCTCTCCACCCATCTTCATGCCATCGTGCATCGAGACGGACAGGTTTGGGAGCAGCATTACAAAATCGGAAAACCTCAGGGCAAGGTAAAGGCGACGGGAAAAACACGGAAGAAGGGGACGATCATTCGTTTCCATCCTGATGAATCGATCTTTGAGACAATTGAATTCAATTATCAGACCATTATTGATCACTTGCGTCAGCAGACGTATTTGACCGCAGGTGTGCACGTCGTTGTTGTGGATGAACGGACTGACAATCACTCCTCGTATGGATTTTATTTTGAAGGAGGTGTCTCTTCTTATGTAAAGCATTTGAATGCGAAACGGGAGGCAAAACATCCGAATGTCTTCTATGTGCATAAGAAGCATAAAGATTTGGATGTCGAGGTCTCTGTTCAGTACACGACGGAGTATCACGACAATGTGAAATGTTTTGCGAACAATATTACGAACCCGGATGGCGGAACGCATTTAGCCGGTTTTCGGTCTGCACTTACACGAAGCTTGAACTCGTATGCTCGAGAGAAGGGGTACTTGAAAGATAAAGACTCAAACTTGACCGGAGACGATACGCGCGAAGGCCTTACAGCGGTGATCAGTGTAAAACTTCCAGAGCCGCAGTTTGAAGGACAGACAAAAAGCAAGCTTGGGAATCCTGAAGCTCGGACTGCTGTGGAATCGATCTTCGGGGAATCGTTTCAAATCTATCTTGAGGAGCACCCGAAAGATGCGGAAGAGATTATTGGAAAATGTCTTTTGAGCGCGCGAGCGCGCGCAGCGGCGCGAGCGGCGCGAGATACGATCATGCGAAAAGGGGCACTTGAGGGACTCATGCTTCCTGGAAAGCTTGCGGACTGCTCCAGCAAGAATATGGAAGAGTCTGAGCTATACATCGTGGAGGGAGACTCTGCGGGCGGAAGTGCTAAGCAGGGACGTGATCGGCACTTTCAGGCGATTCTCCCGCTTCGTGGAAAGATCTTGAATGTGGAGCGCGCTCGACTTGATAAGCTCCTTTCGAATAACGAGGTCAAAAATTTGATCATTGCCCTTGGAACGAGTATTGGGGAGAGCTTTAATCTTGAAGGGTTGCGGTACAGCAAAATCGTGATCATGACTGACGCGGATGTGGATGGTTCGCATATTCGGACGCTGCTTTTGACGCTGTTCTTCCGTTATTTCCCTGACCTTGTGAGCTCGGGGCATGTGTATATTGCGATGCCGCCGCTTTATAAAGTTCAGGTTGGGAAGAAGTTTAAGTACGTGTATACGGAGGACGAGAAGAATGAAGCGATCGCAGAGTTTACCGGTAAGAAGGCTGAAGAAATCGCGTCAGAGGCGGATGAAGAAGGAGCTACTGATGAGAAGCGTGTGAAGGTGAATATTCAGCGATATAAGGGTCTTGGAGAAATGAATCCGGGACAGCTGTGGGAGACGACGATGGACCCTGCGACACGGATCATGAAACGTGTAGACATTGCAGATGCAGAGGTGGCAAGTGAGACGTTCGATATTTTGATGGGCAGCGATGTTGCGCCGCGGAAGAAGTTTATTCAGACGCATGCGAAAGACGTTGTAAACCTGGACATTTAGAGAGCTTTTGATAAAACAGCGGTGATTGTCGCTGTTTTTGATTTAACCCTTGTCAAAAACGCTTATTTGTTATACATTCTAGTCGTTGCCCACCAGGGCTTTTTTGAAAACTCAAAAATTTATGAAATCAGCTAGTTTTGGATCTGTTATCAAGTATTTTCGGGAGGCGAAACAGGAACTTGAAAAGGTTACCTGGCCGAATCAGAAGGAGGTTACTCGGTACTCGATTCTATGTATCGTCATCAGCGTTCTTGCTGGAGCTTACTTTGGCGTCCTGGATCAGATTCTTAGCTATTTCGTTGAGGTTCTCGTGAACCTCGCTAACTAAATTACTATGGCAAAACAAACAGCGAATTACGGTCGACGCTGGTACGCGATCCACACCTACTCTGGCTATGAGGAGAACGTGTGTGAAAACTTGATGCAGCGTATTGAGACCATGGACATGGAGGAGAAGATCTTTCAGGTCCTTGTTCCGAAGGAGAAGAAGATCAAAATCAAGAATGGAAAGCGACGGATTGTTGAGGAGAAGATTTTTCCAGGATATGTGCTCGTTGAGATGATGGTGACTGATGACTCTTGGTATGTTGTGCGAAATACGCCAAACGTGACGGGATTTATTGGCGCTGGGACCACCCCTACACCGATTGCTGAGCAAGAGATTGAGTCTCTTATGAAGCGGATGGGTGTGGAAGATCCTGAGTTTACGCTCGATGTACGTGTTGGTGATCCGATCGCGATTACTGACGGGCCGTTTAAGGATCAGCAAGGAAAGGTTTCTGAGATCGATGAGCAGCGCGGAAAGATCAAGGTTCTTGTTTCCATGTTTGGTCGAGAAACTCCGCTTGAGCTCGACTTCTTGCAGGTTAAGAAAGTTTAGTCCTGATTCCCCTATAGTAAATTGAAATATGTCTAAAGAAATTGTCAAAGTTCTCAAAGTTCAGGCTCCTGGGGGAGGGGCTACTCCTGCACCGCCGCTTGGGCCAGCGCTCTCGCAGTATGGTGTGAATATTCAGCAGTTTGTGACTGATTTTAACGCGAAGACACAAGATCGTCGCGGCGAGACCGTCCCGGCTGTGTTGACGATCTATGCTGATCGGACGTTTAGCTTCATTTTGAAGACGGCGCCGGCTAGTGACATGATCAAGAAGGCCGCTGGGATTAAGAAGGGGTCTGGAAAGGCTCTTACAGAGAAAGCAGGATCAATCACGAAGGCTCAGCTGCAGGAAATTGCTGAGGCGAAGATGGTTGACTTAAATACCAATGACGTTGAGATGGCGATGCGGATTATTGAAGGGACCTGTCGTCAAATGGGCGTTGAGGTGAAATAACCCAAATCTATGAAAGGTGCACAGGAGGTTCTCATTAAAATCTATTTCTTGCTTGTTTCGATTATTACGCTGATCATGATTCTCGTTGTCGGATCTGGCCTGCTTGATACGGGGCTTCGGGCGTATGTGTTTCCGAATGCGAACCAACCTTCTCACGTGAAGCTTTGTGATGCGGATTCGAATGACCTGCTATTTAAGAGCGATTCTCCCACGACGCTGGAGATCGAGACCGCGATCACTGAATGCGACACTTACAACGTGGAACAGATGTATCGGTATGAGGTCAATCAGGCCCAGGATGCCGTCCGAAATCTCTCGTATCTGATCGTTGCGCTTCCGATCTTCTTCCTTCACTTCCGGATCATCCTTCGTGAATGGCGGGGCCGGGATAACAAGAAACCTGCAAAAAAATAACTAATTACTGTGGGAGCTGATCTTCAGCGCTTGAACCACTAACGAAACCATTATGCCTAGTAAGCGTTTTAAGGAGATTGTTAAAGGAGTTGATAAGGATAAGAAATACGGGCTAGATGAAGCTATTGAGCTTTTGAAGCAGGGGGCTACCGCGAAGTTTGACGAGACGGTTGAATTGCACTTTCAGCTTGGGATTGATCCGAAGAAGAGTGATCAGCAGATTCGTGCGACACTCGTGCTTCCGCATGGGACTGGGAAGACGAAGCGTGTGATCGTGTTTGCGGATAGCGCGAATGAATCAGCTGCGAAGGAGGCTGGTGCTGACATTGTTGGGACTGAGGAGACGATTGCGGAGATCGTGCAGAAAGGCGTTATTGACTTTGATGTTGCGATCGCTGTGCCGACGATGATGCCGAAGCTTGCGAAGGCTGCGCGTGTTCTTGGACCTCGTGGACTTATGCCGAACCCGAAGACGGATACGGTAGGAACGAATATTGCGAAGATGGTTGCAGAGCAGAAAGGGGGGAAGATCTCGTTTAAGAACGATAATACGTCGAACTTGCATATCGCTTGTGGAAAGGCCTCGTTTGAGACCCCGAAGTTGAAGGAGAATCTTGAGACAGTGATTGAGGCTTTGAAGAAATCTAAGCCTGCTGCTTCTAAGGGGATATTCATTAAGAAGGCGATCTTGACGAGTACGATGGGAGCGGGGATTGCGCTTGAGGTTTAGTCGGTCATTAAAAATAGAGCTTGAGGGCTCTATTTTTTTATCTCGTCATTGCGAGCGTAGCGCGGCAATCTTGCGGTTGTGCCTCGCGGATTGGGATTGCCGCGCTACGCTCGCAATGACAGTGCTTCGTTTGCCTCGTTATGATAAAGTACTTTCAATATGATTTTGACTCGTGATGCTATTTTGGCGCGGATTCGGAAGGGGGAGCTTGTTTTTACTCCGGGGGTTGATCGGTTTCAGTTGCAGCCGCATGCGATCGATTTGCGGCTTGGGTATCGGTTTTTGATTCCGAAGAATTGGTCGGTGACGGAGAGGGGGAGAGAGGCGATTCAGATATCGATAGAAGAGGAGTCTCGGCATCGGGAGCAGTTTGAAGAGGTTGTTTTGGAGCCTGGGCAGTATTTTGACTTGTTGCCGAATGAGTTTGTGATTGCGACGAGTTTAGAGCATCTGGAGCTGAATGCGCCGGATTTGATGGCGCTTTTGTTTCCTCGGACGAGTACGAATCGGCGGGGGATTAATCTTTCGCTCTCGGGGATTATTGATACGGGGTATCATGGGAATTTGATTTTTCCGATGAAGAATGAGGCTGGGGATCAGGTTTTGCGGCTTTATCCTGGGGAGCGGATTTGTCAGGTTATTTTTGAGACACTCGATGCGCCGCTCAGTAAAGCGGCTGCACAGATGCACGGGATGAGTCCTGCGAAGTATTCTCATGCGGCAGATTCCGCCTATCGAGTTGATAAGTCTGAAGAGCGAGAACGGCTTGTGGCGGGGGATTTGGAGGGGTTAAAATCAGCCTTTGGGGTCGATTTGGACGAGGACTCGGCCTAGGTGGTCTAGAGCTTCTTCGGGGGAGTTGTATTCGATGTGGTAGATGACTCCAGGGTTTCCTCGGACGAATCTTGATAGTTTTGTGCCTTTTTTAGACATGAGCACGATCTGCTTGTTGTTTTTTTCTGCGAGGACGATTTCGCCACCGGCGCCTAGCGATGGGTAGGTGACTTCGGCGATTGTCATGTCTCGATTTGAGGCGTTTTCGAATCCGATGTTGTAGATTTCTTCTGGCGTAAGATCTTTTGCGACCTCTGGATCTGTATGCTGGTGGGGGACGTAGGCGTTGATCCCGAAGGATTCGCAGACACTTCCGATCGCTTCTAGGTAGCTTAGGAAGTCCTGACGGTCTTGTTGCGGGATGTTTGTGAGAGCGCTTGCGATGTAGGCGGTTTTTATTTTAACGCCAAGGACTTCGCCGTAGACTTTTTCTCGGGTGAATTCTTCTTTTGCGCCTTTGAGGAGGTAGACGTCTTTGACGCCGGCGTCTATTAAGACGTCCCAGCAGTATTTGCAGCACCACCAGTGGCCGTAGAGGTAGAGGTCTGATCCTTGGGTGTCGCGCCCTAATGATTTTGCCACGTTGACGACGGTGCACTCTGCGTGTCCTGGAGGGTCGTGGACGGCGCAGAGGTCGTAGCCTTGGCCTGTGGGCGCGTCGTGGACGTAGCGCTTGCAGATGATTCTGGCACTTCGCCCCTTATTGAATCCGTTTCCAGCGCATGCGATTTCTACAGAATCTTTCACTAAACAGGCGCCGATTGGATAGAGCCGATCGCCGGACAAGTGATGACGCGCGAGCTTAGCCCGCTGCATGAATTTATTGTCTAGTGTCGTAAAACGAATTTCTTTGCCATCGGGAAGGTAAGGGTACTCAATTTTCATAGGGTTTGAGATGAAGCAGTGCCGCTTCTCCCCCTAGCGATTCTTGCGAGATTAGGTCTAGTTTTACTGGATTAATACCGTCTGCGAGCCCCACTCCCCTGCCGAAGAGGATGGGCTCTATGGTGAGAAAATAGTCGGTGATGAGGCCTGCGTCGATGAATTGTTTGTAAATTTGGCCTCCGCCGGCGATGACGCATGACTCGAATCCTCTGCCCTTTAGGCTGGAGATGATGTCTTCTGGTGTGACTGATGTATATTCTAGCTCGCCATGAATGGATTCGTAGCGCTCTGGACTACGGGTCATGACGATATTTAGACGGCCTGGCAGCGGCCTTCCGATGGTTTCGTAGGTTGTGCGGCCCATGATGAGGACGCCAGCCTCTTTGGTCTTCTTTACGAAAAAACGCTTGTCAGATTTACTGGTCCAATCTGCAAGCTGGTCGGATTCTTCGGCGATTTTTCCGTCGAGGGTGATCGCGGCGAGAAGCCAAGTGTTCATACGGAGATTTTCATTTTTTTGAGCGACTTCATGGGCTTGTACTGGTCTTTCAGCGATTGCGCGATCTCTTTGACGAGACTCACGTCTTCTGCGAGCGCGCGTTCGAAAGACCTTTCCGGGAGACGAAGCTTGATCTCCTGATGGCGATGCGGCATACGGCTGATGAGGGTTTTGGCTTGGTCGTAGTGATTTCCGTAGACATGTGCGTGCGAGATGGAAACGGTGTACTTCCCCACCCCGGCCCGGAGCTCCTGCGCAAGCATGGATTGCAGGAGCGCGAAACCGGCCACGTCGTGGGGATTTCCGAGCATCATGTCATTTGATCTGAGAACGAGATGGAGATTTAGTTTTCCGCCGATGATGTTTGCTGTGAACGTAAATGGACATGGGACATTCTTCTTTTTGGGTGCGGTGAGGCCGTCTGAGGCCGGGTCCCACATCATCACCACTCCCTGGCGGGATGTTGGCTCTGTTTTGAGGTGGTTGACGAGGTCCATGAGCTGGTCGCGGCCGAAATGATGTCGCCAACGGTAGCCATAAGCGGTCTGCATGGTGTTGTCCTCCTCTGCGAAATCGTCCCAGATCTTGGTGAATTGTTGAACGAATGAAAGATCTTTTTGGCCCGTGATCATCCAAACCACTTCTGAGACAAATAGGCCTATTGGGATTCTTCTGAGAGTTAGGAGTGGGAATCCATCTCCTGGACTTAGCTCCATTGTCCTTCCTGGAAGTGCAGTGATGTTGATCTTGGTTCGCTCGTGAAAAAACTCGTCGCCATTGATCATAATGGCGGCGATCATATCCCTGTATTGCTGATCGTACTTTGTCATAACGGTTTTTTTCACCCTAGCAAATCAACCTTTTGCTGCAATGATGGATTGTGGACAGATCGAAATGCGGGTCTATTTTTGGTATAATGTGAGCGCTATGAACGATCGATCGCGTTTTGTTGTTGTGGAGGGGATAACTGGAAGTGGAAAATCTACCTGCCTTCGTGCGATTCACGCGTATTTGGTTGATCAAGGCCTTCGTGTTTTTGATGCCCAAGCCTTTGCTGAGGAGTCGCACGATCCGCCGCATTTTGATAGCCATGGCGATTTTGATGTCTACTTTACGTTTGAGCCAACGAAATGGTGGGTTGGGCATGCGATTCGGAAGGAGATGTCGTTTGGTGATACGTACTCTGGACTTGAGCAGGCGCATGCGTTTTCTCTTGATCGACTTATTCAGTACAGACGATTTATCTTGCCAGCGCTTCGAGCTGGAAAGACCGTGATTCAAGATCGGTGCGTGTCCTCCTCCCTCTTGTATCAGCCGATCATTGCCGGAGGTCCACATCAAGATGCTGTTGCCGCCCTCCCTGGGAATGCGCTTGCGCTCAAGCATGCGCCGGGGCATCTCATTGTTCTTGATCTGGATGCGAAGAAGGCTTGCGAGAGGCTGCAGGGGCGATTTGATGAATCTAAGGGCGTATTTGAGCAACTGGAGCTTTTACAGAATATTGATAAACGCATTCGCTCTGACTGGTTTCGTGACTTATTTACTTCGCGCGGCACGACAATTCATGCGCTTGATGCGGATGGTACGCCCGATATTGTTGCGCAGCGATCTATTGAACTTATCCAATCCATTATTCCCGACCTATGCCCGCAAAAAAACTCATCTCCGTTGGACAGCTCATTGACGAGACGTGGGACCACTACCGTGCAAAGTTCCCAGACTTAACACGCGTATCTCTTTGGCTCTTCTTGGGCGCGCTCCTTTGGACGATTGGCGTCATTATTGCTCCCGTTGGAGACCCGATGGATATTCTGTTTACAGGAACTCAATCGCTTTCTGATATTCTTGGAAGTGCCTGGCTTATTGTGGTGAGCGCCATTATTCAACCACTTATCTTTGTTTGGGTGGTGCTTGCGATGATTCTCTTGATTGAGCGACAATTTCTCCGTAAGAAAATTGGTAATCCCGCGAAGGATGCGACAAAGCTGTTCTTGCCCTATGTCTGGATCAGCCTTTTGAAAACAGCTATTACCTTCCTCCCCTTTCTCCTTATTGCTCCAGGGATTGTAATCCTGTTGACCGAGGCACTGGGTGGAGATGCTCCGTTTTTGGAGGGAATTGGTTCAATTCTGTTGTTAGCTGGCATCGTTGCTACAATTTGCTTGGTTTTTGCGTTCTTGGTCCGCTTTGCTTTTGTGGGATACGAACTTACGCTCCATGATCACCGTGGTCTCAAGGCCCTGAAGGCCTCCAATGCCCTTGTGAAGGGGCGATTCTGGTCTGTATTTTGGCGATATATTGCTCCGCGAATGGTGTTTGGCGCTGCGGCGGTCGTGATTCAACTCGCGCTTTACTTTGTGCTCATCGTCTCTCTGGCTGCCATTCCTGCGACAGGACCTGCCATGTTCAAGATCTCTAGCGTGCTCTTGCAGATTAATGATGTTCTTGTTCTCGTTCTTCTACTTCCAATTCTAACCATTGCTGACTACAAATTATTCGACAGTCTTCGTAAGACCAAATAACTATGGATACCACACAAGCAGTTCAAGCCACCTCCCCTGCTGCTGGCGCACTCATGAGCGCCAGCGACCTCATACGCGCAACATTTCAAACGTATAAGTCTCATCTTGGAATGTATTTTGGATTTGGCGCCTGGCTCTTTATTCCGGCAGTTTTGATCATTCTTGGATCCCTTCTTGCAGGCTCTTCGGATGGAGCTGCTGTTGCCGATGGAATTGCTAGCTTTTCGACGCTTCTGTATGTCATTCTCACGCTCTGGGTCACGGCGGTAACGATTCTTGCTACGAATAACCTTGGCGCCGGCGCTCAGGCTCGTGGGCTTGGCAGTGCTGCATGGGGGCTTGTTCCGTCCTTGATCCTTATCATGATCCTTCAAACTTTTATTACGATTTTTGGATATATTCTCCTCATTATTCCTGGCATTATCTTTTCCATCTGGTTTAGCTTCTCAGGCGTTGTGCAGGCGGTTGAAAAGCCTGGGGTTGTTGCTTCATTGAAACGCAGTCGCGCGCTTGTCCGTGGCCGCTGGTGGGGCGTGTTTGGTCGAGGACTCTTGTTTGGGCTTGTTACGGGGATTGCCTATATTGCCATTACGTTTGCCGTTCTTCTTGTGACCGGCGGGCTTTCTAGCATCGGGGGAAGCGTTATTGGGCCAATTGCAGAACTTCTTATTCGACTTGTCGATGTTCTCTTTATTCCATTTTATGCTGTATTCATGACCTTGTTTTATCGAGATCTGGTTAAATCACCTTCTGCTCCTGCAAAAGCTGCAGCCTAAGAGGGATTTTATAAAACCGATTCCGCGTGAATCGGTTTTATTTTTGAGAAAATCCTGCTAGAATCGGCTCATATGAATCTAGCGCCCGTGATTGGTCTTGAGACCCATATTCAGCTGAAAACAAAGACAAAGCTCTTTTGTGCGTGTTCGAATGATGCGCGCCAAAGCGGGCCGAATGCCCATATTTGTCCTGTTTGCCTTGGGCACCCTGGCGTCTTGCCGGTACCGAATCGTCAGGCGGTTGAATGGTCTGTCTTGCTCGGTCTTGCTTTGAATGGGTCTATTTCTGGGTATTCGAAGTTTGATCGGAAGCATTACTTTTACCCTGATTTACCTAAGGCTTATCAGATTTCGCAGTTTGACTTGCCGATTATGGAGGATGGGCATGTTGTTTTGGATGTTCCCGGCGAGGGCGAGGTTCGGATTGACATTGAGCGACTTCATCTTGAGGAGGATGCGGCGAAAAACCTGCATGGTGATGATGGGTCTACGTATGTTGACTTTAACCGTGGAGGGACGCCGCTTTGCGAGATTGTGACGAAGCCGGTGATTAAGTCCTCTGCTCAGGCGAAGGCTTATATGCAGTATCTACGATTGCTCGCTCGTACGCTTGAGGTTTCTGACGGGGATATGGAAAAAGGTAATTTACGATGTGATGTGAACATCTCGCTTCGTGAGGTGGACGATGAGGGGAATCCGCTTTCTGATGAATTGCATGCGAAGACAGAAATCAAAAATGTGAACTCGTTTAAGGCTGTTGAGCGGGCGATCGCGTATGAGATTAAGCGGCAGACGGAGCTTTGGGAGGCCGGGAAGGCGCCGGGTGTGAATACGACTCGTCGGTGGATTGATGCGAAGCAGAAGACGGAGCAGTCTCGGAGCAAAGAGGACGCGGCGGATTATCGGTATTTCCCTGAGCCGGATATTCCTCCAATGAAGCTTGAGGTGATGCGGGATGAGATTCAGGCTCGGATGCCTGAGTTGCCACTTGCGAAGAAGCATCGGTTTGTGGAGGAGTATGGGTTCCGACCTTCTGATGCGGGAGCGCTTATTGATGATGCGGCTGTTGCGGGATTTACGGAGAATGCGATGAGCGAACTTGGGGCATGGCTGCAGAGTTCGCCAGATATTGATGCTGAGGCGATGCCGGAGATGCGGAAGAAGCTTGTGAAGCTGTATGCTGGATGGGTTTTGAATAAGCTTGCGGGGGTTCTCGCGGAGCGGAAGATTTTGTTTGGTGAGATGAAGGTGACGGCGGAGAATTTTGCAGAGTTTATTTTGATGATTGCTCGAGGGGAGGTTACGGGGACGAAGGGACTGGAGATTCTTGGTGAGATGGTTGATACGGGCGGTGACCCTTCGCAGATTGTGGAGAGTATGGGAGCGAAGCGGATTGATGATGAAGGGGCGCTTGGGGAGGTTATTGATGGCATTATTGCCGATAATCCTGGGGAGGTTGAGCGGTTTAAGGGCGGTGAGGCGAAGTTGATGCAGTTCTTTATTGGGCAGGTGATGAAGGCGACGACTGGGAATGCGGATCCGGGGGCTGCGGCAAAGATTTTGAAGCAGAAGTTGGGATAGCTTGAAGAAAACACCAGAGCTGATGAGCTCTGGTGTTTTTTTGATATCTCCTGCCGCCATCTCGACCTTGGCGGAGAGATCTCTCCACTGCGGTCGAGATGGGAGTGGAGGGTTTTTATTTATTTGATGAAATCTCGGACCATTTCCATCACCCCCTCCCCGCTCGTGATCCAAACGATGTTGTCGTTTCGCTTGAACCACGTCATTTGGCGTTTCGCGTAGTGGCGCGTGTCTCGTTTGATGAGCCTGATGGCTTCTGCTAGATCGTATTCGCCTTCTAGGTGATTGATGATTTGGCGGTAGCCGATACCCGTCATGGCTGTGGCGGTTTTTGGGTAGGATTTTAGGAGTGTTTGGACTTCTTCGATGAGACCCTCTTCGATCATTTGATCTACTCGCGCGTTGATGCGGGCGTATAGCTCCTCTTTTTCTATTTTGATGCCGATTTGGAGAGCTTGATATTTGGATGGGCCTTTTGTGTCAGCGGAATCGAATTGGTAGTTATCAATGAGCGCTTCTGTGTAGAGGCCGGTGCCTCCGGCGATGATGGGGAGCCCTCCCCTGCTTTTGATTTCGGTGATTTTTGCCTCGGCGAAGTCTTTGAATTCTGCCGCCGAGTAAGCTTCGTCGGGGTTTCTGATGTCGATGCCCCAGTGCGAGATACCTTCGATGAGCAAAGCGCCCGCTGGATCGAGTGATCCTGCGGGTTTTGCTGTGCCGATATTCATCCCACGGTAGATCTGGCGGGAATCTGCTGATATGACCTCGCCCTTGAATACCTTTGCGATATTGATGGCGAGCGCGGTTTTGCCGGCGGCGGTTGGGCCGATGATGGCGACGATTTTCTCCATACTCCTAGAGCGGGAGCTTTGCGGCCTCCCCTGCCCTGCTTGCAAGCTCCGCCTGTGGGAATGTGAGATCTTCTTCTTGGCCGAAGACGTTTATGGTGAGATCTCCTCCCTCCGTCTCTCGGTTGCCGATGACGATGGTCCATGGGGTTTTCATCATCGCTGCGGCTCGGATCTTTTTGCCGATTTTTTCACTTGTGCTGTCTACGGAAACTCGAATGTCGGCCTCTGACAGTTCTGCTGCGAGCTTTTCTGCATGTGGGATGACGGCGTCGTTTACGGTGACAAGGCGGACCTGCTCTGGAGCGAGCCAGAATGGAAATGCGCCTGCGACGTGCTCGATGAGGACAGAGAGGAAGCGTTCGATGGAGCCCATGATAGCGGCGTGAATCATGACGATGCGCTCGCTTGATCCGTCTTCTGCGATGCAGCTGAGGTCGAAACTCTCTGGCATAGATCGGTCGATTTGGATGGTTGCGACTTGCCATTCGCGGCCGATGGAGTCCTTTGCGATGAAGTCGATCTTTGGTCCGTAGAATGCAGCTTCGCCTGGCGCTACTGTGTAATCTGCGCCGCGTTCTTTGATCCATGCTTCGAACTCGTCTACTGCTGCGTCCCAGGTTTCGATAGAGCCCATGTAGGCGTCCATGTTATCTGGATCGTGTGTGGACAGGCGGACATTTAGCTCGAAGCCGAATGCGCCGTAGAATGTTTCGATGATGTCCCATATCTTGAGCGCCTCTTCTTTTGCTTGAGACTCTCGGCAGAAGACGTGGGCATCGTCTTGAGTGATGGAGCGGACGCGTGCGAGACCAGCGAGCTCGCCTGTTTGCTCATCGCGATAAACGACGGTTGTATTTGAATAGCGCTGTGGCATGTCTCGGTAGCTCCAGAGCTGGCGTTTGAAGATTTGTGTGTGGTGCGGGCAGTTCATTGGCTTGAGCGCGAACTCGTGGTCTTCTCGGGTTTTGATGCGGAAGAGGTCGTCTTTGAACTTGTCCCAGTGACCGCTTGTTTCGTAGAGATCTTTTTTGGTGATGTGTGGGATTTCTACTTTTTGGTAACCTCGGGCGCGGCGCATTTGCCAGACGAACTCGTCTAGAACAGTTCTGAGAACGGTCCCGCGCGGGGTGAAGAGTGGGAGACCGGATCCGACTAGATCGGAAAAAGTGAATAGGTCTAGTTCTTTGCCGAGTTTTCGGTGGTCTCGTTTTTTCGCCTCCTCGATCATGGCGAGATGGGCCTTTAGTTCTTTTTTGTTGTTGAATGCGACGCCGTAGATTCGGGTGAGCATTTTGTTCTTTTCGTCCCCTCTCCAGTAGGCGCCGGCGACTTTTGTGAGCTTGAAGCTTTGCGGGTCGATTTCTTCTGTTTTTGTGACGTGGGGGCCGAGACAGAGGTTTTCGAACCAGTCAGACTTGTAGAAGCTGACGTTTTTTTCTCCCTTCTCTTTTAGCTCGTTGATGAGCTCTGTTTTGTAGGGGTCGTTTTTATATTCTTTGAGCGCTGGGTCGAAATCCATACTGTGCTGCTCGAAAGCGATGTTGGATTTGATGATTTCTCGCATGCGAGCTTCGAGCTTTTCGAAGATTTCCTCCGAGATTGGTTCTGGGAGGTCGTAGTCTTGGTAGAAGCCGTTTTCTATGACTGGACCGACACCGAGGCCTGCATTTGGATACAGTTCGACAACCGCCATGGTCATGATGTGGGATAGGGAGTGACGATTCTTATATATTTGGTCGTTTTGCATATGCGTCTTTGCCCCATCTCGAGCGAAGTCGAGAGATCTCTCCACTTCGGTCGAGATGGGAATGGAAATTAATAATCAAAAATGAGACCAGCAAAAATGCTGCTCTCGGGACCCCTTTTGGGGCGGTTCCACCCGAGTTGTCGGCTTTTTTGATGAAGTCGACCGCTCTTTTAACTGCGCAGACGGGCGTAGTTCCGATCACTCCTGGGTTGGTGAGGCCCGATCTTGATGATGGTTTTAGGTTAGCGTAGTTTTGGTTGACGTGCAAGGGACTTGGTGATAGTCTTCGGGCGCAATGTGGAGGCCAAATGGCTTATGATAGCGGCGTCTCTCTGTGGAGAGGCTCTGGCGAGGAATACTGCATGAAGCACAAGATCTCGTTCCCGGGCATCAGCTGTCCTGACTGCCGATTCGAGATCAGGCGCAAGCTCGATCAGGAGCGCGCACTTGCCGAGAAGAAAGCGATTGTTGCCGCAGCTACTTCGGGGGCTACACGTCATCCGTTTGCGGTCGACGATCGTCAGCGTGAAGCCTGCAGCCCGGACGTTGACTCTCCTTCGTGAGAACCGCGTGATCGTGGTTCTTTTTTGTTTGAGAAAAAGATGACCGCGCCCGGGTTAGGGGCGCGGCTGAGAGTTGAGTCGTGTCACCACAGCCTAGGGCTTGGCGACGAACTCTCCGATGCGGAGGTTGAACCAGACACTGGGCCGCTTGGCATGGCTGTGCGTGATGGCGATGATGTTGCCACGGAGGTCCACGTCGGTGATGTTGCCGAGGTGGCCTCCGTACACGGCCTCGACCCACTCGTGCTCGTGGCGGTCGTAGTACATGATGCCGCCGCCGAACATGCCGCCACGGATCTCGTAGACCTCGACGTTTCTGGGGAGCTGGAGGCGCTGGCTCGGGTAGTACTCGAGATCCTGCGTACGGGTGACGGTGCCGTTCTCGTAGGTGAGGATGTAGGACTCCCACTCGTCCTGCATGATGATGTTGGCTCCGTAGGGTGTCTGCGAGACGCCGACGACCGACCTCGCCGGGGTGGAAGCCGGGGCCGAGGGGGATGTTGGCGTCGACGGTGGCCAGAGTCTGGTAGGGCACGGTTCCGTCGGCGGCGGCCCAGCACCAGTGTCCGTCGATCTTGGCGAGGTACCGTTCTGGGGTGACATACTCGCCGTAGCCGGTGTAGATACGGAAGTACTGGCCGCCTTCGATGTACTCAGTGGGCTCCCCACAGGGGACCTGGAAGCGGCCGGTGAAGAGGTTCAACAGGATCTCTTCGGGGTCGGTGTCGCGGGTCGCCAAGGCGTTCGGCGTGATGATGGTGCGACCGTGGTGCAAGTCGACCGCCTCGGCATGGCCGGTTCGGGGGCCCTTGTAGTACGCGATGTGCCAGTTGCCGCCCGCGTAGTACAGCATACCGTTGAAGCTGGCGGCGCCGGTGCTTGGGAGCATCGGGTAGATCGCCATGGTGTCGGTCTTGAGCAGGGGCTCCTGGACCATGCTGCCGGTCTCGCGGATGGTGACCAGCGCATCGCCTTCGGGGACGTACTGGTGCACGCCGCCTCCGGTGATGAGGAAGGTCTTTCCGTCCATGGTGACGAGGTCTTCGAAGCTGTCGTGGAGACTGAGGCTGACCGTGGTGCCGCCCGGGAGCTCGAGAGTCTCTTGGCGGACGCGACCGGGAAAGCTGACGTCGTGGATGAAGGTGCCGGCCGGCGTTTCGATGGTGTCGGCGCGGTCGAAGGGGGATGCGGCGAACGCGGTGGAAAGGGCGAGGGTCAACAGCATGAGATCTCCTTGGAGGGGTGGAATGGATGCGATAAATCGCGACTGCTTGACGGTTTATATTAGCAGGAAAATGGGGTTTTGTCAATGTAATCTTGGCTAAACCTTGACAAAATGCTAGTTTTATGGCAAGTTCTCTAGTCTTAACAGGAGACTGAAATGGACTCTCGCTCTTTAATCAATGGCTTTAGTACACCCGCTACCCGACAGTACTGTGCGTCCCACAATCTGTTCTACCCGAAGAACGGTTCGTGCGTATTCTGCGATCCTCCGGTGCAACTTGATGATGAGCCTCCTCCGTCCGACCCTTCGCCGAAGAAGGATGTGGGAACGCAAACGCCGCGATGAATTTCGCGGCGTGATTTTTTTTGTTTCCATCTCGACCTTGTGGAGGGATCTCTCCGCAAGGTCGAGATGGGAATTGGATGATGCACCAGGTTCGCTAATCGATGTCTTTTACGATTATTTTGATGTGGTCTTTGAGCGTTGGGACGCGCTTTAGCCAGAATGGGGTGAAGGAGATGCTCACCTCTTCGATCGCGTTTGAGGACTCTAGGATGGTTTCTACTTCTTGCGGCGCGCGGCCGAGGAAGCGTTCTTTGTCTAGGATGTCGGATGCTGTACTGATGACTGCGATGCCGTCTAGGTAGACGGAGAGAGATGCCGTGCCTTGGTTTGGGTTTGAGTTTTGGACTTCGATTTGGAGGCCCTCGTCGTTTACTTTGGCGATTTCGTAGCCTTCTGCGACGCGGGTTTGGAGTTCTGCTCTGGCGTAGTCTGCGACGACTTCTTGGTCGAAGAATACCCCTGTGACAACAACGGAGAGCGAGACGGTGAAGGCACCTATTTCTGCGCCCGGTTCGCTATCTGCGACTTTTTCTGTGACCTCCGTGGTGTATTCTGCGTAGTCTAGGGCCTCGTCAACGCGTTCGGCGAGCATGGCTTTTGACTCTTCTAGGACCTCTTCTGTGAGCTCTTCTACAGCTGATTCTAGATCTGCTTCAGTGAGGGTTCGGATATAGACGAGGCCGCCGACCATTTGTTCAACGCTGACAGCGTAGACTTCTTGCTGACGTGACTCGTTAAGGCCTGGGATCGTGAATTGACTTGGACCGATTTCGCCGTCTAGACCTGGCTGGTCTGCGTGCGCGATGACGTCGATGGATCCGTTTGCTGGGACGGTTGTGCCTTCATCTAGGCGGAATAGGATGCCCTCTTCTGATAGCAAGCGTGTGGTTGCGACGAGCTGCTGGTCTTCGCCTGACTCGTTGATGAGCGTGACGAGGCCGCCCGCCTTTTGTTCCACTGCTTCAGCGCCTTCTGATGAGAGGGTGAAGGTCTTTCCTTTTGAAAAGGTGTCTTCGATGACGATTCCGGCGAGTTGGTTTGTGGATGGTGGGTTTGCGACCTCTACGGTGATGTTGGTGGAGACGACCTTTTCTGCTGGGTCGATCTTGATCGTGGCTTTGGATACCGATAGATACAAGACGATGATGAGCAATAAAAGCGCCCCTGCGACGAATAGGAGGGCGATTTTTTGGTAGATTCTGAGTGATCTTGAAAGCGGCTTTCCGCTTGATCTGGAGGATTTTCTTGCTTTGCTTAGAGACATACGCAAAATAGTCACGTGAGTGAACCTGATTGATGGTTTTATTATAGCGGATTGTGGGGGGATGATCTAGGCTCGCCTTACCGCGAGAACATCACGTTCTGTTTCCCGACGATTTCTTGGATGCTTGCAATCACCTCCCCGTCTGGATCAATGAGATATTCTGTTTGGACTTTTCGGGAGCGCTCACCTGACCTTACGACGAGATAGACACGTTCTTTGCCGGGGTTTGCTTTTAGGAGCGCCTGCAGGTTTGTGATCATGTCTGGGGTTGGCTTTTGTGGGACGACGATGGAGACCCCCTGCATGACGAACGGATTCATGATTTCGTTTTCACCGTCCTCTAATGACGGCCACATTCCTCGTTTTAGTGCTGACTTTACGATTGGCGTATCGGACTCTTCGAAACTCAGGAGTTGGTCGCACAGAATACTTCGACGACCTTCGTCGCCGTCTCGCACGGATACTTTTCCGGCGATGAGAGTAAGCTTTCCCTCGATGAGCTGATGCTGTATCTCTGCGAATATTTTCGGGAAGACAACGATCTCTAGCTCCCCTGCCCCGTCTTCTAGCTTCACAAAGGCCATGGGCTTTTGATGCTTCTTGGTCAGGATCTTTTTTACGGTACCGATGACACCAGCGACTTGGGTCATAGATTGGTTTTCCAGTCCTTGCACTGCCGATGTTTTGACAGTGAGATCTCCAAGAGTTTCTGAGAGGATTTTTCCTGGGTGGTTTGAGACGTAGATCCCGAGAAGCTCTTTTTCCCAAGCCATGAGTTCGCCTTTTGAGATCGGCTCTTTGACCTCTCTTAGGCGCAGCTTACTGTCTTGCATTGCTGGAGCCATGTCGAACATAGAGACTTGGTTCTGCTCCTTTTCTTTACTGATCTGCTTTGTGAAGAGAAGCATCTGGTCCAGGTTTGTGACCAAGCACTCTCTTTCTTCGAACCTATCTATTGCCCCTGACTTTGTAAGCGCCTCTAGGGCTTTTTTGTTTAGGGCGCTTGCTGGGACTCTGGATAGGAAATCTACTAAATCTACGAAATCTCCGTTTTCTTTTCGCTCCTGGACAAGCACTTTTGCAACTTCGTCTCCGTAGTTTTTGATGGCGCGAAGGCCCCAGCGGATGTTTCCTGTTTCTGGGACAACAGCGAAGCTTGGAAATGATTCGTTTACGTCTGGCGGGAGGACCTCGATACCAAGACGACGGCATTCTTCTACCTCGATCGTGATGCGGTCGATGTTTCCTGCGTCGGAGTTCATGAGGGCGGCCATGAAGGCGGATGGATAGTGCGCTTTGAGGTAGGCGGTCCAGTAGGCGATGGTTCCGTAGCAGGCGGCGTGGGATTTGTTGAATCCGTAGGCGGCAAAGTCTTCTAGTTTTTGGAAAATCTCTTCTGCGATGCGTTTTGGTACGCCGTTTTCTACGGAGCCAGCAATAAACTTGACCTTCATTTTGGCCATCAGCTCGACGATCTTCTTTCCCATTGCTTTACGGAGCGTGTCCGCCTCTCCCCCGGTGAAGCCCGCCATTTCTTTGGAGATTTGCATCACCTGTTCTTGGTAGACGGGGATTCCGTAGGTTTCTTTGAACGAGTTTTCCATTTTTGGATGCTCGTATTCGATCTTTTCTTTGCCGTGCTTTCGCGCGATAAAGCTCTCGATGAACTGCATTGGGCCTGGGCGGTAGAGAGCCACCATCGCGATGATGTCTTCGAAGACGGTGGGTTTGAGTTCGCGGATGTAGCGCTTCATGCCGTCTGACTCGAGTTGGAAAACGCCAGTGGTGTCGCCGCGGCCGAGGAGTTCGAAGGTTTTTTTGTCTTCGAGGGGGATGTCTTCCACGACGACGGTGTCGCCGTAGACGGCTTTGATGACCTTGATCGCGTCTTGGATCACGGTGAGGTTTGAAAGGCCGAGGAAGTCCATTTTGACGAGTCCTGCGGCTTCTGCGGAGTTGAGAGAGTACTGGGTGACAAGGGCGGTGTCTTCTCTTTGGCCGGCTTGAAGCGGGGCGCGCTCGACGAGTGGCTTGTCTCCGACCACGAATCCGCAGGCGTGCTGCGAGGCGTGACGGGGGTTTCCCTCGATTTTCATGGCGAGGTCGATGACGCGGCGGGCCATGGCTTGGCCGTTGTAAAGCTGCTTGAGTTCTGGGTCTTCTTTGATGGCGATTCCGAGAGGCGTGTGGCGACCCTGTACGGGAGGTGGGACGGTTTTGGCGATAAGGTCTGCTTCGTCGTATTCGAGACCGAGGACGCGGGCAGCGTCGCGGACGGCGGCGCGGGGCATCATGGTTCCGAAGGTGATGATACCGGCGACGTGGTCGGCGCCGTATTTTTCCGTGACGTACCCGAGGACCTCCCCTCGCCTGGTGTCGGTGAAGTCTAGGTCGACGTCTGGCATGGAGATTCTGTCTGGGTTTAAGAAGCGCTCGAAAAGAAGGCCGTATTTGAGTGGGTCGATGTCGGTGATCTTTAGGGCGTAGGAGATGATGGAGCCTGCAGCAGATCCTCGGCCTGGGCCGACGAGGATTCCCTGGTCTTTTGCCCAGTTTACAAAGTCCTGGACGATAATAAAGTACGAGGCAAAGCCCATGTTTTTGATCACGCCGAACTCGTATTCGAACCGTTCGAGTACTTCTTCTGAGAGATCGTTTCCGTAGCGTACTTTGAGCCCTGCTAGCGTGAGGTCGTGCAGGTAGTCGTCATCTGTCTTCCCTGGCGGCATCGGGAAGATCGGCAGGTAGTTGTTGCCTAAGTCCATTTCGAAGGTGACGGAGTCTGCCACCTTTTTTGTGTTCATGATGGCTTCTGGGATGTGCTTGTAGGCGTCGAAGATTTCTTGATTGCTGCACATGGAAAGATCCACATCCATTGGATTGGTTTGGCGGAAGCGTTCTAGCGTGCGGCCGCGTTGGATGCAGAGTTGGGCCTCGTATCCTTCTTTATCTTCTGACTTGATGTAGAACGAGTTGCGGGTGACGATGAGAGGAGCGCCGGTTTTTTTGCCGAATTCGATGAGCTTTTCGTTGAGCTCAACTTGGCGGGCGTAGTCTGGGTGGTGAATGAGTTCTAGGTAGAAATTTTCCTCACCGACGATTTGTTGCCATTCACGGAGGATAGACTCGGCCTTTTCGTGGTCGTCCATTGAGAGCGCTGAGGGGATTTGGCCTTTTGGTCCGCCTGATAAGACTGTAACGCCTTTGCCGTGGGACTTCATGAACTCCATGTCGACGCGGGGCTTGTAGTAGAAGCCTTCGAGAAAGCCGGCGGTGGTGATTTTGAGAATGTTTTTGTAGCCGTCGTCGTTTCTTGCGAGGAGTGTTGCGCGGTGAGGGCGGCCGTCTAGACGTGAGCGTTTTAGGTGCATGCCGTGGACCGCGATGAAGGCGTCGAGGCCGATGATGGGCTTGATCTCTGCCTTTTTGCAGGCTTTATAAAACTCCACGGCTCCATACATGGAGCCGTTGTCGGTAAGTGCGATTGCCTTCCCTCCTTGCTCGAGTGTGTGCGCGACAAGCTTCTTTGGGCTTGGTAGCGCTTCGAGGAGTGAGTAATGCGAATGCACATGAAGATTGACGAAATCTTCTGGCGTCATATCACATTTTAGATTAGCAAAGATGTGGGAAAGAAAAAAGCCCCCGACGAGAGCTGGGCTCGATCGTCGGGGGGTGTGCCGTGGGCGGGCGCGTTGTCTAGGCCGGGTCGAACTCGACCGGGGGGCAGACCTTGCCGTGGGCCGTGCGGAGGACGGCGATGAGGAAGGACTTGTTGAGCGCGATCTTGATGCGCTCGATGAGCCGCTCCGCTGGGCGCTCGATGAGCATGTAGGCAGCCATCGCCATGAACGTGAACGTGAACGCACCACCTACGGCCATGGCGAGGCTGATCATCACCTGCTGGAAGTGATCCATCGCCTCGATGATCACCATCGGAATTGCGCCAAGCATCATGAGGAGGAGCTTGCCTACCCCGATGAGCGTGTACACGACCGCGTCGATGCCGGCGAGACCGGTGTGCTCGCTGACGATCTCGACCACTCCAACGAACGAGATCAGAGCGAAGACGCCGATGATCTGCAGCATGAAGGCTTCGGAGCCGGTGCCTCTCGAGTACATGTCCTTGTAGAACAATGTCCAGCCGAAAGCCGAGAAATAGATCTCGTCGATGACGGCTCTGACGTACGGGCAGAGACCGATGTGTCCGGCGTCGAGGACCTCGACGTGGTAGGGGTTGGCGCGCAGGTAGAGTCTGCGATGCCAGGCGTTTTGTGGGAATCTCATGTGATTTCACCTCTTGGTTGAAGGAACTTTAGCGGTAAAATATACCAAATATTCTGCCTTTTGTCAATTCCCCCGGGTACTGAATAGAAAAAACCTCCCTTGTTGGGAGATTGAGGACTTACGCGTCTGCAGCGGTGAAGAGTTCGGCGAATGCGGACATGGAGTCGTCCACCGTGTCCTGCAGGGAATTGCTGAGCTGACGCAGTGTGACGTGGAACGCGATCGCGAGGGCGATGGTCTGGCTGACGGAGTCGGTGCCGACCCTGCCCTGCAGCTCAGCGAGTACCGCCTTTGCCTCGGCGCTGAACGTCATGCCGAAGGCGTCGGTTCCGGCGTAGCTGTCCATGATGGCCCGTGCTTTACCCATCGCATCTTCCCCGAGGCTTCCGAGGCGTTCTACTTCGGCGCGCCTGTTGGGGTCTGTGAACACGTCCAGTGCGCGGAGGGATCTGCGAATGGCCTCGCCCGCGGTGCGCGAGTGGAGATCCGGTGTTGCCGCCCTGAGCATGGGCATGTTGATGTGGATGATGTTACCTGAGGATGATGACATGTCTTCTCCTGAAAAAGGACGCTTTAGACTAGATTTTTTCGCTGGGTTTGTCAAGAAGTAAATGAAAAACCCCGGCGGGCCAAGCTGGGCTTGGGGCCGGGGCGGACGCGCTACTGCGCAGAGAAGCGGACGGGTGGGCAGACGCGGTTCCAGGTGGCGATGGCCATGGCTCCGAGGAGGGTGGAGGCGATGTAGGCCTTGGTGCGGATCAAGAACTTCCAGATGATGGAGCTCGTAATCGCTACAGCGACCCAGAATGCCAGCACGAATGGCACGCCGATCGCAAACTTGCCCATCTGCAGGAGTTCGCCGGGAGCGTTGCGAATGAGATTCCCACCGATGTAGGACGTGAACTCCCAGATCACCGACACGAAGGCGATGAGCGTTCCCATGGCATCGGCGTGGATCATGGTGGCTATCTCGTGGAATGCGAGCACGAAGGCGATGGCACAGATCGAGACCACGAACCACCAGAGGCGGATCAGGAAGGTGAACATGACGCTGTCGACGAATGAGAATCCGTCTTCGGTCTGCTTGCCGAAGTTGCGTCGCCAGATCTCGCCGACGACGGTCCAGAAGTAGGGACAGAGGTGAACCTCTTCGTTTTCGATACGCAGCCAGTCTCCTGGTTTGGCGTCGAGGTAGACCTGGCGATGCCAGACGTTTTTGTTGAACATGGATGACTCCATTGAATGAACGGTGGTGGATTACTATAGCGGAAAAATGTCGTTTTGTCAATAAGAAAACCGGCTGGCCGAGTTGAGATCGGTGCCGGTTTATGTGCATGAAATCCTTTGTATAAGGCATGTTGTCCTTATTTATCTCATGCGCTTAGCGCTGCGTGTCCCGCCTTTGTGACTTGCACTCCCCCACCCCATCGCCTTGTGATGAGGCCTCTCTGGTGCAGGGATAGCAGGATGAGCTGACAGACCTGGCTTGATAACTCCCATCGCTTCCTCATTTCTCTGATGCAGATGCGATGCGATGGCCCACCTTTACCGTTCCAGTCCCCCTCTATTCTTTAGATGCAGCCGAGAACTTGTCTCGTTTCTGCCTTAGTCATCTATCCCCCGAAAAAGAACTTGGGTATTGAGCCATAAATGCGTCACGTCGTCAAAAAGAAAAACCGCTACTCTTGCGGTTCAACGATGGTGAGTGATGTGATGTTGTGACGGGCCGGTGGGCCCTTATCCCATCTGACCATGATCTTGAAGAGACCTGGCGCGTCTGAGCAGAAGATGAACAGGACGATCCCTCTCTTTTTTCCGCCGGATGTCATGCGGACATGTTTTCCGATCCACTTCTCCTGCAAGGCGCGGAAGTCTGCGATCCTCTGCAAAAAATGTGTATTGTCTTGCGTTCCCCTGAGCGCATTTTCAAACCAGTAGATCAGCCAAAGCGCCGTGATTCGCTTTGGAGGCAGGATGAGGCCATGCGTCTCGAAGAACGCTTTTTGATCCTCTGTTGGAGGATTTCTCTTTCTGGGCATCTTCTCCTCATAAATGAGCTGATGTCAGCCTACCTCGTTGCCAGCCCTTGTCAATGGAGCGCATTCCAAATATCGTCTTCGGAAACTCCCCAGCTGCGCAGGATTTTGAATATCTTTTTGTTAATGATTTTGTGTAAGCTCTTTTGTATCGTGTACTTTTCTCCGGTTGTTGGATTCTTAACCAAAACATGGCTTCCCTTGCCATGTTTTGTTTCTACGATGAGATTGAGCTTTTTACAGGCTCGAATCCATTGTTTTTGGGTAATGTCAGCAAGACTTCTGCTAGACATATGCCCGCTCTTTGATCTTTACTGTCTTGCCAGCTCTCTCGAGCATCGCATGATTGCAAAGATGTGCGGGAATTTCGAAGTAGGTGAAAATCGCGTCCTGAATGGCGGCGTCAATGTCCGATGGAAAGCTTGATCCTCCAGTGAGGATACCTTTTATGTTTGTGGACTCTGCGGCCCATTCGCCTGTCGGCTCGTTTTCGAAGTGAAAAGAGATCCCGCCCAGGCGACTTATGGTTGATCTCATTTTTTGCAGGCGAATGTCTTGCATTACTTCTTCTTTTTGGATTTTGATGCGATCTTTCTTTTCTTTTTTGCTGGTGCAAGGATTTTGTCCGTCTCTTTTTTGACTCCCTCTGCCGCCTTTTTGATGTGGCCGGTCATCTTTTGGATGTGGGTTGCGCCGTGTTCTACTTTTGAGCGGACGCCGTGGAGGGCTTGCTCGACGCGGTCCATGCTGTAGCGGACGTCTGACAGGAGCGTGCTGATGGTGCGGATGGCTTTGGTGACGTGGTAGACGAACCAGCAGATGAATGCGGTTACCCAAAGTACGCAGAATGCGATGACGATATAGAGCAAATCTTGAGCCTCAAACATACTTCCTCCGTTCGGCGTCCATATCCTTCGCATTTTCGGCTTACGCATTCATTTTTTCGACACCGTACGATTTAGTACGCCTTACGAAAAAATGAATTCGTGCACCGAAACTGCTTTGAATATGAACCCCTCAGTTAATGTAATTTATTGTTTACCTAATTATAGCATGATGACTATCAACGAGGACATCTGCGACACGCTTCATGACGATTTCGATATCTTCTTGCGTCAGCGTCCTCTTCTTTGAATACAGCTCTACGGATAGCGTGAGGCCCTTGAAGTCTCCTGGTGGGACGCCGTCTCCGTGGTATTCCTCTATGAGATCTACGTCTGTGATGAGGGGAGATTGTTTTTTGATGGAGACTGATAGTGCCTCGAAGGCGGTGGCGTTTTCTGTGAAGATGGCGACATCTCTTTTTACGGATGGGAATTCTGGGATTCCTGTGAAAGATTGCTTTTTGTTCCAGTGGCTTAAAGCGAGCTCTAGGTTGATGTCGGCGATGAGGATATTTGACTTGATTCCGAAGGCTGACTGGAGTTCTTCTGAAGCTTGGCCGATGTGGCCGATGACGGTGTTTCTGAGGAGGATTTCGGCGGTTCGGCCTGGGTGGAGGCTTTGGATTTCTGCTTGCTGAAATTTGATGTCGGTGCCGAAGAAGGTCTCGAGGTCGCCTCGGAGTTTTTGGTAGGCTTGGCGGAAGTCTGAGAAGCCGTAGTGGACTATGGTGACCTGTGTGGACTCCACCGGAAGCGTATTCGAAGGAGGTCCGTTCGACTCACTTCGTTCGCTCAGGATGACAGAAGATGAAGAATAGATTCTTGAGAGCTCGAATACCCTTCCCTCTCGTGATAGTCCCTGGTTCTTTTCGATGGCGTTTAGGACAGACGGGATGAGGCTTGGGCGCATGTAGGTTAGGTCTTCTGAGAGTGGGTTCAGGACTCTGAATGTCTGCTCTGGATCTGCACCGATGTTTGTGAGGTCTTGTTCTGAGATGAACGAGTAAGAGAAGAGTTCGTTGTGGCCCGTGGCGGCGAGATGGTGACGGAAGGCTGATTCTTGTGCGAGCTGCGGGTCTTCTTTTGCGAGTGGCTGTTCGTGGGTGAGTAGTTTTGTGGGGATATTGTGGTACCCGAAGAGTCTTGCGACCTCTTCTGTGAGGTCGATATCGCCTTCCATGTCTAGGTCTCTCCAGTATGGGACCGTCACCTTGTATGGCGCTGCTGAGGTGTCTACGGCGAAGCCTAGGCGTTCGAGGACTTCTACCATTTCGCTGTTTTCCATGTCGGCGCCGATGTGGGAGCGGACGCGGTCTGGGTTTAGGTAGAGGGTTTTTGCTTCTGGGGACTGTGATCTTGCGTCGATGATTTCGCTTGCGACTTCTCCGCCGGCGATTTCTAGGATCAGCTCCACTGCCCTGTTTAGGGCGACGGATGTTTGTTCTGGGGAGATGCCTTTTTCGAAGATCAGCTGAGAGTCTGAGTAGAGGTTCAGGGCTCTTGCGGAGCGGCGGACGAAGACTGGGTCGAAGTTTGCGGATTCGATGACGATGTTTACTGTCTCGTTCCAGGTTCCGGATTTTTGACCCCCCATGACGCCTGCGACGGCGATTGGGCCGCTGTCGTCTGCGATGACGAGGTTTTTTGGTGAGAGTTCGTACTCCTCTTCGTCGAGGGCGAGGAACTTCTCGCCTTTTTGCGCTTTTCTGATGTTGATTGGGCCGGTGATTTTGTCGTAATCAAAGGCGTGTAGCGGCTGGCCGTACTCGTGGAGGATGAAGTTTGTGATGTCGACAATGTTGTTGATTGGGCGGTGGCCGGACTGGAGGAGCCTTGCTTGGAGCCAGGCTGGGGATGGGGCTACTTTGATGTTTTTGATCGCCACCGCTTGGTATCGGGGGCAGAGGGATGGTTCTTCTACGGCTGCGGATAGCGGCAGAGATCTCTCCACTTCGGTCGAGATGGGAGGAGGAGTAGGCTCTGAGAATGGGGATTTTGTGATTGCGGAGAGTTCTCGTGCGAGGCCGATGATGGACATGCCGTCTGGGCGGTTTGTGGTGATCTCGATGTCGAAGACGGTTCCTAAAGCTAGAGCTTTGGCAATTGGGGTTCCGTTTTGGACGTGAGGTTCAAATACTCGCATGGTTACGCCCTTTTGGAGGAGGCCGAGTTCTTGGTCAAGGCAAAGCATACCTTCTGAAAGTTGGCCGCGGAGTTCTTTTGATTTGATTGTGATGCCGCCTGGGAGTTTACATGGAGCTACAGCGACGGGGACTTTTTGGCCGACGTTAACCTCTAGCGTTTGGCCGAAGAGGATTTGCTTTGTTTGATCGCCGATGTTTACTTTGGCGATGGACAGCTTGTCGGCTTCTGGGTGACTTTCGATGGAGAGGATTTCGCCGACGACGACGCCTGAGAGCTTCTCTTCCCAGTCGATGATTTTTTCTACGGAGAATGCGTGCAGTGATAGCGCTCTTTCGATCTCTTTTGGTGAGAGCGTTGTGGAGACGTATTCTTTGATCCAGTTTAGTTCTGCGAGAATGTTCATATGTGATGACTTTACTTCTGATCTAGCCTAAAACTGCTTCAAGAATCTAAAGTCGTTCTTGTAGAGAATTCTGATGTCGTCGATATTGAGACCTGCTCGCATCATGTTTGTGCGCTCCACTCCCCAACCGAAGGCGAATCCTGTGTATTCGTCTGGGTCGATGCCGCCAGCTTCGAGTGTTCGTGGGTGGACCATTCCTGCTCCACCGAGTTCGTGCCACCCTTCTTTGCAAACACGGCAACGTTTTCCATCCTTCTCCCCTACCCCTTTGCAGATTGGGCACGTGATGTCGATTTCGAATGCTGGTTCCACGAAACGGAAGTGAAATGGGCGGAGGCGGATTTCTCGGTCGTGGCCGAAGTAGTTTTTGACGAAAAAGTCGATGACGCCTTTGAGGTGACTGACGGATATGTTCTTGTCGATCATGAGGCCCTCGAACTGGTGGAACATTGGGCAATGTGTTGCATCTGATTGGCGGCGGTACGTCTTGTTGATGTTGATCATGCGGATTGGGAGGTCGCGTTGTTCCATTTCGCGGACCTGGCCGTTTGAGGTGTGCGGAGTGAGGACAACCTTTCCCTTTTTGCCCTTCCAGGTTTTTGATTGATCTGTAGGGCCTGCCATGAAGAATGTCTCCCATTCGTCTCGCGCTGGGTGGTCTTTTGGCATGTTTAGGGATTCGAAGGCGTACCAGTCCCAATCAATCTCTGGGTGACGGGCGCGGACGAAGCCTAGGCGCTTGAAGATATCTGCTACTTCTTCGATGGCCTGTGAGACGAGGTGGATACTTCCCTGGTCTGATCGTGCTCCAGGAATGGTCATGTCTACGCGTTCTGATTCTATTTTGGCGTCTTTTTCCGTGTGCTTGATGCGGTGCTCAGCCTCTTCGAATTCTTGCTGGATCTGGGCCTTTAGGGCGTTAAGCGCCTTTCCTTGCGCGGCTCGCGCTTCTGAGTCTAAGCTTGATAGCTCCTTCATGGCGGCGGCGAGTCGACCCTTTCTGCCGATGAATTCGATTCGGATGTTTTCGATGTCTTCTGCTGATTCTGCTTTGATGATTGCCGCGTGGAAGTCTTCTAGTAGGTTTTGGCTCATATTAACTTGATGATGTCGCGGTATGTGACGAGAATTATGAGGAGGATGAGAATGAGGAATCCTGAATTGTGTACAACGGCCTCAAGTTTCTGGCTGACCGGCTTGCGACGGACAGCCTCAATAAACACGAAAAGCATCCTTCCTCCATCGAGGGCTGGGAATGGGAGAATGTTGATGATGGCGAGGTTTATGCTGAGAATGGCAGCGAACTGTAATAGATAGACAAATCCCATGGCGGCAACTTCTCCTGTCATGACGGCGATGCCGACTGGGCCGGCGAGATCTTGACTGACGCCGGCGCCGGTGATGAGGTTTTTTGCGAGATCGTATAAGGCTACCGTGATAGCTACCGTGTATTCGCCTGTGAGAATCACTCCCTCGACTGGAGCCTTGTACCACGGATACTGCACGGTTCCTGTTTGGAGGATGGCGAGACCGAAGCCTGGGCGGTCGATTTGTTCAATGTAGGCGGGGGTTGCTTCGAGCGTGATCGGTTCGTTGTTTCTGATGAGGTCGAAGGTTGTGAGCGTGTCTGCTGGGGCTGCTTCTAGGAGATTCCAGGCCTGTTCTGATGAGATGACCTCCTGTGTATTGATCGCGATGACTTCGTCTCCTGCTTCTAGGCCTGCGATTGCTGCCGGTGATGACTCTAGGACCTGTGTGATGGAGATTTTTTCGTCGGTGATCGTTGCAGAGGTGTCGGTCCATCCTTCTGTGACCGATGGCATGCCGATCATGAAGGCGACTGAGTAGAGGACGGCGGCGAGGACGAGGTTCATGAAGACGCCGGCGGCGAGGACGATGGTTCGGGAAAGGATTGATTTTGAGACGAAGGCGTCTGGGTCGTTTGATTTTTCGCCTGTTTCACCTTTGATACGAACAAAGCCTCCGATTGGGATGAGGTTTATGGACCATTCCATGCCGTCTTTTCCTTTCCAGGAATAGATTTTTGGCGGGAATCCGATGCCGAATTCTTCCACCTTCATGCCCGCTTTTTTGGCGGTGATGTAGTGACCCCATTCATGAACGAGAACGAGAGCGGAGAGGACGACAAAAAATAGGATGATCGTTGCAATCATAATGCTCGTATTTTAGCACTTTTTTTGGGATTGTCGAGGGTGTATTGTCCTATTTCCCATCCTGAGTCGAGGGATAAATACCCTCGACGGAAGGATCTCGTTATGCAGTTGTGCCGCGCGGCATGGGATCCTTCCGTTGGTCGGCTGGCGCTCTCCCTCCTCAGGATGGGAGAGAAAACGGTCTTTATTTTGCGTGTTCTCGTGCCCATTTTCCGAAGAGGTCTCCTCGGTTTTTGTAGTTTTCGAATTGGTCAAAGCTTGGCGCTGCTGGTGATAGGAGCAGCGATGTGCCTTGAGCAAGATTTTTATAGGCGTCTTTAATCGCGTCTTCTACGGTGGGCACAGGAGTTGTTCGGCCTCCTGCTTTTTTGATGAGATCGTCGATTTTTTTGCCGCCTGGGAGGGTGTAGATGATGGCGGAATCTGCTATTGAGGCGGCTAGATTTGCGAGATCTTTGTAGTCATATCCTTCGTCTTGGCCGCCTAGAATGACGCCGCCGAGGTCGTTGCCGATTGCTTTGATGCCGGCGATTCCAGCTCCTGGGAGGGTTGATATGGAGTCGTTTATAAAGGTGATGCCTTTGTAGGTTCCGATGTTTTGGAGACGGTGCGGGAGGCCTTTGAAGGACTCCATTTCGCGTATCATTGCGGACCGATCTAGCTTGAGTCTTCCTGCCATTTTGATGATTGCGCAGGCGTTTCTGGCGAAGTGCGTGCCTGGGAGGTTTAGGTGGTTTTTGATTTCTTCTGTTTGGTCTGGGAATCGGAGAGCGGTGGCTTTGGTGTGTTTTGAAAGAGATTTGAGGTCGCTGAAATCTGGATTATAAATGAAGAGATCGTCCTCGGTTTGGGTGAGGGTGATGCGGGACTTTGCGGCGAGGTAGCCGTCGTAGCCATTGTGATGTTTGAGGTGGGCATCTGGGAAGATGTTGATGATGGTGGCGATGTCTGGGGCCGTGGTGATGTCTTCTAGCTGGTAGCTTGAAAGTTCGAATACAAAAATTGTTCCTTTGGGGGCGTGGATGTGGGAGATCGCTGGGTCGCCGATGTTTCCGATGAGGCGGGAGTCCTTACCGAGTCTTCCTAGGACGTGGTGGAGGAGTGAGGCTGTGGTGGACTTTCCTTTGGAGCCGGTGATGCCGATGATGGCGCCCTTCCCTTTTTGTTCGGCGAGGAAGAGGTTCGTACCGGAGGTGATGTGAGCGCCTTTTTCTTTTAGTTTTGTGAGGGTTGGGTTGTTGAGGGGGATGCCTGGGGAGCGGAGGACGACTGTGTCAGGACCTGCTTTTTTGATGGCTTCTGCTGATGTCAGCGTTACCTCGGGGATGTCGGCGTCGTCGATGATGTCGATGTTTTCGATGAAGTCCTGGGCGCTTAGGACCTCGAATGCTGCTCGGCCTTCTGCGCCGTAGCCGTAGATGATGATGTGTTTGTGTTCGAGGTCTTTTAGGGTCATATTAAGCCTTTGATTTGATGAAGTCAGTGATTTCTTTGGTTTTTTCTTCCATCATTTCTGATGAGACCGCCTCTAAATTCAGGCGTAGAAGTGGCTGCGTGTTGGAGGCTCGGACGTTGAACCAAAAGTCTTGGTAGTTGACGGAGAGACCGTCTAGTTCGATGATTTCGCCGTCGCTGTACTTTTCTTTTAGGGCTGAAATGACATCTGGTGGAGATGTGACTTTGAAGTTTTGCTCTCCGGAATGGGCGTAGCGGCCTCGGAATGGGGCGACGATTTGTGACAAGGACTTCCCTGTCTCGGTCATCTCGGCGAGGATTTGGGCGATGACGGTGACCGGGGCTTCGAATGAGCCCTGTGGGAGCGTGTAGTACATGTGGCCGGATGATTCTCCTGCGAAGATTGAATCTCGCTTGATCATGGCTTGTTTGATGAAGGAGTGCCCTACCCTTGTTGCAAATGGGATGCCGCCGGACTCTTTGATCATGTCTTCCGTTATTTTTCCTGGGCGGATGTCGTAGCCGATTGGGGCGCCTGGGTGGGTTCGGAGGATGATTTGGCCGATAAGTCCTCGGAGGATTTCTGGCTCGATCGCGTCTCCGTTTTCGTCGAATAGGAAAATGCGGTCGCCGTCGCCGTCTGTGGCGATGCCGATGTCGGCGTTTGAGGACTTAATGGCGGCGCGGAGGTCTTCGGTGTTTTCTGGCTTAAATGGGTCAGCTTCGTGGTTTGGGAAGGTGCCGTCTAGGTCCCAGTACATTCTGTTTAGTTCGCCGGGGATGAGGTTGAAGCATTCATCGATGTAGGGGGCGCCCATGCCGTTTGCGGTGTCGGCGATGATGTTGAAAGACTTGATCTTGGGATTTCCAGCGAAATCTATTTGGGCTTTTGCGGCGAGCGCCTCGATACCGGTGATTTCTTTTATTGATCCTGCTGATTCTGATGCTTTGTAGGCTTCGGATTCGATGAGATCTGCCAGATCTTTAATACCGTCGTCTCCGCTGATTGGGATTGCGCGGTTTCTGACCATTTTGCAGCCGTTGTATTCCGCTGGATTGTGGGAGGCGGAGATGATAGCGCCGCCATCGGCGTTTAGATGGTCGATGGAGAAATAGAAGGCCGGCGTAGATACGAGGCCGATGTTGTAGACCTTTGAACCTAGCGATGTCGCACCTTTAATGAAAGCTTCTTGGTATGCGACTGATGTCTCTCGCATGTCTCGGCCTATGGCGATTGATAGCTGCTTGCCGTCCAGTTCTTTTGATCTGAATGTGGCGTAGGCTTTTCCGAGGTGGAAAAATAGATCTTCTGATAAATCTGAGCCCACGAGCCCTCTAATGTCGTACGCTCGGAAAATTCCTCTGTTTATTTGCATAAAATGGTTGACGTAGTAGGTAAAAACAGCGTAATATTTTAGTGATCATTAGTGTATCTTTAAGCACTTAATGCAGCAAACTTTTATGCCAATTTTGATTATTGTCTTGGTAGCCCTTGCTTTGATTGCCCTGTGGCTTATCGCGGTCTACAACGGAGTGATTAAGCTTCGAAACCGCGTGGATGAAGCCTGGAGCGACATCGAGGTTCAGATGAAGCGTCGATACGACCTTATTCCGAATCTTGTGAGTTCAGTGAAGGGATATGCGAAGCATGAGGATAGTGTGTTTACGAAAGTTACAGAGGCCCGAGCGAGTGCCATGGGGGCAAAGACTCCTGGCGAGCATGCTGCTGCGGAGAATATGCTTTCTGAGACGTTGAAGAGCCTTTTTGCGGTGAGTGAGGCGTATCCTGAGTTGAAGGCGAGTGATAATTTTATTCACCTTCAGAAGGAGCTTGTGGATGCTGAGGATAAGATTCAGGCGGCTCGACGGTTTTACAATGGAAATGTTCGTGACTTCAATACGAAGATTCAGGTCTTCCCGAACAATGTTGTGGCTGGAATGCTCGGATTTAAGAAGTATGACTTCTTTGATGCGCCAGACGAAGTCGAAAAAGCTCCAACGGTTAAGTTTTAGTCTCAATGTATAAACAGATTGATTCTAATAAAAGAAAGACGTGGCTGCTGATGTTTGGGATGTCAGCGGTCATTGTTTTGCTTTTTTATGTTTTTAGCCTGTACGTTGGCACTGATCCGATTGCGACGATGGTTGTTGGAGCGGTGTTTTCGATTGTGTACTCGCTGATTAGTTTTTATGCGAGTGACAGGGTGGCGCTCATGAGTTCTGGCGCGAAGCAGATTCGGAAGCAGGATTCGCCGGAGCTTTGGAATATGGTCGAAAATCTTTCGATTACTGCCGGGATTCCGATGCCGAAGGTATATGTGATTAATGATGAGGCGCCGAATGCGTTTGCGACTGGGAGGGATCCGAAGCATGCGAGCGTCGCGTTTACGACCGGGATTTTGAAGTTGATGAATCGACAGGAACTTGAAGGGGTTACAGCGCATGAACTTAGTCATATCAAGAATTACGACATCCGCGTTATGACGGTGACGGTCGTACTCGTGGGATTGATCGTGCTGATTGCAGACATTTTCTTGAGAATTGGACTGTTTAGGAATGGGGATCGACGTGGCGGCGGACAGGCTGCTGCGGTTTTGATCGTGGTTGGGATCGTGCTTGCTATTATCTCTCCACTGATCGCGCAGGTGATTAAATTAGCCATTTCGAGAACGCGAGAATATCTCGCTGACTCTTCTGGAGCGCTTTTGACACGTTATCCTGAAGGACTTGCAAGTGCACTTGAGAAGCTTGGCCAATACAGCGGCAAGCTGAAGAAGGCGAACCATGCGACAGCGCATCTCTTTATCAGTAATCCGTTTGGCGAGAAGCGTGGTCAAAAGGTGGGATTTTTTGAGCGATTATTTCGTACGCATCCGCCTATTTCTGAGCGGATTGCTAAACTTCGAGCGATGTAGCTATGCAGCATGACATTATTTCTAAATTCTCTGAACATTTAAAGGCGGCGTTGACGCGGTCTTTTACGCTTGTCATGAGCTCTGACGGGAAAAAGATTGAGCCAGAACATCTTTTGTGGGGACTTGCGACGCAGGACGGATGTGTTGCGGCGGAAATCTTGGGACGCGTCACGTTTCCCGTTGATACACTTGGTGAACTTCTCGGTTCTACATCCGTGAATCCTGATGTCACCACGGAAAAACGTGCTCTCCCTGTCATGACTCAGGCTGCGAGCGCGCTCGTGGAGGCCGCGGTTTTAACTGCGAACGTTTACGAACATCGATTTGTTGGGACCGAGCACCTCCTTTCTGCGATGACGCATCCGAAGGGGCCTTGCAAAATTGGTTTTTTTGAAGAAAACGAGGTTGATGTTGGGCAAATCCAGGAACATCTCAAGACGGCGTTTCTTGCGTCCATGAACATCTCTCGAAACCCCCACGCGCTCATGAAGATGACCCAGACACCAGAGCTTGCGCTTTTTGAGGAAGAGGTTCGTGATGAGCGACGCGATGAAGAGGTTGAGACCGATGATCGTGAGACGCCTGCGCTTGATTATTTTGCTGACGAACTTACGCATCCGGACATGGTTGATACGTTTAATCCTGTGATTGGGCGTGATCGTGAGATCCGGCGTGTGATGCACATCTTGTCTCGCAGGACGAAAAATAACCCTATCCTTGTTGGTGAGCCAGGTGTTGGGAAAACGGCGATTGTTGAAGGGTTAGCCCGAATGATTGTGAGTGGGGATGTTCCGCCAGTCTTGATGGAGAAGCGTATTTATCGACTAGATCTTGCGAGCCTTATTGCCGGGACGATGTACCGCGGGGAGTTTGAGTCTCGGCTACGTCAACTTATAGAAGAGGTTGCTGAGCGGCCTCAGGTGATTTTGTTTATTGATGAGGTGCATACCATTGCTGGAACCGGGTCCTCCTCTGGCACGCTTGATGCAGCAAACATTTTGAAACCTGCGCTGGCGCGTGGGGAAATTCGATGTATTGGCGCGACAACGCAGATGGAGTACAAGAAAAGTATTGAATCCGACGGCGCGTTGGAGCGGAGATTTGGACGTGTCGTTGTGCCAGAGCCCTCTCCTTCTGAGACGCGTAAGATTTTGCTTGGGATACAGTCTTACTATGAAGATTTTCATTTGGTGAACTACACGCCGGAGGCAATCGATGCAGCTCTTCGACTTTCTGAGGCATACTTTTATGATCGTCACTTTCCTGATAAGGCAATCGATGTTTTGGATGAAGCTGGCGCTATTACGAACACGAAAAAGCGACCTAGTCGGCGAATGAAGGAAATTCAACGGTGCAAGCGACTGCTTGAAAAGGCGCGAAAAACGAAAGAAAAGGCTGTGCATTTGCGACAATATGATGACGCGAAGGAGATTAAGGAATGCGAGAAAGAGATTTTGGATGCGTTGCAGCAGCTTTATGACATGCAAGAGGATGAGAAGCCTACGACGGTTGATGCTCCTGCTGTTTATCATGTCGTTTCTGAGATGCTTGGGATTCCTGCCGAACATGTTCAAGAACAATCTCTGTTTACGAGCGAGGGGCTTCAGAGCGCATTTAAAGCTCATCTCTTTGGTCAGGATCGAGCAGTGAAGACCGTTGCTTCTCAGATTTTACGGAGCCAAGTTGGGATGCGTCGGAAGCACCGGCCACTTGCCTCGTTTTTATTCTGTGGACCTACTGGCACTGGAAAGACGAGTTTTGCGAAAGTGATTTCTGACACCATCTTCCCCGTGAATGGCGGATATTTGCGCCTGAACATGTCTGAATACTCTGAAGGATTTTCTGTCTCCAAGTTGATTGGTGCGCCTGCTGGATATGTTGGCTACCGTGAAAAGAGTCGGCTTACGGATGTTGTGAAAGCGCAGCCGCATAGCGTTATTTTGTTTGATGAGTTCGAGAAGGCACATCCTGACGTGCGATCGCTCTTGTTTCAGATCCTCGATCAGGGAGAGCTCGTTGATGCGACTGGGCGCGCGATCTCTTTTCGGCAGGCGATTATTGTGATGACGACCAATGTTGGTGCTGATGCGATTCGTGGAGGCGGGATCGGGTTTTCTGACGGTGATGCGGAGCGCGGGTCTGATGCCGGCGTAAGGAAAGCTCTCGAAGACGCGCTTTCTCGACCACTTTTGAATCGTGTCGATTCTGTTTGCGTGTTTAATCCACCTGCTGATGAAGTGATCCGTGCAATTGTGCGCAAAGAGCTTGAGATTGTTGCAGGTCGGTTGCGTGATAGGGATAGCGAACTCGCGTTTTCTGATGCCGCTGTGGAATATATTAGCTCGCAAATTGACCCAAAGCATGGTGGGCATGGCGTGCGCCGCGCCATTGAAGACCATGTTGAATCTCAATTGACTGACTTGATTATTTCGCGTGGCCTCTCCCCGCTTCTGACAGCGAAGCGATCACCTGAAGGAGATATTGTCATCGAGCCGTGCGATCAACCTCCACTTGCGGTATAATTTTGGTGTGAATCTTTTTGATTGGCACTTATGGCGAATGCGCATGCTTTCAAGCGCGAACTGAACCAGAAGAAACACATTAAACGCCTTCAATCGAGCACGCAGCCGCTTCGCGCGATAGATATGAATCCTACTAGCCGCGCAAGCTCTGGAGAGCGTGCTTTTCGCGAATCTACGCATGCGGCGAAGATGTCCGCTCAACGAGCTCAGATTCATGCGCAGTCACTTGGACATTCTCAGCTACAACCTCACCCCGAGATTCGTCAAGACGGCAATGTCCACTACCTCCCTGCCCCCTCGAGACCAGCGCCGCCACAACAGCATGAAATGCGCGCTACAGATCCTCGCCGCGGTGCCGCTCGAAGACGTCGGAATGCTGATCGTGAGAACAAACGACGCCTTCTTGCCACCGAGAAAAACGTCGCTGAGATGAAGAGGAACATGACGCGAAAGATTATTTGGGGAGCTGGAGGCCCTGGCGGCGCCGCGGAATGCGAGGGAGCTGCTGGAGGAACGTGGTTTGGTCTTGGAGGGCTTGCAACGGTCTATCAGGCTGGAAAGGCATTTCTCAAGTCCAAAGATGATCCTGATCTTTTTGGTAAAGATGGTGTTTTGACGTTTTTTGAACCACCAAGACCTGACCCGAATGATGGCTTTAGTTATGTGGTTTATCTCTATGCGATCGGCTGGACGTTTGCCGTTGTTGCCGCACTGCTTGTTCTGATTTTTTTCTTGACCCTTCTTGCCTTCTCGATTCTTGTCTACTCTGGCATGATGGCATCGATCTTCGGAATCCTTACATCCTTTCTCTCACCATTTGTTGAAATTATCTTCTTCCTTTAGCTATGTTTACTTCTCGATGGAAAATTGCTCTTGCCGTCCTTGGCCTCATTGCTTTTGCCATGCTTTTGGGGGGATTTTTTTATTGGCTCCTGTTTTCGAAGACGCCTGTTGTGACGCCCGTTGATGAGATCGTTGTTGATGATGGCACCGCGTCGCTTCCAGGCTCTGGAGATGCTCAAGAGCGGGTATCTACCCCTTCTGATAGCGCTCCTGCAGCGGAGAGTGATGGACTGCCCGTCAGTGACGCTGTTCTTTTGACCACCTCCCCTGTTGAGTCCCCTGTTGCAACCGGCCTTGGTGAAATGGCGTTTTATGACCCTAGCGATGGACGATTTTATCGCATTGATGAGAACGGTAATCTCGTTGCACTTTCCAGCGAAACCTTTCCAGATGTTGAGGACGTGACGTTTAGTACCGATGTTGACATGGCTGCCATCGAGTTTCCTGATGGAACAAACATTTTGTATGACTTTGCGTCAGACGAGCAGACAACGCTTCCGAGTCACTGGGAGGACTTCACCTTCTCTCCTGAGAGTGAAATTGTTGCTAGCAAGAATATCACTTCCAATCCTGATCTGAATTCTATTGTTGTTACATCGACTGATGGGACGCATACGCAGGTTCTCGCAGGGCTTGGGACCAATGCGGGAGACGTTACACTTGACTGGTCGCCGACTGGAGATGTGATTGGGTATGCACAGACTGGAAGTACACAGAGTGGATTTGGGCGTGAGCAGATTTATTTGATTGGAAACGATGGGGAGCCTGCGGGGTCCATTGTGGTTGAAGGTCTGTATTTTGATCCTATTTGGTCACCTAGTGGGGAGACGATTTTGTATTCTATTACGGATGATTCTGCCGATGGTCGGCCGACGATTTGGTCGGTTGATGGGAATGGAGCGGACGCTGGGGGTGATCGGACTCGGTATGGGGTTCAGACGTATGTTGAAAAATGTTCGTTTGCGACTGAGACGATTGTGTATTGCGCGGTTCCGCGAGAGCTTCCGGATAATGCTGGTTTTGATGTTAGCCTCGCTGATGCGCCGGATGATGTTTATAAGTTGAATTTGACGACTGGACAGACAACACTTGTCGCTGTTCCCTCTCGTGATTATCAGATGTTTAATGTCTCTGTTCCTGAGGATCAATCTATTCTTTACTTCACCGACGAGGCAGGTCGCCTTCATCGTTTAGAACTTGATTAGTTATGAAGCACCCGAAAAGTTTTCTTGCTGTCTTTGGTCTTTCTGCGCTGGCCCTTGTGATTCTTTTGACTCGGCCGGATGCGTCTGATTTGTTTACCATTGATGAGCCTCGGATTGGAGATGACCCGTTTTATGGCGCTGAAGATGCTGCTCTGACTGTTGTGCTTTTTGGGGACTTTGAGAGTGATGGGACACGCGATGCTGTAGAGTCTTTGCGGGATATTGTGGATGCGAATGACGACATTCGACTTGTTTGGAAGGATTTTCCAAATGCTTCGCTGCACCCCGATGCGGTGAAGGCCGCTGTTGCTGCGCAGTGTGCGCATCGTCAGGATGTGTTCTGGGAGTACGCAGCGTATCTTTTGGATAATCAGAACGCGTTTGGTGATGATCTTTACTATACGGTCGGTGATACGCTTGAGTTGAGGGCTCGGGCATTTGCGAACTGTGTTGAAAATGACGAGACCCTTGAGCTTATTGATGAGAGTTACCGAGAGGGGCTTGCGCTAAAGATTCTTAGCACTCCGACGATTTATATTGGCTCCGAGCGCTTCGCTGGTGAGATGACGGATCGTGATATTGCCTTGTTTATTGACGAACAACGACCATGAGACTTTTTGCGACGATTGCGATTGGGCTCTTTTTGATGCCCGCGGTGGCGTTTGGGGCACTTGCTTCTGAGTGTGATGATTCGCCGCTTTGCTCTTGTGATGATTATTCTGTTCCAAATAGTGGTGTTCAGGAGTGCTGGGATGAGTGTGAAGGCAGCCTTCAGTGCACGATTGATGGAAGTATCACCTCCGTTGAATCAACCGAATGCGACCCAGATGCCGATGAAACGTCTTTTGATTGTTATTCCGCAGCGAGTTCTGATGGAGAAGATTCAGAGGCATCGAGCACTACTGAAGAAAAGAAAGATCATGACGCGCCCAGTTTGAGTATCCATATTCCCGGATTAGACCTCTCCCCTTCCACGGCCAGCGGTTCAAGTATTGAGGTCAATTATATTGGCCAGTATGTTAATGCCCTTTACTCATGGCTGATTGGTGCCGGCTCACTTATCGCCGTCGTTGTTCTGATGGTTAGCGGTGTACAGTACATGATGGCGCGTGGAAATGCCTCGCTTGTTACCCAGGCGAAGGAACGGATGACGAATGCCGTTATTGGGCTCGTGCTGCTCTTGGGAGCCTATGCGATTGCGAACTTCATTGATCCTGCGACGGTGAATTTTGATACGCTTAAGCTTGACTCTATTGGTAAGATGCTTGATAAAAGTACTTCTGGAGAAGAGGGAGCTTCAGGCGGAGGGGATCAAACGAAGTGTGATGAGGTCCTCGCCAAGGCCTCGACGGAGGGGTCCTGCCCAATTGATAACTTTATGGCGCCAGCGTCTGGCGTGGGACTGTCGTGCAATTACCACTTTAGTGATGCGGATTATAATTACAAGGATCAGAAAAGCTTGGACTACCCAGGCATTTGGGGCACCCCCCTTCTCGCCTCGTTTGATGGAGAGGTTGAGTATGTTGAAGGAGGAGGGAGTAACCGCTGCGGTAATCAGATCAATCTCAAGGGTAGTGGTATCTCTATTATTTACTGTCATGCGAAAAACTTTGTTGATAGTCAAGGTAATATGCGTGAATCTGGAACCAAGGTTGTTCAGGGCGAAGTCCTTGGACATTTGGGCGGAGTTGCTTGCGGCGGTCAAGCAGATATTCCAAAGCATTGGAAGTATCGCGATAGAATGCTTAATGGACCATCTGGCACGGCATGTAAAACGGTTAACTCCCTTGAGACCTGCAGTTGTCAAACTTGGCAACATAGCGGCCATACGACCGGCTCCCATGTTCATATTGAACTGAAATATGGCGGCAATCTCCTTACCTGCGTTGCAAATGGACTAGATACTGCTGAAGCGACAGGTGATACCGGCCAAGCCGCTCCGGTGGAGGGTGATCATTGATCGTCTATGTATTCTTGTTCACATTGTGATTCTCAGTCGTTGAAGTGGCAGGGGCGTTGCTCTGAATGCGGGAAATGGGGGACGCTTCAGGAGGAGGCTAGGACTGGGAAGAAATCTACATCCAAACGGAGGGCGCCTGCAGCGCCTGTTTTGGATCTTGGGAGCGCGGTGATTGGGACGGAGACGCGGACTTCTACGAAGATTGGAGAGCTCGATCGGGTCTTGGGAGGCGGGCTTGTTGCGGGGAGCGTGACGCTACTTGCTGGTGAGCCAGGGATTGGGAAGTCTACGCTTACGGCTCAGCTTTCTTCGTTGTTTGGTTCTGATAAGGCGAAGACCCTTTATGTGAGTGGCGAGGAGTCTCAGGCGCAGGTCTTGATGCGGTTTCAGCGGCTTGGGATCGTGCCTGATGCGGTGGTGTTTAGTGGGGCTACGGATGTTGGGTCGATTGTTGCGGCGGCTGATGAGGTCTCCCCTGCTCTTCTTGTGATCGATTCGATTCAGACGATGATTCCTGAAGGAATTGATAGTATGCCGGGGACGCCGACAGCGGTTCGAACGGCGACGGCGCAGCTGATTGGGCATGCGAAAACGTCTGGGATGCCGGTGGTTTTGATTGGTCAGGTGACGAAGGAGGGGTCTATTGCGGGACCGAAGACGCTTGAGCATTTGGTTGATACGCTTTTGACGCTTGAGGGGGATCGGCATTCTAGTTATCGACTACTGCGCGCGAGTAAGCATCGGTTTGGAGGGACGGAAGAGGTTGGGATTTTTGAGATGATGGAGCGCGGGATGGTTGCGGTGGAGAATCCTAGTTCTCGGTTTTTGGAGGAGCGGCAGGATGTGACCGGGAGTGCGGTGACGTGTTTGATGGAGGGGTCTCGGCCCATTTTGGTGGAGATTCAGGCGCTTTGTGAGCAGAGTCAGTATCCGAATCCTTTGCGGCGTGCGACGGGGTTTGATAGTGGGAGGCTGCAGATGCTTTTGGCGATCTTGAATAAACGCGCGGGGCTGAAGACGCATGGACTGGATGTGTATGTAAATGTGGTTGGCGGGGTGAAGATTAAGGAGACGGCGGCGGATTTGGCGGTTTGTGCGGCGATTTTGAGTTCTGTGAAGGATAAGGCGCTGCCGATGAAGGGGGTTTTGATTGGGGAGCTTGGGCTCAGTGGTGAGGTTCGGAGTGTGACGCGGATAGCATATCGGGTGAAGGAGGCGAAGCGGTTGGGGTTTGATGCGGTGGAGGTGAAGCATGTGCGGGATTTGAAGGGACTGCTTGGGCAATAAAAAACAACGAGTGATGAGCTCGTTGTTTTTTTATTCGAAATGGACTTCTTCAATGTATTCTTCGACGCGTTCTGATAATGATGGCCACTTTTTTAGGGTTGGGTCGTCTGTGAGAATCCATTCTGCATGGTCTTTTGCCTTGTAGAGAAGCTCTCTGTCGGCGTAGGTGCCGAGTTTGAAGGCTTCGAAGCCGGACTGCTCTGTGCCGAAGATATTTCCTGGGCCGCGGAGTTCTAGGTCCTTGTCTGCGAGCTGGAAGCCATTTTGGCACCCGACAACGGCGATGAGGCGCTTGCGAGCGAGTTCTGATAGGCGGCCGGATGGATGGAGGTAGCAGTAGCTTTGGTGGTCGCCCCGCCCTACCCTTCCTCGGAGTTGGTGTAGCTGCGCGAGACCGAAGCGTTCGGCTCCTTCGATGAACATGACGGTGGCGTTTGGGATGTCTACGCCGACCTCTACCACCGTGGTGGAGATGACCATGTCTAGTTCGCCTGAAGAGAATTTTTCCATGATCTCGTCTTTTTCCATGGTTTTGAGCTTTCCGTGGAGAATTCCGAGCTTGTATTTTTTGAATGGGCCTTTTTTGAAGATCGTGTAGGTTTCGGTGACAGATTTTACTCCGAGCGCGTCTGATTCTTCGATGAGGGGGCAGACGACGAAGACTTGGCGGCCGGCGTCCATTTCTTCTTTGATGCGCTTGTGAGCCTGCGGTTCTTGCCCCTGTTCGACGAGGAAGGTTTCGATTTTCTTGCGGCCTGCAGGGTATTCGTCTAATAGTGATCGGTCTAGGTCGCCGTAGAGGACGAGAGCTAGTGATCTCGGGATTGGGGTTGCGGTCATGCTGAGGAGATGGGGGATGCCGTCTTCGTCGCCTTGGCGATCTTTGAGGGCTCGGCGCTGTTTGACGCCGAAGCGGTGCTGTTCGTCGACGATCATGAGACCTAGGCGGTTGAAGAGGACGCCTTCTGAGAGGAGTGCGTGGGTTCCGATGGCTAGGTCTATTTTTCCATCTTTTAGTGCGTCAAGCATTTGTTTTTTGGTGACCTGCTTGCCTTTGATGCGGCGCTTTGTGCGTGTGAATAGGCCTATCGTGAGCATGTCGCCGAAGATTTTTTGTAAGCCTTTTGCGTGTTGGTCGGCAAGGATTTCTGTTGGGGCGAGGAAGGCGGTTTGCCAGGTTGAAGATGCGGCGTTTACTGCTGCGAGCGCTGCGACGACGGTCTTCCCTGTTCCAACGTCCCCCTCTAGCAACCTATTCATTGGGGTTTCCTTTTCTAGATCTTGGATGATGGACCAGCTGGATCTTTTTTGGGCATCGGTGAGTTCGAATGGAAGAGCCTTTACCGCCTTTGTGACGGCAGGTTTGTTGAATGGGATTTTTGATGATTTTTGCTTTTGGAGCGCTCGGCGGACGCGGCGGTGGAGGATTTGATGGAGGAAGAACTCGTCGAATTTAAGACGATCTAGGGCGCGTTCCTGCTTTTCTGTTGAGGATGGGAAATGCATCTCCTTGATTGCATCGTGGAGGGGCATGAATTCCTCGGACTTGATAATGTCTTGCGGCATCCATTCTTCGACCTCTTCGATGCCTTTTGTCGCCTCCTCTGCCAGGGCTCGGCGCATTTTTTGGGTGATTGCGCCGGTAAGTTTGTAAACCGGGAGGATTCTACCGGTTTGCTTGACGCTCTGCTGCTTGCCGAGGACTTCGTAGATTGGGTTTACGAGCGAAAGGCCGTAGCGGTCGTCTACCTTTCCTGATAGGGACACGATCACGCCTGGTTTTAGGGTTTTTGTGAGGAAGCCTTGGTGGAACCAGACGGCTTTGATGGAGCCGGTACCGTCTTCGACCATGGCTTGTGTGATGGTCATTCGCGGGTTGTTTTTGGCGCGGCGGTTTTCGATAGTTGCGATCGCGCCTTGGATCGTAATGCGCTCCCCTGCTGATACGCTGCTGATTTCTGTCTTTTTTGAGAGATCGTCGTAACGGAATGGGAAATCTAATAAGGCATCTCTTAGGGAGACGATGCCTAGGCGCGCGAAATCTTTGGCGCGGGCGGCGCCGATTCCTTTTGCTCTTTGGATGTTTTTGTCGAGAAGAGGCATTTGATTTAGTATTTTATCTCAGTTTTTGCGAAAAACCAAGCTTGTATTGCTCTATCTCGACCGAAATGAGGAGATCTCTCCACGTTGGTCGAGATGGGAGCAGATTTTATCCCCACTTTATCCACGCTATAAACACCTTTATTCACGGGGTTGTTCACAGATTTGTGGAAAAGTTATACACATTTTGTTCACGTTGACATCCGGTTTTTTATTTACGTGTTCAAAAAGCTTAATGATTTGCCCGGTTGACTCTGTGTGGCTTATTTGATAATCCTGATTGGTGACCCTGGAGGCACTTTGTTCTTTTTTTTGACGATGCTTCTCCTGTCTCTCGGCGGCGCGGTTGCCGAGACTAGTCAGGCTGTGCAGGATGCCACCACCTTCTCGCCTGAGCCACATGTTCGCCTTATTCTGCACGGGACGCGAGCCCCTGTGGAAGGTGGCGCTGTCGGACTTTCGGGCTGGGTGATCGCTCCCGACATTGGCAATGATCCGACCAAATGGGTGACGCTTGCAGGCCTACGGGTTGTGAATGATGTCTTGAGCCTTGAGTTCCATGGTGGACTCTTGAAGGCTGGCGACGGCACCGCCCACCTTCTGGACGTTCGCTTTGGCGCAGCGCCCAAGAACAGCCGGCTTTCGCACTGGAGCAATGTTCAGCTGATCATGGATCCGAGCGGCGAAGGCGGTGGCGGACTCTACTTCTACCATCAGTACGATCTGTCGATCTGGCTTGTCGCTATTGGGCTGGAGAACGAAAATCTCTTTACACGTGAAGCTGCGGGGATTGCGACAGGGCCCCACCTCGTGATTCCGCTTGGGAGCCTTACGATCGTCATGGCGCTCCAGTTTGACATGGCTCATGCCGAATACTTCTGGACCCGCGCTGTCCTGAACCTCTGACCCCCTCCTGGGGTTGTTTATGGCTCAAGTAAAGGACTTGGAACAAGTTAGCGCGTTTGCGAGGTAATAATGCCGAGACTCAAAGAGTCTCGGCATGTTTTGTCTTGCCTCAAGCTCTCTCACGAGGTGCGGGAGCCAGTAGGCTCTCACCTGCTGGTACGTGCGACGTATGAAACGTTTAAGGACAGACCAAATAGCTTCAATGTGGTTTGTAGGGCCAAACTCAAATTTAGAGTGGATACAGACTTCATGCTTGTAGTTAAAGAACTCATGGATGCGGTTGTAACCGCTCCATCCGTCTGTGTAGACGGTGGAACCGGTCTTCACATGCTTAAGAAGAAATCTATCTGTCGTATCTTGCTCTCTGTTATCTGTGACAAAGAGGGCGACTCTCTTTGTCCCGCGTTCATACGCACCAATGACAATGCGCTGGTTACCGCTTCTCCTTCTTCCGACAAAAGCTTCGTCTACTTCTACATCCCCAGAAAGAATCTGGAGGTGTTCGTACGGAAGATGGTACTGGAACCTTCGGTACTATCTTCTGGCTGTCGGCACACTCACTCTTGCGAGTTCGCAAGCAGCGGGCAGAGCCCGCTGCTTCTGCCAGCAGTAGAGAAGGATCCAAAACTGTGTTCATGAGAGCTTCATTCCACTAAGCCATGAGACCGACGTGAGACTAAACGGCTTCCTGCAACTCGGACACCGGAATCTGCACTCACTTCTGCGAATATTAGATGAATTGCAGCGAGGACAGCGGATGCGCTGTCCAAACACTACTTTTCTGACAAAAGCCTTGATCTTTCTTTCATTTGGAACCTCGTTTAGAATGGACATACGGAACAGTTGGTTATTTGTTAGCTGCACTAACATTGTAACCTCTGTTCCATTTCGATTATACGAGCCTGTTTATTTTGGATTGACAATCTGTGTAGTTCTGATATTGTTCGCTCCTGATCGATCTTTTTCTGGAGAAAATCTTGCCTGCACCCCGCTCCCCGTTCCCTGATCCGAATGTGTTTACTGCCCGTCGTGGCTTTGTGAGGATCTTTGGGTTCTCTGCCTGGATTGAGGATGGGCACTGGGTCCTTTCGCATCGCTCTGGGCACACCTCTACCTCCTCCCCTACTCCGGTTCACGAGCAGATTCAGGCTTCTATTGAGGAGGACATCTCTCGTGGTCGTGGAGATGATGTCTGTGCGGTTCACGTCTCGCCCGCTACGGCTGCTCGGCTGATTCTTGAGGGAGCGATCCCCGAGACTTCGCTTGCCGCAGCTGATACGCAACGACGTGCTGGACGTGTCCTGATTCCGGATGTGACATTTGGGACGTCGCTTCGAGTGATGCGGCTTCCGGTGGTGGTTCGGCGAGGATACATTCACGTGTTCGCGACCGTGGATGCGCGGGAGATTATTGTGTAGCGTGCGCTGGCTGATGCTGGCGCTTTTTTGTTTGGGAAAAAGAAAGACCCCGCGCTTGGCAGGCGCGGGGCCTGACCGAAGGCGGAGTAGGAGACTCCCTCGATCTGATCTACTGTTCCAGGTGGACGATTCGCGTGACGTCGGAGCTGTTGATCCCATTGTAGGCGATGCTCGGGTCGGCGTCGCTCTCGAATGCGGGATCCTCCAGGGCGTACAGCGAGGCCTGGATGCCCACCCTCTCCTCGGTTCCGTAGAACGCACAGGAGAGAACGAAGGATGTCGCGCTGGCGACCTCGTGGTCGAAGAAGACGAGGTCGGCCTGGATGTCTGCCGCGATGTCGACCGGAACGATGTCGACGGAGGAGTCTCCCCCGCCCTGGATCTCGTAGAGCTCGCACCAGTGGAGGTACTCGTCCGCGTTGAAGTCGCTGTCGGACTCGACCTAGTAGACGATGCCACTTGCGGAGAATCCATCCTCCTCGGTCGTGATGGCGTCGGCGGTGAGTCGCGCTTCGTCACCAGCTCCGTAGGAGATGGTGTCCAGGACGGACTGCGGGGTCATGTAGGCTTCGACCGGGATGACGTCGACGGGGATGACGTCTCCGGTCTCGATGATCTCCTCCATCGTGTCGCCGTCCGTGTCCTCGGAGCAGAGGTCCGGGAACTCGGCGCAGAAGTCGTCGGCAGGAGGGGTGAGGTCGGAGATCGTGGCCTCGTCTGCGGTATCGGTCTCGACGTCGGTTGGGGCGAAGCGGCAGGCGGTGAGGGTGAGGAAGGTGATGATTGCGGGGAAACGGGTGGTCATTTGACGCTCCGTGAGGGTTTTTGAAGGAAACAGTCGTTTGACTGATGCGCGCATGATAGCAGAAAAATGCCTTTTTGTCAATCAAAATGTCTTTAAAAAGCTGTTTTTATTAGGTTTTTCTGGTTATTTTTGTTCAAAAGTACTTGACAAAACTTGGTTTTTGTGCTATTGTATAGCTATTCTTTCACACCATTCTATTCGCTTTTTAGCGAAGGAGTCCCTCAAGAATCCCTCCATTGGCATGCGTATCATGCGCTACTTCGAGATCATGATGATGCTGAGCGCTGTCACCGCAGCTCTCCTCGCCTTCGGTCCTGTGATCGAAGACGCTGAGAACACGCAGCGCGCACTGCATCAGCAGCGTGCGGAGCGGCGCGTGATCGATGAAGTCGCCATCAAGGCAGCTACCGAGTCAATCGCTACCTTCTCACGCTACTACAGCGCCTGCGAGTTCGAGGCCCTGCAGAACCAGCTGGTCGCTGTTAGCGGCGGTCGGCAGGTTACGCAACACAGCATCAAACTCATGCGGAATGCGGCACACAGTGCTCGTCTCGCTGGCGCACCTGCTAATATCGTAGCCCTGCACCTCGACCGTGCCGGACAGCTTCACCGCTTCGCCTCCAGCCACCACTAACCACAAACATCAACGCATGGTACGCGAAGATGCGTACCGGCGTCGTTCGAACCACTCTGCAGCGTCAGCTCCCCCACCTCACCAAGGAGTTCGAGATGGAGGTGCGCTCCGCCCTCCTTCCCGGACTCGCCGGTGATCAGAAGGCGGCGTTCTCCCGCGTTCGCCGGCTCGGCAACGACCCGGGTCGCCAGCTCGAGAACGCCAACGTTCTCGTCCGGATGGCGGCTCAGTCGGAAGATGCCGACATGGAGCTGCTGACCGACATCGACACGCGTCGACGACGGCTCGTGCGTCTGGTTCGCCTGGCCGATGCCGGGCACCTGATCTGGCAGTAGCCCTCGCCCTCGCCTCACGGCGCAGCTTCACCGCTGCGCCGTTTTCTTTTTATTCTGGCGCGTAAACTCCTATGAGCTCAGCTTTTTTGATGATTGCCCCCTCCATTGCCTCTTCTACCTCTTTTTTTGATGCTCCCTCAGGGAGATCAAGCATTTTACTCAGTGCGTAGAGCTTGAAAAAATATCTATGTTCACGGTCGGGCGGCTTTGGGCCGGAGTAGTCCAGATACCCGCGCGTTCCCTTCCCTTTTACGCCCTCGACTTCCCAGTTTTCTGGGATGGATGTGATGTGCGGCGGGATGTTGAATACGGTCCAGTGATCCCAAACGTCTACCGGGGCGTATTCTGGGACGTCGGGGTCGTCTACGATGAGGGCTAGCGATATCGTGCCCTCTGGAATGTTTGTGATTTCTAGCGGCGGGCTGATGTCTTCTGCGAATTGGGTGTATTTTCTTGGGATTGTTTGACCTTGGTTGAATACCGGAGATGTAATTTGCATAAAATGTCTTAAAATCCCCCGCCCTTTCAGGCGGGGGATTTGTGAATGGATTTTGGTTCTATTTATTTTTTCACCCCTCTCTTTCGCTTTTGCGTGAAGTAGTAGACAAGCGCAGCGGGTCCGGAGAGGAAGATGATGAGCGCGATCCACATTCCCTTTTCTTTTTCTTGGTTTTGGATGGCGTCTATGAGCATCCAGAGCCAGAAGGCTACGAGCGCGAGCCCGATAAGGACTCCGAGGATCGGGATGATGACGAGCCAGCCGGGGACATCTGGGCATGGGACTTCTTCGCCGTTTACTCTGCAGGTTGCGGCGAGAGCGAACTTGGAGCTTGCCAGGAAGAGCGCGAGGGATGTGAGGGAGGTTTTTAAGGTGTTCATGGTACGTGGTTAAAAATTGGTTTTATTTTAGCATTTTTCGTGCCTTTGTTCGAATCCCCTTTCCATGCAAAAAGACTCCACGAGTGGAGTCTTTTTGGCGGAGAGGGAGGGATTCGAACCCTCGGTACCCGTTAAGGTACGACGGTTTTCAAGACCGTTGCCTTCGACCGCTCAGCCACCTCTCCGTGTTTGATTTTCAATACCCCCTTAGCTCGGATGGCGCCGGAAAAATGCTCTGTAATCGGTTTTCTGAGAGCAGCGCAGTAAGGCGTATAGACAATACGTCGTCGAGCAGCGCAGCAGAAAAACGATTACAGAGTATTTTACCAAGCCAGCCGTGGCGCGCTCGGCAGGGCTCGAACCTGCGACCTCTGGCTCCGCAAGCCAACGCTCTATCCAACTGAGCTACGAGCGCACGGTTCAGAATTTATACAGTCTTCGCATGTGATCTGTCAAGGTTTCTTCCTCTCTGTCGAGGTTCTCGAAAACGAAGTTTAGCAAGGTTTCGCGGAGGATATTTGGGTCCATGTCTTCGACGGGAATATGGAGAAGCGGCTTCCACATGCGGAGAAAGTCGATGTACAGAATTTTGGCCACTCCTGGCTGGTAAACAATGGAGAAGTCTTTCATTTCTTCGTACGGGAACCAGTGGTCGTCGTAGACGATGCCGGCATCTGTGACAATAATGTTGATACGCTCTGGCTTTTTTGAGTGGTCAAGAATGATGAGGAGCCCCATCATGAGGACAATGGTTGCAAAAAGGAAGTTCGCCGAGGCGATTGCGTATACTAAGAATAGACCGCCAATGATTCCGGCGGTGATATACCACCTGCGTGAATGGTCGTGAGGTGGACGATCCCAGGTCTCCCAGGCGAGTAGCGCTTCGCCGACATCGATCTCTTCCATCTCCGGTTCCTTGGTTTCTTTTGCCATGCCTGCAGTATACCAGAGTTAGGACTTGAAATCAGGAGCGGTTTAGGATATAACTGTGCTACGTTTAATGAATGGAGAGGTGCCGGAGCGGTCGAACGGGGCACCCTGCTAAGGTGTTAGGTCTTCACGGGCCTCGAGGGTTCGAATCCCTCCCTCTCCGCCAGGAAAAGGACTTCGCTTTTGCGGAGTCTTTTTTGTTTGGAATAAAACAACGCAGTACTTGACTGCGTTACTGTTTCGGACCGGTGCCCCCTGGGAAGATTCGGTCCCCCGCATCCCCGCGGAACGTGATCTCGCAAGGTTGGTGATTGATCTGGAACGTGATCGTACCATCTGTTGATCCAGGCACCGGAAATCGGCGAATGCGGATCATGGCCGTTGTGACCTCTGCGCGTGCGATGTGTTTGGCGGTGAGAATGCCCTCGAGGAACATTCGAACGGCGATTTCTGGCGATACTGTGACCGTTCTGACTCGCTCGCTTCTGATCCCTGTGATCGCAGCTCGAAGCTGACTACTGACCGGCTCTGGATCAAGCGTGATACTCTCCCCTGACGGCGTTTCGAGACGAAATTCGCGACCACATTCGGTGAATCCGTGATATCCATAGAATGAGGCACTTAGGATGACGATTGGGCGTCCTGATCTTCGCACTTTCCCTCCATTAAGGAACGTTCGGTGATGATGCCGTCTTGATGACTTGTTGTCAATCTTTTCCTTGCGCTAGGGTGTATATTTTGATGTTTTCTTGGCCGTTTGTTGCCAAGGTTTGCATGGCAGCCCTTGTGGTTGCGCCGGTTGTGAAGACGTCGTCTATGAGGAGTATTCCCGACTCTTCTGCGAGCTCTTTTATGTATTTGAATGGTGAGCTTCTCATTGCCTCAACCCTTCCCTTCTCTGTTTGCTCCGTTTGTCTCTGTGTACTTCTTTTTCTTGAAAGCGCGTGTCTGACGGGAATCTTTGTGTGTTCTGATAAGAATGAAGCGAGTTCTTGTGCTTGATCGAAGCCTCTTTCTGCCTTTCTGGCGAAATGTAGTGGAATTGGGATGAGCGCGCTGACCCTGTGGACCTCTATGTAATGCTCTAGCCAACTCAGGTTTGGGATGAGCTTTTTTTGGAGGATGTGCCAAGCTGATTCATCGAAATGGTATTTCCAGGCTTTGATGAGGTCTCTTGCAATTGGGTCTGCGTAAGAAAACGAGGCGACGGCGCCGGAGTCTGATTGAATGAAGGAATTTTGTAAGATCCAGGATTGTTCGCAGGAAGCGCACAGGAGCGCACCTTCGGCTTTGCAGGCGACGCAAAAACGCGGGAAGACCGCGTTTTTTAGGTTTTCGATGAATGCTTTCATGGTCTACTCCCAGGTGAAGTCGTCTACGAGCCAGGAATTGCCTGATTTGATGAGTGAGAGTGTTAGTTTTTGTGTTGTTGTTGTTGAGTTTGCAGGGGATCCGATAGATTCTGTGCGTTGGGTTTGGATTTCTACGACGGATACCTCCTCTGTTTCTGACGTGGTTTCCATGGATAGGACGCGGGTGGACATCCCCTGGTATTCGTCGGATGCGGATGCCTGCGCTGAGGCTGCGATGGACTCTAGGCGGTCTTTGAGTGCCTCTGTTGCGATGGACATGACGTCTGTGACGTTTGCGAAGTCTCCTTGGCTTGAGTAGCTTCCAAAGCGCTCTGCGAAGGTTCTGGCGATGGTTTGGGCAGCGATATCGACAGGTTCTTTCGTGATTTCTGGGATTTCTGCTGGCTCGCCGGTGATTTCTGTTTCTACAGGCTGAGATGGAACCGGCTCTTCGATGATTTGTGGCTCTGGGCGGAGGAGAAGCCAAATGATAATGACGAGCGCGATGAGAATCGCGATCGCGATGAGCATTTCTTTTTTGTGTCTGGATTCCATACGCGACGCGCAGGGCGCGGTTAATGCTGAAGATTAGCTCGGCGTTTGTGAGGTCGGGGCCTCGCTGGCGGCGGGAGGTTGTCCGTTTTCCGGTGGAGCTGTGTCGGGGATTGGTTCTGGGATTTCCGGTTGCGCTGGTTCTGATGGTTGCTGTGCTTCCTGCGCCTCCTTTTCTGCGAGAGATTCTTCGAATTCTTTTCTTGCTCGCTCGATTTCTAAGAGCTGTTCTGGATTTGTGGTGATGAGTTGATCTTCTGCGTAGCTGGCGATGACTTTAACGGCCGCGTGACGCTTTCCGGCGAAGAAGATCCCTTCCCCCACAGATGCATCGATGAGGAGGTAGCGCTCTGACTGCGTGAGGTTGAATGTTTTTGCGATCGCGTCTACGCCTGCGGTGGACTGCTTCATGAGGAGCTGCATGGCGGAGTTTGTCACGATTGCGTGACCGTATTGGTTGCGCAGGAAGTCGTTTACGTCCTGTGTGATCGTTGTGACGCCTAGGTAATATTTGCGGGCACGTTTTACGAGGCCGAAGATGAATTTGGATGCGTCTTCGTGCTGCATGAGCCACCAAGCCTCGTCGATTGCTAGGAGGCGTTTTTTGCGCTCTGAGCGGACGACGTTCCAGATGTAGTTGACGATAGAGTAAATAGCCATTGGGCGGAGCTCATCTTCTAGATCTCGTACGGAGTAGACAACGAGCTGGTTGTCCATTTTGACTGTGGTTGGGTAGTTGAGGAATCCTGCGAATGTTCCTTCGGTGAATTTTTGGAGTCTTGAGACGAGATCCCCTGTTTCTTCCATACCTTCTAAAACCTCTTGCAGGTCTTGCATGACCGGGTATTCTGCTGATGCTAAGTCTTTTGCTGAGAGGTCTGGAGTGATGTCTTTTTTGGCGTAAGCTTCGATAATGGCTCGGTCTAGAGTGGAATCTTCTTTTGGCGTGAAGCCGTTTTTACCCCCCTCTCCGACTGGTTGGCCGATCATGATACGGAGAAGACCCTTTAGTGTAATGATCGCGCTTCGGAGGATGTCTTCTGTTGAGGTGTCTTCCCCCATTGGTCGTGGGAGGTCGAAGGGGTTGATCTTGCTCTCTGACCCGAGAGAGACGTTGACGAATGTGCCTCCGACCGCGTCTGAGAGGGTGCGATACTCCATTTCTGGGTCAATGACGATGACCTCTACGCCCATCATCATGGAGCGCAGGATTTCTAGCTTGATCGCGTAGGACTTTCCTGCACCAGACGTCGCGAAAACGACTGCGTTTGCGTTTGCGAGGGAGAACCGGTCAAAGATGATGAGGGAGTTGTTGTGGCGGTTTATCCCGTAGAGAATCCCTTTGTCGCTCGTGAGGTCAGATGAGATGAATGGGAATGACGACGCGATTGGCGACGTGTTCATGTTGAACGAGATCATGAGCTCGTCGTTTCCGATTGGCATGGTGGAGTTGAAGCCCTGCTCTGCCTGGTAGAAGCCGCGTTTTGTAAAAATGAGACGGGAACCGAAAACGGATTCCATTTCTTCTGTCCGTTTTCCTAGCTCTTCTTCTGAATCTGCGTAAATTGTTACGTAAAATGCGAATTGGAAAAAGTGCTCCGTTCCTTGCGTGAGGTCGTCTCGTAGCTGCTCCATGTCTCGAAGGGCGGTTTCTTGGATTGGGTCTCTTGGAGCGCCTTTTTCGTTGTCGCTGACGATTTGCGCCTCTGCGATACCTACCTTGTTCTTGAGCTGCTTGAGAATGACGGCTGCTTTTACTGGGTAAAAGAACATGCCGATGTCGATGGTTCCGTTGTAGTTGATGATTGGGGCGCCCCATCCTACCCCTACGTATCGTGGGTATGTCGTCACAAATAGTGTGCGGACGTATTTTGATCCGAGTCGGAGGAAGTCTGGGTTTACCTGGAATGCTGCCGGCGCAATGAGGTCACGTATGGTAACGGTTCCAATTCTATACGTGCGCTCGTCTTCGAGCGTTGCTTGGTCGGCGATCTTTTTCTCCTCTTCTTCAGACGTCTTCTTTGGCGGAGGAGCTTTTTTGGCCTTTTTTTCTTTTTGTAGTTTGTGAATGTCGATCGACATAGGCTAGAATCCTTCTTCAATGCGTAATTCGCTTACGTCGTTTAGTTTTTGACGATCGAATGTGTGCGGGTTGTACACTGTGTAATACAGCTCAATGAGCCCCTGCGTGTCTAGGATAGCGTTTTTTAGGCCCATTCCAGTAAGTCCACCTTGTACAATGGAAACGCGTTGCATAAGAGACTTTCGGCGGTCTTGGAACTTCTTTTCTGAGAGCTTTACGACCGATGCCGGCATGATCGCCTCTGAGAGACGTGTCATGAATCCAATCTTCTTGTCTGTCGCTGCATCGAACGGGACGACGACAAAGAAGCGCTTTTGCATGATTTCGCCAAGGTCTACGAGCTCGTTAATGAACGAGCGATAGTCTTTGATTTGCGCCCTCAGGAGCTCATTTGTCATCTTTGCCTCTTGCTCGTTTAGACTTTGAATGTAGCTGTCAATGTTCATCTTTCGTGACTGGATCACGATTTGGATTGGGTATTCTAGGCCGTTCAAAAACTGCATGTAGGATTGGATCATGGCCTGCTGCTCGTCTACGGATTTGAGCGCGAAATTGACGCTTGAAACCATGATAACCGCTCGGAGTGTCCCATCTTTTAAGACGACTGCATCTTCTCGAATCTCTGCGATGTCCAAAAATCGCTGAGTTGGTGGGCCAACCTTTGATTTTGCCAACTTTTTGGACTGCATTTCTTTTTTCTTTTTGTCGGCCATATTATTTGTGATCTTCTGGGTTGTAGATTCCGCCGGTGTTTACCACAAGTGAGAGCTCTGAGAGTCTTGATTTTGGGACCTTCCTCTTTGTCGGGGGCGGGATTTCTTTTTCTTTTTTCTCTTTTTTTAGCCTTGCCTTGATTTGCCCCGTTGTGAGTGCCTTGTCCCACACGCGCACCATTGGACGCCTGAACGTTAGTACCATGTTGAGAACGATGAAATGAAATGGCTGCCCATTTACTTTTACGAATGCAAATACGATTCCTATCGCAAGGACAGGTAGGCCGACCGCGAGCAAGGCAAATATGTTGAGGATTAGCTTGTAGAGAAGCGCCTCGACAAGAACAACGCCAATCATGATGAGGAACTGCCTCATGGTGACTGGGCCGATGATCTTTGTTTCTACGTCGAGAAATTGTGGTACGACAAATTGATCTGGCATATTTCTTCCCTTGCATTATAGCACTATGCAAGCTGAATACGTTTGTTGAGCTCTACGATGGCACGCACCTCTGCGGGACTGAGACTTTCCTCGCCTTTTGCGCGGCGGCTAGATGCGACTTCGGAGACCGATCTTCCTTGCACGAGCGCTGCCTTGGTCATGCGCACATATAGGCGATTTATTGGACTTTTTCGCCATGCAAGTACCGCCTTTACTCTGTCTTCGTATCCCTGCTCTTCGATGAGATCTAGCTTGTCTTCTATCTTTTGTATTGCCTCCATTGGATCGCTTGAGAGTCTACGGAACTGCTTTGGGGTCATGGTACCAACTTCCTCTGTTGGACCCATGAGCTTTGGGGTTGCGACGACGTCGGCGATCCTGCCCTTCTTTTGCGGTGGGGCGCTCTGGTTGCTAAGTCGTGCTTTTGCTTTTTTGGGCTTTTCTGGTGTTTTGGCGTGAACGATAAACTCTGGCTCGAGCTTGTTGTGATGAAGCTCTAGCTCTTCTTCGTGCGATCTTGCCGCACTGACTCGACCGATTGGATGTATGCTGTTGATTTTTTCTTTTGAAGCTGCGCCGGTGAGCTTGGCGTGACGCGCGTTTATAACGACACGTTCTTTCTGGGCTGTAGTCGATGTTTTCTGTGTCTTTTTTGGGATTTTTTTGTATGCCGCCTCCACTGCTTGGCGTGCCTGTTTTGCTGCTGACGTGAGTTCTAACACTTGATCTTGCGCGACTTTGTAGCGAGACTCGAACAGTGCCCGCAGTTGACGCTCGGATCTTCGGCCGCGGATATGGGAGGCGAGGAGGTCTTTTGCTGCTGGAATTGGGATTTTGTATTTTCTGAGCGTTGTTCTGACCCCGCTTAGCGCACGATCGGTACAGACGTCGATCACCTTTGTGTATTGGTCATTTTTTGTCTTTTTTGCTGCTGATGCGTGCGCCTTTAGCTCTTCGTGCTCGTGGTCGTGCAAAAGATTGCCAGCGATTACTGGCGTCGTGGTGGAAAGCGCTGTTTCGGTGTGTGGGACGATGGCAGTTGAGCGGAGAGGCGGTTGCTTTTTTGCGGGCCCAGCCACGGGGCTTGGAGCAGGTTTTTGCTTTTCCTGCTTGATCTTGGGAGCGATTACCCTCGTTGCTTTTTTGATGACTTTTTTCGGCTTTGGCTCTGGTGGGAGTGGTGGGAGTGGTCTGATCGCTCCAGCGCGTCTTTTGACTACTGATGTCTTTGCTTGTTTTGCCGGTTTTGATTTTGGCGCTGGCTCTGATGGTTTCTTGATCTTCTTTTTTTCCTGTGGCTGAGCGGGGGCGTTTAGCTTTTGTTGCTTAGGTGTTCTTGCCGCTGTTGAGCTAGATGTTTTCTGCTCTTCTTTTCGGACTTTCGGAGCAGGCTTCTTTGGCTTTTGAGGCTCTTGCTCCTGTGCCGATACCTTCGCCGGGTCGAATCGCGTTGCTTTGATTTTTTCTATTGCTGATAGGTCGATCTTTTCTTCCAGCTCTTTGATGAGCTTTTGCGACTGCGCTTCGTCTAATCCTAGCCCTCCTACCATGAGTGGGCGCTCCATGAGAGTTATCGTTGCCTCTTTTGCTCTCTTTTTTTCGAGATAGCCCTTTGCAATGTAGACAAAGCGCTTTGTGAGGCGTTCTGGGAGATCGAGACCCTCTGCTTTGGCGAAGTCTCGAATGGCGATGTCGAGCGCGTCTTCTGTGCGGTCGATGCGATAATATGGATAGTCGCCGATGTTTCCGCCCCATTTTACGATGTATTGCTCTACGCCCTCAATGTAGTCTCGGAGTGGGAGGAGACGGTAGCCAGCAATGTCTGCCGCGATCGATGTTGCCTTTGCCTTATCGAGACCAAATGCCTGTTCGATCATTTCTGGCATGTGATCGACAGTGATGAGCTCGTTGATGATGGCATCGGTTAAATCCAAGAACTCCCCCAGTCTCTGGTGCGGGAGTTCGTGTTTATCGAGCACCTTCTCAAGCTGATCGTAAATGTCAGTCTTGAGAAGATAGTTGATGATGACGGGTTTTTTCTGCCAATTTCCTCCTGCCATGTTCTATGCGTTACCGCCGCCAGCTGCTCCGCCGCCTGCTCCACCAGCCCCTGCGCCTGCTCCTCCTGCTCTTGGCTTTGGTGGCTTTGGCTGAACTTCACCTCCGGTTGTGTAGCGAACAATGTTTGCAAGTTCGTTGTCAATCTTCCGTACGTCACCGGAAGCTCCAGAAACGGCAGCCTGCTTTCTGAAGGTAATGTGCAATGCCTGAATGGCGTCGACGATCTTTCCGTGTTCTGGGTCTTTCTTTGGTGTTCGACTGAGCTTGTCCGTCATCTTCTTGATGTCCTTAGACTTGACCACCTTAGCCACGGTTTTTGTGAGGTCATTTGTGCCGCTGCTAATTGTTCCGATTTGACCGCCAAGCTTATGGATTGCTTGAAGATTTTGCTCAAGGATCTTTTCGAGTGCTGCTGCGACTGCTGGTTCCTTGTTGCCGTCGTCGTCTGTTTTGAAGTTCCCTTGATCATCAACGCCAAGTGTTTGACGTGCCTGTTCAGCGTTTCGATTTGCGGAGAATAGCGTTGCGTCCTTTTGTGCGGTCTCGTCTGCGTTCTTTGGCTCGTATTTATCTGGCAGCTGCGGCGTTTGGCCTGCCGGCGTGGTGTCGATGATCGCGTCGTCGATTGCTTTTGCTTTTTCTGTGCCCTTGATGAAGCCTTCCATTTTGTCGTAGAACTCGTCTGGCACGTCGCTAATATTTGCATCTGGATTCATTAATGCCTCCGTGAGCTTTGCCCCGTCTATATCGAAGTCTTCAACTTTAATGTCTTCAACTTTAATGTCGCCTCTGTCGAGTGCTGTTGCCATGCGCTGGGCACCATCTTCCGCTTTAATCGCGTCGTGGATCGCTGACCTGACGTCCGGCTCGGCGTCAGACTTCGGCACCACAGAGTCTGCGTTGCGAGCTGCCTGCTGGACTGGCTTGGGCACCTTTGAACCTGCCGTGATTTCGTCCCACTGACTCTTTCCTGCGATAGGCGTTCCGTTTGCCAACTTCCCACCTGTTGTTGACGCCTTCTCTTTGAGCATCTGTCTTGTTCGCGTGTCTGCGACGGCATCTGTTGAAAGATTTCGTCTATCGAAATCCTTGTCATCAATGATGTCCTGAGCTTCTTTGTCTGTATAAATGTAATCTCCTGCCTCTCCATTAGGCTTGGTTTCCCTGAGATGCATGTTCGCCGTTTGCGTCTTGAGATATCCTGCCTTGTCGAAGTCCTCTGTTTTTCGCACCTTCTTTCCTTCGTCTGATTTGAGGAATTTAAGCGCTTCAGCCATTTGCTTGTCGAAGTACGTCTTTGTCTTCTCCTTTGCGGATGCTTTGATCTTATCCTGCTCGTCTGGATTGTTTTTAATACGATCCTTAGCTTGGTACTCCTTGAGCCCCCCGGCATCTATGAGCTCCTGTATTCGAGCCTTTTTGGCAACCCCCTCTTCGCGCTTGGTCCATTCTTCCTTTGCATCTTTTTGCATCTGTTTGTCACTCGCAAACAATGCCAAGTCTTGCTCGTAGCTTCCCTTTCCGCTCATTAAGAGCTTTTTCTTGTTTTCTGCTTCGGAAAACGCCTCTATTCTCCGAATCTGATTCGTTCGTCCTGATTTTACATTCCTATCACGATTTGCTTTTCTTCCAGCCTTTGCAGACTCTCTTCCCGCTTGTTCTATTTTTCCACCAACCGCTCCAAGCGCATCAGCAGCGACGTTTCTGACAAATCCTGTTCCATCTCCCTGGAGTTCCGCGGCTTTGCGCACGATTCCTGCGCCCAACCTTGTTCCCACTTGGTGACGAGCCTCTAGCTGCCTGCCTGCCTCGATGACTCCTCTTTTTGCCGCTGCTCCACCATGCTCGAGCACCTTTCCAGCAACAAACTTTCCGCCCTTAAGACTCACACCAGCTAATGCGCCCGCTCCTTTGAGTCCAAGTCCGATACCGGCGGCCGTGCCCTTTATTCCCATTTTTGTTGCGAACTTTCCTGCGGTGTATGGAGACTTCATGACTCCCTTTACTGCTTTGCTTGCAACATCTTCTCGGACGTATTTTGCTGCGATCCCGCCTAGCGCGCTCGCAGATTGTGATGCTGCCTTGAAGCCTACGACGAGAAGGACGATGGCGATGAAAAGGCTTGTAAGGTTGTCTAGATCAAACACTGCAGAATAAATTGTGGAGATGTCTTCGCTACTTGTTCCCGAGAAATTCTCTGTTGCGGCAATACCCCCACCTGCTGCGGAGGCTAAGGCTAGCCAAAGGAAAAATGTGAGGATTGGTCCGAGCATGAGTGCTCCTGTGAAGGTTTTCCACCATTCTGAATATGTTCCTGCCGCAGAGGAGACGATCTCTTTGATTCCTCCCATGAAGAATGCTGCAGGCGAGAGGATAATGAGAACCCAGAGAACGATGATGCGGTAGATGAAAATAAGGGTCATGAGGACGAGGACGGCGGCTACGCAGAAGAGCAGGACAAGGACGAGGTAGCTTGAGCCGAGGAATCCGATGGCATGGTAACCTCCTTGGTCAAATGCTTTTTGCATCGCTGGCTCACTGAGTTCCATGAAGGAACCCATGCGGAATAGGTTGACGAAGTTTCCTGCGGCAATGTCTCTGAGGGCGTTTACGAACATGAACATGACGACTTGCCCGATGTCGATCATGAAGAGGACGATGGTTCTGGAGAAGTTTACGGCCACGACGGCGATGAACAGGCGCGGGATTTGTTGTTGCCAGTTGACCTTTTTGATGCCAAGCATGGTCATGATCGCGATGGCGAGCAAGATGATGATCACGAACATGTTGATGGTGTCCCGGACAAGGGGCCAGCCGATGTTGACGATGTTTGAGTCGCCGAATTCGTTGTAGCCGAGAATCGGGATGATGAGCATGCCGATGACGACGAGGATGAATTGTCCGATTGCCCATGACAGCGCTTGCAGGATGGCTGCAAGAATGGACATGAGCATTGGGAGGATGTGCGTACCTGTCTCGTTTACGTTTGTTCCTCCGATCGAACTTGAAGCAAGTGCGAGGTCTGCGGTTGCGAATGAAAATATTGCCAACGCAAAAATTCCGATAGCGAATCGGTGTTTATATAAGAACGCTTGCACTCGTGCACCTATTGTCACCAGGCTATGCATAATCTGTGGGTATTATAGCATAGTGAGTTGGGTGGATTGGGGATGAGATGAAGACATTCCATTCGCGCTCCCTCTTGTCATCTCGACCTTGCTGGAGAGACCTCATTTGGATGACGGTGCTGATATTTAGCGACGTAGATAATTATTGCTCCTGCTGCCGGAGGGGATCTCTCCAGCAAAGTCGAGATGACAGCGGCGGGAGGGTCGAGATGACGGCGGCGGGAAGGTAGCCTGTCTTTATTTAAATCACCGAGCAGCGAGGTGCTCGGTTGAAGATTGATGACCTCTACTCCATTTCTCGACACTCGCTTGTGCTGAGTGGGGAGATGGAGTTTTGATGGGTCTCGAAGCAGAGGGCGAATGAGGTGTCCTGGTTCTGATGGCAGAGGTCGGACTTTTGCGTGTCGCTCTCGCAGTAGGTGTTGTACATGGCCCATTCGGACTGGGTGCGGAAGGTCACTCGGTAGCGGCCGTCGTCGAATTCGTACCAGGCGAAATCTGTGTCTTCGTCGTAGTAGTCGACGTTTCCGTCTTCGTAGCCCCAGTCGGTGTCGATGCCATAGCCGGTTGCTGCGACTGTGGTGCCGTCAGTTCCTGACGGGAAGGTCATGGAGACATTGATGCCGACAGCTGCGCCGTCGACGGCGATCCA
>CAZTKG010000004.1:0-101986 GCA_964613815.1 uncultured Gammaproteobacteria bacterium
CCTTGAATACGTTCTCAGGTCTTGTACTCACCGCCCGTCAAGTCAAGGGAGTTGGGAGCACCCGAAGGTCGTTGTAGAACGGCCGAAGGTGAGACCAGCGACAGGGACTAAGTCGTAACAAGGCATCCGTAGCGGAAGCTGTGGATGGATCACCTCCTTTCAAAGGAAAGAATATGTCGAGTCTGACTTTTCTGTCAGATAACCAAAGACGTTGCAATCACATAGAAGTGAATACGGTTGGAAAAACACTCTCATCAGGAGAGTGTTTTTGGTTATAAAAATTCCTCGCGCAACAAAACATCACACGAGGAAACGCCGGCGAGCAAACATCAAACACTCCCAAACAAACACAATCGGAAACAAGACAAGATTCCACTTCAACACCGACCACCTCATCCCCCGCCACTCTGCATCCAGCTCCTCATCGCTCAACTGCCAAGAAATCACCCCCTCAATCATCGCAACAAGAACCATTTCAGCCCCTGCCACACCAACCGCAATCAAAAAACTAAACCAACCAAAAAACACCCTCCCATTCCGCATCCAAATAGCAAGAACAACGAACCAAAACATCACTCCCGTCGCAGCAAGCCCCAATCCAACACTATTCCGAACAACCCGATAACGCACCAAATCCTCCAACTAGACTCCCAAAGAATAGCAAAACTCTATCCATTCCCATCTCGACCTTGTGGAGAGATCTTGCAGCTATATCAAAAAGATCCCTCCATTCACCTCACTCAGTCGAAATGGAGACAGAAATCAAACAGGCCACTCTTTATAAAACTGATCCAAAAAATCCTCCATAAACCCATGCCGCTTCTCTGCCATCCCCTTCCCCGTCTCCGTATTCATCAAACCTTTCAACTTAAACAACTTCTCATAAAAATGATTCACACTCGTCGACTTCGTATTAAAATACGCCTCCTTACTGTCATAATCCCGAGGCTCCATCTCCGGATGATACATCAAATGCCCCTTATGCCCCCCATAAGCAAACGTCCGCGCAATCCCAATCGCCCCAAGCGCATCCAACCGATCAGCATCCTGCACACACTTCCCTGCAAGCGTCTTCATGGGAGGTCGCTTCACTCCTCCACGATAACTCACTCGCTCCACAATCGACATCACCTCATCAAAAACTCTCTGCTCCAACCCATATTTCCTCAAAAACTCCCTCACCGCTTCATACCCAGCCTCCTCATCCCCACCAAATGTCTTCCAATCCCCCACATCATGCACAAGCGCCCCAATTTCACACACGAACACATCCGCCCCCTCCTTCTCCCCAATCTCCTTCGCAAGCTGCCAAACCCGAAAAACATGCCACCAATCATGACTCCCCTCCGCATCCCGAAACATCACCTCAACATCCCGAGCAATAACATCAACAATAGATCGATTCATATGCCAAACATGGTATCACAGCATTGACAAAACCCAGATTTCATGATATTATCAGCCGTCAAACGACACAATCGCTCCATTCCAAACCAAGGACCTTTCCATGCGCCACCCCAACTTCCGCCATCCCATCCGCCTCCCCGATGGATCCAGGGCACTCCTCTGCATGCCCCTCCGGACCCAAGCCCGCCTCGCAGACACCGCCTTCCGCCCCAACCATCTCGCCCTCGCCGGCAACCTCGCCTGCTGCCAGAGCGCTCGAGAACTCCTCTGCAACACCAAAGTTCAGAGAGCAATCCTCGCCCACGCCCAGCGGACCATCAACATCAAACCCGACGGCGTCGATATGCCAAACCAGCGCATCGAGATCGCTTTCGACCGCCCCATCGGCTGGTCAAGCACCTCGAACGTCGAAGGCGGCATCGATCCCACCGACAACCTCACCTACGAGCCCTTCCAGCCGAACGCTCGCACCCAGGCGCACCGCGTCCGCACCGACCGCGTCGACATTCTCGCCCCCGCGACGAACATCATCACCCTGACGTTCAGCGTCCGCTTCTCGATCCGCGACGGCTGGATCATCGTCATCTGGACCGTCTACCCCGGCCCGGACATCGGCCGCCTCGAGGGCGACATGACCGAGAAGACCGGACAGGCCTTCCTCGACTGGAACCATCCCGGCGAGCCCATCGAAAACAGAGTCGCAGCTAAGTAGTTGCTCTCTCATCCCTCATCACCCCGCAGCACTCGCTGCGGGGACATCTTTTTATTGACTCCAAAAAAAATCACTGCTAACATCCAACCCTCTGCTCATTCCCAGGAGAACCATGCCCGCCACCCAACTCTTCCGCCGAACCACCCTCCCCGACGACTCCCCAGCCACCATCATCATCCGCCCAGAAGTCTACAAGCGCCTCCGAGAAACCGCCTTCCGAGGCCCCCGCCTCGCCTGCGCAGGAAACACCAGATTCAAATCTCCAAGAGAATGCCTGGCCCACCCTGTAGTCAGATTCACCCTCCTCCGTCACGCCCTAAACGCCATCCTCGCACACGAAGATACAGGCGCCAGCCTCAACAGACTCCGTGTCGAAATCAGCCTCGAAACCGTCACCGGATGGTCCACAAACATCGACATCAATGACCTGACGAGCCGCTACAGCCTCAAAATCGTCAAGCCAAACGCACACGCTGCCGGCCACATGGTCATCCCAGAACGATCAAACATCCTCGCCCCCACAACACTCACCCTCCTCATCATCTACCGCGTCACATTCGACCCCTCAACCGGATGGAAACTCACCATCGGCACCATCCAACCCGGCCCCGACATCGGCCCCCTCCGAGGCAACCTCTCCGCTCAAGGCATCATCCTCCTCCACCCCGAAAACCCCGGCGTCCCCATCTTCGCATAGCAAACAAGCTGTGCTCTTTTTTACCCAAAATCATTGACAAAACCCAATTTTCATGCTATTATCCAAAGTCAAAATCGTCCATTCCACACGGAGAACCTCATGTCCCAAATCACGATCCTCATCGTCGATGATACACAAACACATCGCGAAGCCATCAATCAGATCATCGAAAAAATCCGACCAGACGCCAGAATCCTCGAAGCAACAACTACTCGACAAGGCAGACGAACCGTCGCAGACTACTGCAACGACATCGACATCATCGTCTGCGACGGCGCCATCGACATCGATTCCGACGGAATCCTCGATGCAACCACTTCGATGATCCGCTACTGGCGCTACATCAAATTCACCGGATTCATCATCGCCAACTCCGGCTGCCTCCCCATCAACCCCCACCTCGTCAGAGCCGGAGCCAACGTTCAAGTCCAAAAAAAGAACCGCATCGAAGAATTAATCAGGAACCATCTCAACCTCGAGTGATCACACTCAATCCCTCAACACCCCGCAGCATTCGCTGCGGGGAAAACTTTTTTCACAATCAGCTCCACAACCCTCGCCCGCTCATAACTCTCCGCCTCCCGAGCCTCAAACATCAAAATCTCAAACCCAGCCCGCTCCAAATACCCTTTCAACTCCTCCTCCCCATAAAACGCATAATACTTCCCAGCCCCACCATACCGCTCATCCGCCACAACCCCCTCCCCCTCACCAAGATACGTCCCAACAAACAAAACCCCACCGTCTTTCAACATCAACCAAACATCTCCCAAAACCTTCTCAAAATCCCCCTTCGATAAATGCAAAAAAGAAGAAATCGCCCAAACCCCATCAACACTCTCATCACCAAAATCCATCTCCCGCATATCCCCAACCAAAAAACGACCCCGAGAAACATATTCCCGAGCCCGCTCAATCATCTTCTCACTAAAATCCAAACCAACAACATCATACCCCCATTCACAAAACGTCTTCACATCCCGCCCAAACGCACACCCAACATCAACCACCTTCCCACCATCCGAAATCAACCCACAAAACTCCCGCATCCAACGAACCCGCTGCAACTGAACCGTATTCCGCTCATAAGTAGAAACATTTTCATCATAAAACTGACGCGTAACATCTTTCACATCTAAAACAATACTTGCCAAGTCTGAATATTCGCACCCAAAGGAAAAATTCTAGCCTCAAGATAAGGCCATCGTGCAAACATCAAAACCCCAAACAAAAACAATACAACAAATACCCTTCCAACAAAATGCTTTTGCCAAATTAAATGCAAAAAATACGCATACAAAAACCAAATTGGAAAACTAAGAAAAACCAAAACCTTCATCAAAACAAAAGTAACCCGCATGTCAGCAACATCCCCCTCTGCAATAACCATGTTACCAGACGCAACAAATGACTGATCCTGATCATCAAATACGTGCCATGTCGTAACAGACCGATAAACGTCATGCTCGAATCCAAACAAATCAAGCATTGGAGAAATAAGCACAACCGTTGGAGACAAAAAAGCGATAGACTTTGAATCCCCAAACAAATCAAAAACAAAATCATTCACCATATTCGATTGATTGTAACCAAGCGAATTACAAGGCGAAGACGTACATATCCCTCCCCTCACAAACAACGTATTGGAAGCCAAGAACAAAACAACACAAACAACCAAAACAAACCGCCAACGCTCGCGCAAAAATGTAAAAAATTGATTCATACTACCCAATTCATAACACAAAACAAAAACCGTTACAAGAGTAACGACCTTTGTGGTGCCGAGAGTGAGAATCGAACTCACGACACGAGGCTCTTCAGGCCCCTGCTCTACCACTGAGCTACCTCGGCAAAAATTCTTTACCAAAACGATCTTGATCGCGTTCCTGAGTGTGCGGATAGGATTCTCAGATCGGTTTAAATCGAGGACCGCAGTAAGACGTACAAATGGTACGTAGTCGAGGACCGGAGATTTAAAGCGATCTGAGGATTCTATACGCGCGCTCAGGGACGCGATGGTGGGCGTAGATGGACTCGAACCATCGACCTCAGTCTTATCAGGACTGCGCTCTAACCAGCTGAGCTATACGCCCGGTATACTTTCAAAAGTGTCATAATAGTACGAAAAATCATCCAAGACGTCAAGTTATAAGGGTTGCCAAGTTCCCTCAAATTTGATACATTTCCCGCACCGAAGCAAAACGCAAGAACAAGTTTTATCGGAGATTAGCTCAGTAGGCTAGAGCGCTTGGTTTGGGACCAAGAGGTCGTGGGTTCGAGTCCCGCATCTCCGACCATCAAAAATCATCGGCAGACGCCGACGTTTTTTGTTTTGACGATAATCAAAGAGCCTGATAACCTCAATCGTGTTCTTTCACTCGTGTCACGTGGACCCCTGGTCTTTACGTGAGGAGCCTCTCATGTTCACATCCCTCCTACAGGCTATCGGCTTGCGCAAACCATCATCGACCGACGACTCAACGTCAACCGCTACCGCTATCAAACCCGAACCCCCACCACCAGCACCCTCCAAGCCCGAGCCCGCATCATCCGCACGACCAACCGTCAGCCCCGACGACCCCACCGAAGTCGTTCCCATCACTCCCGCCCCCTGACCTAGCCAGGACTGGCGGTTTTTCAATATGCTGGGAGCATATTGATCCGGCTCCGCCGGATGCTTGCAAACAACCCAAAAAAACCCTACAATAACCCTCTATGAAACCATTCCTCATCCTACAACTCCGACCAAACGACACCGCCGAAAACGACGAATTCCAAGCCTTCCTCCGCTATGCAAACCTAGACGAATCAAACGTCCACCGCATCCGAATGACAAAAGACCCCCTCCCAGAAACCATCAATCTAAACGACTACTCAGCCCTCATCGTCGGAGGCGGCCCGAGCGACGTTTCCAAACCAGAAGAAAAAAAGAGCTCAGAACAACGTCGCTTCGAACCTTGGCTCCAAAACCTCCTCACAAAAATCGTCGAGGCTGACTTCCCATACCTAGGATGCTGCTACGGCCTAGGCGCACTCGCTATCAACATCGGCGGAACCGTCTCAAAAGAAAACTACGCTGAACCAGTTTCCGCCGTCGACATCACATTATCTCCAGAAGCCCACACAGACCCTCTCCTAAAAGACCTCCCCCAAACCTTCAGAGCCATCGTCGGCCACAAAGAAGCCGTCCAAACCCTCCCAGACACCGTCACAACCCTCGCCTCCTCCCCAACCTGCCCAACCCAACTCATCCGCCTCAAACAAAACATCTACGCCACACAATTCCACCCAGAACTAGACGCAAAAGGCATCGCGATCCGCATCGACATCTACAAAAACGAAGGCTACTTCCCCGCAGAAGAAGCAGAGCCGCTCAAGGCCTCTCTCAAACAAGAATCCATCACCATCCCAGAAAAAGTCCTAAAACGCTTCGTAAAAACCTACTCAAAAAACTAAGGTATACTAAGGAGGTATGAAGTCACCCACAAAAAACTGGTGCAAAAAATATTGCGCGAGTGGAGCTATCCTATTCATCATTAGCTTCCTCGTCATCGCCGGCCTCATCTTCTGGTCCATCTGGAACAAAACAACCGCCCCAGCAGACGCTGCCCGCGAAACCATCACCCTCATCCACGCAGGAGACTACAACGCGGCCTACGCGACCACCAGCACAGAATTCCAATCAAACGTCATCCACGAAGACTTCATCGCCTACCTAGACAGCACCCCAACCATCACAACTCCCGCCGAAATCAAATTCACCTACAGATACATCGAGGACGGATTCGCCGTCGTGAGCGGCACCCTAAAATCAGAAACCAACCTCACCCCGATCACCGTGCAACTACAAAAAGAAGCTGGAGAATGGCAGGCAATCTATATCTCAATCAATCCAGAAGACATCCCTGAAGACATTCAATAAATCCTGATCAACATAAATTTAACGATATCAATAAAATCCTATTCTCCCATCTCGACCTCGCGGAGAGATCTCTCCAAAAGGTCGAGATGGGAGGCGACAAAACATGTAAAACACTCCAAAGAAAAAAACGAGAACCAAAATTCTCGTTTTTTTCTTTAAACAACAAAACAATCCACAACAAAAAAAGCTTCAAACATATTTCAGTTTCGTTCCGCCGCCAGAGGACCACAGTAAAACGTACAAATAGTACGTAGTCGAGGATCCGACGGTTAGGGACGAAAATGGAATATGTTTGAAGCTTTTTGGAGCGGGTAACGGGATTCGAACCCGTGTCACCTGCTTGGAAGGCAGGGATAATAGCCCCTATACGATACCCGCGAACATTCAATTTCGTGCTAAGAGAATATCAATTTCACCAAACGAAGTCAATACCTCCGACGTTCCGCTCCAGCATACGCAACCGCCAAAGCATCCGCCGCATCATCAGGCTTCGGCACCTCTTTCAAGTCAAAAACCGTCTTCACCATCTCCTGCATCTGTCGCTTCTCTGCCCTTCCATAACCAGTAAGCGCCAACTTCACCTCATTCGGCTTCACCTCCACAACCTCAACCCCCCGCTCAGCCGCCGTCATCAATATAACCCCCCGAGCCTCCGCAACCTTCAAAGCCGTCGTCGTACTCTTCGCAAAAAAAAGCGCCTCAATCACCATCCGCCGAGGCTCATACAAGTCAAAAATCTCCACAAGATCCCGCCGAAGCTCCAAAAGCCGCATCTCAAAATCCATCCCAGCATCCGTCGTAATAACTCCATGCGTCACACACGACCAGCGCCTATCAGACCTCTGAATCACCCCAAACCCACATCTTCCATACCCAGGATCAATCCCAAGCACGCGCATACTTACCCGACATTCGTATAAACACTATTCACATCATCATCTTCCTCCAAAGCATCCATCAAACTCCCCAATTTCTCCAACTGATCATCATCAAGCGAAGTCGTCTGATTCGCCACATACGCAATCCCCCCAGCAGAAACAACAAGCCCCGCATCATGGGCAACCTTCTGAACCCCCTGCAAATCCTGCACCTCACATTCCACATACAAGCCGCCCTCAGAAAAAACAACCTCACCAGCACCAACATCAATCAAAGACAGTTCTAGTTCATCCAGACCAGACAATGTCGAAACATCATCCACCCGCACAACCCCTTTTCGATCAAACATCCAAGCAACCTTCGCCCCCAAATTCCCTCCCTTCCGATTGCAAATCGTCTTCACATTCGAAACCGTCCGATTCTTATTATCTGTAAACGCTTCAATCAAAATCGCGACCCCACCAGGCCCCATCGCCTCATAAATCGCCGTCTCCAAAACAACTCCATCACCTCCAACCCCAGCTCCCCGATCAACCGCTCGTTGAATCCGATCCTTCGGCATATTCCCCCGCTTTGCCTTATCCACCGCAAGTCGCAAACTAAAATTCGAATCCAAATCAGCCCCGCCTTCACGCGCCGCAACCACAATCGCCTTCGCAAGCTTCGTAAACGCCGCTGACCGCTTGGCGTCCGCAGCCCCCTTCTTATGACGAATAGAATGCCATTTACTATGTCCACTCATATACTAAAAAATTATCACAAAATTAGCCAAAAACAAAACGCCCCGGCATATGCCAGGACGCTTGTCTCTTCCTTTATTCTTTCGAAGCCTCTACAGGCACCCCCTCTTCATCAGAAGCGTCCTTAGACACCTCTTCACCATCGAGCTCACTCGCCTGAACAACGTCATCCGCAACCTTCTCAGGCTTACCAAATCCAGAATGATCTTCAGCACCATATCCCGTTCCCGCAGGAATCAATCGCCCGATAATCACATTCTCCTTGAGTCCTTGCAATCCATCCACCTTACCTGTCACAGCCGCATTAATAAGCACGCGAGCCGTCTCCTGGAACGAAGCCGCACTAAGCCAAGACTCCGTCGACAAAGAAACCTTTGTCATTCCAAGGAAAAGCTCTTCATAATCAGCAAACTTCCCACCAGTCTTCTCCAATGCATCATGAGAGATAAGAACAGAAGATTTTTCCGCAATCTCTCCAGGCAAAAACCGCGTATCACCCGGATCAAGAATCCGAACTCGACTAAACATCTGCTTAATAATAATCTCAATGTGCTTGTTATTAAGCTTCTGTCCCTGAGCTGAATAAATAGATTGAATTTCCTTCGAAAGATACCGCTGCACCGCATCTTTTCCCTTGTACTTAAACAGCGCCTGAAGATCCAAATGCCCTTCAGTCAAAATATCTCCAGCAGCCGCCTCATCCCCTGTTTCAACAATAACGCCATACCCTTGCGGAATCACATACTCACGAACCTTGTCCGCATCATGCGTAATTTGAACCTTCGTCTTCGCCGCCTGAACACTTCCAGACACATCCGACAAAACCTTTTCCCCATCCTTTCGCTCACCAATCACATCTCCAGCCTTAATCTGATCACCATCCTTGATGAGGAGCGTTCCACCACGACCAACAGAAAATTCCTTATCTTCAACGGCCTGATACCGAATCCGCACAATCTTCTGTCCAGGACGCGTATCAATCATCTTACGACCAGTTCCAACCTGAACCATATCGCGCTCAACAACTTCAACGTCCACGCGTCCAGAAACATCCGTCATCACAGCCTTACGTTTAGGAATACGAGCCTCAAACAATTCTTCAACACGAGGAAGTCCCTGTGTAATATCTTTTCCAGCCACACCACCAGTGTGGAACGTACGCATCGTAAGCTGCGTTCCAGGCTCACCAATGGACTGCGCAGCCATAATTCCAACCGCAGTACCAAGTTTCACCTCCTTATTGTGCGCAAGATCATATCCATAACACTTTCGACACACCCCGCGACGCACAAGACACGTCATCACACTACGAATATGCGCCTCTTCAAGCTCCTTCTTCGCCCCCTGAAGCGCACGAACATGCACCTCAGTCACAATTTCTCCCGCAGGAACAATCACCTTCCGACCACCAGGGGTTTTAATCGGCGAAAGCGTATATCGACCCAAAATTCGCACAAGAAGCGGCTCTCCAATATCTTCCGAATCCTTCCGAGTAGCAACAATCCCCTTCTTATCTCCACAATCATCCTTACAAACAACAATATCCTGCGCAACATCCACCAAACGCCGAGTCAAATACCCAGCGTTAGCAGTTCGAAGCGCCGTGTCCGTCAATCCCTTTCGCGTTCCATGACTTGAGATAAAGAATTCAAGCACACTCACCCCCTCCTTAAACGAAGCCTTCACAGGAAGCTCAATAATCTCTCCAGAAGGAGAAGACTTCATCCCAATCATTCCCACCATCTGCGTAAGCTGCAACCAACTTCCACGAGCACCGGACTCAATCATCGTAAACGCAGATCCTTCAGAAGGAAGCGACGTCTTCGCATGCTCAGAAATCTTGTCATTAATCTCCGTCCAAATCTTCACAATCTGAGAATGTCGCTCACTAGACGTCAAAAGCCCTTGCTCAAAGAATGTCTCAACCTCATGCACGCGCTTATCTCCATCAGCAATAAGCTCTTTCTTTTCTCCAATTTCAGGAAGCTCAGCCATCCCCCAAGAAAATCCACTCTTTCCAGCATAATGGAATCCAAGGTTTTTCAGATCATCCAAAAGCCCAGCAGTAAATTCCTGCCCATAAAACTCGAGCGTCTGACGAACCACAACAGCCAACTGCTTCTTCCCCATGATCTCATTCACAAATCCAATCTTCTCAGGAAATCGTCGATTCAAAATAATCCGTCCAGGCGTCGTAATAACCCGCTCACCATTTTTCGGAACACGAACCCAAGTCTGCAACGTTAGCACACCAACATCTACCGCATACAACGCATCGTCCGTCGTCGCAAAAGACTTAACCTTCTTTTCATCCAAAGGCTCTTTCTCCATCGAAAGGTAGTAAGCCCCCCAAGCAATATCCTTACCAGGAGTAGCTACAGGTCCACCATGACTCGGCTTCAACAAGTTTCGAATAGAAAGCATGATCTCGTTCGCCTCCTTACGCGCCTCTTTCGTAAGCGGAACATGCACCGCCATTTGGTCTCCATCAAAGTCCGCGTTATACGCATCACAAACCATTGGGTGAATCTGAAGCGCCTTCCCCTCAATAAGCACTGGTCGAAACGCCTGAATTCCCAAACGGTGAAGCGTAGGAGCACGGTTCAAAAGCACAAATGCCTCAGCAGTAACCTCCTCCAAAATATCCCAAACTTCAGGACGATCAGCCTCAATAAACCGATTCGCACTTCGAATATTATGCACATACTCACGCGCAATCAATTTCGAAACCACAAACGGCTTAAACAGCTCAAGCGCCATGTTCTTCGGAATTCCACACTGATCAATATTCAAATGCGGACCAACAACAATCACAGAACGACCAGAGTAATCAATACGCTTTCCAAGCAAGTTCTGCCGAAAACGCCCCTGCTTCCCTTTCAAAATATCCGCAAGAGACTTCAACTGTCGCTTCTTACCAGTCGCAGCAATAACAGTCTTACTTCGACGCGCGCCATTATCAATAAGCGCATCAACAGCCTCCTGAAGCATCCGCTTCTCATTCCGCGTAATCACTTCAGGCGCGTTCAAACTATAAAGCCGCTTCAACCGATTATTCCGATTAATCACACGACGATACAAATCATTCAAATCACTCGTCGCAAACCGCCCACCATCAAGCGGAACCATTGGACGCAAATCTGCGGGAATCACAGGAATCGCACGCAAAATCATCCAGTCAGGCTTAATCCCCGTCTTCTTCAAACTCGTCAAAAGCTTCAATCGTCGAACAAGCCGATCATACTTCGTCTTAGACCGAGTCGCCTCAAGCTCTCCCTGCAAAATCTCAATCGTCGCCTCCAAATCAACACGCTCCAAAAGCCGAAGAACCGCATCAGCACCAATGCCCGCATCAAACACATGTCCAAATTTGAGCGACCAATCATGATACGTCGCCTCATTAATCACATGCATAACCTTCATGTCCTTCAAATCCTTCTCAACAGACAAGAAGTCCTCTTCCAGCTCCAAAAGCTTCGCCTCCGTAATCTCCTCAATCCGAGCAACCTCCTCAGCAAGCTTCTTCGGCTCCTCAGCAAGCTTCTCTTCAACACGCTGCAAATCACGCTTCTTCTCACCCGCAATCATCTTCTTCTTCGACTTGTACTCCGTCCGAACTTGTTCAAGCGTCGTCTCACGCGCCTCCTCATTCACATCCGTAACAATAAAGTTAGAGAAATAAATAATTTTCTCAAGCGCCTGCACGCCCATATCAAGAAGAGTTCCAATCTTCGAAGGAACACCTCGCAAAAACCAAATATGCGTCACCGGGGCGGCAAGTTCAATGTGCCCCATCCGCTCACGCCGCACAATCGCCTGCGTAACCTCAACATTACACTTGTCACAAATAATTCCACGATACCGAATCTTCTTATATTTTCCACAATAACACTCCCAGTCCTTAGAAGGACCAAAAATTTCTTCCGCAAAAAGTCCATGCTTCTCAGGCTTCTGCGTTCGATAATTAATCGTTTCAGGCTTCGTAATCTCCCCATAAGACCACGACCGAATAACTTCCGGCGAGGCAAGCTTCAAACGAATTGAGTCGAAATCTGTAGATTTCAATGTATTGATTTTAAATGCCATAAGCCGCGTTATTTCTTTTTCATTAGCCGCGTACTATCCATCTCAATACGCGACGTCCCCTTCATAAGCTCTACATCAAGACACAATCCCTTGAGCTCACGAACAAGAACATGGAACGACTCCGGAATATTCACCTTCCGAATATCATCTCCCTTAATAATCGCTTCATAAGCCTTACTTCGTCCAGGGACATCATCAGACTTAATCGTAAGCATTTCCTGAAGTGTATGAGCGGCTCCATAAGCCTCAAGCGCCCAAACCTCCATCTCTCCAAACCGCTGCCCACCAAACTGAGCCTTACCACCAAGTGGCTGCTGCGTAATCAAAGAATAAGGACCAATCGATCGTTGATGCATCTTATCTTCAACCATGTGATTCAACTTCAAGATATACATCACACCAACCGTCACCGGATGATCAAATTTCTCACCAGTTCGTCCGTCAAAAAGCGCGAGCTGACCGGTTTCAGGTCGTCCAGCAGCAATCAACTCCTCACGAATCTGATCTTCATTCGCTCCATTAAACACCGGGGTCGCAACATTGTACCCTTGCGTCAAAGCCGCAAGCCCCAAATGAACCTCCAAAATCTGACCAAGGTTCATACGACTCACAACACCAAGCGGCGTCAAAATAATATCTACCGGACGCCCCTCAGCAGTAAACGGCAAATCCTCAACAGGAACCACCTTCGAAACAACCCCCTTGTTCCCGTGCCGACCCGCAACCTTATCTCCAACCTGCATTTTTCGAAGATCAGCCACCGTCACACGAATCGACTTAATCACACCTGGAGACAAATTATCTCCATCCTCTCGACTAAAAATCTTCACATCAACAACCTTTCCTTTATTCCCGTGCTGCAAATACAGTGATGAATCACGAACATCACGAGCCTTCTCTCCAAAAATCGCTCGCAAAAGCTTCTCTTCCGCGCTGAGCTCCGTCTCCCCTTTCGGCGTAATCTTTCCAACAAGAATGTCTCCAGACTTCACCTCAGCACCAATACGAATAATTCCTTCGCTATCAAGATGCTTCAACTTCTCCTCAGAAACATTTGGAATATCACTCGTCACAACCTCAGGCCCAAGCTTCGTATCTCGAACATCGATCTTCAATTCTTCAAGGTGAATAGAGGTATACCGGTCATCCTGCACAACCCGCTCAGAAACAATCACCGCATCCTCATAGTTATATCCATCCCAACTCAAGAACGCCACAAGCATATTCTGCCCGAGCGCAAGCTCACCATTTTTCACAGAAGTTCCATCAGCAAGCACATCCCCTTTCTTTACTTTCTGACCAGTCACAACAACCGGTCGCTGATTCAAAGAAGTAGACGCATTAGATCGCACAAACTTATTAAAGATATGCGTTCGTTCACCCAACTTCTTATAATTGAGCAAAATGGAAGCTCCATCAACACGCTTCACAACGCCGTCATCCACAGCCACAATCACGTGCCCAGAATCAATCGCTGCACGCCGCTCTCGTCCTGTTCCAATAATAGGCGCTTCAGGCTTAATAGAAGGCACCGCCTGTCGCATCATGTTCGATCCCATGAGCGCTCGAGTCGCATCATCATGCTCCAAAAACGGAATCAAACTCGTTCCCACAGACACAATCTGCGTCGTAGAAACATCCATATACTCAACCTGCGAAGCAGGAACCGTTTTCGCCTCTCCATAACGTCGAGCAGGAACAAAATCATCAATAATATTTCCCTTATCATCCAACTCAACCGTCGCAGGACACGTAATCACCTTTTCTTCTTTAAATGCATTCAAATACTCAACCTCACTCGTCACATTCGCTACTCCGCCTTTATGAATCACCTTCCGATAAGGCGTCTCAATAAATCCATAACGATTAATCTTCGCATAACTCGCAAGCTGCCCCACAAGCCCAATGTTCGGTCCCTCAGGAGTCTGCACCGGACAAATGCGTCCATAGTGCGTAGGATGCACGTCACGAACTTCAAACCCAGCTCGCTCTCGACTCAATCCACCTTGCCCCATCGCAGAAAGTCGCCGCTTATGCTCAAGCTCAGAAAGCGGATTCGTCTGGTCCATAAACTGCGAAAGCTGAGAACTCATAAAGAATTCCCGACTTGCCCCAATCACAGGACGCGCATTAATAAGCTTCCCGGGCGTAAGCGATTCAATATCATGCGTACTCATACGATCACGAACAATACGCTCCATACGAGCAAGTCCGATTCGGAATCGTGATTGAATCAACTCACCAATTGCACGAACACGTCGATTTCCAAGATGATCAACATCGTCCGGCTCTTCCTGATGAATATTCAATCGAATAATCTCACTAACAATATCGACAAGATCCTCAGGCTTCAAAATTCGATTCTCCTCAACAGTTACCCCCTCTTCAGGATTCTCCAAATGGAATCGCAAGTTAAACTTATACCGCCCAACAGCACCAAGGTCATATCGATCAAAATTGAAGAACATCGAATGAATCAACGACCGAGCATTATCAGCTGTCGCCAAATCCCCGGGTCGAATACGCTTATAAACCTCCTTCAACCCCTCCTCTTCATTCGTAGCCGCGTCCTTCGCAAGCGTTGTTTCAATATATTTTGTGAGCGGATGTGTATCAATATCAGCAAACAACGCAAGGATTTCCTCGTCACTCGCATATCCAAACGCACGCAAAAGCGACGTCACCGCAACCTTCCGTTTCCGATCAATTTTCACCCAAATAACATTCTTCGTGTCAGTTTCAAACTCAAGCCAAGCGCCACGATTCGGAATAATCTTCGCACCATAATATCGTCGCCCACGTACAAGCTCCGCACTAAAAAACGCTCCAGCACTTCGCACAAGCTGCGAAACAATCACACGCTCTACACCGTTAATGATAAACGTCCCTCGAGGCGTCATCACTGGCAAATCACCCAAAAAAATTTCCTGCTCTTTACTATCTTCCGTTCGCAAATTCTTCAACTTCGCAACAACACGCAAAGGAGCCTCGTAGGTCACATTCTTTCGTTTCGATGTCGCCTCATCAAATTTAGGCTCATCAAGCTCATACCCACTAAATGTGAGCTCCAAATCTCGCCCAATAAAATCCTGAATCGGAGAAATCTCATTCAAAAGCTCTCCGATCCCCTCTGTCAAAAACCAAGAATAAGAAGCCTTCTGAACCTCAATAAGATCCGGGAGATCCATCGCGTCTCGAATTTCACTAAAATACTTACGCTCTTGCAGCGAACTAGTCGTTTTCGCCATAGTATTGATATATAACCAAAATTGCACCTGAGAAAAGCAGGTGGATAAATAAAACGTCTTAAGTTGTAGTTTTACATCTTTTGTTCAAGCCCTTCTCACTTGAACAAACGATTCGATCGTGTAGGGGGGACACCGGCGTAAGATCAATACTTATCTAACCTTCGCCACAATTTAGCAAACAAGAAGTCCGTCACAACAAGACCTCGCTGCCTACCTTGTAAAGCTCCGCAACTATATCAAAACCACGAAGCCTGGTCAAATAAAAAAAGAGTTCATCCCAAACTATCAGCTGCAGACAAAAGAAACGATTCAAGACGCCAAATCAACAATAAGGCAAAGAGGAGAGAGATTTCTGTTCAACCGAGCAAAACTCGGGAACAATGTGCCCTATCGGATCTGGCAAAATCGCCCGATTCCCCGCAGCTGAAAATTTATAATGAAATGCGAAACCTTTTCAGAATACAAACAATTCACCTGTTTGTAAATATCGGTCTAAACCCGACCCCTAAGCATTCTTAATTGCTTCTTTCGTCGCCTCACGCATCTTCATCATCGTTTCCGGATTTTCACGCAAAAATTGCTTCGCATTCTCACGTCCAATCCCAATACGATCACCATCATACGAATAGCTATTTCCACGCTTCTCCAAAACACCAATTTCAACCCCCAAATCAATCAAATCTCCAGCAATAGAAATCCCTTCATTATACATAATATCAAACTCGCAACGCTGAAACGGTGGCGCAACCTTGTTCTTCACAATCTTCACCTTCACTCGGTTTCCAACAATACTCTCCCCTTTCTTAATCTGCGCACTCCGTCGAACCTCAATCCGTACAGAACTATAAAATTTAAGCGCGTTCCCACCAGGAGTAACCTCAGGATTCCCAAACACCACCCCAATCTTCATCCGAATCTGATTAATAAACACTACCGTGCAATTACTCTTCGCCACAATTCCAGCAAGCTTTCGAAGCGCCTGACTCATCAGTCGAGCCTGAAGTCCCATATGCGAATCCCCCATGTCCCCCTCAATCTCCGCCTTAGGCGTCAAAGCCGCAACAGAATCCACCACAATCACATCAACTGCCGCACTCCGCACAAGCGTCTCCACAATCTCAAGCGCCTGCTCCCCCGTATCCGGCTGCGAAATGAAAAGCTCTTCAACATTCACCCCAATCTTCTCGGCATAATCCGGATCAAGCGCATGCTCCGCATCCACAAACGCCGCAACGCCTCCCATTTTCTGACATTCAGCAACAATATGCTGCGCCAATGTCGTCTTACCAGAAGACTCTGGCCCATAGACTTCAATAATCCGCCCCTTCGGAACCCCACCAATCCCAAGCGCCAAATCAAGCGACAAACATCCAGTAGGAATCGACTCCACATGCAATGCCTTAGCCTCCCCAAGCCGCATAATAGCCCCCTCCCCAAACCGTTGCTTAATCTGACTAATCGCCTCAGTAGCTGCCGCAAGCTTCTTCTTCTGAACCTCAAGATCAGCTTTACTTGTCTTCGCTGTCTCATCAACAGCGTCTTCTTTAGGAGCCATAGGCATCAAAGTTATCACATAAGGAAGTAGAAATGGGTAAGTTGCCGTGTGGTGGTGATTCTTTTCCAAAACCGCAGTGAGTCGACCTGAATCGGTCGACGTCGCCTGCCCTTCGAAGCTTTAGCGAAGAACGGGAGGATTTTGGAAAAAATCGCCGCCACACGGCAACTTGGCCCGTTTCTACAAAAAAAAGGAGGAGATCCTCCGTCTACTAAATCCATTATACAACACTTCATCATTCCCCGCTAAGCCCCGTAACACCATCACTAAACGACGGATCAAAAAACACCCGCCTCTTCTCAGAAAATCGTCTCGAATACCGTCGCTCCGCCTCAACAACGATCGTGTTTAACCCTTTTTCCAAATCCACCACCGTCTCAAAATAAAATTCCTCATTCACCACCACCTGAATCCCATTCACATACACAGTCGCCTCTCCCTCAACAACGCCATTCGTCAAAATCATCGGCTCATTTGTCACAATCGCATCCTGAGGCGCAAGCAAAACAACTTGAGGAGGCTGAGAAATAGACTGAAGCTGCCAACCAAGATACCCAAAAATTCCAAGCGCTCCAGCAAATACAAACAAAAACATCACCGCTCGATGCTGCACAAAAAATTTCGACATTCGCACACGTTGCGCCGGCGCCTGCATCGGAGAAACCAAATCGCAAGCTCCACATTCCTCTTCAAACAACTCCAAAAAATAAGACTCATTCCCCCCAAGCGCTCGCACATACGATCGAATGAAATTCCGTGTATACAAGGGCTCCGGCAAATCCTCATACTTTCCCCATTCAAGCGCCTCCAAATAAGCCCGCTGAATCCGCGTACTCTGCTCCATCATATCCAAACTAACAGCCTTCCCACGCCGAAGCGCTCGAAGCTTCTCTCCAAGCCGAACCGGCCCAGCATCAAGTGTACGTTTAACAAAAACCATAAGAAAAACAAAAGAGGAGCCTTACAGCTCCCCTCATACTATCGCTCATCCTCATCATCTTCAAATTCATCATCATCGTCTTCATCATCTTCCCCCTCCTCAACCCCTTCATCATAATCAGCCTCAACTTCTCCATCATCCTCCTCATCTATCACCCGCAGGGCCCCATCGTCGGCCCCGGCAGACCCTATCGTCGAGCCTGACTCGACCCGATCCCCATCACCACCCCCCTCTCCGGAATCAACGCCTTCAACGATTTCAACGCCTTCAACTTCCCCACCATCATCAGCCACCATCTCATCAAAAGCCCGAACCCCGTCCTCTTCCTCAACCCGACCTTCATCATCTCCACCAATCTCCACAGGAACAGAAACGACCGGCTCTTCAACAACAACAGCAGCACCCCCTCCCCCTTCCGAATCATCAACATCACGAGAACGATCAACCTCCCCCGAAAGCGCATCCTCATCCGAACCTTCATCAAAACTCACCTGAGCCCCCGCGCTATCAAGAGGCCACTGATCCACCAAAATATCTCGAGGCTTAGACCCCTTAGAAGGCCCAATGATTCCCATATCCTCCATCAAATCAATAATCCGCGCTGCACGAGAATATCCAATCTTCAATCGACGCTGCAAAAACGACGTGGACGCCTTACCACTTTCGATCGCCACCTGAATCGCGCTCTCCATCAAAACATCCCCATCATCCCCACTACCAATCACCGTCCCACCAGTCTTCGTATCCTCCAAAATGGAATGATTATAATCAGGCTCTCCATGCTCCTTCAAAAACGCCACAATCCGCTCAATCTCCCCATCAGAAACATACGCTCCTTGCATACGCTTTGGCGTACTAGACTGCGGAGTCGACACAAGCATATCTCCACGCCCCAAAAGCTTCTCTGCGCCAGACACATCCAAAATCGTCTTCGAGTCCACCTGCGACGCCACACTACACGCAATACGCGTAGGAATATTCGCCTTAATAATCCCCGTAATCACATCCACACTTGGCCGCTGCGTCGCAAGAATCAAATGAATCCCCACCGCACGCGCCATCTGCGCAATCCGCACAATCGAAGCCTCAACCTCCCGCTTATTCTGCGTCATCAAATCAGCAAGCTCATCCAAAATAATAACCACCTTCGGCATCCGTTCCTTATTCTTCGCATTATAAGAATCAATATCCCGAACCCCAACCTTCGCCAAATGATCAAGCCGCCGTTCCATCTCTCTCACTGCCCACTTAAGCGCATTAACCGCCTCCTCACTCTTCACAATCGGCGGAACCAAAAGATGCGGAATCCCTGCATACACCCCAAGCTCAACCCGCTTCGGATCCACAAAAATAAACTTCAAATCATCCGGCCCATTCGTATACAAAAGACTCGCAATGATCACATTCAAACAAACAGACTTACCAGACCCAGTCGCACCTGCAACAAGCATATGAGGCGCCTTATCAACCGCAAGAACATTCGTAATCCCCGCAACATCCTTCCCAAGCGCAGCCGTAATAGGACTCTTCCGTCGCTTAAATTCCTTACTCATAAGCATCTCAGCAAGGCCAACAGACCCAACCTTCTGATTCGGCACTTCAATCCCAACCAAACTCTTCCCAGGAATCGGAGCCTCAATACGAATCGGGTGCGCCGCAAGCGCCAAAGCCAAATCATTATGAAGCGCCAAAATCCGCGAAAGCTTCACCCCGTCCGCCGGCCGAAACGCATACTGTGTCACCGTTGGCCCAACACGCACACCGCTCATCTCAACATGAATCCCAAAGTTCGCAAGTGTTCGCTCAATAATTTCCTGACACCGAGAAATATCACCAGCCTTCGGCTCAGATCGATTATCATCAAGCAAATCAATCGGAATCTCCATCTTCCGTCGCCGCTTACTCGTCACAACCTGCTCAGGCATCGCGCCCTCAGCAGGCCCGGCAGCCTTCCGCTTCTTCCGCCCCCCGAAGAGTCCACGCTTTTCCTCAACCTCCTCTTCTGCTTCATCCCCCTCTTCATCTTCCTCATCATCAACACCATTATCTTCCTCTTCCTCCTCATCATAACCACGCCCCCCCTCTTCATCACGCCCAAAAAACGGCAATGAACGCACAAAATCCGGAAGCGCCAAAAGCGAAGAAAGCGAAACCTCAAACACTAAAAATACAGACCCAAAAAACACCGCAAGCACAACCACAAACGCTCCCCAAAAATTCATCGCCCCTACAAGAACCTGTGAAACAAACATGCCCAAGTACCCACCAGCATAAATCAAATCACCAGCCTCCGGCGTCTCCGTCCCCACAAAAAGCATGTGAACAATCGCGGAAAAAGAAAGGAAAAAGAAAACAAGCCCAGCAATACGTAACTTATGAAAAATTTCTTGATCAGGAAAAATCGCATGCCATCCCAAAACCAAAAGCACAACAGCAAAAAACCAACGCCCCCAACCAAGAATCGATCCCAAAAACGTATTCAACATTTCCCCTACCGCGCCCGCAAGACCACCAAAAGACAAAAGCAAAAGAACGCCAACCCCAATCACACCAACAGCGATCAAACTCTGCTTCACCCCATCGCTCATCCCAAATTCCGCCTTACGTGACGACTTACGTTTTTTCTTTTTTTTCCTTGCCATACAGCAGAATAATATCACACAGCCAGTCGAACAAAAATATTGACCACCCCATCATAATCAGATAAAGTCCGCACGTTCATTGCACAGGAGAAATTCATGAACGGCTTCATCCCATCCTGGCGCCTCGCCCGCCGCATCCTCAAAGCCTCCGCCTCTCACCCAGGAACAACCAAAGAAGGCATCCGTCACGCCCTCAAAACCTGGATCGACCCACGCCGCGGCGTCGGCACCCGCCTCATGGCCGTCCTCGCAGACACCGCCATCAAGCACTCCCAAGTCAGTGGCACCGACCAACTCCTTATCGCCATCGGAGAACACTGGTTCGCAAACATCCAACTCGCCCTCCTCAAAACCTGGAACATCGCCTACAACCATCCAGACACCCAGTGGATCCTCCAAAAATCCGCCCGCGAATTCAGAGACTGGCTCAAATACCAAAAAGCCGGCCACTACCACCCCTGGGGCACGATCAAAAAAGACCCCGACAGAGAAGAAATAATCATCATCGCCACCCAAACCTAAAACATGCCAAACAGCATGTTTATTTTCTTCCTTCAATCAATCCTAGAAAACAAAAATGGGTAAGTTGCCGCTGTGTGGTGATTCTTTTTCAAAACCGGAGAAAGGCGTACTCATAGTACGGCGTCGCTCGCCCTTCGAAGCTTTAGCGTAGAACGGGAGGATTTTGGAAAAAATCGCCGCACAGCGGTAACTTGGCCCGTTTTTACTGACTCACCCGTTCAACATACTCTCCACTCTCCGTATTAATATTCACCACATCCCCATTCTTCACAAACGCCGGAACCTTCACCATCATCCCATTATCAACCTTTGCATCCTTCAAAACCGTCCCAGAAACCGTATCCCCCTTACTCACATCCATCGTATCCGTCACGGTATACGGAATCTTCATCGGCAACTCCATCGCAATCGGATTCTCCCCATGCATCACAACCGTCACATCAAGCCCCTCTTTCAAATATTTCGCATCATCGCCAACCACATCTCCAGCAACACTCACCTGCTCATAACTCACCCCATCCATAAACGTAAACGCCGACCCCTCCGCAAAAATATACTGCATCTTCTTCCGACTCACATCCGCAAACGTCAAAACCTCACTAGCCTTCAAATTCTCCTCAACAACCTTCCCCGTAGAAAGCGACTTCATCTTCGTTCGAACAAAAGACCCACCCTTCCCAGGAGAAACACGTTGAAACTGAACAACAACCCAAAGATCATTCTTACAATCAAGAACAGTCCCCTTTTTAATATCATTCGGAGAAGGCATAAATCAAAAATCAAAATAGTGAATATCACGAATATCACTCACACCATACGCAAGCATCAACAGCCGGTCAACGCCAAGCGCATTCCCATACCGAGCCCCCTCAATCCGATCAAGACTTGCGAGAAGCCCCTCATCAATCGGAAACACATCCTTCCCACTCGCACGCCGCTCCTCCTGCTCCTCCTCAAACCGCCGCCGCTGCTCCCCACTATCCAAAAGCTCAGAAAACCCATTACAAAGCTCCACTCCCTTCACATACCCTTCAAACCGCTCCGCATACCCACCGCAAGAACTCAACTTCGCCAAACTAGCCTCGCCCACAGGATACTCCGTCAAAAAAAACCGCTCATAATCATCAAAAACTCCAGGATCCCCAACCGCATCAACCCGAGCATCACCATACTTCACCCGAGGCCAACTTGCCACGTGATCCGCCCCCGCGGATTTTACGTGGCGAGAACCAAGCAACCCATTCACCAACTCCTCCGTCTCCCGCATACAATCCTCATAATCCCCCGGTCCATACCACTCAAGCATCGTAAACTCCGGCGTATTCCAACTCCCCCCTTCAAAATTCCGAAACACCTTCGTCATCGTATAAACTTTCGGAACCCCCATCCCCAAAATCTTCTTCATCGCATACTCAGGACTCGTAATAAACCCCGCAACATCAGAACCCCCATCAGGCCGCTTCATCTCCACCTTAAAAGGATCCAAATTAGGCTCCATCCCAGGCGACCTCACCAACAAAGGAACATCAACTTCAACAAATCCTCGAGAATCAAAAAAAGCACGAATGTGCTTCTTCACCGCATTCCACATCTCAAGCCGACGCTCAAAATCCTCTCGAAAAATCATACCAATACAATTAAACGCTTCCAAATCAACGTCTTCAACGAGCCTCTCGGCTCCGCCGAGGCGATTCAACGATTTAAACTATTTCTGGACAAACGGAAGCAACGCCATAATCCTCGCCCGCTTAATCGAAACCGAAAGCTTCCGCTGATGAGCACTACAAACACCACTCCGCTTCCGAGAAACAATCTTCCCAAAAGAAGAAATAAATCGTCGCAAAATATCAACATTACGATAATCAATAATCACCTCTTTCTTTGCACAAAAGAAGCAATACCGAGCCTTCTTCTGCAAATTTCGCTTTCTAGCCATATTTTATAGTTATCTCATTCCGAAATAAACGCCTTCAACGAGTCACTCAGCTAAGCTGAGGCGATTAAACGTCTTAAACGTGCGCCTAAAACGGAATGTCTTCAATCTTAATTTCATTATCCGGATTAACCGGCGCTTCACTAGGCATCTGCGGAGCCGCACCAGTCGAATTGCTACTCATCATCGGAGCCGGAGCACCAACATTCGGAGCACCAGGACCAGCATCAGAGCCCCCTCCATAACCACCACTTCCACCGCCAGAACGACGATCAAGCATCACCATATTCTCAGCAACAATCTCCGTTCTGTAACGTCGCACACCATCCTGCCCCTCCCAATCTCGCGTCTGCAATCGCCCCTCAAAAAACACCTTCCCTCCTTTTTTCAAATACTGACCACAAATCTCTGCAAGTCGCCCCCATGCAACAATATTATGATACTCAGCCTGATCCTGTCGCTCTCCTTGCTGATTCTTCCAAGTCCGATTCGACGCAACGCCGATATTACAAACCGCCTGTCCATTCGCCGTCTGTCGCATTTCAGGATCACGAGTCAAGTTACCAATAATCATCGCCTTATTGAGAGAAGAAGCCATACAAGTTCGAGTTACAATTCTTGACTACAACCTATCAAAGATCAGCACTTCACGCGAGACTACACTCCCTTAATCGCATCACCGTCCAAAATCTCATCAAGCTTCTTATCAAGCTCAGCACGCGACAACGTACTTTCCTCATTCGCAGGAGTAGGAGCAGCCTTCGGAGTCTCAACCTTCTGTTGAACCGCACGCTTCCCTTCCGGAGTAATCGGCGCAACATAAGAAGTGATCTTAAACCGATGCTTCGGAATTCCCTTCTCACGCTTCACAAACATCCACCGAAGCACATCGTCTTCAAGCTTCAAAGCAGCATCAAGCTGCGAAATCAAATCCCCTTCTCCAGAGAAATATCCAAGCACATACGTTCCATGAGTCTCCCCATCAATCGAATACGCCAAACGAATCTTTCCAAGAACCTCTCCTCCTTCAATCGCTCCTCCAAACTTTTCAATAAGCCCAGAAACACGATTTTGAACCCCCTCAATCTCCGTCTCAGAAACACGAGACGGAACAACAAACATCATTTCGTACATCATAATGACATTGATCCAAATAATTACTTAATTGGATAGCTCCAGCGCGAATCGCTGAAACCACGGACAATGGATGGAATCATTCCAAAGTTGGTGCAATATTAGTAGATTTGCGCTATAACGTCAAGGTATGAACCAATATTTCGCCCTCCTAGGAAACCATCCAAAAATCGCCACAGAAGAACTCCGAGCCATCGGTGCCGAAAAAATCACCAATCCAACCGAAAAAATCGCCTTCTTTTCACATACCCAAACAGCAAATCAACTCATGAACCGCCTAGGAAGCACCATTAAAATCGGCCTCGTCATCAAAAAATGGCAAAATTCCCCAAACCAAACCCAAATTCAAAAACAAATTCTAGAACATCTCACAAATCTGAACGATGAAAAAATCAACTTCAGCATAAACACCTACCAAACCCCAAAACATCTCCGCCCCCTAGCAATCGGCCTAGAAATCAAAAAATCTCTAAAAGCCGAAGGTAAATCAGTTCGCCTCGTCACCGCCAAAACAAACGAAACCTCCGCCGTCATCATCAAAAAGAACAAAATCCTCCAAACAGGAGGAGATTTCAACATCATCCAATCAAACGGCGCAACATTTCTCACAAAAACAACAGCTATCCAAGACTTCGAAGCCTGGTCCCACAGAGACTACGATCGCCCAGGTACAGATGCAAAACGTGGCATGCTCCCGCCAAAATTAGCCAGAACACTCATCAACCTAAGTGGCGCAAATCCAAAAAGCTCAAGCATATTAGATCCATTTTGCGGATCCGGCACCGTCCTCATGGAAGCCGCACTCTTAGGCTACGACAAAATCATCGGTGGCGACATATCAGAAAAAGCCATCAAAGACACAGAAATGAACGCAAACTGGCTCATTCAAGAAAACATCACAACAAACAAGCCAACCCTAGCCACATCACCAGCAGAAACGCTTATCCAAAAACTCCCCACCTTAAAAGGAAAAGTGGACACAATCGTCACCGAGCCGTTCCTCGGAAACCCTCGCTCAGGCAAAGAATCAATCCAAGAACTCAAATCTCAAACAAATACCCTAGAAAATCTCTACATAAAATCTCTTATCGGCCTCAAGCCGTTCCTTGCACCCGGCGCCCGACTTATCATCACCATCCCCACATTTTACACAGGAAAACACACCCCAAACATCAACCTCAACACCCAAAAAATCCTAAAATCCGCCGGCTACACCCATCTCCCATTCCATACCCCCCTCACCTACGCCCGCAAAGGCCAACACGTCGGCAGAACCATCATTCGAACCAAAATCGCACAGGCCTAATTGACAAATCAACCAAAATTTGCTCAAATCTGACTCCGCACTGCGGAAACCAATCCGATCATTCCAAACAGGAGTCATCATGAGCACCGTCACACTCCCCGGCAAACTCGGGGAAGGCTGGTACATGAGTCCAAGCGACCCAAGCGAAGTCAAACACTGGCTCGACAATCTCAAGCTCGCCGACGCCGAAGTCATCATCATGATCGAAGGCACCGCCCCGATCATCTTCGACGCCTTCCACCCCGAAGACGCCGAACGCGTCCTCCTCAGAGGCGTCAAGGACGAACCAGACCGAACCTCCAGCATGGAGAAACGTGCAGACAAAGCACTCTACAAAGGCCCCAAACTCGGAAAAGACACGACACACCTCGTCATCCCCACTGCCAATCTCTGGGCATCCATCCGAGGAGGCGGAAAAGGACTCAAGACGGCAAACAAAAGCGTCTTCACAACGAGCAAGGACAAAACCCTCCTTCCCGCCCTTCTCAGATTCACACACACCAATGTATTGCTTCTGAGACGAACCAGGGGGACAAGTGTCCGCTGGGTATCCAGCCAAGACCGCCTCCCAGACGGCAGACTAGGTCGCAACCCCAACAACAATGCCGCAACCTTCATCGCCAGAGCAAGCCTCGAAGCTGGATGGCTCGGCCTCGCTCACGCCGTCGTCACCGCCGGAGGCATCGAAGGCGTCACCCTCGGCACCATCCAAACCCTCCTCGAACGTGGCGGCAGACTCGAAGGCCTCTGCTCCTTCCGCCCCGCCTGCTCCGGCAACTTCGGCACCTACCGCCCAGTCCATCTGGCTGTCCGCCCCCTCGCCGAAGACGCGCAGAGCTACAAGGGTCCAAACCTCACCTCCGTTCTCGGCGGCCGAGGTATCGCAAACAAGACATTTGCCGCATAGACGCCCACACCCCCCTCAAAAAGGGGAGTTTTTTTATCCAAATCCATTGACATCACACACCCAACCTGCTACATTCCCTCTCCGCTCATTACACAGGAGACTCCATGCCAAAAGACACCTACCTACGCATCACCATGACCCTCTCAGCCCTCAACGGCTCCCCCCTACTCATGGAACGCTGCGCCCCAGACCGCATCCCCATCCTCAAGCAAGACCCCCCAAAAAAGACAAAAGACGGCAAAAAAAGAAGGTATCGTAAATCCGACCTCAAGCCCTCCCCCGACCCAACAGACATCCCGCCAGAAGAAATCGCACGAGCTAAACTCTACATCAACGAAACCGGCCACCCCGTCATCCCTGCCATCAACCTCCTCACCTGCCTCCGAGAAGCCGGTCGTCACATCAAGGTCAAAGGAATCCCCCTCACCCGAGCAAACGGAACATCCATCGTCCACAAGGTCATCACCTTCAACGCAGAAGCCTTCCCCCTACACAACATGCTCGGCGATACCCCTATCACCGTCGACGTCATCCAAGTCGACAAACGAAAAGGTCAATCCGGCCCCATCGCCCGCCCCGTCTTCGACGAATGGCAATTCCACGTCACCATGACCGTCCGCACAAACGCTCTCGGCGGCACGCTCAGCAAATCCCTCATCCGCAGCCTCGTCGCCACCGCCGGCGCCAGAATCGGCATCATGGCTTTCCGCAAGATAAAAGGCCACTCTTCCCCCTTCGGCAAATTCGAAATCACCGCCTGGCACGCAGAGTCCTGCAACGGCCCCACCACCTCCTACACCGGCCCCGACCTCCCAACCGTCCTCACCGCCCGCGGCGTAGCAAACAAATTCGCCACCCACTAACCACCAATCGGTGGTATTTTTCTTGCCAAATTCAATATTCACCGCTAACATTACTCTTCGTTCATTCAAAACAGGAGCACCACGTGCAAAACCTCACCCTCCAAGCCCTCCTCGCAAACTTCCCGCACCCAACCCCGCGCCCCCTCCAGCTCGACGCATTCAACCAAATCGTCGCCACAAAAGGCCCCGGCGTCATCCTCGAAATGCCCACAGGAGGAGGCAAAACCGCCATCTACATCGCCGCCGCACGCACCATCGTGCAAGCCGGCAAGGGCCCAGTCATCATCGCCACCCCCACAAAAGTACAACTCGACCAAATCGCCGCAAAATTCCCAAACGACGTCATCGTCACAAGCGGACGCAGCGACTACGAGTGCAACCTTTTCGCAGAAAAACACGGCGAACCCGGCACCTCCGCCGCCGACTCCCCCTGCTACATGCTCGACTGCCCCCACCGCGTCAACATGGACTCCGGCAACGTCCAAGACCCATCGGCCACCCCCTGCAACTACTACCAGGCCAAATGGAATGCACACGTCGCCATCCATCGCGGCAAGATCCTGCTGACCACCGTCGCATGGCTCCTCACAAACCGACTCCTCGTCAAACAGTGGCGCACCATCACCCCAGCCCTCACCATCATCGACGAAATCCACCGCCTCCCGCAAACTGTCAGATCCCTCTTCCGCCGCCAAATCACCGACTACCACATCGGAAAAGTCGCCGAAGCCCTCGAGCCACACGCTCCAGATGAAGCCACAGAACTCCACGCATTCAGTAGACTCCTCGGCGAAATCACAAGAACTCACGGTAGCAAGACATCACAGCCAGGGAAAAAGCACCTACTCAAGCAAGAGGACCTCAAAAAACTCATCACAGCCGCGCGCAAAATCGACACCGCCAAAATCAAAAAAGCCACCAAGGCCGCCATCGATTCCGGCGCCCTCGATCCTACTCACGACAGAGCCGAACTGAACACCCTCGAGTCCATCGTCCTCGGCCTCCATCGCATCATTAGAAGCATGGAATACGGCACAACCGAGCACACGAAGCACCCAACAAACTTCGTCATCGCCTACTGGTACCCAGATTGGTACCTCGACAACACCAAAAAACGAGCAGCGACCACCCTGGTCATCCACTCGTACTACGTCGCCGGCGCCATCAACGCCGTCGTGGGCAGCCAAATCTTCGGCGCATCCGCAACCCTCGGCAACCACAGAATCTTCGGCCACGAATCAGGCATCAAAGCCCCCATCGTCTCCATAGGCTCAGCATTTAACGCCGACAACACCCGCCTCTACCTCCCATCAGACGCCATCAGCCTGTCCCACCCCTCCGCAGCCACACGAAAAAAGAGACGAAACAAGGCACTCAGACGCATCATCACCGCAGCCCTCCGTTTCACCACAGAAGGCCACCGCTGCCTCGTCATCGTCCAGTCAGAAACAGAACGAGCCAAATTCGCAGAATTCGCCGCAGCATCATCACTCCAAGTGGTGACCTACGACGAAACCCAAAACGCTCGAGAGGCAACCGCCGCGTTCAAAAAAGGCAAAGGCAACGTCCTCCTAGGCACCGCCGCGCACCTCGCAGAAGGCTTCGACGCCCCTGGCACAATCGCCCCCGTCACCTTCTTCCTCCGCGCCGGCTTCCCGCCCAAAGATGCTCCCCAAGCCCAATTCGAACACCGCCGCTTCGGCAAAAACGGATGCTGGGCCATCTGGCAACACCGAGCAGCTATCCAAGCCATCCAAGCAAGAGGCCGAAACGTCCGCACAGCAACCGACCGCGGAGTCACCTTCTTCATCTCCGCCCAATTCCGCTCCTGGCTCTTCAACGCAATCCCCAAATGGCTCCAATCCGCCTACAAAGGCAACCTCATCATGGACACCTGCATCGAAGACGCCCTCACGCTCCTGGCCACCCGAACCGGAACCCCAACCTCCGGCGCCCGCGAAGCCATCTAACCCGCCCAAACAGGCGGTTTTTTATTCGCCCACATCAAACAAACACTTCACAAGTTTAAACAGTTGACAATCATCAAAATCTCCGCTAATATTCCCAACCAACGTTCATTAGGAGCACCAATGCCCGAATCCGTAGAAATGTCCCGCGCCCGCATGCGCTTCATCATCTTCGCCGAACCCATCACAGGCGCCTTCGCTCTCATCTGCGCCATACTCGGCGTCGGCTTCTTCTTCACCCAAGAACCGTTCTGAGTCTTTCAAAACGACCTCTTCCTCCTCGGAAAAGGCGCTAGCTACGGCATGATCGCATTCGCCATGATCACCGGCCTCCGAGAAAACCATCCAATCCTCCCCGGTATCCTCGGACTCTTCGCCCTCGTCACCGCCATCTTCACCGGCATGCAAATATTCATCCTCCGAGCCATAGGCATCCTCATCGGCTACATCATCGGAAACCTACTCCTGACAGTCATCGGCAATCAAGATGACCTCACCGCCGCCAAAACCCACAACTCCATGGACGCCCTCGGACTCTAATATCCCCCAAAAGGGAGTTCTTTTTTTATTACCCATCCCCATTGACTTCCCCCCATTTTCATGCTACAATTCCCCGTCCTTTTCACAACGAGGCACCAATGCTGAATCTCACCCTCCTGCTCCTGCTGACCCTCTTCTCCTGCGACGACAAAGAGGAATCCCGAACCCCTCCCCCCGCAGAAACCACTCAGATCTCCCCCACCCCAAAAGCATGCGCCTTCGGAGAACGCGCAGAGGACACCAAAACCCCTCCCTACGTCGACACCGAGGCGATCTGCGCCAAACGAACCAAACTCCGCCCCATGGAAGCCTCCATGCTTCCCATCATCACGAAGCGCTACAACGCCAGACTCGCGCAACACGGCATCGACATATACATCGAACGCTGCCTCTCCTTCCGGGACATCTTCACACAGGTCGAATCCCTCACCCTCCTCCCCGCAGCCCTCATCGCCGGCTTCGCCATGAGCGAAAGCGGCGGCTGCAAACAGTCCGCAAGAGGATCAAACGGCGACATCAGCATCATGCAGATCTTCGCCTCAAGCGCCAAACACCGCCGAACCACCGCCAAGCTCCTCGACATCAAAGTCGACAATCTCGACTACAGCGAAAACCCCCTCCACAACATCCTCCTCGGCGCCGTCATCCTCGCAGACTATGAAAACCGTGCAAGCTCCCGCTTCCACGGCATCCTCTCCTACAACACCGGCCCCACCGGCATGCGCCGCATCGCCCGCAAGATCAAAAGAGGAACTCTCCCGCCCCTCATCGCCATGCGAGCCAAGGCTCCGACGACGACCATCAAACACTACGTCGAACGCGTCATCGCCGACGCCACCATCATGATGGCCGCCCTAGAGGGAACCCTCATCCAGCCACACGACGCCCTCTCCCCAACCCAAATCCCCGGCTGGAACCCCGCCGATGATTGCAACTAACAATCATCAAAACCCCCGCACCCGCGGGGGTCTATCTTTTCTATCTATCGTCCACAGGACCCAATCGCCCCAAAGGGGCCCTATCGTTTCGATTCATCGAAATCCTATCATCATCCCATCTCGACCAACACAAAGAAATCTCTCCAATCCAGTCAAAACAAAACCTATGCAATACGAAAATGCATCACATCCCCATCCTTCACAACATACTCCTTCCCCTCAACCCTTAACTTCCCCTGCTCCTTCGCCCCATGCTCCCCACCACAAGCCACAAAATCCTCATAAGCCACAACCTCCGCCCGAATATACCCTTTCTCAAAATCCGTATGAATCTTCCCCGCCGCCTGAGGCCCCGTCATCCCTTTCGTCACCGTCCAGGCCCGCGTCTCCTTCTCACCAGTCGTTAAATACGTAATCAAATTAAGCATCCCATAACTCTCCCGAATCACCCGATCAAGCCCACTCTCTTCCAACCCTAAATCCCCCAAAAATTCTTTCGCCTCATCCCCATCAAGCACCGCAATCTCACTCTCAATCTTCACACTAAGCGGAATAACCCGCCGATCATCACCAAAATCAAGCCCATTCCCAATCTCACCTTCATCCACATTCCCTACATACAAAATAGGCTTCATCGTAATCAAACTGCTGCTAATCCCCTTCACAACTTCTCGCTCCAAATCAGAAATCTCCACCTCACGAACCATCTTCCCAGCCTCCAAAGCCCCTTTAAACCGCTCCATGACCCCCTTCTCCATTTCCAAATCCTTATCACTCCCACTTCTTAATTGCTTTCCCAAATTCTCGACCCGCTTCTCAACAATAGCCAAATCCGCAAGCATCAATTCCATCTCAATCACCTCAATGTCCCGCCCAGGATCAACACTCCCATCAACATGCGCCACATCCCCCTCTTCAAAAGCACGAACAACATGTAAAATCATATCCGTCTCGCGAATATTAGCCAAAAACTTATTCCCAAGCCCCTCCCCCTCACTCGCCCCCTTCACAAGCCCAGCAATATCAACAAACTCAATAGCCGTCGAAATCACCTTCTCCGACTTCGACATATCCGCCAAAACACGCAAACGATCATCCGGAACTTCCACAATCCCAACATTCGGCTCAATCGTACAAAACGGAAAATTCGCACAATCCACCTGCTTTTTGGTGAGTGCGCTAAACAACGTAGATTTCCCCACATTTGGGAGTCCAACAATACCAACTTTTAACATACCGCCCAATCATAAACGTCAATCACCAATCAAACAAGTCCAGAGATTGACACAAAGCCATTTTTCTGGTTGGATTAGCAGTGTTCATTCACAATTTTCTTCTATTCGGAGTCACAATGCTCATCGCATTCTTCACCCTGATACTCTCCATCATCTCCCCTGCAGCTGCGTGCCCTACCGGCACCACGAACAAGGATCTCATCGCACCCATCCAGGCCGCCATGATCGCCGCCTTCAAGCAGGTCGACATGGAAGCCTTCAGCGCCTCAGCAAGCAAAGCTCAGACGACCTTTCTCTGCCTCCAAGAACCCATCAGTCACGAGGCCGGAGCGGCATACCACCGCCTCCAAGCCGTCACGCTCATGGTCTCAGGAGATGAAGAAGGAAGCCGGCTCGCTTTCGCTGCAGCCATCCGACTCGATCCAACCTACCGTTTCACCATTCTTCCAAGTGGCCACGCCGTTCTCACGGCCTACGGAGCGGCAAGATTCATCGAAATCGGAGAAAAAGTACAGGTCACAGATGACCTTATCGACGGCTCATCACAAGGCGTTGCCCTCTCCGACCTCCCCTACATCGGCCAACAAGTCGACGAAGAGTCCATCGCCAAAACCACCTACCACAAACCATAGGAGTAGCACATGCAAGGCCTCAAGCCACACAGACGCTACAAGCTGATTCAAGAAATCGGCTCAGGCGGAATGGCATTCGTGTGGCTCGGTGAAGATAAGCGGTTCGGTGTACAGCGAGCCCTCAAGATTCTCCAGCCTCACGTCCTCCAATCCGACATCGTCATCGAGCGTTTCAAGCGGGAAGCGGAGCTACTCATGCAACTCGCGCACCCGAATGTCATCACACTCTACGACGTCGGCGCCTTCATCGACGAAACCGGACGCGAGCACCCCATGCTCATCATGGAACTCGCCAAAGGAAGTCTCGACAAATTCGTCGGGCGCGGAACACGACTTCCAGACCATCAACTCGCAAGAGCTATGATCGACGTCCTGGAAACGCTTGCCTACATCCACGAAGCAGGAGTCATCCACCGGGACATCAAACCCGGCAACATCCTCATAGACCGCTGGGGCGTCTACAAGCTTTCCGACTTCGGTGTCGCACAAGACCCAAAACACTTCGGAGAGCTCACCGGCATCAATCTCACCATGGGATCCGGACGATATCTCTCGCCAGAATCGTTCAAAGCCGCGGCAAGCATGGGACCACGCGCAGACATTTTCGCGCTCGGCATCACCATTCTCGAACTCGCGAGCGGAAACATCGCAACCCCAGGAACCGCCAATATCGCCGAACAACTGCCAAATTTCATCGATTCCGTTCCACCTCCATGGCGCGAAATCGTCCGAAGAGCAATCCGAGTCAATCCAGACGACAGATTCCAGACGGCAGAAGAGATGCTCGCAACAATCCGGGAAGCAACAGGTATCCAAACGTCGGATCCAAGGCCAATCGTCATCCTGCAAGAAGCTCCTACTTCAACAACGATCACGACACCGCGCCACGAACCGACTTCAAAACCTCTACCTCCACCAAAACCGCTACCCCCATTCCGTCCACAGCCAGGAGATGCCTGGCGCGCCCCGGAATGCACAATCCCAGGAATCGCCATGTCACCGCCAGCAGACCGAAGACCCTTCATCCGTCTCAGCGCGGCAACAAGCATCCTATGCTTTCTGTGCACGCTAATCGCTCTCTTCATCCCAGAAGCCGAGCGAAGCGCCGAGGCAGCACAAGTCGAAAAGCCAAGCGTTATCGAAACAGTCGCTAGCCTCATCGTCGATACCGGAATCATCCCCCCACTGACCCCGACCATCGACACCGGAGAGCACCCCAAGATCATCGCACCCCCCGCCCCAAAGGAAACCCCTTCCCCAAAAGCGAATGCAAAGCCTCCACAAAAGGCAAAACAAACGCAAAAACCGGAAGAAGTCCCAAAGGCCATCAAGCGCAGGTCAACCCTCCGAAGCGTCACACTTCATCAAGACACGCAAGTAGCCGGCATCAAAGTCTGGCTCGCCGACGCCGACACGGGTGAGGTCCGCAATCTGGGAGCAACGCCCAAAGGCAGATACTTCATCCTCGCCGACTTCGGAAACGGAAGAAAACCCGCAGGCGAAGTCGACGTAACAATCGGCGCTGCCAATTGGCGCGTCAAATGCGTCAAAGCCTTCCAAACCTGTACCACCGAACATCGGTAACATCCGCATCATTCGATGCGGCTTTTTTTATCAAACCACTTGACATTTCCCCAAAACAAACATAATCTACCCCCTCGTTCATTTCATTCATCGGAGCCACCATGCATATCCTCCTCGCAGCACTTTTGCTGCTCACACAGGCATTCGCAACCCCACACGCCCGAACCATCATCGTCGGCGTCCCAGGTTACGCAAATGCCCCCGAGGCATACGCAAGCCTTCCAAACGCCACCAACCACTGCCTCGCAATTCGAGGCATCCTCAAGAGAGAATCTCCACTCGCCCTCTGCACCACAGAACTGACCGAAAAAGAGGCAATCCTCAAGGCCACAACAGTCTTCATCCAAAACCCAGAAGACACGACTCCAGTCGCCATCTTCTGGCGAGGACTCGCCCTCTCCGGACCAAGTCTCGCCGCAAGCGACACAAAGATCTACGAGCCCCCAAACGGCTCCGAAATCTCCCTGAGCACCCTCAGTGACACACTGGCACGCGCCGCTCCAAACGCAGTCCGTGCCATCATCACAAACACGGCGCCAGGCGAAACCACAGACGAATTCCTCATCCCAGACGGACACGAAGACATCAACATCCCCGGAGCACTCGTACTCCACATCACTGCAAGAGGCGAAGGAATCACCGAGGAGACAACCAGAAACGCAACCATGGACTGCTGGCTGAACGCCGGAGACTCCATCACTGCCGACGGCAACCTCCAGGCAAACGAATACGCCTACTGCATCTCGCGAGCACTCCCATCTTCGACCCTCCACTTCATCGGAAACTGGCGCGAACAAACCCTCACCGGCCCAATCACGCCTCCCCCTCCACCACCTCCGCCTGAAGTCATCGAAGACGATCCACCGGAAATCAAAACCCGACGAATCACCCACTCGGCAGTAAAGCCAGTCACGATCTCAATCGGTACCGCCAGCTTCATCGCTGCCGGCACCCTCACTGCGATCGCTGAACTGGAACGACTGCGCCTCATCGATGCGAACGCTTCCTACGGCTCCTTCCGGGAAACAAAAGAAGCAGCAGCTCGCTACGATCGCATGCGATTCGCAAGCTACTACCTCTTCGCCACCTCCGGCGTCACGCTTTCCCTAGGCACCACGAGCATCATCGTTTCCGCTCGCCAGGCGCGCATCAAGAAAGCCTTCTAGCCACCCATCAGGGTGGTCATTTTTTTATTCTACAGGCTCAATCGGTTCAATATCATCAACCACATCATCACCAGCTCGCAATCGATCAAGCCGCTGCAAAACCGCCGTATCATCCGGATTCAACGTCTGCACAACCTCAACCTCCGCAATCGCTCGATCAATATCCCCACGATCTTCATAAATAGAAGAAAGATACCACCGCGCATTACTATAATACGGAGAAATCTCAATCACCCGCACAAACTCAGCCTCAGCCTCATCAACCTTTCCTTGCTGTAAATACAGAAGCCCAAGCTGGAACCCAACCCCAACATCCTGAGGATTCGCAAGGCGCAACGTTTCAAGTCGAGAAACCGCCTCCGAAAGATTTCCCTGCCGAGAATAAGCAAGGGCTAAATAATAAAACGCAGGAGCATAATCCCCCTTCAATGCAAGCGCACTACCCAAAACCTCAACCGCCCGATCAAGCGCAGCTCCTCGCTCTTCAATTGCCCCTCGAGCAAAATCCTCATCCTCACTCGTCGCATAAACCGCAAGCTGATCAGCACGAATCAAATGCGCCCGCCCAAGCGCAACATAATACTTCGGATTCTGCGGAGAAAGCGCCACCGCCTCCTCATAAGCCGCGATAGCAAACAAATCAGCATCAGCAACCACACTCGCAACATCTCGATAAACATCTCCAAGCGTGGACCAGTTCACGACATTATTAGGCGAAAGCTCCACACTTTTCTGCCCAGAAGAAATCGCAAGACCCACGACATCACGAAGCACATTCGGAGCCATCACCCCTTCCGAAACTTCCGTCGCGGCAAGTAAGTACGCGTGACTCAAATTCCGATAATACGCATCATTCCATCGATTAAACCGAACCGCATCCTGCAAATAAGCAATAACCTCTTCCTTCTCAGCTCCTGCACTATCCGCACTAATCGCTCGAGCAAAAGAAATTTCCGCCGCATAACGAGAACTCGTCATAAACAAAAGCGTCACCACCCCAACCGACACGATCATAAATCCAAGCGATACGCCAAGTGCCATGCGAGGACTCCGTCTAAAGGCAATCACACGCTCCTTAGCAGGCAACCGACTCATCAAAAACGCAGACAAAAACCAAAACACAAACCCGAGCGTCAAATTCGAAGAATAGACAACCATCGCAAACATCAAAACCGCCCACCCGGAAAGCCCAATAACCGCAAGCATCCACTCCCGATCATCCCGCTCCCGAAACACATGCATAAGCGTCTCCCCAAGCAAAAATCCAACAAACAACAAAAACAACCCAACACCAACAATTCCCATCGTAGAAACAAGCGTGAACAAATGACTCACACTCCGATCAAACCGCACATCCCAAAGCGCGGTAGAATTCACCTCCGCCACATGATGCTTCGCATAATCAATCACATACGTCCCAGGTCCAGACCCAAACAGCCATCCAAAGTCTCGAAGCGATTCCTCAGCAACATGCCAACTAGCTCCATAAGAAGGCGAAACCTCCGCCGGAAGCACTCCAGAAAGCGGCGAATCAATAAACAAAAACAAAAGTGAAACAACAAACAGCACCATCACCGCCACAAGCCGACGAACCTCATCAAACACCCGCGGACGAATAAACCCAAACACGAACATACACCCAAGACCAACAAGCACACTCATCCAAACAACCCAATAATCAAGCGCAAGCGCAACCAAAACAAACCCCAAAATCGAAATCCACATCAACCCTTTCTGCAAAACCCCCTTCCATCCCTCCGCAACTAAAACACCAACAGAATCATCACGAGACAAAACAAACACACCTCCAGCAATCACCGCCATGCAACCCAAATACAACCCAAGCGCATGCGGTGTTCCAATCAAATTAAAAACTTCACCGCCAGAAAACACACCAAAAATCGAAACCAATCCAACGATTCCCGCGCCTCCAAACAACGACCCAAAAAACGGCACCAAACTCTCCTCATCCCGAAGCATCCGAGCACCAACCAAAAACACCACCAAATAAGCAGCGATCGTCAAAAAACTCGTATATTCCTGCATCCCCTGACCAATAAAACTCGTCACCGGAGCAAGAGAAAATAACGAAGAAATCAAAACTCCAAGCCCAAACAACTTCGCAAGAACAATCAAATTCAATTTCCAAACCCGAACCTTCTTCTCCAAAACCGACCCAGCCAAACTCCCGAGAAGTGCAAACAATCCAAAAACAAGCAAAACCGTCTGCTTATTAATCTCCAAAGGATCCGTCGTCCAAGGCAAGTAAACAATTGGAATCAAAAAAACCAAAACAAAAATCGAATACCGCGAAAGAGAAGCAAAAAGCCTCTCAAAAGAAACACGAGTGTTCATGTAAAAAATTACGAGCTAATTTACAAAGCTATAGTAGCACCCTCATCAGAAACCTGCTCTACCTCATCAACAATCTCCGGAGCAAGAACCTCAATCACAGGCTCATCAGCACCTTCAGAATCAACATCTTCAACCACATCAACCTCCTCTTCTACAAGAATCTCCTCAACCTCAGAATCAACCACAATCTGCCCATCATCAGAAACCTCATCTTGAACACCAACCTCTTCTACAGGCTCTTCTTCCAAAATCTCCTCAAGAACCTCAACCTCTTCAACCATCTCTTCATCAACAATCTCCTCATCCGCCTCCGGATCAAACACCGGCGCATAATCCTTATGATAAGCCACAACCATCCAATCAACCTTCGCATCACTATCCGTCTCAACCTCCTGAATCACAAACCCTCCATTATCCCGATCCCGAACATACAACTGCCCAGTCACAGAATCCGCCGTCAAAAACACACGATAATCATGAACATTAGAAATCACATCATTAAACAAAGGATCAACCCGATCAAAATCAACACGAGCAAATCCATCCTTCAAATCAGACGTCCCAGACAAACTCACCGTCGCCTCACGAGAAAGCGCAGCATAGGTCTCCACATCTTCCCCTTGATAAGACTCAACAATCTGCACAATCTGCCCTTCAGTCGTAAAGTTCCCATTCTCATCAATCGCCCAAGAAGTCCCAATCCCACTAATCGACCCAACAGAAATCACAGAACCTCCAGCGACATTCATATCAGTCGTATTCAAATCCGCAACAGCAACCACAGAAGAAACCGCACTCACATCATCATCCGCATCAAAATACGAAACACGCACAAAACTCACAATAGACCCTTCTCCACCCTCATGAGCCTCCATCGCATATCCCAAAATCACCCCACTCTCCGTCGCCTTCATCGCATACCCAGCCTTCGAAGATGTCGTAATAGGATCCCCGACCGCAATCGCCCCATTCTCATCCGTCACAAGCGTTGGCACACGCCCAGCAAGCGCCACGGCAAAATGCCCCTCAATGTTCTCACCAGCGACAAACCCCGGCCGCGTAGAAATCACACCAACCGACGCCTTGTCATACACATCCCCATCAGACCGTTTCACACTCTCATCACCCCCCGCAAACACCACAACCTCTCCAGCCTGCAAATCATCATCAGACGGGAACATCTCCGCAAAATCATAAGACCCAGTTCCCCATCCACCAGCATTCGTCCGCATCAAATCACCACCAGGCCCAGAAGAACCATCATAATAAATATACTTATCCGTCTGCATCACGCCCCTATCAGACGGATACAACCGACCCGCAAGTGCCAAATCGCCAGACTGATTCACATACGCAACCTCACTCCCAGCCGTATCAAGAACCGACAACCGATAATCAGAAACCGTATCCACCTGCACCAAAAGTCCCATATCAACATCCTGCACAACCGACCCATCAAAACCAGAACCACGAAGCGTAAACAAATTCGAATCAACACCGACATCACCAGCACTCGCCATGCCAGATGAGGCAATCTGCAAGTCTGTCAAAATAGACGTCGCGCTACCATCCTCCACAATCACATCAACCGCCTGCCACTTAGGCTGCACAAACACCATGATCGTCCCATCGCCGCTTGAATGACCTTCAAGCGCTCGCCCAAGAACATACCCAGCTCCAGTAGCCTTTCTAGCCACGCCAGCCTCACTCGCAAGCGCCAAATAATCACCAGCAACAATCGCCCCACCGTCATCCGTCACATTCACAGGAACTTGCCCCAAAAGCGCCACCGGAACCGCATCCCCATCCGCACGCCAACCATCACGCCAGTTACCCAAAACATTCGGGGCGATCGAAAGAGCTCCAATCACCCGATCTGCATCAATCGCTTTCACAATTTGCCCAGCCGCATTAAGCGCAACCACATCCCCTTCTGCAAAATCAGCATAAACTCCAGGGAAAAGCTCCGCATAGTCACTACCAGAACTCGCATTTGTCACACCTCCAGCCCCATCTCCCTCAACCGCACCAACCGTCGTCCCATTCCCATCCCGAAACAGAATAAAATCACAATCAGAACTAGGATTCGTATCTTCACAAGCCGAAATACTAATTCCATCCTGGTCACTCGTATCCCCATCATTCGAAAGCTCCATAATAAACGCATCCGTCTCGGCATTAATATCCACCGCCGAACCATTCGAAGAAACAGCCTGGTTCACCTGAAGTCCAATCGCATCATTTCCCGTATTCTCCATATTCACAACCAAAGCAGTCGCATTTCCATCCTGATTCAACCGCAACACAGAAGAATCAAACAAAGAATTGTCAGCCGTAAACGCAACAAGCGGCTCCTCAGAATCCCCATCTTCATTCGTATAAACCGTCAAACCGTAATCCTGATTCCCCGTATTTGTAATATGAAGCGCTCCCCCAGCCGTGTCATCAAACGTAGATCCTGTATTCCCATTCTGATCCACAAAAACACCACTACCCGTTCCAGAAGAAGCAATATGAACAACATGTCCACTCGCACTCGCATAATTCTGATCAACTTCCAAAATGCTAGAAGAATCCGTAACCGTTCCCGCCGTAATAGCCATCGAATTCTCAAGACTCAAAATCGACCCTGTCACCGTCATCGTTTCACCACCAGCATTCATTCCAAGCGTTCGCGTAATAGGAACCGTATCTCCACTAACCGTATGTGTCGTCGTATGTGTTCCGCTCTGATAAATCTCAAGCATCTTCGCAGAAGTATAATCAGCAGAAGAAGTCGTAATCGACAAACCAATCCCGCTCGTCAACGCATCAACACTAAGCGACTGCCCAAATCCAGACATAACCGTATCCGCAAGAACATTAAACGCCGCACTATTCGTCACCCCAGACGTATACGTAATCTGAGAATCATCAGCAATCGTCAGTAAGTCACTCCCATTATCCTGAATCAAAAAGTCTCCAGTACTATCCAAATTAAACGTAATATTATTCGTCCCCATCGCTAGCGAAGTAGAAGCATCCAAACTAAGCGTATCGCTTAACTCAGAAAAATCTAAACAATCCGTACAATACAAATCTCCAACCTCAACATCTCCCTCCACATAAAGATCACCCGCCCCAGTCGCATTCGTCGGCGAATCCGGAGTCGAATCAGCTTCAATATGAACTGCCGATCCACTAAAATAACCTGCAAAATTAGCTGTCCCACCACTCGCTTGAGCAAAAACTCCATATCGATTTGTCCCCTCAGAAATAGCATCAAACCGCCCTCCATAAGCCGTTCCAATACTTCCACCACCCGATTCAACGCTACCCAAAACCCCAAAAGCACTCGTCAATGTTCCACTAGAAGTAACCGCAAGTCCCTCAAGTCCAGCTGCAGTCGTCACAATCCCAGAACCATCATGCATCGCAGATCCAATCACGCCACGCAAAGAATTCGCCGCATTTGATCCGGAGATACGACCAATCCCCTTAAACCCAGTAAAATTGTAAACATTCCCATCCGGATCAACACTACTAGTCACATACACAAATCCTCCATAATCACTCCGATCATCAGTCAACGTACCAGTAAATTCCCCAGAAGAATCTCCATCAATCAAAAACTGCGATTGAGAAGCCACCGGACTCGTCTGGTCAGTAAAAGCCGAAATCCCACCAAATTCAAGCCCCCCACCAGTCAAAACCAACCGATCGTCCGTCGTGTACGTCAGCGTCCCTTCATCCGCATCAGAAGCATTAAGCACAATCACCGCATTCGCCGTCGACCCAGTCCCAACCTCAATCTGATTCGCGCTCACATCCACCGCAAACGCCGCACTCGCAACCGTAGACCCCCCAATCGCCAAATCATCTGTCGTGCTCGTCAAATAACTCACCGTCCCCCCATCAGTCCAAAGCAAATCCCCGCTATAAGCCACCGTCCCATCCGCATCCTGAAACGTAATCACCCGATCAGCCGTAGGATCCGTAAACGTAAAACTCGTCTCAAAATCATCATCAGTAGCCCCTTCAAACACCAGAGGACTTCCATCCCCCATCACCGCTCCAGAAAAATCATAAACCCCCGTAGCCGTCTGCGTCCCATCAAGCTGCAACAAATTACTAGAATCAATCCCATCAACCGTCTCCGCATTGAGCGCATAAGGCGCCGCAAGCAGCTGCTTCCGCGGCGTCAACGTCTCACTCTCAATGTAAACCTGCAAATAAATCGCCGCATTATCGCCAAAAACACTATCCGCAATCGCCGCATAAGGACTCACATCCCCCGTATCACCAAGCTGCTCAGAAAAAAGCCCATTCGTCAGCGTCACCGTCCGAGCAACAGTCGAGGCCGGCGTATTCGTGTCACAATTCGCAGAAGAGTTAGACCAAACACACGTCCCCCCAGTCAAAGCATCATAAAGCTCAAACTTCATACTAGCCGTAGAACTAGCAATCGGCGTCGAATTCGTATTCAAAACCCGCCCCTGATACCCAATAATATTCGGCGCACTAGCAGCACCCACAAAACCCGCCCCCTGCAACTGCACCCCAAACAAAAAAGCAACCAAAACAAGTATCGCAAACCCACTTGCGACCCGCCTTAGTCGATATAATAAAAACTCCTTTTCCATAAGCTGAAATCTGGAAAGAAAAACTTCTACCCAGAAACCAACCTACAGACAAAATTATATCACACACGCCCCATCAAGCACCGATAACTACACACATTGACAAACAAGCAAAATTATGCCAATATATTTCAGATTCAAACAAAGGAATCTCGGAGCCTATCATGCCCGCAAATCTCGAAAACATCTCCATCCGCACACACCATACAGCCGAATTAAACCACAGAGCATTCATTATCATAATGATGGCCATCCTGATGACCGCCCTCATCGCACACCCACCGTTCACCGGCAAAGGAATTCCGCTCATGGCATGCGCTGCAATCTGCATCCTGAACTGCCTCAACTACGGATATCACAGAAGAGAGCTCAAAAAAGCCACCCCGGCCAACCATCCCGTCTAACTCGCCAACCAGCGAGTCATTTTTTTTCAAAACGCTTCTCAACTCTTCCACCCCTCCCCCTCTCTCTCCTTGATACAAAAGTGGTCCGTACGGACCACTTTTGTATCAAGCAAAATATCAAAATCCCAACTAAGCCCCACCTTTCTGCAACCGCACATCCACCGAAATCGGCGCCGGCTCCGTATTCGCCGTGTAATCAATCGGCCGCACTTCTTTCTTTGCAAACCCAGGCTTCTCAAACGTCACATAATACTCATTCGGCCCCACAAAAAACGCATACCGCCCTTTCTTATCAGACAACGTCGTCTCAATAAGCTTATTAAACTTCGGCTCAAACAACCGAACCACCGCATCCTTAACCGGCTTCTTCTCCCCAGCCCAAACCATCCCCCACCCACGCTTCTGCTTCGGCCGAATCAAGTAAAACGTCACCCCCAAAACCCCAACCTGGAACCCAAACAACAACTGTGTCACGAGCGTCGGATCAACAAACAACACAAATCCACTCAATCCCAATCCCGTCACCGAAACAACGTACTGAAGCACCCGCATAAACCGCTTCAAAGAAGCCTTCCGAGACCCAACGGCCCCCTCAACCTGCGCCGGATCAACAGGAATATTCGCCGCAATCACCGCATTCGCATCTGTCACCTCAACTTCTCCCCCATCATAAACATCCAAATACTGCCCATCCGCCTTCCGTCCCTTCACATACGCAGACGGCGAACGAAACCCTTGCTTCAAAACCTCCATCCGATACCGCCCATTATCAACCTTAAAGAAATACCGCCCCTCCTGATCTGTCACCATCGTTTTCACCAACTTCCCATCCGCGACATTAAACAACCGAACAATAGCCAAATCCACCGGCATCTTCGTCATCGAGTTGTACACGAGCCCAAACGTCTTCCGCTTCCGCCGAGCAAAAAACAAAATCGGTGACGTGAAGAAATATTGCAAAAATGGAAGCAATTGGAACGAACTCGTCAAAACAACCGCGCTCCCCACAGACGTCGCCACAACAACCGGCGTAGAAACCGTCGCCGCCACTTGAACCTCCGGCACCTCCCGAATCTCCTCAACAATCTGAGCCACATCATCAACAATTTCCTCAACAACCGCTACAGCAGCCTCCGGCACAATCACCTCCGCGATAGGCAAAGCCTCCGTAATCGCCTCAAAAACCGCCCCAACAACATCCTGCTCCACCATCTTAATCCGCGGCGCCAAAACCCCATGCGTCACCCGAATTTCAACCGAAGCATCATCAAAATCCACCTTCCCAGCCGTCACCCTATAAAGCCCATCAGGGACATACCAACCAACACCCCCACCAGAACTCGTCATCACAGGATTCGCTTGCCCATCAATCGCAACCCAAGGCGTCCAACTCCCGCCTTCATACACATATGCAATCACCGTAACCCCATCAAGCGGCTCCACCCCCTCTTCCCCATCAACATAAACAAGCCCTATCGAAGTTCGAATATCAAAATCCTCCGTCACCTGACGGCCATCATCAAACGCAACAACAACCTCCAAATCAAAACCAACATCACCAATATCAATCGCCCCAACAAACGCCCCATCAACCTCCTCAAGCACAATCACCTCCCCGCCAGCCTCAACAACAGCCGAATCAACCTCATCCGCATCCTCCACCCGAACAACGACCTCAACCTCCCGCTCACCAAGAACATAAAAACTATCCCCCTCAGCATCAATAACGGCTTCACCAACAATCAAATCAACCCCTTCAATATCAACCCCATCAGAAGAACCACGAGATCCACCACCGTCAGACCCCCCAGATGATCCAGACGAACCTGAAGACCCTCCAGACGACCCACTCGACGATCCAGACCCACTACTTCCACCCCCATCTCCGCTCCCACTATCACTACCAGACCCACCATCTGACCCCCCACCATCACCTCCGCCATCAGATCCACCAGAATCCCCCCCACTTTCAGAACCTCCATCACTACCACCCCCCTCATCACCTCCACCCTCATCACCCGAATCGCCATCACCACCTTCATCAGAACCCTCACCATCACCTTCTCCATCACCAGAATCCCCTTCATCCCCCGAATCACCTTCATCACCACTATCACCTTCTTCATCACCAGAATCATCACCAGAATCATCTCCAGAATCATCACCATCACCACTATCACCATCCCCATCAGAATCACCGCCACCATCACCTCCTCCATCACCACCGACCCCACCTCCACCTCCGCCGCCACCGCTAGAAGGCACCGTAGCCGAAACCTGCCCATCATCATCACTCACCACAGGCACAGGTACCGTCCCAGAATCCCCAAAAGTCCCTGCCAACGCCAAATAATACGTCCCAATCGAAGAAGGATTCGTCACCTGATTCGACCCAGATCCGCTCGCCGTCGCATTCGCCCCAACCTCAATCGTCACCTCACTCGCAGCCGCCACCGCCCCACCGTCACCACTACACCAAGTCAGCGTCAGAACACTCGAAGCCATCACCACACTCACCGCCTCACTCCCGCTACAGTCCGCCGCCGTACTCAAATCCACTCCATCGTCCGCCACATCAACATCATCCTCAACAACAGAACTCGTCGTAAATCCAGAAGGAAACGTCAACGTCAACGTCTCCCCTTCAGCAACCCCTCCAGGCGTCGTAAAAACAACCAAATGATTAGACCCCGTGCTCGTCTTAAGCGAACTCGGCCGATCATAAACACTCGTCACCGTCGCCGCCTCTACCCAAAAACCGCTCATCGAAAAGCAAATGAGCAATGCAAAAATAAATGAAAACACCCTCCGCAACATGAATCTCCGTTATCGAGATTGAAAAAAACGCACACAAACGATCGATCCTCCAAGTAAAACACTAATCAAAAGCAGTACACGCCACGGCACCATCACAATATGAATGGCATCAATCGGCATCACCGCTCCATCAATCGATGTCCGCAAATCAGGCTTAACACGAAACAGCCCAATCATACCAAGAGAAACTTCTCGCTTCAGCCCATCAAAAAACCCATCAGGACTCCCAGAAGCCTCCCCCTGCACCCATTGTAATCCGAATTCCCTCTCACCTCCAGGCAGAACCCGATGCAAATGTGCATTAAATGGAAGCCGCGCCCGTTCCTGACCAAACAAATTCTCTATCACAATAGTCCCATAAGGCTGCAAAACCTGCTCCCCAGAATTCCTCACATCAAGCAAAATATCAACCGGCTTCACAGATGTCATCACAGGCGTTGCCAAAAACTCCGTCACACCATACCCCTGCACCAACCGTTCCCCATCAATCGTCAAAAACACAAGCGGCATCACCCCAGACTGCACCGTCACTCCCCCTCCTCGTTCTTCAAGCTCCTCCACAATCTTCACCCCAAATGAATAAACCCCAGGCTGAACCCCCTCAAAAGGCCCCATCGCAACCAAAACCTCCGTTTCCTCACCAGGGTCAAGAAAAAAAGCTTCAGTAGAAATCAAAATCTGCTCCAAAACCCCCTCCGGAAACTCCCCATCCATCAAATCCCCCCCAGCCAAAACCTCCGCAGCATCCACCGGCACCAAAGAAACCGTATAAACCCGAGAATACACAGAATTATTAGCAACAAAAAAAGACCGCTCCGCCCCAAACCCCTCTTCAACCTCCACATCCTCCACAAGCGGAGATGCCGTAACAGCAAAACAAACATTAAAACCTGCAAAAAACAAAAAACAACTACCAAGCATCACAACAATCCCCAAACCAAATCGCTCCAAAAAAACTGACATAAACATGCAAAAAGTATAACACGCTACGCTCAAACACATTGATACAAAAATGGTCCGTACGGATCACGCCTCATACAAAGAGAAACTTTTATAAAAAACAAAAACGGTAAATATTGGCAAATATTATGAATATCCTGCCTGATACAAAAGTGGTCCGTACGGACCACTTTTGTATCAGGCAGACAACGTCTACCAACGCACCAAATGCTCAAAGATCAATTAAAAATCTCCAACATAAATCACCGAAATTGTGTGGGAATAACTCCCATCATCCGTCCCAGCAGCAATCGCCGCCTTTAGTGTTAAAAAATCACGCGACCGAAGCGCCACAGCAGAACGATCAGCCGCAATCTGCGCAGTCGTCGTAATCGCGGTATCAGCAGTATCGAAAGTCGTGGACGCAATCGAAGAGTCGCTAGACCTAGCGCCATATTCCTCACTTCCAGCACTCACCGTCCCGTCACTCACATCCGTAATCGTATTCGAAAGATCATTACTATGCGCCAAGCCTCGATTTTCTTCTACATAAACCGAATATCCATCCGGCACATCTGTAGAAGCCTCCCAACCAACGATCGACGTAGCAACAGCGCTGCTAGAAAGCGACCCCAAACTCAAACTAGTCCCATCAAGCGCATAAACATAGTCAGAAGTCCCATCAACACTAACCGAAGTATCCCCCTCAGCGAGCCAATCAAGCACCAAATCCGATCCAGAAACACTAGAAATCTTTCCCATCGCGCTCACCTGACTCGCCCCCTCATCCTGAACCACAGCAACATAATCCCCAACACTAAATCCAGTAGCATCAGAAACCGTCACAGTGCTCCCACTAAGCGCACTAGCCCCTACCTGACTCGTCGCGTCTTGAAGCAAAACCTCAAAAGCCACCGTTTGATCATAAATTCCACCACGGTAACCTCCTCTCACATCATAAGAAGTACTCGTAATCCTCCCAAGCGCCTGCCCGCCAACACTATCCCTCAACTCATAATTCGACGAACTTCCGGTGTCTCCACCCCCTTGAGACAGGTTGTCCCAATCAATCCGAAAATTACTAGACGTCATCTGCGCAAAACTAACACTTCCAGGAGCAAGAACGACCCCCAAACAAACCACTACACCAACAAGACGCGCTAAATTCATACACATTCATTATACATCGAGCACAATTCTTGGTCAAAGAAATATTAAGCCAATCTTAGCCACAAATCGAACATTGTGGAAGCTTTCAAAACCCACAAAAAACAGATCAAATCCAAATCTGTGGATAAATAGCTCATTTTCCACACCAAAAACACACATCAAAAAACCGCATGACACCTCACCAAAAAAATGCCCAACCATGACCCGAAAAAAAGACAAATCACTGATCTGCCTCCTCAACCAACACAAAAACCACCCAGGCCTCAATCAAAAGAAGCGGAGAAAATTTCTCAAAACTCAAAAACCCAAATTTGTCTACGCAATTCTCGACATTCATCACAAAAAAAAATACACGTCTCGTTCCTCACAACAAAAACACAAGTTCTCAATCACAAAAAAATAACAACCATTTTTTCCTCGCGAAACACATTCTGTAGATAACCTGTAAATAACCCTGTGAACTTCTTGTAGATACACACAATCAGTCCACACCCAAAAAAATCAAAAAACACCAATAAACCATCAATTTTCCATCGATACTCACACCAAAACCACAACGTTATCCACCGAACCAACGATCATAAACCAATCAAAACAACCAAACCCAAACAGGGCAGGGCACCAAACCAAAAAAATCCACCCTCATCACAGTGGACAACTCCCCACTTCTCCACAGTCAATACACAAAACAACCATCAACAAAATCAAAACACCAAAAAAACGGCCCACAGCCGAAAAAATAATGTCTTCCAGTTACTTTTATCAAACACAGCCTGTACAAGACCAGAAACGACGCCGAGCTCCCAGAGAGGGTAAGTCGCTCTGTGGTGGTGATTCTTTTTAGAAACCGCAGTAAAACGTACTCATAGTACGTAGTCGAGGATTTCTAAAAAAATCGCCGCCACAGAGTGACTTGGCCCTCTCTGGAGGCCTCGAAGGGGGTCGAACCCTTAACCTTGTCCTTAGGACGGACCTGCTCTATCCAATTGAGCTACGAGGCCAAATCGCTGTCTACGTTCTTTATCTTCCCACTTGTTCCTCAAGAATATTTCTTTCACAAGCGTCGTAAAATAAAAACATATCTAACAACGTAAAAATGATACAATACCCAAACTCAAAAAACCACCTAAACAACCTAAACCCCTACAAACCATGGAAATACTCTACATCGCGCTCATCATCGCCGGATTTGCCGCAACAATTTTTACCATATTCAAAGTCACCCGAGACAAGGGAACAAACGAAGATGCGTCGCAAAATATTTTACAAAGACTTGATTCAATGAGAGAGGAGCTTCAAAGAACGAATAGCTCGCATAGAAAAGAGGTTCAAGACAAATTGGAACGCGTTCAAGACAAACTCAGCCAAGGAATGCAGCATTCCCACTCCTCCATGCAAAAACAGTTCGACCAAACCTCCAAAATCATCAAAGACGTTACCCACCAACTCACATCCCTCGACAAAACAAACAAACAGGTCCTCGACTTCTCCTCCCAACTAGAAAACCTCCAGCACATTCTCAAAAACCCAAAACAACGTGGAGTTTTAGGCGAATATTGGCTAGAAACCCTCCTCGGCAACGTCCTCCCAGCTTCAAGTTACAAAATGCAATATCACGTAGGTGACGACGAAGACACCAAACAAAAACTCATCGCAGACGCCGCTATCTTCATCCGAAACCAAGTCATCCCAATCGATGCCAAATTCACCTTAGAAAACTACAACCGAATGATGCAGGAGAAAGAACCAGAAAGAAGACTAAAAATAGAAAAAGACTTCAAGACAGACGTCAAAAAACGCATCGACGAGACATCGAAATACATCCAACCAAACTTCGACACCATGAACTTCGCCTTTATGTTCATCCCAGCAGAAGGCGTCTACTACAACCTCCTAAACGCAGCAGTAGGCTCAGGCGTAAACAGTAAAAACCTCGTAGAATACGCCTTCGCAAAACACGTCATGCTCGTATCTCCAACATCCTTCTACGCATATCTCCAAACCGTCCTCCTCGGCCTCAGAGAACTCCAACTAGAGGAATCCACCCAAGACATCATCAAAAGAGTAGGGGAGCTAGGGAAACACGTACACGCCTACCGCGAATATCACGAAAAACTAGGCAAAAACCTAGGAACCGTCGTCAATCAATACAATCAATCCAGCAACGAACTCAAAAAAGTCAGCAAAGACGTCATCAAAATCACGTCAGGAGAAAAAAAAGACATCATAGAACTAGAAAACCTGACAAAGCCAGAACTAGAATAAACCTTGACAAAACCCCCCGTTTTCCGTACCATCTCCTCATCAAATACCTATGCCAAATCTAGACAACGCCAAAAAGGCTCTGCGACAAGCAGCAAAACGAGCAGAACGAAACAAAGTCACACGCGACGAAGTTCACTCAATGCGCCGAAAATTCCGAAAACTCCTCGAGACAGGGAAACAAGACGAAGCAAAAACGCTTCTCTCATCCCTCTACAAAAAACTCGACAAGTCAGCAAAAAAAGGAATCTTCAAACAAAACAAAGTCGCTCGCATCAAATCACGAGCAACCCTCAAGCTAAACAAGGCATCAAAATAACGGGCAAAACCCGTTTTTTTGATATCATCACAACATATGAAACGAGCATTCATCGCAATCGGCACAATCATCATCATTGCCGCAGCATACTATCTCCTATCACCAATCTGGCGAGTCATTGAAGTAAACGAGGAAATCCCATTCGAGGAACAAGTACCTATCTCACAAACAGAAGCTCCAACTGAACAACAAGAAAACGAACCGGAAAACATCGAACCAACACCAGCACCAACCACCATCGCCCAAACAGACTTCACTCCAGCCGACCACGACGTATCAGGATCAGCCTCCATCATCACAGACGGCACCCAAACCATCCTCCGCTTCGAAAACTTCGAAACAATCAACGGCCCAAACCTCCACATCTACCTCGCCTCAGACACCTCAGCAAGCGACTACATCGACTTAGGACCCATCAAAGGAACCAAGGGCAATATCAACTACGAAATCCCATCAGACGTCGATCTAGCAACCTATAACCAAGCCCTCGTCTGGTGCGTCCCCTTCAAAGTCCTATTCAGCTACGCAGACCTCCAAATCAACGACTAGAAACCATCTCCCCAACAAGCAAATCCACCGCAACATCCGGCGCAATCCCGCCGGATTTTGCTTTCATATCAAATTCATACAATTTGTCATGCCACCGCTCCAAATCCACCATCTCAACCTTCCGAGCTTGCCCTACGGTCTTACTTGCCACAAACGGATGCAACCCAAGCACCTTAGCCGCATCCCGCTGATTTCCGCCCCCATCAAGAAACGCCCTCGCATTCATCAAAAGCCGAACCTGCCGAGCAATCATCGTCATCAAATAAATATCCGCCGCCCCAAACCCCCGCTGCTTATCCAAAAGCCCCAAAACACGCGCAGAATCACCCCCCACAAGCCCATCCATAAGCGCAAAAATCACATCATCACTTCGCGTCCCACCCAATAAATCAACCATCTCCCGCGTCACCGCCTCACCACCAGCATACGCACACAACTTATCAATCTCCGCACGGAGCATCCAAAGCTCCCCGCCACTCGTCGAAACAACCATCCGCAAAGCCTCATCATCAAACCGCCCCCCAATCTTCGCAACATACTCCCGAGCCCATCCATTCAAACCAGCCCCCTGCAAAACATCAAACGCATAAGAATGCACCCCTTCCTGTCCATCAAAAGCCTTAAAAAACGAATGCTTCTTCACCGCAGCAGATTTCATCCCACTCCACAAAATCACAATCGTACTCTCCGGCACCCGCTCAAACGCCGTCACCCAAGGCGCCGCATCCGCCTTCTTTTTCTTCTCCTCCAAAAGCCCCCGAACCACAACCATCCGCTTCGCACGCAAAAAAGGCGGACTCTGCACCGCCTGCATCACCTCCCCAAGCACATTCCCACCACGCCCCAGCTTCAACTTCTCCCGCAAATCAACCTCAAGCAAATTCATCCCCGCAGCATCAAACTTTTCCTTAAAAGCATCCCGCATCACACGAACCTTTTCCTGCGACCGATACCCATCTTCCCCAAAAACAAAAATAATCATGCCAAGATGGTACCAAAACCAAGCCCCTCTTGACAAAACAACCAAAAAAACCTAAATTAACCCCTTCCATTTGCTCGTTCGACACCAGTCAACATCTGCGGACGCCCCGTCCCCAGAGACGCCACCACCCAAAGCGTCAATCCGCTCTGCATATGCAACGATTGCTCAGATTTCATCAGAAATCAGAAAATCGCTGCATATGCACGACGTTCGTTTGCCCGAACCCCTCTTTCGGCACATACCTGCATCAAGATTCCCGCAAACGCACTCTAGATCAAACGAAATGGAACCCACCCCTAATAAAGGGGTAATTTTTATTGACAAATACAACCAAAACATCTAGAGTCCACTTTCCATTTGCTCGTTAGTCATCCGCTAACACTGCGGGCGCCTCGCCCCCAGAAAAAAGCATACCTGACACGACCAGGCACGCTGCAAATATGCGACTTTTACCCGCTTCGCTCCAGTAAAAGTCGCATATTTGCCACTCAAGCTGCGCTCGAAGCCATCACGCAACTGTCATCAAGCGAAATGGAACTCACCCCCTAACGAAGGGGTATTTCTTTTTGACAAATCCCCAAATTCCGCTAACCTAACCCCATCAACTTGCTAGACGTCCTCGTCAACCTGCCCGCACCCCGCGGCCAGACCCAGACACACCCCCAAAGACCCCGAGTACAGAAAATCTCGCCTTAACGGAAATTTTGCTCCCAAACTCGCAAAATTATCCAACCAGTCAAGATTTTCTGCCGCTCCCGAGAGAAATCCGCCACTCGCCACAAGCGGCTTCACTCCGATTTCTCACGCTCCAAGTACCAAGCGAAGTTGACCCTCCCCGCCCAAAAGGCGGTTTTTCTGTCCCATCTATCGCTCCGGCTCCGCCGAGCCCTATCGTCGAGCTCAGCTCGACCCTATCGTTCAGCTTTGCTGAATTCTATCACTCATGCTTAAAAGCTTGACAAATCACCCAAATTCCGCTAATCTCCCCCTCTGAATCAATCCCGATTCACCCCCGCTCCTTTCGCTTCGAATTGAGTACCACCCCGCGCAAAAGAGGCTATCATGGCCAAGAAACCCCAAAAGGGACCCAAGCGCCCAGGTCAAAAAGGCTACAAGGACAACAATTTCCAGTTGATCCTCGCCCTCCCGGCCCACTTCGCAGAGATGCTCCGCGAACTGCTTCACATCCATCAGTCCGACTGGGAAGTCCTCATGGACATCCTCCGGCAAGGACACGAAGCCGCCTACAGAGAAGAAAAACGCCGAAAGGGCAACGGTGGCACACGCTACATCCATGCCCCCTGCGACACCCTCAAGGACGTGCAGCGCAAGATCCTCAACCAGTTCCTCTCCCAGATCCCGATCCACTTCATTCGCTGGGGAGGCCGGAAGGGCAGCTCTGTCGTGAAGGCCGTCGACAACGCCATCGGCGCTCGATACGCCTTCAGCATCGACATCATGAACGCCTTCCCGTCGGTCTTCCGAAGCCGAGTCCAGGCAGCCTTCATCGAGCCCGTACGCCACATGCTCCGCATGTACAAAGGTCTCGAGATATCCGAAGACGACATCAAAACCCTGGCCTACGCCCTCGCCGACCTCTGCATCCTCCACGACCGCCTCCCGCAGGGTCCACCTTCTTCGCCGCGAATCCTCGACATCGTCTCCTTCGGCATGGACCGCGACATCGGAGCCCTCGTCGGAGAGTACCGCACCCCCATCAACAAGATGCATGCGTTCATCTGGGTCGACGACATCAACATCGTCAGCCACGAACCCATCCCAAAAATCGTGCAGGAAAAGCTGAAGGCAATCATCAGAAAGTACAAGTTCATGCCACACCACCGTCCTGGCAAGTGCGACTACTTCTCTGTCGAAACCGGCAGGTTCCCAATCCTCCTCGGGATCAACATCTTCACCGGAACCCTCGCGCCCAAAACGGTCAGACGCTTCCGCAGCAAGCTCAACTGGCTTCTCAAGCAGAACACCTGGGGCGTCAAACAACTCCAAACGGCAGCCGGCATCGTTGCCTACCTCGACCAGATCTACCCATCAACCGGTCGTCGTCGCAAGCGTCTTCCTTCAGCTCTCCGAGTCCTCGTCCCCCGCACTCGCGCCCGCATCAAGGCCGAACGCGCCGGCGACCCGGTGACCATCAACATCACCGAAGTCGTCGAAGAGCTCCTCGCCGAAAAAGAAGAAAAAAACGGTCAGACCGGACGCAAGATCATCGACACCATCGTCCACGACGCCTCCGCAACCGGAGACCCCGACCACGACATCGAGATCCGCATCGCACTCGCTCAAGAGGCGCTCGCCGAAGCAAGCTGATCTCCTCAATCTCACCCTGTCGCTCGCCTACCTACCGAAAGGTAGAAGCAGCGACAGGGGATCCTATCTCGCCCTTCACCCAAAAGTGGAGATCGAGTACGATCGAAACCTTCCCTGCAGTTTGCTTGAAAATCGGTCACCAAAAGACATTACGCGCCTAGCGTCATGCCGACCAATCACCCAAGACGACTAAGCCTCGCTGACAAAGACAAGCTTTGTCAGACGCGGTCAGGTACTCCGGTGAACAATGGGGGACGCGAGCTTCCCAATACGCCCACCTCCATACCTGACAGCGCTACCTCGTCAGTCGAAACTGCACCTTCCGGAAGTCCAACCAACTTCCGGGTTCTTATATCGCCCTTCTCCAAGCAGAAGGTCGGCAAAGGAACACCGAACATTTCATCAGGAGCACCCAATGCTACAAGTCCGCGCCGTCGAAACAAACGGCAACATCACCTGGGAATTCCTCGACGAATCCCAAAGACGCTACTACTTCGCCGAACTCGACGAACCATCCCATGACGCAGCCCCCACCCCAGATCACATCCCAAAACAACGATTCAACGACGGCGACATCTGGAACGCCGAGATCGTCCGCGCTGTAAGAGAAGGTCGCGACCGAGTCGCCTACATCCGACTCATCTCCCAAGTCCGAGACCTCTCACCCTGGGAATCCATCACCGAACTCCCTGGCTTCTGGACCGACCCAGACATGCTCAAGTCCGTCCTCGCTCTCTTCCATCTCAAAGCCTGCGTCCTCCTCAAAGGCTCAAAGGGAAGAGGAAAAACGACCTTCATCTTCATGGTCGCCGAGCAGCTCGGCTGGCAGCACCCGTGCAAAGTCGACATGGCCGCCATCAAACGCGCCACCGACATCGCCGGCCAAAACGCCGCCAAGAAGGGAAGTACCCTCTTCCAGGGCTCCGAACTGTTCCACTTCCTCAAGCGGGCAGAAGCCGCCCACAAAGCAGGCCTCCTAGACACCTTCCCAGTCCTCCTCGACGAAATCGGCCGCGTCCACGCCAAAGCAACCGGCGCGCTCCACGGCCTGTTCGACGACACCCGCATGATCACGCTCACGACCGCAGAAGGCAGCATCACCTTCCGCATCCCCCCAAACGTCGTCATGATCGGCACGGCCAATATGGGATACGCCGGCAACTTCGAAGTCGACGAGGCACTCAAAGATCGCTTCATCGCGATCAACATGCCTCGCATCCCCACCGAAGAAGTGGCCAAGATCCTTATCGCAGAAGCCGGCATCACGCAACAACAAGCCCTCGACATCGCCCGCATGGGAGAAATCCTCGAGGACCTCTCTCGTCACGCCATCAGCTTCGCACCAAGTCTACGCGCACTCAAAGTCCTCGCCCAAATGGTCGCTCTCGGCTTCAACATGAAACAAGCCGCCTTCACCTGCCTCACCGGCTGGCTCGAAGGTGAGATCACCGACCACAGCTCAGAAGCCGGCAAAGCCTGGGTCGCCATCACCACAAAGGCATCCGTCGACCCCGACGACGAAGAATAACCCAACCTCCAGCAGAATCTCTGCTGGCTCATATCCTGAGCTCGATACACCACATCGAACCCAGGCCACGAGCAAATTGCTAGAACCTCTTCAAGAGACGGTCGCTAACCTTCTTGCGCCTCGCATCAAGTAGACCATTCACCCAACTCGACCAGCCCGGTCCATCACGCCACTCTCAAGCGACGTGATCCCCGGATCGATACCATCCTACGTCAGGTATCGATTTCGACACCTCAGATTTCAATTACACACTTCCGGCTTCCAGCCTCCGTCGCGAAATCAAAATCAGAGGTGTCAAAACTATCGATCTCATTCGAATTTGCTTTTCACATCTTAACGGTTTGCTAGACTCCCAAAAGGGAAGGCCCCTCATCCGCACGCGCTTCGCGTCCGGTAGGCCAGTCACCCCTCGTGACCACGCATGACAGAAATCTGTCATGTCCTGTCATGTTGCTACTCACTCATCGTTGAATGAGCAACATAATAACTTCCTCGCTCGCCACAACATGACAGAACCGAGCACGACAAGCGAAACCGTCCTAAACCACGCAACCTAAACACCGTGGTTTACCACGTCGCTCGCGCAGCGACGTGGCTCTTATCCCGCCCCTGAACCTCTCAGAGTCGGGAACCGAGTAAACTGCTAGAACCTCTCATCGGAGAGTCGGTCATTCATCTTCTTGCACCCAGCATTAAGTAGACCATTCACCCAGCTCGTCAAGCCCGGCCTCATCACGTCGCTCAAGAGCAACGCGACGAGGTCATAACGTCACGACGTCACGATACCGTTACGGTAACGTCACGGTAACGTCACGTCATCAGAGGCCGTCGCCGAGTAACATCAACGCGCCGTAACGTCACCGTGACGTTACCGCAACGGCACTGTCGAGCTCTTACGAGTTTACTTCCTAGCGACTTGCTAGACACCCCGAAAGGGAAGGCCCCCTCATCCGCACGCGCCTCGCGTCCGGTAGGCCAGTCACCCCCAGAGGCCATGCCAGGGACAAACAAGTATGTCCCTGCTGGTCCCCTATCGCATTCGTCAGATGCATGGCGAACACGCTATCACATCATGACTCACCGCGACAGGGACAAGCCAAGGCCATCCAGCGAAGTCGTTCCACCGTCGCCCACGCGACACCCTCCGGAGAATTCTCCGGGCTCTTATTCCGCCTCTGACCCAATCAGAGACGGAACATGGGCAAACTGCTAGAACCTTCTCGCAAGAGAAACGGCCATCAATCTTTCTGCGCCGTGCACCAAGTAGGCCATTCACCCGACTCGACCAACCCGGTCCTCCGGAAATGTCGGGAAACCCGATGCATTTTTACACGAGCTCGCGCGATATCGCGCGACCTTCCCTCCACTCGTTCGCGCGATATCGCGCGATCTAGCGCAAACAACGGGTCCTCACGAGTTTGCCACGCCAGAGGCCAAGCCTCTGGATTCTTCTATCGAGCTCCTCCCCGAGAAGCCCGACAAAAGAATCCCTAGCCCTTTCAAAAGGAACCCAAAATGCCCCTCTCTCCAACCGAAATCGCCCGCTCCCGCGCCATCCTCACCGCCATCTTCCCAGAACTCGTGAGCATCCTCCTCGCCATCACCGGAAGACCCGTCAAACTTGTCTGGGACCCCAACATCAGCACCGCAGCAACAGACTGCAAAGCAATTGTCTGGGCCAGCCCAAATCCATTCCTAAACGGATTCCCCGACGTTGGCAGAGGATCCACCATTCACGAAGGCGGCCACATCAAATGGTCACGCTTCGGCTCCCGTCTCATGCGCCAAGCCAAAGAAGAGGGAGGAGAAGGCCTCAGCCACCTCCTCAACCTCATCATGGACCGCCGAGACGACACCCTGAACGCAGACCATAACCCCGGCATAGCAACCTGCCTCCGCGCCCGCCTCGCCTACCTCTGCACCATGCAACACCGCCTCATGATGAAAGCCGCGGTGGACAGAGTCATGGCTCGCGAAGAAAAAAAACGATCATCGCCGTCACCACGCGCGATCAGAATCGCCGAACTTCGCAAAAAAAGAGACATGGACCCACGCGAAGTAGACACCCCTCGCCTCGAAGGCCGCGAAGCCGAAGACAAAATCACCAAACTCCTCTCCGGCGTAAAGCCAAAGGACGCTTGGGAAGACTTCTTCTTTGCCTGCAAGTGGCACAAAGGCGCCAGAACCCGCCGAGGCCGTAAAGCCATCAACATCATCGGCACCCAGCGCCTCCTCAAGGCAACCCCAGGTCAACTCCTCGGCCTCGCCAAACGCGTCCACACCATCCTCGGTGACCGCCCAAGCGAGCAAAAAACTCCACCACCCAAAGGATTCCAAAACCTCATCACAATCGCTCGCGCGATCGAACGAGGCGACAAAGAATCCATGGCAGCCCTACGCGCCATCGACCCCGACATGCACGCCGCAGTCATCCTGCTGCACACCATGGACCCAGGCATCGCCAAACTGCTCGGCAAGATGGCCAAACAGCATACGGCAAAGTCACGCGCAACCGGCATGGAGAAACTCAAAAAAATTCTCCAAACCGGATTCCGCCACCCAGGCCCAATCTCCATCGGAGACCCCGGAAAGGTCAAGGTCATAGAGCTTCCTCACAACGAAATTCACCGAGCAACGCACCGAGCTGTTCTCGCCGAAGTCGCACATCTCAAAGACCAACTCGTCCGCACTCTCAGAAAACTCGACTCTCCAAGTGAATTCACGCTCTACGCCCAAGACGAAGGCGACGAACTCGACTTTGACGAAGTGGCCTCCATGGCATGCGGACTCGGCGGCAACTGGCAAGAAACCGTCATAGAACGCGACATCGACGCCCTCATCGCCATCGCAGCAGATATCAGCGGCTCCATGGGAGGAGAAAAACTCAGAGCGCTCCGAAGACTTCACGCCCTCCTCACAGAAGGCATCGAAGTTCTCGGCGACAGCGCAGAAGGCTACGCCTGGGCGTATCACTCACAGACCATCTTCGACCTCGGTCGCACCGCCCCAACAAGCGCCTTCCACACGCTCAAAGCAGACTACGGCAACTCTGACACCACCATGCTCACCATCGCCGGCACCCGCATGGCCATGTCCAAACGTCGCCAAAAAATCCTCTTCGTCATCACCGACAACGGCCCAGACAACATCCAGACAGCAGGGGAGAGAGCAAGACAACTCCTCGCAAGAGGCGTCCTCGTCATCCACATCATGGTAGACGTCCACGGCATCCCCGACATCTACCCAATCGAACTCCCATACGTCTCCATAGACGACCTCATAAACGGCGAGTTCAACAAACTCCTCACCCTCATCTTCAAACACTTGAAGTAATCCACGCACAACGTGGATCTTTTTTTAAACCAGCGAACAAATATCCATTCCCATTTCGACCAACGCGGAGAAATCTCTCTCAATAACAACATATAAATTAAACCAATCACTTGACAAAACAACCAAACCATGCTAAATTCCCTCAGTGCTACGTGGCCCGACCACACCTCTTCTCGCGCCTCGCGACAAGTTTACGCACAACCTAAGCGGACCAAGCCTGGCGCTTGCGCGTCTCATGAGTTTGTCGCACTACGTCGCGACCGCACTTCATGACGCCCTTCGCCCATCATTGCGGACAGCTCTTATCCCTACGGGGACCTGTCCGCAACGTACGCTCAATCTCAACGCCCGCCGTGCATGCACGGCGGGCGCCTTTGATTTAACAAACATTTCCACCCTCCCCCATCTCGACCCCGTGGAGAGATCTTGCAGCCCTGTCACATTCAAATTACGACAAAATTAAAATGGAGACGTCTCATTTTCTAAACAATTTCTCTAACGTTTTTACTTATCCCAACTATCTCCAACCACTGGCTCTACCACAAGCGGAACCCCTCCCTCCGGCCAAACCCCCTCCATAATCCGCTTAATCTCCCCCATAGCCTCATCAACATCCCCCTCCGCAACCTCAAACACCAACTCATCATGCACCTGCACAAGCATCCCAACATCCAAATCGCTCTTCCTAGCCCATTCTTCAATCGCAATCATCGCCCGCTTCACCAAATCCGCCTGCGTCCCCTGAATCGGCATATTCACCGCCATCCGCTCCGCCTGCGCCCGAAGCATCCCCACGCCACTATCAATTCCCGGTAAATACCGTCGTCGCCCAAACGAAGTCTCAACATATCCATCCTCATGCGCCTTAACCTTCGTCTCATCAATATACCCCTGAATCCCAGGATGCACCCCAAAATATCGCTCAATAAACCCCTTCGCCTCCTCCGCCTTCATCCCCGTATTCCGAGCCAAACTCCGCGACCCCATCCCATACAAAATCCCAAAATTAATCCCCTTAGCCGCCCGCCGCTCATCACTCGTAACAGCGCCCAACTCCTTATCAAGCACCTGCGCCGCCGTCAGCCGATGAATATCCGCCCCCTCCCGAAATGCCTCCAGAAACGCCTTATCGTCCGCAAGTACCGCAGCAACTCGAAGCTCAAACTGACTATAATCAGCCACAATAAACTTCTTCCCCTCATCAGCGACAAACGCCTTCCGAACCTCCCGCCCCATCTCCGTCCGAATAGGAATATTCTGCAAATTCGGATCATGACTGCTCAATCGACCAGTTGCCGTCACCGTCTGATCAAACGTCGAATGCACCCGCCCGTCACCGCCAACCATCGTCGGAAGCGCATCAACATACGTACTCTTCAACTTCGCCAGCTCCCGATACTTCCGCACAAGCCCCACAATCACATGCTGATCCGCAAGTTTATCAAGCTCACTAGCAGCCGTAGAAAACCCAGTCTTCGTTTTCTTAATTCCCTTCGTCGGAAGCGCCAAATCAACAAACAAAACATCCGCAAGCTGAGAAGGGGACTTAATATTAAACTCTCGCCCAGCAGCTTCATAAATAGTCTTCGTCAAAACCTCAAGCTCATCTCCAAGCCGCACAGAAAACGCACCCAAAAACGCAGAATCAAGCAAAATCCCGCGCCGCTCCATCGCATACAAAACCCCAAGAAGCGGCATCTCAATCTCCTCAGCAAGCCGCAAAACCCCATCCTCCTCAAGCCGCTTCCGCAAAACATCCGCAAGCCCCTTCACACTCCGAACCGCATCCTCACCTTTCTTCAACTTGCCCCCAGGCAAATAATGATCCAAAAGCTCCTCCATCCCAAACGACCGATGATGATTCGCAACCAAATACCCCGCAACCTTCACATCAAAAACCTTTCCAAGCTCCCCGTCAAAATCAACCAAATGCAAAATCCCTTTCAAATCATGAGCAACAATCACCTCAGCCCCATCAAGAACCTCCCGAAACACTCCCAAGTCAGCATCTTTCGGATCATCAACCACACAAACATCTCCACCACTCATCAGAGCAATCCTCCCAACCCGCTCTCCAAAAAGCCCAGGCTCCCGCTCCTCAACCCAAACAACAACTTCATCCCGCCCAACTAAATCACTCATTCCAACAGCCTTCCCACCTACAGGCTCCTCGCGTACATCACTATCACCACCCTCACCATCTTTCACGACAACCTCAACAGAACTCACATCACCCTCATACTTCCGCGCAAGCGTCCGAAATCCTAACTCACCAAACATCTTCACAAGCCCCGCCGCATCAACCCCATCACAAACCGCATCTTCCAAATCAAACCCAGGCAACGCAACATCCCGCACAATCGTCACCAACTTCCGCATCGCCTCACACTCCTCCTGCTTACCCATAAGCTTCTTCTCCCACTTACTAGGCATAAGCCCCTCATCAATCGCTCTGTAAACCCCCTCAATATCCTCAAACCGCTGCAACAACTCCATCGCACTCTTCTTCCCAATCCCCGCAATCCCCGGAATATTATCACTAGAATCACCCATCAAAGCCTTATAATCAATCATCTGATCCGGCCGAATCCCATACCGCTCAACCACCGCAGCCGCATCATAAATCTTCGTCTCAGAAACCCCTCGCACAAACGAAACAACGCTCACCTGATCATCAACAAGCTGAAGCGCATCCATATCACCAGTCACAACAAAAACATCAAACCCTTTCTTCGGCCCATACTCCGCCGCAAGCGTCCCAATCACATCATCAGCCTCAAACCCAGGCGCCGAAAGGGAAGGGATGCCATACAAACTCATCACATCCTGAATAATCTCAATCTGCGCATACAACTCATCAGCCTTTTCCTCGCGCCCAGCCTTATAATCCTCATAAAGCTCATCCCGAAACGTCCCCCCAGGCAAATCCCAAGCAACCACAAAATAATCAGGCGTGAACAGCTTCCGCATTTTCTCCACAATATTCGTAAACCCAAAAACCGCATTCACCACACGTCCATCATCTGTCGTAAGCGGAGGAACCGCATGCCAAGCCCGATGCAAAAGCGCATTCCCATCCAAAATCAAAACCTTTTTCATAAAAAATAATCTAAAATCAAAACAAAACTACCCACACTTTACCACGAAAAAAGCCGCCATTGGCGACTTATTTCTCAATCTTCTTTCCTTTGATAAGCGCAGTAATCATCCGCCTCGTAATCCGCCGCTTTCCGCGCTGACTAATCTCATCCGCAATCTTCAACGCATCAACTCCAGTACACCATTGATGATCATCAAACTCCGACTTCTCAATATCAAACTCAGAAGAAGCGACATCGCACACAACCGCGTAATACCGCTTACCTCGCATCATAACTTCCGACCCATCGTCAAGATTCATTGGTCGTGTTCCTCGTTTTTCAGCAAGAAACTCTACCTCATCCTCATGAATCAACGTCCCAAAAGTAATCTGACCACCAAAATCCTCTCCAAGCTCCTCTTTCATCTCTCGACAAAGCGCCGTATTCAAATCCTCTCCATTTTCAATCCCACCTTGCGCTAATTGCCAAAGTTTATATTCTTCATGGAAAACCATCAAAAGCTTCCCATCATGAACAACACAACCGACAACAACCGGACGAAATCCGCGCTGTCGAACTGAATCAATTTGCTCCAATGTTGGCATTTTCATGCCCAAACGCTAGCACAAATAGCCAATCTTGGCAAGAATACAACAAAATCGAGTACAATCTACTTGACCACACGCAATTCACCTGCTAATATCCCACAGCTCATTACTCTTTCTGTCCCTCTGGCGTCAGTACCTCTACAGAGGGACAGGCTCCCACAACCCCCCAAGGCATGACGCTGCCAAAGGGGGTTATTTTTTTCCAAACGAAAAAGACTTCTCTTACAAGAAGTCTTTTTCTGGGGCGACTAGAGGGAATCGAACCCTCACTAGGGGCACCACAAACCCCTGTGCTAACCGTTACACCATAGCCGCCATGTTTTTTTCTTACTCTTCGAATGAGCCGTGCCAACAACCTAACCAAACTCACGCGTGAGAGGCCTGCCAGAAGGGGTAAGTTGCTGTGTGGTGGTGATTCTTTTGTACAACCGCAGTAAGACGTACACATAGTACGTAGTCGAGGATTGTACAAAAAATCTCCGCCACACAGCAACTTGGCCCCTTCTGGTGCACCTGGCAGGACTTGAACCTGCAACCTTGAGGTTAGAACCCTCCTGCTCTATCCAATTGAGCTACAGGTGCTCATTGCGTGCAGCAAATATACATGAATTAACCAAATAAATCAACCCTACTCACCCAAAATCACCCTCAACTTGAGACTGACAAAAATAAAACGACTTCCATCCATCCAATCACCTGCAACACCTATTCCTCCTTTCCATGATGCTTCTGATGCACCTCTTTCAAACGCTTATCCGTCACATGCGTGTAAACCTGCGTCGTCGTAATGGACTCATGCCCAAGCATGCTCTGCACACTCCGAATGTCCGCCCCGCTCCGCAATAAATCCGTCGCAAATGTGTGCCGAATCGTATGCGGCGTAATCCGTTTCGCAATTCCTGCACTTCTAGCATACTTCTCAATCGTCCGCTGAATCGACCGAGGAGTAAGCGCTCCAGGTTCCCCGCGCCCAGCCTTAGCCCGATCATGACTCACAAATAAATGAGGCGACAAATCCTGCCGAGCTTCAACATAATCACGCACCGCATCCTTAGCAGTTTCGCTCATAAACACCACACGATGCTTACTACCCTTGCCCTTAACCGTAAACTCATCCCTCTTCAAATTTAAATCATCAATCAAAAGCTTAGAAAGCTCACTAACACGAAGCCCCGTACTAAAAAGCATCTCCAAAATAGCCGAATCCCGAAGCCCAATGATCCCCGGCGTCTTATCAACCGCCAAAAACATCTCCTTCAAATCCTCTGGCTCCAAAAACTCCACCTTCCGAGTCTCATGTTTCGCAAGTTCGATCTTCTCCGGACTAAGCGTCTTCACATCAATCTTGTGCAAATACTTCAAAAAAGACCGTAAAGCAATCAAATGATAATTCTGCGTCGTCTTTTTCAAATTCACATCATCCCGCCCCTCAACCTCACGATTCAAAAACAACCGATATTGCCGAACCATCTCCAAATCAATCTTATCCGGGGCAGGATACTTCGCCCATTTCCCAAACCGACTCAAATAAAAGTCATAATTCTGAATAGTATTCGCACTTCGACCACGCTCAACCTCCAAATACTCCAAAAATTGCGTAATAAGCTCCTGCAAACGACTCTTTTTTCCCATAAACAATAATCAAAACTTCAATACCAACATTATACGACACAAAACTACCACCTCCTAATTCCCATCCTGAGGCGCGCCAGCCCTAGCGCGCCGGAAGGATCTCACAGCAAAACCATCGAATATTAGCCAAATAAGTCAAAAACACCCAACATCTGCCAATCATCACTTGACAAAAACCAAAAAACAAGCTAGTCTATAGAGTCAGTATCAAAATTCCTCACAAGCAAGCTAGAGAAAAATCCCATGCATGTTTTTCTCCAGCTCACTCATCAAAAGGGAATATCAATATTCCCATCCCCTCAAAGGAAATCATTTCGAATGATGTCTTCTAAGGGGATCACGTTCGACACCAACAACGGGCCCGTCCAGCCCAAAAAAACAAAATCACCGCAAGGAGGTGACAGGACAAGCACGACGAATTTACATTCCACAACCCAAGGAGTAGGAATGTCTCGTCGCGATGCCCGGTGCCAGGGCCAATGGCACACAATCACCGTCAACGTGATCAACATCCCACGCGAGGGAGGGAGAATGATCGTTACGCAAGAGCAGAGGTCAATTTGCACCTGCTGGCTCTGCGAAGACCATTTCTACCTCACCGGATGTCCAATCCTTCGTCCAACCATGCATGCCAAGAAGAAGCCGTTCACCACGGCCGAATCCAAAGCGCGCATCGGAGACGAGAACGGATTCATCCCAACCCCGCAAACCCCCCGCGTCCGAACGCCAAGCGCAGAGCTCAAACTCAAGCGCAGGCGCAAAGAACGCGGATCAGATCGCCGCTATCACCGCCAGTGGCTCCTCTCCCAGCGAGACTAGCAGCGATCCGTCCCCTCGGCTAACACCGAGGGGTTTCGCTTTACAAAAAACCAAAAAATCGCTAATATCATCACCTCGATTTGCTAGATCAAAAAACCTGGTCCCTTCCCGCGCCCCGTGGCAAGACCCTCAAACACACCAATCGACCCCGACATAGACATTCACGAGACCAAAACTCTCGACAAGCTCAACTTTTGGTCCCTAAAATCTCTATTCAAATCTCACTGTGACGAGCTCTCACGCCGTGACCACGGCACTCGAGATCGTGCAAACGATATTTGACTCTGGTCAACAAGCGAAATCGAGCTTCAACCCTCACAAGGTTGCTTTTTTTTGATCGAAATGCTAATTTTGCCCTTCGATTTGCTAACCGCCGCTGGCCCCGGCACTCTCGTATCGACATACTAGATAAATCGATATGCCTCCCCGCGCCCCGCGGCGAGAAAAGCGAACACCCTACCAGATCAGGGGAAAGTTCTTCGATCCTTTCCGAAACCGTTCCGCGATGCTGACCACCTACGGCACTCACCAGCACAGAACGTTCCCAAGCCTCAAGCGAAATCGAGCATCAACCCAATCGGGTTGCTTTTTTCTATCGCCCGGCTCCGCCGCGCCCCTGTCGTCGAACTCAACTCGACCCTATCGTTCAGCCTCTGAACCCTATCGCCCAAAACCTCCATCATCAACATCACCATTGACGCATTTCACCATTACTGCTAAATTCACCCCTCGATTTGCTAGATCGACACCCTTCGATCCCTCTCCGCGCCTCGCGGCGAGACCCCGAAATACACGGACAGACCAAACCCCGTACACAAAAGGACAAACTCTACGCGTTAGTCCTTTCATGTACGGCCCGAGTCGCGCACAGACCTATCGTTACCGATTCTACGGTCAATGCGCGCCTTCCGGTACTAGTATCAAGCGAAATCGAGCCCTTACAGCTTGTTAGATGTAAACCGCATCACCTCCCGCGCCCCGCGGCAGGACCAGCGCACACACCGCGCGACCAGGATTGCCCATAAATGGGAAAGTCCCGAAACTGACGAGTTTATGTCACCCGCCTTCGGCAAACTCCAGAAACTCGATCAGTTTCGGCACTCAAGCCCTTCATCGAAGCTGTACCCCCTCGCAAATGCGAGGATTTTTAATATGCCGGGGGCATATTAACCCTTCGTAGCTCGGCTCCGCCGAGCGAAGAACGGGTAATCATCGCAAAACTCTATCACCCCCTCCATTGACACGTAACCCAATCCACTCCAAACTAAATCCATTCGATTTGCTCTCAGTTGCTAACTGCAACCGCCACGCTTCTTAGTCCGGAATAAGCAGCGATCGTCCTCGCGCCCCGCGAAGACAGGCACCTACACAAAACGCCAATGCCGAAAGCATTGCTCCAATGCGCGCATTGGTTCAATTATTTCGCACAAACGAACACTCAACTGACAGAATCGCATGCCACAAAACCATACGACACCTGTCAGTCAAGCGTCAGTTTGACCAAGGGCAACAAGCGAAATCGAACCTCAACCCCAACGGGTTGACTTTTTTTCACCAAACCGCTATATTCACCTCTCGATTTGCTCCCCCGTTGCTAGCTACAACCGCTACGCCACTCAGTCTAGAATGAGTAGCAAAAGATCCTCGCGCACTGCGAAGACAGAGCAACCCACATCAAAAGTCCATGGCACTAAATCCGTGTAGCCAATTCTTGTCTCAACTGATTTAGTTGCTTTCTACGCCCGAATGAATGCATCAGTCGCTCAAATACCGCCAAATGCATTTACATCCCAGTCGCAGAAAGCACAGGACCAACAAGCGAAATCGAGCCTCAGTCCTCACGGGCTATTTTTTCTTGACAAAAAACCAAAAAAACACTAACCTAACCTCTTCGATTTGCTAGATCGACCCTCCTCGATCCCTTCCCGCGCCCCGCGGCAAGACCCCGAGCTGGACCCCAAGTCCATACCTGACTAAGCCTGACATTCCTACGTCTGTCAGCTTTGTCAGTAACCCGTCAGCAGATAAGTCGCTCACTATGCGCAGAATATTTGCACACCAATCGCGACTGCATACTACTGACGGCTTACCTCCGAACAACAAGCGAAATCGAACTCTCCCGCCAAAAACGGGATCTTTTTTTCAAAACAAATCACCCCACCCCATTGACAAAACACAAAAACCATACTATCTTAACCACCTCGATTTGCTAGATCGACCACCTCGATCACTCCCTGCGCCCCGCAGCGAGACCCCGAGCCAGACACGAAGTCCGTACCTGACCGTCGCGGACAACCGCTAAGCGTCCGTCCACGCCCTTCAAGTCCCGTCAATGGACTGCCGGCTCACCGAGCAATAAATACGCCCGCTCACGACAAGTCCATTGACCGTCCTCAAGGGCAACAAGCGAAATCGAACTCTCCGCCACCGGCGAGTTTTTTTATCCCATAAACCATCTTTCACCTCTTAAAAGCATTTTTGTTATTCATTGACAAATACAAACAATTAAACTAGTATTAGCAATTGTTCATTCATCACGACTTGCTAGATCGTCTCAACCGATCCCTTCCCGCGCTACGCGGCAAGAATAACGGATACACACAACGTCCATAGGCGTCCGTCCTCTCATCGACTATTCAATCGAGCAAGTAAACCATAACTTGCTCTCAAAAAATATTCGCTCGAGGAGGACTTAAGCGGACGGCTGGGGCTGCCCTTCTGTCCGTACAGGACAGAGGCTGTCCTTATGTAAGGACAGAAGGTTTGCCCCCTCCTGCTTATTCCCTATCATTCGAAGTCGTGCCGTCCGCCAATACTGGCGGATTTTTAAATGAAACAACTTGACAAAAACCAAAAAACCCCGTACATTCCTCTTCATAAACAACCCTACGATCTTCCCGGTCACGGAATGAGCCCCGTAAACTGAGATCATCGTGAATAATCGATTCTATGCTCAGCAAAAAGCAAAAGCAAAACATCATTGCAAAATACAAAACCCACGAGTCCGACACCGGCTCACCGCAGGTCCAAATCGCCATCCTCACAGCAGAAGTAAAAGACCTCACCGGCCACCTCCGCATGCACAAAAAGGACTTTTCATCACGACGTGGACTCGTCAAAAAGGTAACCGAGCGACGACGCTTGCTCAAATACCTAGAACGCGAAGACGAAGCAGCATTCCTAGCACTCGTCGAAGCCCTCAAAATCCGATTGCCCAAAAAGCAATAATTTCCAAGCAAAACCGCCAAAAGCGGTCTTTGCTGTATAATAGAATCAAGTTATTTTTCTTAATTTCAGTTTTTTTACAATATGTTGAAAACTTCAACACGCCGCGTTGGCGTCTTCATTGACGTCCAAAACATGTACTACAGCGCGCGCAACATTTTCAATCGCAAAGTGAACTTTGAAAACATCGTCAAACACGCCATAGGCGACAAACACCTCATCCGAGCCATCGCCTACACCATTTCAACCAAAGGAGGAGACGAATCAGCATTCTTCGAGGCCTTGCGCCAAAAGGGAATAGAGGTAAAGTCTAAAGAGCTCCTCGAATTCAATACAGGTGCCAAAAAAGGGGACTGGGACGTCGGCATCACTGTCGACATCATCCGCATGCTCGACATGCTAGACGAAGTCGTTCTCGTTTCAGGCGACGGAGACTTTGTCCCGCTCGCAGACTTCGTTCGAAGCCGAGGACGAACCTTCTCTGTCATCTCTTTCCGAGAATCCACCTCCACATCCCTCGTACACGCAACGGACACGTACACAAACATGTCCGAAAACCGTCGCAAATTCCTCATCCCAGACAAAAACGCACCACGCACAACGCCAACACGCAAAACAACGACATCAAAACCAACCACAACAAGAACCACGACAAAACCAACAACACGAACAGCCAAAACAACAAAAACAGCAACAAAAACAACGACATCAAAATCCAAACCCCCGTCCGGACGAATCACCCCTATCACCACAGAAGACCTCGGAGAAGACGAAATCGAAGAATCCCGAACCCGCCGTCTTTCATTCTAATTGTCTCCCTTAGGCAGATCTGCCCTGATCAGATCCGCCAACTGGCAAGATAATTAACGCGCCTCGGCACGAAATCAGAGATCATCAAGCGCTCATCAAAACAGCGTAAAACCAATGATCTTAAATCTCGTGCTGAGCTAAGCATCTTTTTATGCACAAAGAATTCTCAGCTACCATCGCCGGAAAAGAAATCACCATCGAAACCGGCAAATTCGCCCAAGCAGCAAACGGACAATGCACCGTGCGTTGCGGCGAAACCGTCGTCATGGCAACAGCAGTCATGTCCTCAAACACACGAGGACTCAACTACTTCCCGCTCATGGTCGACTACGAAGAAAAACTCTACGCAGCAGGCCGCATCAAGGGCTCACGCTTTATCAAAAGAGAAGGAAGACCAACAGACGAAGCCGTCCTAACCGGTCGTTTTATCGACCGAGCAATCCGCCCGCTTTTCGACATGCGCATCAAAAATGACGTTCAAGTCATCGTCACAGCACTCGCATTTGACGGCGAAAACGACCCAGACATTCTCGGTCTTATCGCAGCATCCTGTGCACTCCACATTAGCGACATCCCATGGAACGGACCAATCGGAGCCATCCGAACAGCCAAAATTAACGACACCTGGATCGCGAATCCAAGCTACGAACAACGACAAAAATCAGAATTTGACCTAGACATCGCAGGAACATCAGAAAAAATCATCATGATCGAAGCTCGCGCAGATGAAGCCACAGAAGACGTCATGCTAGAAGCCTTCAAACGTGGAGCAAAAGAACTCGGAGCAATCACCGACCTCCTAGAATCAATCAAAAAAGAAATCGGAAAAGAAAAAAATACAACTGTCTTGGAGCCACAAACAGATGAAGCCCGAGAAACACTTGTCCGCCAAGAAAAAATCAAAACAAAAGCAATCGAATTCCTCCGACCAATCTTCCACGAACTCTGCTTCACCTCCCCAACAACATCAAAAACTGCCATCAACGCGGCAAAAAAAGAGCTCGCAAAACGCCTAGACGAGTCATGGGGACCAAACGAAGACTACACAGATGACGACATCAAATTCGCCAAAAACCTCATCTACAACTTCACCCAAGACGAAGCATCACGAAACATTCTAGAAAACGATCACAGAATCGACGGACGAAAAATTACAGAAATCCGCACACTCGTCTCAGAAGTCGCACAGCTCCCACGAGTCCATGGCACAGGACACTTCATGCGCGGAACAACACAAGTCCTCTCAATCTGCACCCTAGGGGCTCCTGGAGACAAACAAACCCTAGACGGCATGGAAACAGTAGGAGAGAAACGCTACATGCATCACTACAACTTCCCACCATACTCAGTCGGGGAAGCAAAACCGCTTCGAGGAGCATCCAGACGAGACATCGGTCACGGAGCACTCGCAGAAAAAGCCATCGAACGCATGCTCCCATCCGCAGAAGAATTCCCATACACCATCCGAGTCGTATCAGAAGTCTTCAATTCAAACGGATCAAGCTCAATGGCATCCACCTGCGGATCAACACTCGCCCTCATGGACGCAGGTGTCCCAATCAAAACGCCAATCGCCGGAATCGCAATGGGTCTCGCATCTAACGACAAAGGCGACTGGAAAGTCCTCACAGACCTCCAAGACATCGAAGACGGCAAAGGAGGCATGGACTTCAAAATCACCGGCTCACGAGAAGGAATCACGGCCATCCAAATGGACACAAAGACAGAGGGAATCACCATGGAAATCATCAAACAAACCCTCTCACAAGCCAAAGATGCTCGAATCCAAATCCTCGATGTCATGGCAGAAGCAATTGCAGAGCCCCGTGCAGAACTATCTCCGCACGCACCACGCATCATCACCATCGAAATCCACCCAGACAAAATCCGAGATGTCATCGGTCCGGGCGGAAAGATGATCAACGAAATCATCGAAACAACAGCAGTGGACGCAATCGACATCGAACAAAGTGGACACATATTCATCACATCAAAATCTGCCAAGTCTGCAGAAAAAGCACGTGAGTGGATTCACAACCTTACACGCGACATCGAAGTCGGAGAAACATTCAAAGGAAAAGTCGTACGACTCATGGACTTCGGCGCATTCGTAGAAATCCTTCCAGGAAAAGACGGAATGGTGCACGTATCTGAACTAGCCCCATGGCGAGTCGCCAAAGTAGGGGACATCGTCAAACTGGACGACGAGGTGAACGTAAAAGTCATCGAAATCGACGACATGGGAAGAATCAACCTCTCCATGAAAAAAGCAGAAGGCAACGTCTACACGAACGAAATGAAAGAAAAAGCACAAAAACAACCACCACGATCAGACCAACGACCACCGAGACGCTCACGAAGCTAACATCAAAACAACAAAGCAGCCGCAAGGCTGTTTTGTTATTCCCAAAAAAAAGCTACAGTAAAACAAACATGGAAAAAACGTATGACAAAACTGGAAATCCCGCTCTCGCAGTCACCCTACACAAAAAAACGTCCAAAAATCACCCTCACAGCTGTCATCATCCTCGCCACATTCGCCATCAGCTGGTGCTCCTTTCGACTTTTTACGTACAAAGACACAACCTCTCATCACAGACCGCAAAACACCCTAGCAACAATCCAAGTCTACAAAACAAAACAAACAACAAATCTCATCAACCAAAAAATAGGCCATCTAGCCGCCATACCAGGGGAACCTTGGACATTCCAAGACATCCTAAACGCGACAAATAAGTCCTTCAGCATTCACATCACAGACCAAGGAATCACAGGAATCACCGTAGATACGTCAAGCAGCCAAACAGAACCAACAACATTATTCACCTCAAATCAAACAAAAACTGAGACAATCACACCGCAAAGCACATACACCTTCAAGTCCCTCTTTCCACAAACAGACGCGATTCTCAAAACACAGGAAAAAAACCAAACAACAAAAATCTCCATTTCAAACAATCAAATCTCTTTAAAGACAAAAACAGAAACTCCCAACCTACCCACTCACACATTAAAAGATGCAAACATTTTTTCAAACATCTATATTGATCCAAAAACCGCGCAAAACAACAATCTCATCCCTCAACTTCTTCAAATTTCACCAACAGACATGCTTTTCTCAGAACTTTCACAATTCGGAGCATTTCTTCAATTAGGAACCTCGGAAGGGAAAACCAAGTTCCTCATAAACATTCCTTCAACAAATCTCCAAACAGAGGATCTAGCAAAAATCACAAAGTCAGCCCTCAAAACAACAAGTTTGGCAACGGTTCCGTTGACAATCACGGACAAAATCACCGTTCAAGAAATCAAAACAAACAATAAAGACTTAAACATCAACATTCAAAACGAAAACAACACAAACATCATTACAGCCACCTCATCAAATGGAAACAAAATCACCGCAATAAAAACCCAAACAAATACACTTTTGACAAACGGAGAGCTAACATTAGATAAAAATCAAAACAACACAACGTGCACAGACAACCACCAAAATACAACAAACATGAATGCACTAACTGCTATCACTCTGAACGGCCATCAAAAAATTCTCGCTCAGGCTACACAAATACATTCCATCAAAACCACTGAACAAATCAATGTCTCATCCAAAAACCTAACGTTTTGCTGGTAATGTCCACAAAACTGTGGATAAACCAGTTTTTATCACAACCTTATCCACAGCACACCCGACATCACACAAAAAAATTATCCACACCACCATTTAACCCAATAAAATCAGGTATTTCCCACGTTGACATTTAGTGTTCAACAAGTTATCATAAACATGTACCTAGCTCTTTCAACAACTTCGATCGTGTCTATATTTAATAGGCACATGACTCGGGGGAAGTTTCCCGAAGGACCCACTTCTTCGGGAAAGATCTCACTTCTTTACTGGATCGTTCATTCTTTAGGGGACACAGCGAACCAGGCAAGATTCTCACAATCGATCTTTCTATTACCTTCATTTCGTGAGAACAAAGCCAAGATCTGGTAAAGCAGATAGTCACAACGGCCATCGGTTGATGCCACCGAAGAGTTGAGTTTTGAAGACATTGCCAAATTTCTCTAAAACCCAACTCTTCGAGAGATATCCCGACGCCACTTCTTGAGCGCAACAGCGCAGGATTCATTTTTATAAGCCTGCTCGCAACCGCGCTCTTCTTCTTTTCCAAAAAACCAACCCAACCATTGTCATTTTCCACAAAATCGCGTATATTTACTCCATATGGTAAAGAAACTGAACGGATTCGAAGCAATCCGCATCAAAATCGAAGAGGATAAAACAAAACTTGAAGACGAACTCGAAGCACTAAAACCAACAGGCGACGCAGTCGAATTTGGCGATGACGAAGACGAAAACGCCACCGAAGTCGCAATACAGGGCGACCGCTCCGCAGTCGCAGAACAACTCGAAAAAGCCCTAAAAGATGCCAACAAAGCCCTAGATCGCATCGAAGATGGCACATACGGAATTTGCAAATACTGCAATGAACCAATCGAAGAAGGAAGGCTTCAAATCCGCCCAACCTCATCATCCTGCGTAAAATGCAAAAAACAACTCCAGCAAGAAATCTAGCAATCATCATTGCAACATCAGGAGCGCTCATCACTGCAACAGATCTAGCACTAAAACACATCGCAATCAAAACCCTGCCTGAATCAGGCGGGTTTTTGCATCCAGTCATCGACTTTGCCCTCCACAAAAACGCCGGAATCGCATTCAACCTAGCGATTCCTCTCGCAATTGTCATCCCACTCACACTAGCAATAATCACAATCCTCACCATCACAGCCATCAAAACAATCAAATCTAACCCCATCCAAACCGCATTTCTTTCCCTCGTCATCTCCGGAGCCGCAGGAAACCTCATAGACCGCATTCTGAACAACTTCACCACAGATTACATCATCCTCTTCCGTACAAGCGCCATCAACCTCGCAGATGTCCTCATCATAACTGGCGCCATCACAACACTGTGGTACAATAAACATACAAACACGAAGCATTCCTAATTTCTCCTACAAACATATATTGTATGGGGTCTTTTTTTGTTTACGCCTGCGCCAACATAGGCATCGAATCACACATCATCGAAGTAGAAGCCGACATTTCTGGTGGCTTACCCAAATTAAACATCGTCGGCCTGCCCGACGCCGCCATCTCAGAATCCAAACACCGAGTCCGCGCCGCCATCAAAAACAGCGGCGCCCCATTCCCAAGATCAAGAGTAACCATAAATCTCGCCCCAGCCGACATCAAAAAATTCGGCCCGTCTTTCGATCTACCCATCGCCATCAGCATCCTCTTCGCAGCAGGAGCAATCAAACCACCTCAATCAATAAAATCCACCATATTTCTAGGTGAACTAGCCCTAAACGGAACCATCCGCCCCATAGATGGCATCCTTTCGGCCGCCCTACAAGCAAAAAAAGAAAACTTCAACGCCATCATCACCGCCCCGCAAAACGCCGGAGAGGCCGCGCTTGTCAAAACACTAACCGTGCATCCCATCAAATCACTGCAACAACTCATACATCTCTTCAAAACCCAAACCCAATTTCCGAACCACACAAAAAAACACGCCAAAACAAACAAAAAAACCTACACCCACGACATGTCTCACATCAGAGGCCAGGAAAACGCCAAAAGAGCCTTAGAAATAGCAGCAGCAGGAGAGCATCACATTTTACTAAAAGGCCCACCAGGCTCGGGCAAAACCCTCCTCGCCAAAACCATCCCCTCAATCCTCCCACCGCTCTCATTCGAAGAATCCCTAGAGGTAACCAAAATCCACTCTATCGCGGGAGAAAAACCAAAATCCGTCCCTCTCATCACAACACGCCCATTCCGCACCCCACACCACTCCTCTTCATCAGTAGCTCTCGTCGGAGGAGGCGCATGGCCCCGCCCAGGAGAAATCTCCCTCGCACACAGAGGCGTGCTATTCCTAGATGAATTCCCAGAATTCACCCGAGGCACCATAGAAAACCTTCGCCAACCACTAGAAAACGGCACCGTCACAATCTCAAGAGCCGCAAAGACCCTAGAATTCCCAGCAAGATTCATGCTAGCCGCAGCCATGAACCCTTGCCCATGCGGCTTCAACTCAGACCCAAACAAACCCTGCATCTGCACCCCGCACCAAGTCGCCAAATACACACAAAAAATTTCCGGACCAATCCTAGACAGAATCGACATCACCATAGAGGTCCCACCGATCAACGCCGAAAAACTAACAAACGCATTCCAATCAGAACCATCATCAAACATCAGAAGTCGCGTATCAAAAGCGAGAGACAAACAAACCCTCCGATATCAAAACACGATGACAAGAGTAAATAGCGAACTCACATCAAACGAGATCAAAACTCACTGTGCCCTAACTCCTCAAACAAAACAACTTCTAAAAGCAGCCATCAAAACCCACGCCCTTTCAGCAAGAGCTTTCACCAGAGTCCTAAAGGTAGCCCGGACAATTGCAGACCTAGACTCATCAAAAACAATAAAACCCCTGCATTTAGCAGAAGCAATTAACTTCAGAATATCCAACTGACACCAATCTCAATTGGACAAAACAATAAAATCCTATCGAATATATTCAAGCGGATTCTTGAATCGCCCATTAACAATCACCTCAAAGTGAATATGTGTCCCCGTTGATCGTCCAGTCGATCCACAACGCCCAATAGGCTGCCCCTGACTCACCGCCTGACCAGCAACGACATAGTTACTGGAATGGTGAGCATAACGAGTCATCATCCCATTTCCATGATTGACTTCAACTGTGTACCCATATCCACCCCGCCATCCAGAATATTCAACAATCCCATCAAGTGCAGCAAAGTTATCATGCGTATACCCACAATCAATATCAAGACCCGTATGACGCCAGCCGTAGTACTGTGTAATCGTACTAAGCTCCGTCGGCCAAATCATATATCCCGTTGTAGTTGCGGGCACGCCCGAACTCACTGGAGCACTAACCACTGCAGTCGGAGTAGGAGAGAGCACCTGACTAATCGCTTCAGACCGAGAAACCGGCGCAGCTGCCACAATCTTCCCACCAGGAATCAAAAGCTCATCACCAATAGAGAGCATATTTGCACTCGCAAGAGCATTACGATCCAAAATCTCCGTCTGCGTCACAGAATACGTATTCGCAATCGTGGAAAGCGTATCCCCACTTTTCACAACGTGCCGAACCCCACTCACTGGCAAAATCACAAGCTCATCTCCAAGCCCAAGTACGCTGCGAACACTCAAGTCATTCGCCCACAAAAGCGTATCAAGCGAAATTCCAAACGCTTCAGCGATGGTAGAAAGAGTATCCCCGCTCTCAACCACATACATCTCAACACGTTCACGAGGCGCGACAGAGCTATCACCATCACGCGCAGCAGGAGCAGAAATAATACTTCCACCAATCAAAGAAAACCCATCACTATCTCCAAATCCGATATCATCAACCCCAAGCGAAGCCTGAAGCGCAAACGTCTCTCGATAATGCACAGGTACAACCTCAATCGCAGCATATTCCGTCGCATATTCCTCAATCACTTCACCAGCATCCGGTCCAACTAAACGATAAAGCATACTCTTTTCCCCAAACGCCTCAGCTCGCACCTGCGTCGTCTGCAAATTCAAAACCCCAACACCAACCACAATCATTGCAAGCACAAAATGCACCAAAAAACGATTCGTCACAATCGCCATAAACCGATTTTTTGCGGGACCAAAAATCAAAACAAATCGCCGTCTCACACCATAATAAACACCATAAACAGGCATTCCTAAAAACAAAACGAAACGACTAATCGCCGCAAAAACAGTAGTCAAAACACGCACAAACGCCCGCTTAACCCAAACAAAAAGGCGAACAGCCTTCAAACCAATAGCAACGAAACGTTGTTTAAATCGGTCAAAAATAAGTCAAAACAGAGAAAAATAAACCATTTTTTGCTCACTTCACCTACGTTAATCGTAGCAAAAAAATTAGCACAAATCTGCATTTACGTCAATTGACAATTTCAGCCGAAAACGCATATAATCACCATGCTTTAACATAAAGACTTGCGAAGTTCAGATCAACCCATCGTGGTCCGAACCTCGTAAGTCATTACGTTTATTTAATAACTGACATCATTTTATGGATGTAACCACGTATGCATTAATCGTGGTCGCAATCGCGGTTGCCTACACACTTCTTCTCATTAGATGGATCCTCAAACTTCCATCCGGAGAAGGAAAAATGAAAGGCATCGCACTCGCGATTCAAGAGGGAGCAAACGCCTACCTCGCACGACAATACCGAGTCATCGGAATTATCGGAATTGTCATTTTCTTCATCCTAGCATTTCTCCTTAGCTGGAACATTGCCTTCGGATTCCTCGTCGGAGCAGTCCTCTCAGGACTCACCGGATACATCGGCATGATCATATCCGTCCGAGCAAACGTCCGCACAGCGGAAGCCGCAAAGAAGGGCCTCAAAGAAGCCCTAGAAGTTGCCGTAAAAGGCGGAACAGTCACAGGAATGTTTGTCGTAGCCCTAGGACTCCTCGGAGTAACAGGCTTCTACATGGCAACAGGAGACGTCTACGCCCTCATCGGACTCGGATTCGGAGGATCTCTCATCTCTGTATTTGCACGTCTTGGCGGAGGCATCTTCACAAAAGCAGCAGACGTCGGAGCTGACCTCGTCGGGAAAGTCGAAGCTGGAATTCCAGAAGACGACCCACGAAACCCAGCCGTCATCGCAGACAACGTAGGAGACAATGTCGGAGATTGTGCAGGAATGGCAGCAGACCTATTCGAAACATACGCAGTAACACTCGTCGCGGCAATGCTCATCGGAATGCTCACATTTGGCGAAATCGAAGCCATTATTACATTCCCAATCGCAATCGGCGCAGTCGCAATCCTAGCCTCAATCATCGGAACACAATTCATCAAACTAGGATCGTCCGGCGCGATCATGCCAGCACTCTACAAGGGACTCATCGTCTCGGGAGTACTCTCAGCAGCAGCATTTTACCCGCTCACAAACTGGGCACTAGGAGACGTTGCAGGCATCGACACCATGGCCATCTTCTGGTCACTCATGGTCGGACTCATCGTCACAGCTGCCCTAGTCTGGATTACCGAGTATTACACCTCAACAGAATACAAACCAGTACAACGCATCGCTGAAGCCTCACAAACAGGCCACGGCACAAACGTCATCGCAGGACTAGCCCTATCAATGCGCTCAACCGCGTACCCAGTCCTCGTCATCGTTGCAGGAATCCTCGCAGCTCATACGCTAGCAGGAACCTACGGAGTCGCAATGGCAGTCATGTCTATGCTTTCCCTCACAGGAATCATCGTAGCCATGGACGCCTACGGCCCAATCACAGACAACGCAGGAGGGATCGCAGAAATGGCCAACCTCCCAAAGGAAGTACGTGAAATTACCGATCCGCTAGACGCAGTGGGGAACACCACAAAAGCCGTCACAAAAGGATACGCGATCGGATCAGCCGGCCTAGCCGCAACCGTCCTATTCGCATCCTACACAGACGAACTAGCCCTACGAGGAGCTGAATTCGACTTCTCCCTCGCTGACCCATACGTTCTCGCTGGACTCCTCATTGGAGGACTTCTCCCATACATCTTCTCCGCATACGCCATGGAAGCAGTGGGAAAGGCAGCAGGAAAAGTCGTAGAAGAAGTCCGCCGCCAATTCAAAGAAATTAAAGGCATCATGGACGGCACAGGAAAACCTGACTACTCGCAAGCCGTAGACATCGTCACAAAAGCAGCAATCGGCGAAATGGTCGCTCCAGCCCTCATCCCAATCATCGTGCCAATCCTCGTCGGATGGTTCCTAGGCCCAGAAGCCCTCGGCGGACTCCTCATCGGATCCATCGTCACAGGAATCTTCCTCGCAATCAGCATGACAACAGGAGGAGGTGCATGGGACAACGCCAAAAAATACATCGAAATGGGCAACTTCGGCGGCAAAAAATCAATCGCTCACGAAGCAGCGGTGACCGGAGATACAGTAGGAGATCCTTACAAAGACACAGCAGGACCAGCGATCAACCCGATGATCAAAATCATCAACATCGTCGCCCTTCTACTTGTCACATTCATTGTCTAAAACAATCAAAAACACTCTCGAAAAAATCGGGAGTGTTTTTTGATAGAAAACATTGACACCAAACCACAAAAACCCTATACTTTTCGCCTAAACGACCCAGAATATATCTATGCCATACACCGTAGAAATCGCCGAAAACAAGGCAACATTCACCCTCACCATCCCACAAGAAAAAGTCATCGAGGGCATGCAAAAAGCAGCGAAACAAATTTCACAAGAATCAAAAATTCCAGGATTCCGCCCAGGAAAAGCAAACTACGAAGTCATCAAAAAACGCATTGGTGACATGAAGCTCCTCGAAGCAGCAGCGGAAGACCTCATCCGCGCAGAATTTGTTGCAGCAATGATCGAAGAAAACCTAGAAACCTGCGGTCAACCGTTTTTCGAGACAGTAAAAATGGCTCCAGAAAACGAAATGATCATCAAAGCAACAGTCACAATGTTCCCAAAATGCACCAAACTTGCTGATTACAAAAAACTCGAAGTCAAAAAGAACGCAACAAAACCAGAACAAAAAAGCATCGATCGAGCCAAAAAAGACCTCGCACTCATGCGAACAAAAGAAACAGCAGCACCAAAAGACCACAAAATCACAAAAGGCGATAAAGTCATCGTAAACCTCCTCATGAAAGAAAAAGGCGTGGTTCTCGAAGGCGGAGAAGGCCAAGGTCACGCCATTTACACCGGCGAAGACTACTTCATCGAAGGCTTCGTAGACAAAATCACCGGCCTAAAGGCAGGGGAAACACCAAAATTCAAACTCCCATTTCCAAAAGACCACTACCTCAAACATCTAGCCGGTAAAAAAATCGACTTCGAGGTAGAAATCAAAGAAATCTTCCTCCTAGAAGCCCCGGAACTAAACGATGAATTCGCCAAAAACCTAGGACTCAAAAACACGAAAGATCTAGAAGAAAAACTCGTCGAAAACCTCACCCTGGAAAACGAACGAGAAGAATCCGTCCGCCAAGAAAAAGAAATCATCAAAACCCTCGCAGACAAATCCAAATTCGACGAAATTCCAGACCTCCTCGTCAACCAAGAAATCGCCAAGATGACACACGAAATGCAAACAAACATCGAAGCAAAAGGCGGAAACTTCGACGACTATCTCAAATCCATAAACAAAACAATCGCGGACATCAAACTAGATTTCGCCCCAGCAGCCCTCATGCGAATCAAAGGCGCAATCGTCCTCAAAGAAATCGCAGAAACCGAATCAATCAAACCAACAAACGAAGAAATCGACGCAGAACTAGACGCAATCGCAGACCGCTACAAGGAAAACAAAGACGCCCAAAAACAAATCTTCGAACCAAGATTCCGCGTCTACACAGAACAACGTCTAAGAGACCAAAAAACCATGCAAACCCTCAAAGAGATCATGGTCAAATAACACAAAAGACCCTGCCAAAAACAGGGTCTTTTGCTACACTGACGTAAACAAACGTAACAACAAGACTATGTTCATCGGCGGACACGTATCAGCAGCAGGCGGACTCCACAATGCAGGACCAAACGGCGCAGAAATCGGCTGCGAAGTCATCCAAATATTCTCTCGTCCCCCACAAGGCGGAAAACCAAGAGAAATCACCCCAGAAGTGCAACAAGAATTCAAAACCTCCATGCAAAAAAATGGCATCAAAGCCGTCTACATTCACGCGCCATACTTCATCAACCTCGCCTCCTCAAATCCCAGAATCAAACACAGCTCCATCGCCGTCCTTCGCCAAGAACTAGAACGAGGGACCCTCCTAGGCTGCAAAGGGATGATGTTCCACCCAGGCTCCTCAAAAGACCTCTCAGAAGAAGAAGCCCGCAAAACCGTCATCGAATCCATCAACAAAATCATGGACGGCTACACCGGAACCTGCCAATTCCTCATCGAAATTTCCGCCGGAGCAGGAAACGTCATGGGAGACACATTCGAAGAAGTCGCCCTCTTCCTAAACGAAGCCGAAAAGGGAGAAAATATCGGCGTCTGCTTCGACACCCAACACGCCTTCGCCTCAGGCTACGACCTCAGCACAAAAGAAGGCCTCGACACGGTCATGACCAAATTCGACGACCTCATCGGCCTAAACCGCATGCCAGTCAGTCACATCAACGACTCAAAAGTAGAACTAAACGGCAAAAAAGACCGCCACGAACATCTCGGAGAAGGCCACATCGGCCTAGACGCCTTCAAGCACTTCATCAACCACCCAAAACTTGGGCACCTAGACCTCATCCTAGAAACCCCATTCAAAAAAGGAGCCATGGAAGGCCGCCTAAACGACATCAAACTCCTAAAACAATTCCGAAATAACTAAACGACATACGCTATCACGATAACAAATCCTATTGCCAAAACTAGGGCTGATCAACCCCACCCTCACAAAAAGGATGACACCTCAACACTCTGCCACCAGCCTTCATCACGCCTCGAAAAACCCCATACTTCATCACCGCCAATCGCCCATACTCACTACAAGAAGGGAAATAGGGACAATACCCATGCGAATAAAACATCTTCAGCGGACCATGATCAAAACTCAACGTCTTCTGATAAACACCAATCAAAAAAACCACCCCGTCCCTCACCCTCATAAAAGCCCCGCCTTCCGCAAAACCACCTCAAACGCCTCATCCTTATCAGGATAAGACACATCAATCGCCTTCTTACTCGTCAAAAGCACCACATCATACCCAGCCTTAATCATCCCAAGCCGCTTCCGCACAATCTCCCGATACTGTCGTTTAACCTTATTCCGCACAACCGCCGACTTATCAACCTTTTTCCCAACAACCACAGCAAATCGCGAAACCCCCTCATCATTTTTCACAAACTTAACACCACAAACCGGATGAAACACGCTCTTCCCGCGCTTCACGACCCGTTGTATATCAGCATCTTTACAAAGACGATGTCGAGATCGAAACATAATAAACTTAGTGTACCAAAAAACGAGGCAAAGCCCCGTTTTTCTTATTTAGCAAGAGCAACAGCGAGTCGCTTCCGCCCCTTCGTGCGACGGCGCTTCAACACATTTCGCCCTCCCTTAGTAGCCATCCGCGCTCGAAACCCAAGTCTCCGCACACGCTTAAGCTTTTTTGGTTGATATGTTCGTTTAGGCATACAGTAATTTCAGAAGGAACATATCAAATGCATACACATTTGTCAACAAAAATAAATCACGCATTTTATCCACTCTATCCACAGCTATTCCACAGTTTAACCAAACCTAACCACCTTGATAACTGTGGATATCCGTAATAAAATGCTGAATGTCGTCCAACATCAATCAACGTCACTCTGGTGGTGACCTTTTATCAAAGGAGCAATATGAATACGCACGAACTATGGCAAGCAACACTTGGAGAATTAGAGTTGAAACTCACAAAAGCGCATTTCACCACCTGGTTCCGTAAAACCTTTATTGCAAACTATAACCAGGGAGACGTCATCATTGGCGTTCCAAACACATTTACAAAAAGCTGGCTCGAGAAAAAATATCACCGAGACATTCTAAATTCATTACAGGAAATCACCGAACAACACATAAAAAGCCTGCAATATCGTGTAGAAACAAAAACATCTCCTCCGTCACCAGTCATCCTAAAACCAACAGAAGTAGAAGCGCCAGCAGAACTATCAGAAGAATCCCTAGGATTCACAACAGGTCCAGCGGTACAAAAACCACAAGAAGAACTTCTCATTAACAACTACTACACCTTCGAGACATTCGTTGTAGGAAAACAAAACGAACTCGCACACGCCGCAGCGCAAGCTGTAGCAGCACAACCCGGCGGAACCTATAACCCGGTATTCATCTATGGAGACGTAGGACTAGGAAAAACCCATCTACTGAACGCCGTGGGGAACGAAATGCTGAAACGAAACCCAAACACAAAAATTCTCTACGTAACCTGCGAACGCTTCACAAACGAATTCATCCAAGCCGTCCGAACAGGAAGAGCCAAAGAATTCAAAGACCTCTACAGAAACGTCGACCTTCTCCTTATAGATGACATCCAATTCATCACAGGGAAAGAGGGGACTCAAGAAGAATTCTTCCACACATTCAACACGCTCCATCAAAACAACAAGCAAATCATCATCTCATCAGACAGACCACCAAAAGCCATCGCCGCACTAGAAAAACGCCTACTTTCAAGACTAGAATGGGGCATGCTCGTAGACGTCGGCGCACCAGATCTAGAAACACGTGTCGCAATTCTCCAAATTAAGTGCCTCAAAAAAGGAATCAAACTCGAACGAGAATTCTTGCATTACATCGCATCAACAATCCAATCAAACGTCCGAGAACTCGAGGGAGCGCTCAACAAAATCATCGCCGTCCACCAATTCAGAAACATCACTCCATCAATGGAGACAATCAAACCAATCGTAGAAAGCTTCGAAATCTCCAACATCAAAAAAACCGTCTCAACAAAGCAAATTATTCACACAGTTTCAGAGTATTTCGACGTAAATATCGAAGGAATCATGGGAAAAAGCCGAGAAAAACGACTCGCATTCCCACGGCAAATCATCATGTTCCTTCTCCGAGAAGAAATGAAAAGCTCCTATCCATCAATCGGCGCAGAACTAGGCGGGCGCGATCACACAACCGCAATGCACGCCTATTCCAAAATCAATCGCCTCCTCAAAGAGAACGAACAACTAAAAAGAGACCTCGATCTCATCAAACAAAAGATGTACTCAGGTTAACAACAGAAGACAAACAAGTTATCAGCATCTTAAACACATATTCAGAGCCTACACACATGTAAACAAACCCGGTATACAAAAGGGACAACCCTCGAAAAACTGAGGAAACATCCGTGTATAAATACGGCCCCAAAAACACCCCCTAAATTCCTCCACATGAATTACACAGATCCATCCAAAAGTTCCCCACAACAAAATACCAAAATTCATAACCAACCTTAGACCTAATTCCAAACAAGCCCACACCATCCACAGACCTATTACTACTATTAACTTATACATGTGAAACTATCTTGTACGAAAGAAAACCTTGCTCAGGGACTCGCGGTCACATCGAACATCGGAACAAAAAACGTGAACCTTCCTATCCTGAACAATGTTCTCATCAAAGCCGACAACGGAGGAATTCATTTCACAGCAACAAATCTTGAGATTGCTGTGAAAGTAAGTATTCGAGGAAAAGTGGAACAAGTAGGAGAGTACACGATTCCATCAAAACTATTCTTTGACTTTGTTAACTTACTTCCAGACGAACGCGTAGACATCGACCTACACGACGACGGGGCATTCATTGCATGCGCAACGGCAAAAACAAAACTAAAAGGCGTCGCATCATCAGAATTTCCATTAATTCCATCAGTAACAGACGGATCCATATTCACCGTATCCGTATCAGAGCTACGAAAAGTCCTCTCACAAACACTATTCTCAGCAGCAAACAACGAATCAAGGCCAGAGCTATCGGGACTAAATTTCAATTTCGAAATCACGGAGACGACAAAGTCGCTCACAATTGCATCAACGGACAGCTATCGACTAGCAGAAGCAAAAATTGGAGTAAAGACGGACGTCATGACAGGACGATCCGTAATAATCCCAAGCAGAACACTCTCCGAACTGAATAGGATTTTCGGCGTATTCAAAGACGATGTTGAAGCATCTGACACGGTGGATATAGAAATCTCCGACAACCAAATCGTCTTCCGTTATGGGTCAGTAGAGCTCATCTCAAGAATCATTGAGGGTCAATATCCAGATTACAAACAAATCATCCCAACAGAATTCAAAACAAGTGCAACGGTAAACCGCCAAGCGCTCATCAAGGCCGTAAAAAGCACAAGTCTCTTCTCAAAAAACGGACTATACGATGTCGAACTCGCCGTATCTCCAGAAGGAGGAAAGATCGAGCTATCTGCAAGCGATGCAACAAGAGGGGAGCATTCGCTAACGCTCCCAGGAACATTCACTGGCGAGCTAAACAGAATCGTTCTCAACTATCGCTATGTCCTAGACGGTCTCGGCGCAATGAATGCTGACGAGGTAGAGGTGCGAGTCATTGACGCATCTAACCCATGCTTAGTCGTGCCAAAAGCATCAGAAGAGCAGGAAAAGGAAGGGTACAAATACGTCGTGATGCCAATCAGAAGATAAGAAACAAGTTCCTCAGAAACAGAAAAAGTTATCCAAACTATCCCCGACTTATCCTCATTGCAAGGAACGAGCCGGGTATCAAAAAACCGCCCCTGTGGAAAAGGGCGGTTTTTTACACAGGTTATTCCACGTCCTCGATCAAGCTGAATTGAGAGGTATCAACTGTTTCTTGGATCTTCACCTGAACAGGCGTCGCTTGGACATTATCTCCATCAGAGCTCTCTGCAGTCGCGGAAATGAGATAGTCGCCAGCTTCGGGTAGTGCCCAAGGAACAATGGTGACCGCAGATGCATCTCCGGCATCAATGACCTCAATCGCGATCCCGGTCCATCGCTCAGAAATCTCAACCTTTAAATCACGGAGCCGACTTGAATTCGACATCTCCAGCACAATATTATACGCATCCGAAGAGCGTTCAATGATCTGATTATCAAACGGATTCGTAATCGAGATCCGCTCACTAACGGCGTCATTCTTCACCGTGATTCGAACAGAGTCACTTCCAGCATTATCAACATCGTCATAAGCGGTCACGGTCAATGTATGCGACCCACCATCAACCCAAGAGGGAAGAGTCAGCTTCGCGCCAGTCGTCCGAGAACTGACAGCAATAAGTGTCCCATCGATAAAATATTCCATGCGGTCAATCCCGCGCCGAGAGCTCGCGTCAACAGAAACGCTAAAGGTTCGATCAACAGAACTATTCTTAGACGGCGAATCAATATCAACCTTCGGCGCATTCGCCTTCACATGCACATCGTCCTCATCAGTCGGGACCTCACAGTTCTCTAGAGGTGCCTCACCCTCCGTCAGATTCGCGTTATACGTCTCAAGGTAACTCTGGACCCCAGCCTCCCAAGATTCGTAATCTGGGTCACTCTGAGGGTTTTCAGGAATTCCGGCAAGAGGATCATTACGATCAACGAAATGCAGGATCGTATGATACTCCCCACAAACAACCGTTTCCTTAAACCGATCCGGAGTCAGATCCGTCGCAAGCTGACCAGAAGCACTATCAATAACAACAAGCTCGCTAGGAATCTCCCCATCCAAAATCGCATTCCCAGTCACAGGAATTTCCGGCTCAACAAAACTCTCTACACCTTTCCCGGCATGAGCACTCTCCATAAACGCATTCCAAATCGGCGCAGCAACGGCGCTACCACCAGCACCACCGCGCATCTGTGATCCATCCGTGTTCCCAGTCCAAACCCCAGCGACAATCTGCGGAGTATATCCAACCGTCCAAGCATCTTTGTAGTCATTTGTCGTACCGGTCTTCGCGGCGGCAGCACGACCACTCAGGGTTAAGTAATTATTCTCCCCAAAGTACGGCGTCCGCGCAACATTGTCAGAAAGCACATCAGAAATCATCGCCGCAACATTACTATCAAGAACCTCCTCACCTTCATTCTCTTCAGCCTTCCAAACAAGAAGCTCTTCACCATCAGGATCCTTCACCTCCAAAATCGAAACCGGCTCAAAGTACATTCCTCCAGTCGCAAACACGCCATACGCACCGACATGCTCCAACAGCTCAACCTCCGCCCCACCAAGAACCATAGAAAGTCCAAACCGAGATCGATCTTCAAGTGTCGTATACCGAAGTCTCTCAGCAAAATCAGCGCCAGCATCAGTAGAAATAAGAGACAGAAGCTTCACTGCAGGAATATTCAAAGACCCCTGAAGCGCACTCCGAAGTGTCACCGGACCATGCTCCTCAAGATCATAGTTATGCGGTTCATACGGGTCGGTATCCGTCGCAAACGTCGTTAGCGTGTCCCACAAAATCGAATTCGGCGTATACCCAAGCTCAAACGCGGCAGTATAAATAATCGGTTTAAAACTAGACCCTGGCTGAAGTGGTCGCATCGTCACATTCACCTGCCCATCAATGTCATCATCAAAATAATCCGCAGACCCAACCATAGCGAGCACCTCTCCAGTATTCGGATCAAGCGCAACAAGCCCAGAGTTATTAAACCCGTATTCTGCACTCCGTTTTTCTCGATTCGCCTCCACAGCCTCCTCAGCAGCCTGCTGCATCTCAAAATCCAAACTCGTTTTCACAATGAGCCCTCCTTGCTCAACCGTTCGCTCTGTATACAGCTCCTCTAACTGCTCCTTCACCCAAAGCACGAAATGCGGCGCCTCAATATTCGAAATAGAAATGTCAACCGCAGTATCACTCGCGATCGCAGCATCAGCCTCCTCCTGACTCACATATCCAAGCTCAGCCATGCTAGAAACAATCCAGTCACGCCGTGCCTTCAATTCATCAGGGTTATTGAGAAGGGTAGTAGGAGCCTTCGGAAGCGCAGCAAGCGTGGCAGCCTCCCCAAGCGAAAGGTCTTTAGCCTGCTTCTGAAAATACGCAAGCGCCGCAGATTCAATCCCATAGTTCGTCGACCCATAAGGGATTTCGTTCAAATACAACTGCAAAATCTCATCCTTCGTATATCGCCGCTCAAGCGCAAGCGACAAAATAACCTCCTTCAGCTTTCGTGTATACGTCTGCTCATTCGTCAGAATCGCATTCTTCACAAGTTGTTGCGTAATCGTGCTTCCTCCCTGTCCGGTTGGGTCAAACGTCGTAATGTTCACAAACATTGCTCGCAAAATACCCTTAATATCAATCCCGCTGTGCGTATAAAAGTGCCGGTCTTCAGCGGTGATGGTCGCATATGGGACATACGAAGGAAGTTCTTCAAGTGTTACAAGCGTCCGCTTTTCATCCCCGGCAATCTCATAAAGGAGGTGCTCGCCACTTCGATCATAAATCTTCGTAGACTGCGCAACTTCGCGCTCGGTAAGCGAATTCGGGTCCGGCAAGTCACGTGAGAGCCAGGCAAACAAGCCTAAAAATAAAATAGATCCGAGTAAGATAACGGCAATGCTAAGCAAAAACAGATTTTTTGCAAAACGAGCTTTATTCATCTTCCGTTTCCCCTTGCTCGAGGAGCTTCGTCGCTTTTTAGAAAATTGACTCTTTTTCTTGCTAGAAGCCCAAGTTTGACCGCGTCTCGCCATAAAACACAAGTTATAAAGGGGTTTTGCACAAAAAACTGTACACACCCAGGGGAAAAGTATGTGGATAATCTGGGGCTATCTTACCAGTTTTTACCAAATTAGACAACTTTTTAAGGGAAAAAACAGGGCTAATTTTAGGCAAGAATCAGACTTATCCGTTGACGAAAGGGCAAAAATATGGTATAGTGCTCTTACTCGTGAAAGCGGGTTTTTTTGTTGCCCAGGGTTCGTCTCCTGGAAAACATCGTCTATGAACTATAAGCGCATCCAAAATACGCTTGAGCGGCTTTTTATTATTATAAAGTCGTCTCCAATCGAAGCAGGCATTATTGCAATAATGCTAATACTATTGTGTTACGCCACATTTCTTGGAGAGGTACATGCAGATGCTCCCGCAGTATCAAACTCCGTAAAACAGGCAACAGCACTACAAGTAAAGGCAATCCAGAACAGCTTGGCTGATTTCGGAACATTGCCGGTTGCTTCGTATCGAGGACCAGACTACTCCATGGAGGTCGCAGTGACAGCGTATAACTCAGTGCCGTGGCAAACCGATGACACGCCATGTATTGGAGCGCAGGGAACAGATATTTGTGCCTTTCTAGAGGCCGGATACAACACATGTGCAGCAAACTTCGTACCACTGGGAACGGTCATCGAAGTCGACGGACTTGGTCTTTGTACCGTTCGTGACCGAATGAACGCCCGGTATTGGTACCGAGTCGACTGGTACATGGGAATGGACATCGAATCCGCGAAACAATTTGGACTCAAGGTCCTTGACGTAGATGTCTACGCATCAAATTCATAACAAAAGCGACCCTCCGGGGTCGTTTTTGCGTTGATTAGAAAGGGGTGCTCTGATAGCATCAAAGGCATATGAAAAAACTCTTCACAACAATAGGACTCGTGCTGCTCATGGGAGCAGGGTGCATGGGCTCATTCGGATCAGACGCGCAATCTGAGCCAGAGCGTGAAACATGGTGGCTCACATTTGACCTCTCATCAGAGTGGGTAATAGCTCCAGCATACGACGACGAGCAATTAATCGACGTCCAAGACGCGATCAGGAAAGAAGTAAATGAAATTTACATTCAAAACACGTCAAAGAACATATGGCTCACAGAAGGACAGTCTCCAACAGAAGAAGAAATTCAAAAATTAGGGGGCGATGAGGCAATTGTTTACGAAGATTTTACACTCATCCACATCATGCGCTTAGACAAGCGACGCGTTTTGCCAGAAGAGCGTGAGCAGCTTCAGGCAAATTTCTCTCGCATCCAAGTGTGTGATACAGAATGTACAAGCGGACAAGGAGAATTTCGCTATTACTTCGAGGGGGAGAAAGAAAATTACCAGATCGACGTTTATCAAAAGGGGCAAGAGCTAGCAGTAGCAGAAGACATCATCTTCACAGCAAGCGAATAGTCCCTGCAAAAGCAGGTGTATGCAAACAAAGACAGGTGGAGTCCTTATCTCCTCAGTATTCCTTATCGCAGCGTTAGTCTTCCTAGCGTTCTCAAGTTCAGCAAGCGCAGAGCTCACATTCCCGTCAATCGCCGGCCTAGATCCAGGTGATCGAGTCAAAACAGCAGAGGATTCAGCTGTCTACTATATCGGAAATGACGAACGTAGATATCGCATCCCAGACGAGCAGACATACTACACATGGTACGAGCGCTTCTCAGGCATCGACATCATCACACCAGAAGAAATGGGAGCAATCCCGCTCGGAGGCGTCGTCACATACAAGCCATACGAAAGGCTCATAAAGCAGGATGGAGTCTCGACGGTCTACGCCGTCATGGAGCACGGAAACATCATCCCGATTCGATCCCAAGCAGGAGCAGAGGATCACTTTGGTCTGGATTGGCCAGGTCTAGTAGACACCATCCCAAACATGCTCTGGGGCACGTACACGATCACAAATGGCAACCTAGGTCCAGGCGATAAATGGGATCCAGAGCTAAGCAAGAACTACAAAATCCTCGACGATCTAAAGGCAAAATCAGTAGCAGGAGTCATGCTCTACGAGGATCCAAATAGATTCGCAGCAACCGACGAGTCAGGAGATTGCGAAGAGGACTCCTGCCAGCACAACATCGTCACAGTAGAGCAGGGAGGGACCCTAAAATTCGCAAATTTCACGAGCGAAACGGTCACCGTCCGAGAAGAAATGAATCTCTGGACCACGGGCCCAATGAGTCCAGAGGACATCAAAATCGTCCCGATCACATGGGAGCTGGGCGAATATTATTTCTACGCAGACGAGGATCCAGACATGTACGGCCAGCTCATCATTACAGAATAAATCAAAACAAAAATCTCCAGCAGAAACTGGAGGTTTTTGTATGGAGGCCACGGCCGGACTCGAACCGGCGCATAGCGGTTTTGCAGACCGCCGCGTTAACCAACTTCGCCACGTGGCCGCGAGCGTAGCGGCAATGTATCACGCTCTGCTACGCCTGGCAACGTTACATTCGGTGGCTTTCCTGCAAGATTCGAATCACCTGATCAAGCGGAAGCATTGCAAGGTTCTTTGGAATAACTTCGCCAATCGTCGTCTGCACATCCGTATGCATTGCACCTAAAATATCGTTCTTGTGAACCTCTGGGGCGCACAGAACAATGCGCACATACCCATCCTTCATGAGCCCCATTAACTTCGTATTCAAATCAGAATACATTGCGTGCCGGCTTTGCTTTTTGATCTCATCCACGCGAGCTTCGCCGGCGTTTGGCGCGCCCTGACCATGTTCATTCTCTGGGAAGTCTGGATCAACCTCCATAACCAAAATTTCCTCAACCTCCCTCTCATGAGCATGATACAGCTTCGCCGTATCGTTATTCGTCAAAACAATGAGCGTCTTATCCGCGTACGGAGAATAATGTTGAGATATCTGCATATACCTACATTCTAGCAGGAATACGCCAGCTCTAACATGGTATAATCCCCCTATATGCCAAAAGGAGGTTTCAAGTCTCTCATCTCAAACTCAATCCGAGAAGTCGTCTTCGGCATGGAGGACAGCGTCGTCTCCACACTCGGCGCGCTGACGGGAATCGCAGCCGGAACGCAAAACGCACAAGTTGTCATCATCTCCGGAGCCGTCCTCATTGTCGTAGAGGCATTATCAATGTCTGCGGGAAGCTACCTATCATCAAAGTCAGCAGTAGAAGTCTACGAAGCGCGCGCAAAGCAAGACTCCGCACGCCTCCTCCAGGAACGCGTTTCGGACCAGGAGTCTCTCCACGACGTACTTAAACGAAAGCGCTTCTCCAAAAAAGACATTGACCTCGTCATGAGGGCGTTAAAACGAGAGCGAAGAGTTTGGCTCAAGGAAGTGAAGCGTTGCGAATACCGCATGCTCCCAGCAGTATCCGGCTCCCCAGTCCGTTCAGGTATTGTCATGGGTATCTTCTTTCTCATAGGCGGCATGTTCCCGCTCACGCCATACCTAATCCTACCGATCGAATACGCCGTAGCCCCTTCAGTCCTTCTAGCAGTCATTGCGCTTTTCGGCGTAGGCGTACTCAAAGCAAAGATCACAAACACAAGCTGGGCAAAAAGCGGATTCGAAATGGCTGCGATCTCTCTCACGGCAGCAATCATCGGTTTCGCTGTCGGTCGCGTCGCTCTCCAAATTTCAGAACTCATCACCTAACCTATGTTCCTACACCGCTTAGGACGCGTCCGCGCGCCAGAATTTCCACATGATCTCACCTGGATCGGGTCAGAACCAAAAACCCTCAAGTCTCTCATCAAAAAACCAGTCCTCATCGACTTCTGGACCTACTCCTGCGTAAATTGCATCCGCACCACACCACACCTAAACCGCTGGCACAAAGACTACGCAAAAAAGGGCCTCGCCATCATCGGCGTCCACACGCCAGAATTTGCCTTCGAAAAAGATGAAGCGAACGTCAAAAAAGCCGTCAAAGAATTCGGCATCAAGTACCCGGTCGTTCTAGACTCCGACTACCAAATCTGGAACCTCTACACCAACCGCTGGTGGCCCCGCAAGTTCCTCATCGACGCAGACGGCTACATTGTCTACGACCACGTAGGCGAGGGTGGCTACGAAGAAACAGAAATGGCCATCCAACAAGCCCTTCAGGCAACCGGCGTCAAAGACCTCCCAAAGATCGCCCACATCGAATCCCCAGGCGGAGGCATTTGCTATCGTCCAACCCCAGAGACATATCTAGGATTCATCCGAGGCCGCTACGGCAACCGAGAAATGATCCGCGTCAACGAAGAGCATGCCTTCACCGACGTCCCAGAGCACCTGGACCACGTCCCATACCTCCACGGCCACTGGAGAGTAGGCGCAGAATCCGTCGCGCACACCAAAAAACTCGCCACCTCAAACGAGTACCTCCTCCTCAAATACTCATCATACTCCGTAAACCTCGTCATGGGCCTCACGGCCGGCAAATCAGCAGAAGTCGAACTAGAACTAGACGGCCGCCCCCTCCCAGAAGACATGGCCGGCGCAGACGTAGAAGTCAAAAACGGCAAAGCGCTCCTCACCATCAAGTCTCACAGAATGTACCGCCTCATCAGCGCCAGCATGTTTCACAAAGGCACACTAAAGATCAAGACAGCTGCAGAAAACATCGAAATGTTCGCTTTCACCTTCGGTGGTTGTCTAGAATAGGGAGACTATCAAGACAAAGAATCGCACCACTTTACTGGTGCGATTTTTCATTCCCATCTCGACCGACCAAGGGGAGTGGAGAGATCTCTCCAGCAAGGTCGAGATGACACAAAAAACATTGACGATAATCAAAACATCACCTACACTTAGCCACCAATATGCAACAAAAATACGTCTACCTAGACCACGCCGCCACAACCCCTCTCGACCCAGAGGTTCTTTCCGCAATGCAACCATTCCTATCAAAAACCTACGGCAACCCCTCAAGCTTCCACACCGTAGGAAAGGAAGCAAAAGACGCCCTAGAAATTGCACATCAAACAGTCGCCAACGCCATCAACTGTCGCCCCGACGAAGTCATCTTCACCTCCGGCGGCACAGAAGGCGACAACCTAGCCATCCTAGGTATCGCCCGCAAACACCAAAAACACGGCAAGCACATCATCTCCGCAAAAACAGAACACCAAGCCGTCCTAGAACCTCTCGCACACTTAGAGCGAAACGAGGGCTTCGAAATCACCTACGTCCCCGTAGACAAAGAAGGCCTCATCAACCCAGAAGACGTCATCGCCGCCATCCGCCCAGACACAACCCTGGTCACATTAATGATGGCCAACAACGAAATCGGCACCATCACACCAATCAGAGAGATCGCCACCAAAATCAAAAAACAAAAACAAGAATCAAAATCAGCCTACCCATACGTCCACACCGACGCCTGTCAAGCCCTAGGCTCATTAGAAATCGACACCACAGCCCTAGGCGTAGACCTTCTCACCATCAACTCCGGCAAAATCTACGGCCCCAAAGGAGCCGGCGCCCTCTACATCAAGCGAGGCCTAAAGCTCCAACCTCTCCAATTCGGAGGCTCCCAAATGCGCCGCCATCGTCCAGGAACAGAAAACCTCCCAGCCATCATTGGATTCGCAAAAGCAGTAGAAATCGCAACCAAAAATCAAAAACAATACGCAGAAACCCTCATCCCCTTAAGAGACGAGCTCATCACTCGCATCCTCAAAGAAATCCCAAAAACCCGCCTAAACGGCCACCCAACATCCCGCCTCCCAAACAACGTAAACATCTCTTTCCTCGACATCGAAGGCGAAGCCCTCTTACTCTACCTAGACGCCTCCGGAGTCTACGCCGCCACCGGCTCCGCCTGCACCTCAGAAACCCTAGACCCATCTCACGTCATCCTGGCCCTAGGCCTCCCATACGAAGTAGCCCACGGCTCAATCCGCTTCTCCCTGGGCCGATCAACCACCCAAGAAGACATCGACCACGTCATAAGCGTCCTCCCTCCACTCGTAGAAAAGCTCCGAAAAATCTCCCCAGTCCGTGTAGACAAGAAATACTATGAATAACCACGCAGCAAAACCCATTCAAGGCTCCGGCGGAGACGTCTCCTCCCACGACAAATCCAAGTCCTGGTTCTATTCCGACATCGTGAAGGACCATTTCTTCAACCCGAAGAACTTCCTAGACCGAGACCCTCATCAAAACGAGTTCAACGCCCTCGGAAAAGTCGGCTCCCCAGCCTGCGGGGACGAGCTAAAAGTATGGCTCCACGTTTCAGAAGACGAAAAAATCCAAAAGTTCGCCTGGAAAACGTTCGGATGCGGATCTGCAATCGCCTCAACATCCATGGCCTCCGTCATGGCCACAGAAAACGGTGGCATGACCCTATCAGCAGCCCGAAAAATGAAGCCCCAAGACATCATGTCTCGCCTAGGAGGCCTCCCACAAAGAAAATTCCATTGCTCCGTCCTCTGCGACAAAGCCCTCCGCGACGCCATCAACGACTACTACCGCCGCACAGACCAAATCGATAAAATCCAAGTCGAAGCCGCAAGAATCATCGACCCCGTCACAAAAGTCACCGACAGAGACATCGAAGAGGCAGTATTAGAAGGCGCACACACCCTAGAGCTCGTCCAACAAAAAACAAAGGTGGGAACAGGAAACCTAGGATGCCTCCCAGCAGTAGAGGAGCTAATCCGGTTTTACAAAGAGAAGTATTTTGGCTAAAATTATCCCATCAAGCCTATGAAATTGACTATAAAAGTAGACGAAGATCTCTGCATCGGAGCTGCAAGCTGCGTCACGATCGACCCAGCAACATTCGTCCTCAACGAAGAAAATAAGGCATACGTCCTAGATCACGGCGAGGACCCAGACGGTCCAACCTACGAACGAACCATCGAAGCAACAGAAGACGAGAAGGACATGATCATCCTCGCTGCCCAATCATGCCCAACCTTAGCTGTCATCATCACCACAGAAGACGGCGAACAACTCTACCCAGAACTATGACCCGCCACGTCATCATCGGCGGAGGAATCGCAGGAACCACCGCAGCAGAAACCATCCGAAAGCTAGATCAGAAAGCAGAAATCACCATCATCTCCCAAGAACAGCACGCGTGTTACTCACGTGTGCTGTTGCCGCATTACATCAAGGAATCAATCAACCGAGAAAAAGTCTTCCTCAAAAAAGAAAGTTGGTACCAAGACCAAAACATCGAATGGATGCGAGGCGTAGAAGTCACCAAAATCGACCCAAAAAACAACTTCGTCCTCACCTCAGAGGGCCGAGAACTCCCATTCGACAAACTCCTAATCACCACAGGAGGATCCGTCCGTCTCCTATCAGAAGACCTCCGAGGCACCTCCTACTTCCGAACCCTAGACGACGCCGACCACATTAAACAACTCATCGGCGAGCTCAAAACATCAAAATCCCCCCAGGCCCTCGTCTACGGCGGAGGCTTCATCGCATTCGAATACATCAACATTTTCAAACACTTCAACATCCCCTTCAAGGTCATCATGCGCTCCCCAGGATTCTGGTCCAAATCAATCTCCCCAGATTCAAGCGCGATTCTAGAGAACCTCTGCAAACAAGCCGGCGCCGAAGTCATCACAGACCAAGAAATCACATCCCTAAAGGGTAAATCAGAACTAGAAGGCGTAACACTATCATCAGAAAACGCCTTAGAAGGATCAATGCTAGGAATCGGCATCGGCATCATCCCAGACCTCTCCCTAATCAATGAAGCCGGCATCAAAACAGGGAAGGGGGTCCTCGCAAACGAATACCTAGAAACAAACATCAAAAACATCTACACAGCAGGCGACATCGCCGAATTCAAAGACGTCATCACCGGCCACACCTACCTAGCCGGCAACTGGATGAACGCCCTCATGCAAGCCCGCGCCGTCGCAGCAAGCATGACCGGCGAAAGAACCAAGTTCGAACTCGTCACATCCTACGCAACAAACATCCTAGGAACCCAAGTCGTCTCCTGCGGTGTCACAGACCGATCCTACGCCGACAAGGTAGAGCAGCGGTCCCTGTCAAAAACAGCCGCATCAGAACTCTTCTTCAAAGGCGCTGCTCTCATAGGTGCCGTTCTCATCGGAGACACTAAAGAGCGCGCCGCAATCACAAAAGCAATCAAAGAAAAATCATCATACTAGTCATATGCTAGACGACCAGGCAACCTACCAAACATACGACAAAACAAGTATCGGCAAAGAACTGGCAAATCTATCAAGCCAGTTCCAAACAGCCTGGTCCGGCACAAGACAGATGGAGATCCCGGAGCACTATCAGGACGTAACAAGCATCGTCATCATTGGCATGGGAGGCTCAGCTTTGGGCCCGCACATACTCTCTTCATGCATGGCTGACATCATAGACGTGCCAATCACTATCACAAGAGGCTACACCCCGCCAGGATCAATAAACAAAGACACTCTAGTGATTCTCTCCAGTTTCTCCGGCTCCACAGAAGAAGTCCTAGCAGCAGCAGAAGACCTCAAAACAAAAGAGTGTCTCCTTGTCGCCATCACTACGGGGGGTGCCCTAGCAGAGTTCGCAAACACAGAAAACATCCCACTCTACCAATTCGACCCAGGAGCCCTAAAACACTCCCCCCGCCTAGGCACAGGTTTCTCTCTCATGGGCGTCACAGGCATCCTAGAACGCATAGGTAAAATCAATTTTACAGAAAGCCACCTAGAAGCCATCACCACCGCAGCAGACGAGGTCGCCAAAACCTGCGCCCCAGACATCAAAACAGACCAAAACCCAGCGAAACAACTGGCCCAGTCACTAAAAGACCGCGCCCTCCTCATCACCGCCGCAGACCACCTCACCGGAAACGCCCACGTCCTCACAAACCAAATCAACGAAACCGCCAAGCAATACGCCGTCTACCACGAAATCCCAGAACTAAACCACCACCTCATGGAGGGCCTCTCTCACCCAAAGGATTTTTTTCAAAACTTCACCGTGCTATCAATCGAATCAGACCTCTACCACCCTCGAAATACCCGCCGAGTAGACCTCACAAAAGAGGTATTCCAAAAACAGGGCGCAACCATTCAAGCCTACAAACCAACAGCGACATCAAAAAAAGCCCAAGTAGCCGAACTCTTATCCTTCTCCGGCTACCTAAGCTACTACATGGCAATGCAAAACCAAGTAGAGCCAGAAAGCATCCCATTCGTAGATTGGTTCAAGAAAGAACTGAAGAAATAAATCGGGCAACCGATTTTTTTCGTAACAAAATAAGCCGGCAGCCGATGCGTTTTCACGCACCGACCACCGGCCAGATCCTCGCCCTACATCAGCACCCAGGCAGAGCCGGATACTGATTGCACATCGCCTCGCTCGGATTCACCGTTACCGACACTGACGCCGAAACGGTCGTTCCCGCCAGGATCTTACGGCACTTGACCGGAAGCAGATCCTTGGGAATCCCCGTACACTCCTTGACGAGTTCAGCGTCCGCGTCCTTTCGGAACTCCGGAGCATCCTCAAGTTTGAAGAGCTTCGTAGCAGTCTTGTCGAGCTGCGCCGTGGCGTTGTGCCGGACCTTGCGGTCAAACCAGTCGCTCACAAGCGCGTCAGCAAGGTTGCTGGCGGTGAAGAGGACGAGTCCACCACCAACGCTACCAATGGCGCAGAGCAGGAACACGGCGAACACATATCCCAGGGTCCGGTGCAGCACCTTCTCCCGGAACGCATACGTGAGCATGTAGTTCCAGCGCATTGCCATTTCCGCCATCATGCCGATGAGCATGAGGAGGAGGCAGATGTTCATGACCGCGAGTCCTTCGTTGCGATAGGCGTGAAGGAGGTACAGCAGAACACCGCCAGCAGTCGCAATGATCGTGAGCAGCGTCCGCATGTCACGGAACCATTTCGCCGGTTCAGGCTTCACGTTGAGCGCGCCAGAGCTCGAGAGGACGAACTGCTTCTCCGGGGGGGAGAAATAGTTGACCATCGCTACGGCCAGCTTCACGAAGCTGGAGTTTGCGAGGTCTCCCTGAGGCTTCAAGCTCTTCACGGCGTTAGCGAGGCTATCACCGATCGGAAGCATGAGACCAGCGGCAAACGCGAGGCAGATGGCGATGAATGTGCACCACCAGCCAAGCCAGCCCAGGTTCGAGAGCTCACGTGGGGTGAAGTCCACCGCAAGTCCGTAGACAATGCCGGCGACCGACAAGAGCGCGAAGGGGCTAAGAACCTTCCACCGAAGAGAGCTGAACGCGCTCGGTGTCATCAGGTGTGGCGGGATCGCGTTGTTCTGAGCTTGAGTCTGGGTTCCTGCGACCCACGGCTTCACGATCCAAAACGCGACGCTCCAGTACGTGACGCTGAACACGCCAAACCACAGAGCAGCGGCCCATGGAACCCGGCTGGCAAAATTGATGCCATACCCGAGAACGTACAGGTACACCGTCATCGCCAGAAGGCCGGCCGTGAGCTGAATGTACCGAATGGCCTCACGCTGAGCGATCGGGCCAACCGCTTTCGCCGCGTTGCGCGCCTGTCCGAGGAGGCTTTCCACCTCGGCAAAGGCCGCTGCCCGAAGCTGCCGAAGCTTCCGCCGGTCACCATCCTCGACCCACTCATCCAGGAGATCCCGCAGCTGAGCTGCAGCTTCCCGATGGAGCGGAACCGAAGCCTTCCCAGCAATCGAGAGAACCGCGAGAGCCCCCGAATAGCGCTGGAAGTGCGTCCGAATATTCACGCGTGCATCGTCGAGAGCCGGCGAGGCAGCAAGCTTGCCCTTGTCCGCCGCGTACTTCGCACGAACATCAATGACATCCGCGAGAATCGCCTTCAGCACCACGGGCGACGTGTCCGGAATGTGCTTCGCCGCCTTGCCCGCCAGCGCCAGGAGCGCATACTCGAACCCGGCCCAGTCGAGACGAAGGCCGTTCGGCTCGTCGACGATGTCGTCGAGCTGAAGCTGAGCGAGTTCCCGCATCGCCGCAAGCGAGCGCTTCTGCGCGTCCGTGAGGTCGTCGAGGAAGTGCTTGTCAGCTGCCGACGTCGCGGGTTCCACCTTGACCGTGCCAGCAGCGAGCTCCTTGCCAAAGCAGGTGGGGCAGAGCTGCCGGTGCGAATGGCTCTCAATCAGGCCCTGAATGGACCCGGTGATCGCCGTCTCCGTCTGCGACCCGCCACACGCCGCGTTGTTGGCGCGGTGAATCGGCTGGTGGTCATGCGGCCCGGCGCAAGCGCCGTTCTTGTCCTCGATCTCCCGTTTCTTGTTGCTCTGCGTCCACTGCGTCGCGAAATGCGAGGTGAGCGTGCCAGCATCGAGATTCGGATTGCTGAGCATCCCGCGAAGGGACCCAGAAACCATACTCACGAAGCTGGGGATGACGTACCGAAGCGCTTTGGGCACCTTCGGGCTCGCGAACAGAACGTTCGTGAGCGTCGTCAGAACGAACATCCGCGTATTGGGGTCAGCGGCCACAACCGCCTGGGAGATCTGCTGCCAGATCTTCCCAACAGAACCAAGCGCACCAGCGCCAAGCCCTGTAACCACTGCTTCAATCGCAGTCTTCAGGTCATCGCCGGTCTTGCCGGCAAGGGTGGTCCAAGACATGTGTCTTTCTCCGTTTCAAGTGATGTTTGTGTGTAGGGTAGGGCGCCAATCAAAGATCGGCGCAGTAAAATGACCAGTTTGAGTGAATAAAACACCCACTCAAGAGAAAAAAGATATCACAAAAACCCCATTTTGTCAAGTATTTACAGGCCTTTTAGCAGTTTCAAGAAAAGCCACAGCCATGCTCAAAAATTCTTGACAAAATCCCAATTTTATGCTATATTCCACAGTCCGTACCTTACACAAAAACCCCGTTTTTCAAGGGAATCCAGGAGAAACCACCATGAAAACGCTACTCATCACCGTCCTCATCGGCGCCGCAGAAGCCTCAAGCTTCCGCATCCAGTCCTCTCCGCTCGAGGTTTGCGAGATCAAGGGGCACCGGTCCCACGGTCTTCACGAACACGAGGGAACCGGAAAAGTCGTCAGAACAGGCGACTTCAAGGGCCCAATCACCGTCCATATGTGCACCGCGCACGCCGTGACGAGCGAGTATCACACGCACAGGGCATGGCCCGATAGGGTCTTCGCACATCACAACATCTTCAAGTACTTCATCATCCCGTCGAGCAGATCCATTCAGCTCACGGGTCCACCACGAGAACCGCCAACCTTCGTCTCGCCGGCGGTCCCACAGCAAGAGCCAACGCCCTGCCGGACGCCGCAGGAGTGCCAGCAGGCAGCCCGCATGGCATCCACCAGCGCGCTCGAGGCCTACTACCTCACCGAAGGAAGCATCCTCGGAGCCCGCCAGCGAGCAAACGCAACCTTCGACCTCGCCGACGAAAGTCAACGGCAGGCCGCGGCTGCACAGGCTACATCACGCCACGCAACAGCACAGATGGTCCAGCTCACGTCCATGAACGCCTCCCTACAGGGCCAGGTCTCAGGCCTCGAAAACGAACGCGACGAAGCGGTCGGCACAGCAGCAGTATACGCCGCGCAGGCCGCGATCTCCGACCAAGCGGTCCAGTATCTCATGGCCGCGCAGCAACAGAGGCCTGCCACGGACGAAGAGGGAGGTGCCGAATGAAGCGCTTCATCCTTCTCTTCCTAGCCATCTTCCTCACCGGCGCGAAAAGCGGCATCCAAGCCCTCAAGGCCGTCCCATGGTACGGTCAGCTCCACGACCCGCTCATCCCCTTGATCGACGACGCCTCGGTCCTAAAGCCCGGCATCTGCTGGGCAGGGAATAGCCCGCCACCAGGATGGGGAGCAACCGGCACACGCGGCTACAAAGTCGAAAACCGATCAAAGCACCCCATCTCTCTCACACTGGACGGAGAAAAGATGGCTGTCCTCGGGCGCGACAACGCCACGAGACTCATCGCTCTCCCGCTCGCCGCCATCGTCACCTCAAGCAGAGGCCGCTGGCGCGAGATGTTCCTCCCAGCAAAGACCATCTGCTACGGCGTCTTCCGCTACGTCTCACCAGACGTCTACGAAGACGACAAAACGTTCAAATGGAAAATGGTCGGCAGGCGCCTACAGCATGGCGGCGCCAGGGGTCAGTTCATCGACATCGGAGAGACCCTGCTCTACAGCGTCCCTCTCTTCGAGGGCACCGCCTCAACAAGCAGGGTCTACCCAAGAGGCCAGCGCCCCAAGTTCATCTTCGACTAGGGCTCTTACCTCTCATCACGCCCGTCACCACTAGGTGGCGGGCGTCACGCTATCCAAATAACCGACCACCGAGCTCAGCTCGGTGGTTTTGAGTTAGCCGGCCATGCCATGTCGCTCGCGAGCGACATGGCATG
>CAZTKG010000004.1:102039-124372 GCA_964613815.1 uncultured Gammaproteobacteria bacterium
CGCCCCCCACCTCGCAATGACACAGAGCACATACGACTACTACGCCTTCAAACGTACACCCCGGCTGAGCTCGGGGGTTTAGAGGATAAATCAAAAACCCCTGTCCAAAGACAGGGGTTTCCGCGCACCCAACGTTATGCAGAAACAACAGTCGTGAGCGTATCAACAACAAAGTCAGAAACAATATATGCAGCCAGAACAAGAACAAGTCCAATAACAGCATTCTTCATCCAATCCTTAGCCTTATCAACTTGATCGGAATTCCCTCCAGCCGTCATCCAGAGGAATCCAGCGTAGAGGATGATGCCAAGAAGAATCATACCCAGAAGACCAAGAGCGACACCGATGAGTTGTCCAATCACCGCCTCAATGGTCGTGCTAGACTCAATGCCAGAGCTGGAGGCCACCTCACTAAGATCAAACACATCCTCAGCCGCTACCGGAGCAGGCTGCAAGAACGCTGGAAGTCCCAAGAAAAATCCAAGAACGAAAAATGAAGCAAGTTTCTTCATAACAATAGATTACAAAATAAGATCACATTGCATAAATAATAGCACACTTAAAACAAACAGGCATAGCAAAGCGCGAATCTAGACGAAAGTCCAACTCAGGCAACGGTACTAGGATCAATAGAGCCATCATCAGTATCAAAGTCGTTGAAGTCAATGTCAAATTCATTCGGAGTAAGTGAGTTAATCACAAACACGGTCACAGCATAAGCGCTAAGAATCAAAACAAGTCCAACGGCTCCGTTCCGCATAATGTTTTTCGCCTTCTCAACCTGGTCAGCCTTTCCCCCTGCCGTCATCCAAAGAAAGCCTGCATAAATCACAAGGACAAGCATGATCACGCCAAGGAGTCCAAGGACAACTTCTAAAACAAGCCCAATCATGGTTTCAATGGAACCAGGTCCATCGGAATTCCCATACGTAGCAGCGCCAACCTGACCAAGGTGCTCAGTGGCATTAATGGCAAGCGCTGGCACAGAGGTAAGCGATAGCCATCCAATCAAGAGTGCGCTGAGAATGTATTTCATACAGCGAGCTAAAGAAGTCCCATAATAAATGAGGTGGAAATATAGGCGGTCAAAATAATCAAAAGCCCAATGATGCTATTGCGCATCCAGTCCTTAGCCTTCCCAACCTGGTCAGTATTCCCTCCAGCTGTCATCCAAAGAAACCCGGCGTATAGGATGCTGACAAGCATAATAACGCCCAGAAGCCCAAGAAGGACGCTTATAAAAAGTCCAATCATGCTTTCAATGGAGCCAGGTCCATCGGAATTCCCATATGCTGCAGTACCAATATCGCCCAGGTATGCCGCTGAGTTGACGGCATGGACAGACAAAGGGCTAAGTGATAGCCAGCCAGTCATCAAGACACCAAGAAAGATCCTCATACTAGGCGGCAGTATTTGTGAGAAGGTCCACAATAAAATACGTAGAAGAGTACGCAAGCAAAATCAAAACAAGTCCAAAAGTAGAGTTTTTCAAAATTTCCTGCGCCTTGTCTACCTGCGTAGAGACGCCACGGGCAGTCATCCAAAGGACGCCGGAGTAAAGAATCATGAGAAAAAAGATTGCCCCCACGAGTCCTAGCACAGGCGTCACAATCCGACTCCCAATCACCTCAGCCAAATTCGCATCATCAGATCCATAAATCTTCTCACCGCTCTCCTTGAGTCCGATATCCCCAACATCAAGCGTCGCATAACTCATCGTTGGAACACAAAGCGCAAACCCGAGCACAAAAAACATCCCAAGTCGCATCAGTCGTTGTCGCATAGCGGAAGGGGAGGAGGCTCCTCCCAAACCGTCAGACGAAAACAGGCTAAGCTGTTGCCGAAAGAAGTTCACCAATCACGAATGACGTAATCGCGTATGCGCTAAAGATAATAGCCATACCAATCACACCAGCAATGAGGCGTTTTTTCGCATCGCGCACCTTGTCATCATTACCGCCGGCAGTCATCCATTCAAATCCACCCCAGAGGACGATAAGAACACAGACAATTCCGAGGAATCCAAGCACGACTTTAATGAGCTTTCCAATGGTTGACTCAAGGTCAGTATCAACGCTGAGCCCAGTCTCATCACTGAAAGTCGTTGGCAAAAGGTCATCGGTGCTAAGAGTATCTGCGCTAGCAGCAACTGGATCTAAGAGATCAGTAAAGCCAGCAAGAGCACCAAAGGCAATAGCAAGTGCTAAAACGCCAAGAACCGCTGTTCGAAAAAGAGAACGTGTCATAAATATTCTCTAAATGTTGAATTAAAAATGAGCGTAATTACTCAACAGTGACCTCGCCGGTCAAAAGTGCATTAAACACGGTGTACGTGATCGCATAAGCAAATGCAATCAACCCCATGCCAAGCACAGACCAAATAAGGATCTGCTTACCCTTCTCAACTTGAGTAGGGTTCCCCATGCTGGTGAGCCAGAGAATACCTCCGTACACAAACATGAGAAGAGCAAGTGACCCAGAGATGCCAATGGCAGCATTGATAACTCGCTCAATGATCAAGCGAACATCTGTCTCGCCAAGCGGGTCGGTTAATTCAACCGCCGCAAAAGCAGGACTAGCTGGCAAAAGCAGCGCCCAAACAGTCACAGAAGTGGTAATAAATTTCCACATGACATCAGTATAGCATTGTTTAGACGAAAAATATCAACATGATTCAGGTGGCGCATAAATCAAAAACACCGAGCCAAGCCCGATGCTTATCAATAACGCCAGCAGGCTACTCATTCACGGTCGTAAAGCTATCAGAACCAGTCACGCTCTCAAGCGTGTCCTCACTCGTCGGCAGCTCCCCAGTCCGCAATATTTTCACAACAAACGTGATCGCGGTGTATGAGAGAAGAATAATGCCAAGTCCAATCGAAGCATTAATAAGTGTCTGCTTCCCCTTATCAACCCAGGCAGAATTACCATGCGCCGCAATCCACATAATCCCCCCATAGATGATCATGAGCAGAAACAGCGAGCCGCTGATCGCCAAAATCATCATCGCTCCATTCACGGCAACCTGTAGCATATCTTCCAAGGTACAGTCACCAACATCTCTGCAGGAACAGACATCGTCAGGTCCTGTGCAAATATTTGCAAAGATAATGCCTTGCTCCTGAATCTGCGTATACGTACTAGCAACAGTAGATTCAGAAGCAGTCTCATCATCCGCAAAGGCGGCGCCAGGAGAGACGAGAATGATTACAGCAAAGAGGGAGGCTAGAAACCGAGAGAGCATACAGGTGAGCAGTTAAACGACTTAAACAAAGGCGCTAATATGTTTGCGAAACTTTACTCGCAGCAATTCCAATCGCTTCATCCTCTTCAACTCCTCCAGCCAAAATCGTATCAATTAATTCCTCAATAGCATCCTCGGCAGCATGGACATCAACTCCATGATACCAGCTCCGTGCAGAAAGCACCTGCTCTGCAAAGATGCTCATCTCCGTGTCATCGAGCTGCGTTGCAATCAAGTTCCGAAGCGCAGTGGGTTTCCCAGCGCTATCAAGGTACGTACCAACATTTTCCTCATCAGCAGCAAACAACACAAAGTCCCAAGCCCAGTCCTCATATTCCGTGTCCTTCGAAACAACCTCAACCCAGTAGTTCGCAAAATTCACTTCCTGCCCTCCAGAAATTTGGGGGACATGCGTGACATCAAAATTCAACTTAGGTGCCACGGTTCGTATCAGGGGAGTGTGGTAGCTATACCCCAAGAAAAACGCTGTCTCCCCATTTGCAAACGCATCAAACGAGTTCGCCATGTTCGAATTCCATGTATAAACGCTCTTTGTAGGGTTCGCAAAGTCCGTATAGAACCGAGTCGCATCCACCCCAGGGAACACGCCTTCAGGTGCATCTTCAGGAATCGTATGGAATGAGACACGTCCTCGATCATCCGTCATAAGTGTCCCATTTTGCATCATAAGCAGCGAGAGAACATCAACCCCGCGCTCCACATTCCCGCTAGATCCTAGCCCAGCCGCCGACTGAAGAATGCCCCCTTCGTCATCATACTGAGTGATCGTCTCAACCTGACTGTGAAAATCTGTCCAAGTACTTGGCGGATTCGCAATGCCAGAGGCATCCAAAAGATCGCGGTTGTAAAAGAGGGCAAGCGTATCAAGCGAAAGTGGAAGTCCATAAATCAGATCTGCACTCCCCTCAGAAGTCTCCGTCTCAAGCACAACGTCCTCTTCAACCTGAGAGGCGAACGAAGTAGAAAGCTCGCGAGTACTCATGGTAGGTTCCGTCTTCGTCACCGTCACCGTTTCCTTCCGAAGCGTCCCCTGAACCTGCTGCACACTCGTCGTTACATGGGAGGGCATCGCCATCATCAGCTCCTTATACGCTCCCATCCAAGTATTATGGATGCTAAAAATATCCGGACCGCGCCCCTCTGCAAATGCCTGCAAAAGCTCATCCTCCAGCTCATCGTACCGAAGCTTCGTATAATTAATTCGCACATTAGAATGCTGAGCCTCATAAGCATTGATAATGTCATCAAATGAATCCTCATCATCAAACACACGCCAATACTCAAGCGTTAAATTCTCCACCGGGGCAGAAGTACCGCCCCCTCCACACCCGATTCCAGTGGTCAAAAGAACCACAAGACCGAGCACGATACCTAGTCGTTTCATAGCTTCAGAGTTGTTAAATAATTTCGAAGGGCATCTTTCGTCGCAGGATGTTCAAGTCCAAGCTCAACCTGAGCCCGCAAAAACCCAAACTTATTCCCGCAATCATGTCGCGTTCCATCGAACTTGCATCCATACATCGCCTTCCCAGATTTCGTATAGGCCGCAAACGCATCCGCAAGCCGAATCTCCCCATCCTTCCCAGGTTTCTGTTCTCGAAGAAGCTGTAAAATCTCCGGCGTCACAATATACCGTCCAACCGCCGCCAAATTAGAAGGCGCCTTCGCCGGCGCAGGCTTCTCCACAAACCGATCAACCTCCCAAGTCTTCGCATCAATCTCGCTCCCACCAATCACCCCATACCTCTTCGTCTCTTCTTTCGGGACCTCCTCAATCGCAACCACAGGTCGTTCATATTTCTCATAAACCTCCACAAGCTGCTTGAGCGCCGGAACCTTCCCTTGAATAATGTCGTCTCCAAATAAAACCGCAACCGGCTCATCCGCATCAACAAACGGAAGCGCACTCAAAAGCGCATGCCCATCTCCAAGCGGCTTGGCCTGACGCACAAACGCAAACTTCGCCAGCTTCCCAATCTTCTGCACATCCTTCAGTTCCGCTTTTTTCTTCTTCTGCTCAAGTCGATACTCAAGCTCAAAGTTCCGATCAAAATGATCCTCAAGCGCCCGCTTGCCAATCGCTGTAATAAAAATAACCTCCTCAATTCCACTCTGAACCGCCTCCTCAACAATGTACTGGATCACCGGCTTATCAACGACCGCCAGCATCTCCTTAGGCTGAGCCTTAGACGCGGGCAAAAACCGGGTCCCCATCCCAGCAACAGGAATAATAGCTTTTCGAATTTTCATAGTACCCTCAGTATATCAAGGATACCGAGGAACCGAAATCAGCGAGTCATCTCCAAAAGATCAAATCCGTTCACGGCAGAATACAAATCTCTGTTCTCAGAAACATAACGAACCGCATCCTCATAAAACGTCCAGTGCGCATCAGACTCAGACGAAGAAAGTAGCGACCGATTCGTTACCCCACGATCCAGGTCAAACGGCGACTTCGCGCGCAAATAAATACTCGTCCAAGCAGATGCATCTGCAATAAAGTCATTGTCATGTACTTTTACATTCACAAATCCTTCATCTCCAACAGAGTCCCATGCATCCAAAATCACCTCCGAAGCCACGCCGTCGATGTACTCAGGGGTAATAATCCCAACATCCTCTGGTCGTACGGGAAGCCCAAAGCGCATGTCACCAACCGAAAGCGGAGTATTGTGCGTTACAACCATTCGAAGCCCAAGCGAACGAAGGACTTCAGTAAGTGGATTACGCATATCAGCATCGACCGAAGCCATGCCGACCATCAAAGGCCCATACCCAATCCCGTCTGCAATATGTTGGTACCCACCAGGCGCATCCATCACGGCTCCCGTTACAGGATCAGTTGCATGGGTCGCATACGAAAGCAGGAGTTCATCAAGATCAGGCGTCGACGAATCCAGGTCATCGCTCTTGTGAATGTGGTAAGGATGCGGCGGCCGAAAGTGCGTAGAAATAGCAACGAGCGACGAAGTTGAGAGCCGAGAAATGAGACCAGGGTCAACCTCTTCATACGCCCGAAAAATATCCTCCGTCAAAAACACGTCCACCGGAACGTCATATTTCTCATGAATATCCAAAGCCCGGTGAAGCGTCTCCGCGCTCTCTACGGGATAAATAAACTCCTGCGTATTAACGGTAAAAAGCATGTACCTCGTCGGCTCATCAGTCTCCAGAGGGGTCTGATCAGTAACTAGGACCTCGCTATCGAGTGAATCATCAAAAGACTGATCAACAGTCCCGCACCCACTCGCAAAAAGACAGAAAAGCAAGAAAAAAGAATAACGAATCATATATAAGAGCATATCACCAAACGAAAAAAATAACTCAAAGGCTAGATCGAATGCTGCTTATGACAAGAGCTATGTAACAGTCTTGCCATGGTCGTCACGCCCATCAACATCAAAAAACAAAACCACCCCAACCATCACCCAAACAATGACCGAAAGGTCATTTTTAAAATACGGCACATCAACAAGTCCATGTACGGTCATTGTCGCAAGAGCAGCGATCGCGGCAAGCGCAATGACATCATCACGCCCACGCCATCCCGCGCGCAAAACCATCGCCCCAAGCCAAACAAGGCCGATCAACCCAAGAAGCCCAAGCTCACTCCATACATTCAAAACAAGATGATGAGGATACTGAAAAATCTCATACTGAGCCGCATCATGATACCCCTCCATCACCACCGGATACCCATTCAGACCAGCTCCAAACACAAAGTGATCCTCCAGCATCAAAACCGTCTCCTCCCACTGACTAACCCGAACCTGCCCAGAATAATCCTGCAAAAAGATTTTTTCTAGCACTGGACCAATCAAAACGGCAAGCGCTATCAAAACAGTGCAACCGACCCCCAAAAGAGCCTTCTTCTTCCGATCCCACTCAGACATCAAGACCGCAAAAACCACCCCCGCCGGCACCGCCACAAAAGCAGCCTCCGTCTCCGCCAAACAGATGCCCAAGGTCCCCATCAAGATCGTAACCAAATAAAGCCACCGGACCCTATCCTTGGCACGCGCTATCAAAACCCCCGCACTCGCAACAACCGGCCCAACAAAAAGCCCAAGCGCATTCGGATACGCAAACACCCCCGTAACCCGCCGCGCAAAATCCCAAGGCACAGGAATCCCCATCCCCGTCACGTACTGAAAGGCGCCAACCAAGCTCACAAAAATAGTCGCCCCACAAAGCCCCCAAAAAAACCATTCCCGCTTTCCCTTATACGCCGTCCCAATCATCAAAAACACAATCGCCGGCTCTACAAAGTAAGCCTTCCAAATCCCAAGCGCCCCAAAAACATCAGGCGCCATCGAAACAGAAATACACGCAGCCGCCAAAATCAAAAGCAGGGGAGAGAGCGCCTGACGATAAGCCCGCCAAAAATCCAAGACACGTCGATGTCCGCCCTTCATCACCCAAACAACGAAAGCTACTCCAATCATCATCTCAAGCAACGTCGTCGGAACTCCCACCACCTCAAACCGCAAAAGATAGACCGGCAGCAAAGTGATGATCAAAACCAGCCCAAAAGAAAAATCCCGCCAAGCAAGATAGGCGTACCCTCCAAGAAAAATTGAAATCAAAAGGAGATAAAGATCCATATAAATTCCCATCTCGAGCATCGTCGAGAGATCTTGCAGCTATTTTAAGAACGCGCAGATCTCTCCACAAGGTCGAGATGGGGGCAACATCAAGAATCAACTGGAGTATCACCCCCGCAACAACCCAACCAAATCCCGCGGCTTCGGCCCTCCAAGCAGCATCAGCGCCCCCGCAAAGATCACCGCACCAAGACAAATATCAAACATCACCTGCGTATCCGGCAAAGCCCAAAGCCCAACATACATAACAACACTAGCAATCACAGCCTTAAACGCAAGCCCAAGCTTAGGCAAATGCGCACTACTCCGCGCAACAACGGCAAACGTCAAAAGCGTAATCATCACTTCAGCCCCAAGCGTCCACCAAGCAGCTGCCCACATCCCATATTCAGGAATATGCGCCACATACCCAGCGATCGTCACCACCGCAACAGCAAAATACCCAATCGTCATCATCCGCTGCTTATTAATCGCCACAATCGCGTGTCCATACAGGGACCCAAAAAACACAATCGAAGCCGCTGGCCCCAAAATCGCAAGCACCTGCCCGGCCTCGGTAAACTCCGGCCCAGCAATAAACTCCATAAGTGGCACTCCAACCGCAACAGATCCTACAGCCATTGGCACCGCAAGTACCACAAAGAAATCAAACGTATTCTGCAAAAGCTTCCGAAACCCATCCCGATTTTTATCCGTCCAAGCCATCACCATCATCGGAAGCACAAGCCCCATAAACATCACCGGCACCGTCGTAATCACATCAACAACTTTATAAGCCGCTCCATACAACCCAATCTCCGCCTCAGATCGATAGAAGGAGAGAAAAACAACATCCCCCCGAAGATAAATCAGATTAAAGAAAATCGAAGCCCCAATCGGCCAACTCCGAGCAATGATAGATCCCCAAACTCCCAAGTCAATCGTTGGCCGAATCTTCACGCTCTTCCCAGCAAACAATAAAATCACCGCAAGCTGAAGCCCATTTCCAATCACAAACAGCCAAATCACGCCAACAAGATCAAGTCCAAGCACTGGAGCCATCAAGGCCCCCACAAAAACCGCCCCACGACTCAACAGCTCAGCAACAACAAACCGCCCCATAATCAATCGCTTCTGAAACACGCCCACAAGCATCTGCGAAGTACTCCCAAACAAATACGAAGCCGCCCCAACCGCAATCCCAAGCTTCACAACCTCATCATAAGGAAACCAAATCGCCACCACAGGAGCGAGCGCGAGAAAGAGCACGGCAGAAATCACGCGCAAAGAGATCAAATTCCCTAAAAGTTTCTCCTCATCGGCCTTTTTCTCCGAAATCATCTGCGTCGTCGTCAACGTCAGCCCAAAATCAACCAGCACCGCAAAAATCGAAAGAAACGTCATCACAAGCGTAAACTGCCCATACCCCTCAACCCCCAAAAACCGAGTCAAAACAGCAACCGTCCCAATCCCAAGGACAGTAGCAATCCCTTTCCCAATCATTTGCACAGCAGTATTCTGCGCCAAAGCTCGTGTTTTCATGGCTAGAGTGTATCACGAGGCCGGGGCATGCTAGAATACCCAACATATGCCAAGAGACCTAGAAAAAAAGCTCACAAATGTCGGCTTCCTCCCAAGTGAGGCAAAGACCTACCTAGCATCACTCCAGCTAGGCCCTGCAACCGTCCAAAAGATCGCAGAAGCAGCATCAATATCCCGAACCGCTGCCTACGAAGCCATCGAGCTCCTCAAAAACCGAGGGCTCATGAGCATGTCCACCCTCGGAAAGCGCCGAGTATTCTCCGTGGAGGACCCAGACCGCATCGTCTCTCATCTCAAAGAAGAACAGCAACGATTCAAAACAAAGCTTCAGGACATCGTCACCGCAGTCACACAAATGCAGCTCCTCGCAGGCGGACACAAGCCAATCGTAAAGGTGTACGAAGGAGACGAGGCTCTGCACGCCTACTTCGAACACGTAGCAGACGTACGACCAAAGGCCTTCGACGAAATTTCAAACCTAGACGACGTCTACGAACATCTAGACCAAAAAAACCTCCTCTCAGCAAGAAAAGCCTACAAATGGACAAACAAAAAAGGCCGACTGCTACATCGGGGTGAGCTACGAAATCCAAGAAAGGGGGTAGAGTTCAAGGAATTAGGGAAAGAGTGGGGAGAATTTCACGGAAACATTGCGCTGTACGGAAAATACGTCGCTTTAGTCTCATATGTAGGAAAAACAACTGTCGTCATCATCGAGAGCGAAAACTTAGCAAATACGATGCGTCTCATGTACGAAATGGCCTGGAAGTCCGCATAAAAAAATATGCGCCGCCCGAATCTAGGATTCGAGCGGCGCCCCGAGGGGCGGCCTGTTTAACCGTTTCCCATAAGTCACCTCCCTAGTTGATTGATCGAACGCGCTCCCAGATGCGGCTGCCAATGGGCATCCGCTTTTTGATACGCGTCCACGATGTCTCGCAAGCTTCATGTTAAGGGTTGAAGCGTCGTGCTCGCAATTCATCAAATCAACTAGTGGTAACTATAAGTAGGGTGGGTAGTCTAGCCCTGACCCATAATGTCCTCCTAGGGTGAATGGACTGAGCACATAATAGCATATTTTTGCAAATTTGTCAATGGGCAAAAGAAGTGAAAGATAAAAAACCAAAAAGAAATCATAAATTCCCGTAAATAACGGGTAATTTTTATACTAAAATTAGCCAAAAACAAACAAAAAAGAAAAGAATTTATCGGCAAATACTTGACAAACTTTTCCCTGCATGCTACTGTATGATCACGATCGAGAAACAAGCAACTGTCAACCGATCACAGAACATTAAAACCCTTCATCACCATCGCCAAGCGCCAGAAATCGCATGAAATCATCACATTTGCCAAAAATGTCCTGATTTCATACGATTTCACGGGTGCTTGGCACATCCTGAGTCTCCTCTTTGAGTAGAGGCTTAAAGATAACCCGGGCAACCGGAATAAACCCTACATCGGCAACGTAGGGGGTGTGAAAGCACCCATAGCGCCACACATTTCAAACGTCCTCATGAAACGGGACGGAGTCAATACGAGATGTGCTCAGGGTGGATTGTGGTGATCTGCTCAGAGAGTTAGCGGCGAAGTTGCACCAACGACTTCAACGCGCATTGGTGGGGCTCATGTCCCCAGCACGTAGTACCAATCTGCCGATCCACTTACCATGGCGAACATGCAATGGTTTAAAGCGGAGTAGAAAGTTACGTGCGGCTTATGAGCAGAAGGGCCTAACCCATTTCGGTGGGATCAAAAGACGGTTCACTGGGATGCTCCCCCAGCGGGCCGTTCAGCCACACGCCACGGGTCGCGCAACCCGAGTGTCGAAGCTGAGATAGCTCATTTAAGTCAAGGTCTTCGGGCCAAGTCTACGGTAGGCGATAGAATCTCCATCTAGTGCGTCCCTCGCGGGTTCGTGCAAACGGAGAGGTCAAAGCTTGGTTACTGGCGGCAGCTCAGTTCGTTCGCCCGAGATAGGGGTTGATCAAGTATGGAAGAACGGTCTAACGTTCCGCCTTCCTTCTCTCCCGATTCGTTTCGAAAGCGAATCGGGGGTTCCCACGACGACATCAGCACTGATGTCCTCATGAGAATCTCATGTACGCAAAACGTGCTTCTAGAGTATTCGCATCATCTCAATCAGATTGCAGTAGGTAAAAAGTGTCTCGGCGCTTACAGAGATAAAACGATGCTCCGGCGAATGAAAGGAGGTCATCGCGACCACTTGCATTCGGTAGATAAAGAACAGCAAGAATACCTGGGCCATGCACACAGGTATTTTTTGTTGCCAAATTTTTGACGAACTCTTCGGAGCGCGTCAAAGCTGTGGCAGTTACCCCAAACGACTCAAGAAGGAGTCTTCATGTTCAATATTAGCCCTCTTCACGATCAGATCGCTGCTCGCCAATGCGTCAATGCCCTGGCGCTTCGTGCAGGCCGACTTCGCGAGACCGCCGAAGAGTATATGCAGCTGATCTTCGACCAAATGACCATGGAAGAAGAGAAGTGCCGGCGAGGAGTTACCAAGATCCTGAAGGAGCGGCGAGCGTGTATCGACGCACGCATCGCTGAGCTCGGAGGCAGTCAAAGAGTCATGGATCGGGCGGATGAGTTCAAATTCCGCGCGGTACAAGCGACCTACGCTGCACGAAACCTCTGTATCCAGTGGGACCTGCCCATCGAAATCATTTCCGAATGACGAGATGGGCGGTCCCAGACCGTCTCCGATCCGTGTCGGAGGTTCCCAAGATCACATGCATGCGTGTCATCTTGGGAACCAAAACAACCATGTTGCTCATCCTACAATCCACATTTTGGAGTGAATAATGCCCCGAATCTCAAAGGCGGAATTTCACGCAAAAAAGACCGCCGAAGCTTGGGGGTGCAAGTCCGCCGCCGAAAGGCTAGAGCGGATTCTCCAAGATCACGATCGCCTCATCAAAAAGGGAGGGCTCTCAAGTGCCGAGCTCGCTCGTCGCGCCCGCCTGCAGAAACGCATCCGCAGGGAAGGGGGCAGGAGCCGTCTCGAAAACAAGATCGAGGGTCTTCAAGCACGTTCACGTGCAGCCTTCCAGGCTGCAGCGCGTGCGGAGAGGGGGTGTCCATTCGCCTCCCCGTGATGATCAGAGATCGCCACGATCCAGTTCAACCTCCCCCGACCGTAAAGGACGATCGGGGATTCCCACAAGAGCAGTACAGCGCTTTTGTGGGAATCACAAACACAGGAGAGAGAAATGCTCAGAGACGACCACAAGCAGGTCACGGCAACAACCCTGATGGCGCAGGCCACGATCATGAAGACGATCATGGAGCGCCTGTCGAGCCGCATCGCCATCGCCAAGATGAACATCAACAACGTTGGCGATGCGGATCAGGATGATGAGCGCGAGTTCATCGAGCTCATGCAGCGGCGCTACGACGAGTTCGAACGGATCTTCAATGGCCTTCTCATGATGGCTGGGGAGATCTATCACGAGGTCGGCTACGACCCCGAAGAACTTTACGAGAGCTTCGGCATTCGTCCAACAAAGACATCCTTCTTCCCGAATATCTAAGGAGTATTCGGGAGTTCCCATAAGAGCATTCCGTGCCCTTATGGAAACTTCTCAACCCTGTTCATTGGAGATAGCAATGACAACCCATTTCAATGCCGACGAACTCCGCGCTCTCCGTCGCCGCCAGCTCGCTTGCGAAGCAGCGGCACATCGATTGCACGCGGTCATGATCGAAGCTGAGTCCCTGAGCGAAGTCGCGAGGCACGTAGCGAGCACGGACGGCGCCGCTGCAAGGCGAGCCTTCCTTCGCAAGAATCGGCACGTCATGCGAAAGCTGCGTGACGAGGGCGGACCGCATGGCATCCAGACCACGATCAACCATCTCCGCGCCACCGCACGCAAAGCGCAGTTGGATCTCTGCAGGGTGTTCAATCGCGCAGGCATGTCCACCTCTCAGGCGATCAGGGCGACGCGAACACCGGAGGAGGTCAAGACCGACGAGTACTTCAACCGCGCGCTCAGTAGGCTCCCAAACGAGCCGCCACTCAGGCTGAGTGACGTTATGCGGGTGACTCGCCGTCGCATCCGTGATGCCCCCTAGAGCTATCGCTCGGGGGCGTATTTTTTTCTCGCAAAGAATGTCCAAAATTGCTATGATGCGCATACATGACCAAACAAACATGCACCGCATAAAGACGTTACAAAATACATCATCAAAACTATTCCTAGGAGCGGCAACACTCCTTTGCATTCTAGGATTTTCACAAGTGGCCGAGGCGGCATCGCACGAGGCTCTTTTAGTTTCCATGTCCGGCAGCGGCCAGCTCACCATGGAGCCAGGAGAACGAAAGGAAATAACGGTCGAATTCCTCAACAAAAGCGACTACACCTGGCAAAACGACGGTCCAGGCTACCTATCAGTTTACACCTACGTCCCAAAGTACCGAGCATCAGATTTTGATCCAGGCACATGGCTCGGTCCTGGCCACGTCAAACGCATCGGACAATCATCCGTAGCCCCAGGCGAAAAAGCAACCGTCACATTCGAACTCCACGCACCGCAAACAGAAGGGGAGTACAGCGAAGAATTCAAACTCGCAAGCGAAGATATTTCTTGGATTAACGGCGGGAGCTTCGCCATCGACATCAACGTCACAAGCGAGATCAAAGAAGCAGTCGCAGAATCAGCACAGCCCGCATCAGAAACCGAGGAGCCTTCATCAGAAACAAATGATGCCGAAGGCTACGACGGAGAGCTAACCGTCCGATCCGCAAACAAAATCAAAACAAAAGCCGGTACCTCCATTCTCTACACAGTAGGCTTCAAAAACACCGGCACAAAAACTTGGACCAGCTACAGCGTCGACGAGCCAGGTGACGTCGCCATCGCATCCACAGGAGCAGACTTCACGCACACGTCTTGGACCGGAACGCAGCTCGCTTACGCCGGTGGGCAATCAATCGCTCCAGGAGGTATGGCCATAGCCTCATTCGCATTCACTGCCCCAGAAGTAAACGGTGACCACACCGCAACGTTCCAATTCACCGCAAACGGCATCGCCCTAGAAGACCTTATCGACATCCCCGTGGAAGTCACCGGCGGCTCAGAAGCAGCGATCACCGCTCCAGAAATCATCAGCGATGACGGATACGCCATCAAAGACAAACACGAAGAGCCAGAAGCCTTCCGTGTAGGAGTCCTCATCGTCGACGACGAAACAAGCTGGCAAGTCGTCATTACCTCTGACGAATCAGACTTCGACCTCCGAGACACAAACGGAAACATCCTCGCCAACCTAGAAAAAGGCGACGAAGTAACCGCCTTCTACAAAAACAGTCGCTACTATTACAACGTCGGCCGCGGCATCGAAGAATCAACCTACGGACTCCGCTTCATCCCAGGCGAAGAGAACGCCGTCATGAAGATCGCAAACTTCGACTGGCGAGAAACCCGAAACGCTGGCTACGCATTCAATACCTACCGAAACATCCTCGAGCTCCGCTACAACGACTACAAAGATCGAACCTGGGTCATCAACGAGCTCCCAATCGAGTACTACGTCAAAGGAATGGCAGAAACATCAGACCTCTCACATAGTGAATTCCAAAAAGTCCTCTCAACCGCATTCCGAACCTACGCGTTCTACCACTACACCCACGGCACAAAACGCGGAAAAGAATTCATGCACGTCATCTCAACCGCAGATGACCAAGTCTACCGAGGCTACGAACAAGAAGCAGTATCACCACGCATCGTCGCAGGTGTCGAAGAGACACGAGGCGTCATTGCGACTTACGACAACGACATCGCCATCACCCCATACTTCACCGTCTCAGACGGCCGCACAAGAGACTGGTCAGAAGTCTGGAACGGATCCGTCGCCTGGGTAAAATCTGTCGATGTCCCATGCGACGAAGGTAAAACACTCTGGGGTCACGGCGTAGGCCTCTCCGCCCAAGGCGCCCTCTGCATGGCAAACGACGGAATGGCCTGGGACGACATCCTCAAGCATTTCTACCAAGGCATCGAGCTGCAACGATGGTGGGAGTGATCAAGAGAAAAGAAGATAGCAAAAAAAGAGCCAATCGGCTCTTTTTCCTTTCATCACTTCCTCGTCAACAAATGATGCCGCTTCTTACAGGCCTGACTAAGCCGTATCACTTCCCGCTTCACGTCATCCGGATTATCAACCTGCTTAAACTCAAACCGCTCCCGCGTCGCCGCCGTCTGAATATGCACCTGACCATACGTCAGGAAGAACGGAAGAACCCCATGCATCTCACTCGTCACGTCCTCCACCTGCTGCAAATAAAGCTCACTAATCACGCGCGAAAAAAGCCCCTTGTGCTCCGTATTCAGAATCCGCTCATTCGTCACAATCCAACTATCAAGATAATAATCCGTAAACTCCGTCATCGTAATCAGCACAACAAAAATCAAATACACACAAAGCATCACTGCAAGAAATGGACTCCAAAACGCATGAGTAAACACGGCAAGCCCGCTCATCGAAAAAAGCCCAATAACCAAAAAGGGGAGGGCAAGCAAGAAAATAAAGAGAAGAAAAATCTGCACCAGCACAATCCAATGCCGCCGCAAAAACAACTTTACTTCCTCTCCATGCCGATGATTCGGCAAATGATCAAGCGCAATCATACTATTCAAGAATCAAATTAGCCTGAAACATGTCTCCAAGACCAACAACTGCCGTCCAGTCATACATCACCAAAATCATCGCCGTCACAAAAACAACGGCGACATAACTAGCAATATAGACCCCGGCTACAATGCGAGTCTTCGGAGACTTCACGCCAAACCGAGACAGGTGATAAACATTAATAGCAACAAAAATACCCCCCAAGACAAGCGCAAAAATGTAAAAGAGGAGCAGAATCCAAATCGGAAACGTCATATGTTCCAAGTATATCACGCATCGTTACCGGCACGATCAACCCCCAAATGATCATACCCTCGCTGCGTCACGATCCGCCCCCGAGGCGTCCGCTCCAAAAACCCAAGCTGCATCAAAAACGGCTCATACACCTCCTCAATCGTACTCGTCTCCTCATGCGTGGCAGCAGCGAGTGTACTCAGCCCAACCGGCCCCCCATTAAATATCTCCACAATAGCCTTCAAAATAATCCGATCCGCCGCATCAAGTCCCAGGGGATCAATCGCGAGCATATCAAGCGCCTCATGCGCAATCACACTATCCATCCGCCCCGCATGCTTCACCTGCGCATAATCCCGAGCACGTTTCAAAAGCCGATTCGCAATCCGAGGCGTCCGCCGAGCCCGCCGAGCAACCGTCAAACTCGTCTCCTCATCAAGTTCAAGCCCAAGCAACCCCGCACTCCGCCGAATAATCGACCCAATCTCCGCATCCGTATAAAAATCAAAGTGATACACAATGCCAAATCTATCCCGCAGAGGACTCGAAAGCATCGAAAGCCGCGTCGTCGCCCCAATCACCGTAAACTTCTCAAGCGCAAGCCTCAATGCCCGAGCACTAGGCCCCTTTCCAACCACAAGATCAAGCGCATAATCCTCCATCGCAGGATAAAGAATCTCCTCAACCGTCTTATTAATCCGATGAATCTCATCAATAAACAACACATCACCTTCCTGAAGATTCGAAAGCACCGCAGCAAGATCGCCAACCCGCTCAATCGCCGGCCCACTCGTCACCCGTATACTAGCCCCCATCTCCCGAGCAATAATATTCGCAAGCGTCGTCTTCCCAAGTCCGGGATTTCCATACAAAAGCACATGCTCAAGCGGCTCACTCCGCCCCTTCGCAGCCTCCATAAAGATCCGAAGCCCAGCCTTCAAGTCCTCCTGCCCAATGAAATCATCCAAACTCTGAGGCCGAAGCCCGGCCTCAAAAACCTGCTCCTCCTGCACAGCTTCAGGAGCAATCTCACGACTCTTATCAAAAACCTCAGGAGCATTAGATTCAATCATGCTCGCATTTTAACAAGGAAAACCACGCCTAGCCACCATGAGTCCTCGCGCCCAACCTGACTGCCCCCAACGTAGCCATCGGCGAAGTGGGGAGGCGCGCCGGTCCTAGCACGCCGGAAGGATCTCGCAACAATCGGTAGACGCCTTGAAAAAAACCAAAAAACAAGCTAAACTACCCCAACAAACATCAAGAAGTCGCGGTGATGGAATGGTAGACATAGGGGACTTAAAATCCCCGGAGCGAGAGCTCGTGCGGGTTCGATCCCCGCCCGCGACACCAAAAAGAACCCAGTTATTGGGTTCTTTTTGGTTTACCGATACGTACGCTCGTTACGCAGTTTCAAAGATATGACCAAATATCCACCAGACGGATCCTGCTTCAGGATAATCCGATATCTACCAACACGAATTCGATATTTTTTTGAATGCTTCACTTTCTCAATCTTCAAACCGTCATAATCACCCGACCTCACGCGTCTAAAAATCTTCAAGATTCGCTCACGGTCAGCCTTTCTCGCTTTCAAAAGGAGCTTACGGATCTCATCCATAAACTAAAGGGTACTCTCAAGCGCTGAGATAAAGTCATCAAGCGGAACGCCCTTCCCCTTATTGTCACGATCAGCATCAAAGATGGTTTCCCATTTCCCCTCTTCCTCAAGTACACCAACATCAACAGGGGAGATGACAAGGGCTCCATTCTTTTCCTTGGCAAGAAAATGATCAGAATCAAAATTCTTCCGCCATGCAGCAGGAAGGGTGACCTGCCCCTTGGAAGTAGCCTTTAGAATATGCACCATAGAAGTAATAATTTCTTACATTCTTACTTTATACAAGTCCAGAGTTTAAGTCAAAGGGATTGACAGTCTTCGGAAGAGCTGACAAGCTTCTCAAGTTCTTTCCAAGGAGTCTCAAATGACAGCCAGCATCACCGCCTTCATGGACACCCTGCACGCAGGGTGCAGGCCCATCGTCGAATCAGCAGTCTTCAACACCATCATGTCCTTGATCATCCTCATCAACCCCATAGCCCTCCTCCCACAGGCCTACGCCGCAGTCACCGGCCCATCCGTGCAGGGGATCTCCCTCACAACCTGGTCCCTATTCGCCGTCATCCAATGCGCCTTCACCTTCAACGGCATCAAAACCCGTTCTGCCTCCGTCTTCTTCTCCATGGGGATAAGCCTCTTTATCTCCCTCGCCATCATCGCTACTGTCCTCATCCGCTCTTAGCGGGTGTTTCATTTTATCCAATCACAGTCATGTGCTAATCTTAACCCAATGAGCCTCTTCGAACTCTTCTTCAAACCAAAAGAAAAATACCGCCCAAACGCCGCGGTAATTGTTTCCGACGGCAACGGAAAAGTCCTTCTATGCCGCCGTTTAGGCAAGCGTACAACCTACCAAACCGTCCAAGGAGGCATCGACAAAGGCGAAACAGCCGAGCAAGCAGCTCGCCGAGAGCTCCAAGAAGAGCTAGGTCTAAAGCCAAACCAATTCGAAATCACCGCAGCGCTCCTAGGAAAGCACCGCTACAGCTGGGCAAGAGCCTACAGAAAGTCCATCCCACACCCAAAATACGTGGGTCAGGAACAAGAATTCTTCCTAGCAGTAGTAAGCAAAAAAACAAAATTCGACCTCGACGCACATCATCGAGAATTCGAAGAAGTCTACTGGGGCACCCCAGAAGAGCTCATCAAAAAATCCTGGCGCAACAAGCGCCCAATCCTCCGAAAAGCCCTAAAAGGCTTCGGACTCATCTAAAGGAGATGCAATGGAATTCGCCTTCGCGATCGTTCCTGCTCTAGCATTCGCAACACTCATCGGTTCGCAGCTGAACGGGGTCTCAATTCATAGAAGAGGCGTCCTCGCTGGCATGACCGTGGCATTCGTGGTTTCTACAGCAATTTTCGCAGCATGCGATCAGTTCCTCAGTCATTCATCACCGCTGACCAGCTGGTTCACAGCAGAAGATCAGCACAAAGAGGGCCAATCAAAAGCCGCCACCGGAACCGGCATCTGCAGCTTCGGCACCTGCATATACTGACACAGTCTCTGCTGTGTTTTTTTGATGGCCATCCGGTCTCCAGGTTTACCTAGTTTCCCATCTCGACTGAAATGGAGAGATCTCTCCACAAGGTCGAGATGGGATAATAAAAAAACGACCAGGATATATTCGGTAGATCAAAGGTTGGTGATTGAGTCTTGGTAGTCGGCCATGGCAGACCTACCGCTCCAAAAAGACACGAACGAGTCGTGTCTTTTTGGAGAATCTCCAGAGTGCTCAGATATGCTTCATTTTCGTTCCGCCGCCGAAGGACCGCAGTAAGACGTACATAAAGTACGTAGTCGAGGATCCGTAGGTTAGGGACGAAAAGGGAGCGTAGCTGTGCACTCTGGAGCGGTAGACCGGGGTCGAACCGGCGACCTCTTCCTTGGCAAGGAAGCGTTCTACCACTGAACTACTACCGCGTGCCAAGAACATATCACGCAGCCCAAACAAGCGTCAACGCTAGCATTTATCAAAACCTATGCTATCGTAAACTCAATACTTATTTTCTAACAAAGATCTATGCCCGAAGTAGACATCGACATGGCAGCCGTCATTGTCGGCGCCATCCTAAACATGGTCATCGGAGCCTTCTGGTACTCCCCAGCAGGATTCGGCAAAAAGTGGATGAAGCTTTCAAACATCTCAAAAGCCGACATCGAAAAGTCCCAACCAAACATGCCAAAGCTCTACGGGATCACATTCCTAGGAGCAATCATCATGAGCTACGTAACTGCCCACTTCGTTGACTTTGCTGGCGCAGAAACAATCCAAGCCGGAGCAATCACCGGAGTTTGGCTCCTCATAGGCTTCATCGCCGTCTACGCCCTAAACGGATCCGTCTGGGGCAAACGCCCATGGGGGCTCTACTGGCTAGACGTCAGCTACTACCTAGTCGTCCTAGCAATCCTAGGAGCACTCCACGCAACATGGGTCTGAGGATGAATAATCATCAAAATTCCCATCTCGAGCATGGTCGAGAGATCTGATAGCGGCAAGAGTGCAAGATCTCTCCACAAGGTCGAGATGGGGCAGGGGGGGCAAAACAGGGCAAGAGCCCTGTTTTGCTATCCGCTATCATCTCGCGCCTTCACATCCTTATCCCTCCTCCACCGAGCCCCACGCTTCAACCCAAGTCGATACCGCTCCCGAGCCACGGCAATCACAACGGCAAGCAACTCCTCAGAAATCTCCAAGGGAATTCCATGTAGATCAGTCCGCGCATAAAACTGTTCCCGAGCCTTCACACGCCAAGAAATAAATTCCGAATGAACCTTCGTCACAGAAATCATAAGCCTTATTTAGAAGACGAATTAACCAAGCGCCCTTTCAAAAACCAATATCCCATCATCCCCACAAACAGACTCACAAGCAGACCGCCGCCAATCGCCCGAGTATGATTCTCCCGAACCACCGTCACCGGCACGCTCACCTCGCTACTCACAGAAGACATCACAAAATCCTGCCGCTCCAAATCAAGAGGGGATCGAGGATACACGTACACCGAGTCATTAATCAGTCGCAAGACCCCTGTCACCAAGACCCGACTCCCTAAATACTCCTTCCAAGCAATCCCCGTATTCGCATGCCCATAAACCACAATCTCCCCAACATCATCAACAAACGTCGCCTTGCTCCCTGCATAGTCAACAATCGACCCCGCAAGCTGCACAAGCTCTCCTTCGTTATACCGGCGCACACCTTCCGTATCAGTAGCAAAAACAATCGGCTCGCTATACCCAGTCACATCAATATCTGAAGCATCATCAATCTTCACCCGAGGCTCCCCCCGAGAAGTAGAAGACTCCCCAGTAACCATCACAACATCACCAACAGTAAGCTCTGGCCATTCAGACCAATGCGAATAAATCTGACTCCCCGTCACAAACGCAAGCTGACTCCCAAACAGCCCCGGAGCAGCCGTAACCACACCACTCACAACCGTCTCATCAGACCCCCGATAAGCTGCAGTACTCACAGCAGGAGCCGATTCATCAGTCACCGAAGTAGCAACATTCACCACAACAACCTCCTCATCCAAAAGATGAGAATAATCACAAATCACCTCGCTCTCTTCTTCTTCTCCCATCTCGAGCGAAGTCGAGGGATCTTCCTCGGCCTGCACATCCTCTTCAATCACCTCAGCCTCAACAACCTCATCAGCGCCTCCATCAGCAACGTCCTCCACAACCACCTCTTCCTCAATAACTTCCTCCTCCCCCAAAACATTCTCCACCCCCTTCGTCGCCACACTACTAATCACCCAACTCCCATCAACAAGCGCCAAACTCTCACCTTTCTCCGGCGCCATATCCCCCTCATAACTCACCGAATCAATCTCCCCACCAGCAGGATCAAAAATCGCAACACGATCCCCGTCATTATTCAGGTTCCCATTCGGCTCCTCAAAAACCGCATACCCACCAGCCAAAATCACTCCTTCCAAATCCGTACTCCGCCCAGACCCCTCAACAAGCGTCCATCCAGCAAGATCAATATCGCTATCACCAGCATTAAACACCTCAACCCACTCAACCCCATCCTCAGGATCACTAACAAGCTCACTAATAATCACCGCGCCAGCAGCAAACGACAGGGGAGATGCTTCCTCTTCAGAATCAAGAACTTCCTCTTCCTCTCCCATCTCGACCAAGGCGGAGAGATCTTCTTCAATCTCCTCAGTCTCGCTAGCGCCTTCATCAGTAACGTCCTCTGAAGCCGCCTCTTCCTGCGCAACTTCTTCAACGACTTCCACAACAGGCTCTTCTTCTAATTCCTCCTCCACGATCTCCTCAGCACGATCAGTACTCCCATCATCACTCACCAAAACCTCCTCCCCCTCAGCCGAAACATAAGAACACCAACACTCCATCTCCCGCTCTTCTTCTTCTTCTTCTTCTTCTTCTTCTTCTTCTTCTTCTTCTTCTTCTTCTT
>CAZTKG010000005.1:0-12821 GCA_964613815.1 uncultured Gammaproteobacteria bacterium
GCTCCTCGCAATGACACAGTAAACGCAATTGCGAGGTAGCCGGCGAAGATGTTTGGGTGTGGGAAGGAGCCGTAGGCTCGGAGGACTCGGTCGTCGCTGATGGTGATGATGCTGTCGCCTAGAGTTTCGGCGGATCTTGTGGCGAGGCCTAGGAGTGTGGAGGGATTAGATCCTCCTGAGAGGAATTGATGGATGCCGATGATGGCGGGGGCGATGAGGCCTGTGAGGAAGGCGGTTTTGAGGGTTGATTGGCAGGTTCGGAAATCTGATAATAGCAGGTAGAGGGTGAAGGCTAGGGAGAGATGGATCCAGGTGTTTAGGGCGATGAGTGGGTTTATGGCGAATGCGGAATGGACCAGGGCTGCTGTGAGGGCGATGATGCCTAGCTTTGCTGTTCGCTGTGTTTGTTTTGATAGGTGCAGGGGGCCGATGAGAATTACTGCTGTGATTATCAAAACCTGCACAACGTAGATGCTGAGGGTGCCGAATTCGAAGTTTTGGCCGGCGATTTGTTCGTGGCCGAAAATGTATCTTGTTTGCCAGGGGATGAGGAAGATGATTGCGGGAATGCCCCAGGTGAAGATCCAGGTTTTTATTTTTTTGTGGGTCATGCCGAGTTGATGATGGATTGCATGTGGGTGGCTATCTCTTCCCTTCTGTCGTTTTTGTGGAATTTTAGTCTCGTGTTTGAGATGACGACGTTAGATGATTGGCCGGCGAGGGTTTTGATGTCTTGGGGGAATTTCTTTTCCTGCAGGTGGCGAAGGAAGGGTTCCGCGGCGGCGATGCCTATTCTTGGTTTTAGGGTGAAGTATTTTGCTTTTGGGCGTGTGACTCTGGGGGCGTTTGGAAGGCACGCGTCAGCCCATTTGTTTTGGGCGTGGAAGGCGGTCCAGAGATCTGATGATCCCGCTATTGGCATGAGGGTTTTGATCCAGAAGGCCATGTAGGGGTCGTTTTGTTTTTTGATGTCTTCTAGGTTTAGCGCGTTTGAGGTGATGAAGAAGCTGGTGTCGATGGGGTCGATCTTGGCTTCGCCGGGCCGCTGTCTGGTGATGATGAGTGGGGCTACTGACAGGAAGCGTGTGGTCCAGATTTTTCCTGGCTTTGTGATGATGAAGAGGTCGATGTCGGATTCTGGGCGCGTTGCGTGGTAGGCCATGGAGTTGCAGATGGCGATGCCTTCGATGGACTCTACTCTGCGGAGATAGTGCATGAACTTTCGGAGTTTTCGTTCCTTGTAGAGCGCGTTGCGGTAGCGGCGATGGCGGTCTAGGGCCCATGTTTTGATTTCATCTTCTGTGCAGAGGCCGTGCATACCGTGGTGCGACGGTCTTGATGACAACGCCTCTTGGATCTCTGCGTATGATCTGATTTTTGATGGCTGATACTGCCATTTGAAGATCTCAAAAACGGTAAGTGGGTATTTGAAAAATGAAAAATATGCGAGGGTTTTTTGGATGTCTTTGAGGACGGGATCCATACTCGCATATTTCAGCACAATTGATGATTTGTTGCACGTCGTGCCCCCCATCTCGAGCGAAGTCGAGAGATCTCTCCACTCCCCACGGTCGGTCGAGATGGGACAAATGTTGATGCACGTACCGCTCCTCACCCCCCTCTTCGAAATAACTTCTCGCCTTGGCGGATCATCCAGAAGGAGCCGGTGGCGATGAAGATGCCGTCTCGGATGCGGATGATGAGAGCGAATGCGATCGCTGAGAGTGGGATTCCTAGGACGTCGAATACTGCTGCGAATCCGCCTTCGAAGATGCCGAGGCCTCCTGGGACTGGGAGGATGAGGGCGATGCCTGGAAGCGTTGCGGTGAGGAACGCTTGAGAGAACGTGAGGGCGATACCTAGGAAAAAGGCGATGTAGATTACCTCTACGACTTTGAAGAAGATGACGATGAGGGCGAGGGCGGCGACGGCGATGTGGAGAGAGAGTTTCTTTTGGAAGAACTCGGTCATGATGGACTCTGTTTCTTTGATCCAATCCTCCGCCGCATGCAAGCGTTTTATTTTATGCAATCTTAAGAGTTTGAAAATATGGAGGAAAAAGCCTTTACCTTTTGATAGTGCCCAGAAGAATACCGCTAGTATTACTACTGATATTCCTAAACCTATAGCTATGTATGTGAAGACGTTTCCGTTTGCTAGACCCTCTGTTGCTGCCAGGATTACGCCGGCTATGATGAAGGCGAAGATTGCAAAGAGTTCTATTGCGACGTCTAGGATCACTGCGCTTGTTGCCTTCTTTCCTGACACGCCGTCGGACATGAGCATCCCTATGCGGACTGGCTCACCACCGACCTGCGCTGCTGGCGTGAGATAGCTCATCGCGAATCCGGCCATGCGGTGCATGTACATTCTCGCTAAGGAGAGGCGCTTTTCTTTGGGGAGAAAGCTATTTAGGATGAGCTGCCATCGCAAGCTGTAGAGCGTGAAGTTTACGAGAGAGATACACAAAAATCCGGCGAAGGCTAGCCAGCCGAATTGTGTGAGGGAGGAGAGAATCTCTCCTGGTCCTTCTCGCATGATGAGCCAGGCGAACACGCCTGCTCCTGCGAATAATGATGCGATGAATGCGAGCTTTCGCATATTCCTCCGGTTATTCCTTTTCTGACGTCGCTTCTTTCTTTTTATCTCCCAGGAAAACCTTGTAGAGAATAATCGTGAGTAGCGTTGTTGTCATCCAGTATAGCATTACCCCTGCTGGGAGAGACGTTGCTCCTAGCATGAGTGTGAATGCTGGGATGAAATACATCATCATCTTGCCCATTGTTGCCTGCATTTGCTCGTCCATGGCGCCGGATGATTTGGATGCTTCTTTGGCTGGGCGGCGGTTTAGTGCCTGCTTGGCCTGGAAGTACTGCAGCACTGCTGTCGCAATAGCTAAGGGGATCGAAATTTGCGTGAGGTCGAATCCGAATGATGTCGCGTCTAGGGTTCCTGGATTTGAAACGAAGCCGTAGAGGAGATCTGTGTTTACTTCACCTAAACCGTCTCTTAGCACCTGATAGAGCGCTAGGAAGATTGGGAGCTGAATGAGAAGCGGGAGGCAGGAGGCGAATGGATTTACTTTGTTTTCCTTGTAAATTGCCATGAGCTCGGCCGCCATCTTTTCTCGATCCTCTTTGTGTTCCTCTCTTATTTTGGCGATCTTTGGCTGGAGTTCCTGCATTTGCTTTTGAGACTTCAGCATGCGGAATGTGAGCGGAAAGAGTGCGCCCTTTACGACGATGGTCATGAGGATGATGACGATGCCGATGTCTGCTCCTGGGATGATTTGATACATCCAAACGAGGAGGTTGTAGATTGGTTGGTAGAACGTAACTGTGAAGATTCCCATATGGTGATTTGGAGATGCGAGCTATTCTGCGCTTTCGGTTGGCTCTTCTTCTTTTGACGCTTCCTCGGGCTCCTCAGAAGCCTCTTCTTCTGCCTCGGGCTCTTCTGCTTTTGCTTCTTCCTGTTCTGATGCGGGCTTTGCGTCCTCAGCTTCTGGCTCTGGTGCCGGTGCTACCTCGCCTTCTTTGTCTGCTGTTTTTGATTCTGCTTCTGATGTCTTGTCTCCAGTTTCTGATGCATCCTGTGTAGGAGCGGGAGCCTCGTCGGCTGGCGCTTCTGCTGCATCTTCTGCTGTACCCTCCCCTTCTGTTTCTGACTTTTCCTTGTCTCCGCCTTCTTCTCGAACGCTTAGGCGCCAGCCTGTAAGCTTCGCGGCTAAGCGCACGTTTTGTCCGCCTCGGCCGATAGCTAGCGAGAGCTGGTCGCCTGCAACGAATGCGATCGCTGACTGTTCTTCTTCGTTGAATTCTATTGAGGTAATTTTTGCTGGGGCGAGCGCGCTCATAATGAAGGCCTCTGGGTCTTCACTCCATTCCACGACGTCGATTTTTTCACCGCCTAGTTCTTGGATGACCGTTTGGATGCGAACTCCACGTTGGCCGATACAGGCTCCGATTGGGTCGATGGAGTTGTCCGAACTTGTGACTGCTACTTTTGATCTTGTCCCCGCTTCTCTTGCGATCACCTTTACCTCAACGAGTCCGTCTGTCACCTCTGGAATTTCGATTTCGAAAAGTGTTCGGACAAGCTCCTCGCTTGTTCGAGATAGGGTGATTTGTGGTCCGCGGGTTCCTAGAGCGACCTCTCTTACAAATACTTTGATTCGGTCTCCTGAGTTGTATCGTTCGGATTGGATTTGGTCTTCTGGGGTGAGTACGCCCATGGTGCGGCCTATGTCTACGAGGATAACGCGACCTTCTCGACGCTGAACGGTTCCGATGAGTACCTCGCCTTCCTGCTCCTTGTACTCGTTGAAGATGATTTCTCGCTCAGCTTCTCGGAGTTTTTGCATGATGACCTGCTTTGCCGTCATCGCTGCCATGCGGCCGAATTCTCCTGGGACTGGGAGGTCTGTGCGGATGACGTCGCCGATGGCTGCGTCGAGCTTGAGGACCTTTGCGTCGGAGATCATGACCTCTGTCTTTGGATTGAACTTTACGCCCTCTTCGTCCTCCTCTGTTGACTCAAAGCTCTCCTGCTCTGCGCGTCGAATTTGCTGCGGGCTTGCCGCCATTGCCTCTCGTTTTGCTGCGATTTCTGCCTGGCGCTCACGCATTTTTTCTAGCTCTTCTTCTGGGATGTCTTCTACGACGGTTTTTACGTCTGCAACTTTTACTGCTCCATCTGATGGGTCGAATTCTGCTTCGATGTTTTGCATTTTGTTTCCGTAGTCCTTTCTGTATGCAGCTGAAAGTGCGGACTCGATGGTTTCGAGAACGGCCTCGTATGAGATGCCTTTTTCTTCGCAGATCTGGCGCATTGCTTGCTCGATTTCTGATGCCATATTTCTTTATATTAAGATAAATCTCGGCCATCAGCCGAGTTCAGTGGGTTTACTGTACCATTCTTCGCGGAAAATGCAAGTTTTTTGTTTTGACTTTGGGGGGATGTGGGATTATGGTTTGTGAGGAGGTTCTTTATGTCTGAAGAAACGACTGAGCAGCAGTACTATTCGCGTGTTCAGGTTACTAATTTGCTTGCGTATCGCGCACTTGCGGTCATGTCGCTTCCGATCTCGCTGATCTTCTTTGCAGGAGCTCTCGCTACCGGCGATTCGGACTTCTCTGCCCTTCCTGCCATGGTCAGCTTTCTCTTTCTGGTGATCTTCGCCTGGAGCCTCGCGCTCTGTGGCAGGAACTGGAAGCTCGCGCGCATTCTTCATTCTGCGCTTCGGTCCAATCCTGAGATGTTTCGAGATGGAGATGCGGTTCGTCATCTGCGTGATGCGGAAGATTCGATTGCGCTTGCGCTTGCATGTGTTCGCACAGGCCCGCTTCCGAATCCTGCTGCGGTCCATTATCTTGAGGACCTCCTTGAGCGCACGAAGACCAATATCACCACCTCCGAGCATCGTGCCGCAATGACTCAAGCGGCCCTTCTCGCCCCTCGGCTTGAGGGGGTTCGATCCCATCTGTGGGCACCGGATACGCCACCTACTCCTGCATCGTGAGCTTCACGGTGTGTTTTTTTTATCGAGAGGTCCGCTCCTGTTCCCATCTCGACCCTGTGGAGAGATCTGATGGCAACATAACGCAAGATCTCTCCACAAGGTCGAGATGGGAGGGGGGGATGTTGCCACAGCCTTCTGATCGTCATCAGAACACGTTTTGTATGTGCCTGATTTCTGGCTCGTCGTCTTTGATGATGATTGCGATCACGTCTATCCGATAGTCTCCTGTGATCTTTTTTGCTTGCATGTAGAAGTTCGCGACAGCCTCGATTGATCTTAGTTTTCGCGGTGTTACCGACTCTTCTGGATATCCGGCGGAGAGGTTTCGGCGGGCTTTTACTTCTATGAAAACGATCTCATCACCCTGTTTGGCGATGAGATCTATTTCTCCGTATCTTGTGCGGAATTGGCGTTCTAGGATCTTGTATCCTTTGGTTTTGATGTGAGATTCGGCGAGTTTTTCTGCGCTGTCGCCGAACTCCCTCCTTTCTGTGGGCATGTTATCGCTTCTTTGTTTTGCGCTTTCGTTTTCTTGGGAGGTACTTATTTTCTTCTGCGAGAGCCTCGTTCTTTTCCTTGAGTTCAGGGACGGTTTTTGCTGAGTACTTCCAGATTTTGTAGGCCCAGAAAATAATGCCGGCTAGCCAGATGATGAACCAGAATCTTGCGCCGAGGAAGTAGACTTTTTCATAGCTGAAGAAGTAGAGGATCATGCCGAGGACCCCCATCCAGAGGAGGAGGTGTGCGACTTTGAAGGTTGATTTTTTGAGGTAGCGATCCTCTTTCTTACTCTTTGCGACAATGCGGAATGCTGTGCCGAAGATGATCATGGCGCAGAAAATGATGAAGAGGGCCTGCTCAGAAGATGCGGCCAAGGCCGGCGGTGATAGATCGAACCAGAAGTTTGGTGAAAGTGGGATCATATTGAGGATAGCTTATGGATTTCCCCCTGCCGCGTCAAGCATCAAGCTCGCTTAAAGACTCCTCCCCAGTGCGTTTGCTCTGGCTGGAACCAGGTTGCCTTCTTGAATCCGTAGCGACGTAAGTCAGCCTCGACCTGGTGGGGCGTGACGCACCTGTAGCCTCTACAGAATGGGCTTTGCGCGTTTTTTCTCCAGTCGATGATGACGAGTTCACCATATGCCTCTAGGACCCTGTCGACCTCTTCCATCGTCACCCCTAGATCTTGGACGATACCGAAGGAGTGGACGAAGAGTACCTTGTCAATGGATGACTCTGGCAGACTTACCCCTCCTTTTCTTGAAAAATCTCCCCAGACCGGGTGCACATTTGCATGGCCGGCAATCCTTGCTCTGCTGACTAGCATTTCCAGGACCTCTTTCATGACATCTACGACAAAAACTCCCCCTTCCTCTCCGACGAGCTTACTTGCGGCGAGCGTGAAGTGACCACTTCGATTACCGCCGAACTCTGCGATGCTCATACCTGGCATGACGCCGATTTTTTGGAGTGTCTTGTAAGAGTTGATCATATTAGAGGATTGGGCCGAATATCCATTTTACAAATTGCTCCCAGGTGTTTGTGACAACGAAAATCCCCAGGATCGTGATCGCGGTTCCGATCATCTTGTAGAACAGTCGTGTCCCCCCTGGGCCTATCTTGGTTTCCGCCCAGTAATTTCTGCCCAGAATACTTAAGTACCATGGAGTCTTGTAGACCATGGAAAATCCTACTGTGATAATAATTAGGCCGATTAGGATGCGGGCGATCATAGGCTATGCCGCCTTGTCGTAGCCTTGGTCGATTACCAGGTCATCTAGTTGGCTATTGAGGTCTTCGATGGCGGATTTTGTTGCACGGCTAGCTACCCTATCTGCACTGCGGTACCACTTGTATTTAGCGAGGCGCGACTGCTTACCTGCTATTTCTCGCTTGATGCGTGCGACTTCTGAGTCTTTTTCTTGTTGGGACAGCTGCGCTTCTGGGCGGACGATTTCTAGCTTTGGCGCTTCGCCAGACCTTCCACGTGCCTGCCTTGCCTCTGCTGATGCTCGGCCGGAACGGACCTCTTGATTCAATGCATCTGAGATTTGGAATTGGAGCTCCTTTTCTCTTTTTTGGAGTTCCGCGATAGCTGCCTCTGTTGCTTTTTTTGCGATTCGGTCACCAGAACGGTACCACTTTAGGGATTTGATCCGCTCTTGCTTTGCTGTGATGTCCTTTTGGATCTTGTCTAACTCCGCGGTTTCCTCTGTCATTGGCTCTAGCTTTTGTTCCACCTTTTTCTTTCGTGCAACAGCTTTTTCTTGCCTTCTCTTTTCTGTACGCCTCTTCTTTGATTTTTCGCGAGACTTATCTACTTCTTTGAAAATATCCTTGTCCATTGGCTTGAATGCAGCGAGTCTTGCTCGCTCCTTCTCGTCTTCGATCGCACGCTCTTCCGCTCGTACTTTTCGCTCAGTAATATCTGAGTCACTTAGGCTGGACAGTGCCTCCATGGGAACGAGGCCCGTTGTTTCACTTGCCGATCTTTGGATATCTGCCGCTAGATCTGAAAATCGAATAAACTGCTCTGCGTAAGCGATCTGAGCCGATGATTGAATTCTATCGTTTTCTAGATCGTCTTTGATCGCTTCTTGTACGTTACCTAGCTCTTGAGGATTAAACTTATTTCCCTTTGCCATTCTTTCAATGACCGGTATGTCTCCATACCCTAGCTTTTGCCCCATTGCCCCAACCTCTCTTCGCAGCCGTCTTTTTGTTAACGCTTCCGGCAGCTCGAGTAAATCGAAAGATACCTCTACTTCTTCAACGGAATGGACTAACTCTAGCTCTGGTTCTGACTTTTGTTTTTGATCTTTGACCTCTGGTTTTGGCGCTCTTTCTGCTGCTGTTGCTTTTCTGGGCATATGTTTGAATACAAATATGATGATATTATACCAAACATGCGGCATCGCCGCTTGGGTTGAAATATTTTGTGTATTCAGCTAGTATATTGCTTACATTGATGCGGACGTGGCGGAATTGGTAGACGCGCTAGCTTGAGGGGCTAGTGGGGGCAACCCCGTGAGAGTTCGAGTCTCTCCGTTCGCACCATCTGGCTTGCTATAATGTCCTGTCATGGTGTTTTTTCTCCGCTCCTCGACGACGACCGTTACAGGTCGCCTTACTGTAGTGCTCGAAAGAAACACCATGACAGGACATTCTAGCGGCGCCAGATTTGCTAAGTAGGCATTGCTTGCGTAGGTAATCTGTTTTGTGGATTGCAAAAAGAATCACCACACAGCGGCAACTTACCCACTTCCTGGCGTTATCTTGCTAAAATGTTCTTGCCGCTACAGGATGCGCTTTGTGGCTATCCGGAATTTCTCCCTGTCCCATCTCGAGCGGAGTCGAGAGATCTCTCCACTATGGTCCCCCCTTCGCAGGAATGCTCCGTTAGGGGCAGGCAAGATGGGAATGAAGCGTCTTGATAAAATCATTCACATCTATTACTATTGTCCCCATAAATGCGGGCGTTTAGCTCAGTTGGCTAGAGCGCTTCCCTTACAAGGAAGATGTCGCAGGTTCGAGTCCTGCAACGCCCACCAAGAGATACTCAGCAAAGCTGGGTATTTTTTGTTTGTAAAAAAAACCTCATCTAAGTGATGAAGGCTAGCTGTTGTTCTGGCGGATGACAAAGCGCTGGCAGATCTCGACGAGTTCGTTGTGGAGATGGCCGTTTGAGAGGATGGAGCCGTCTCGAATGTAGCGGTCGTCTGTGACCATGATTGGGTGACCGAAGAGGGTCGTTGCTCTTCCTCTGGCGCCCGTGACAAGGTGTGCGCCGGCGACTGTTTCGTATGCGTAGGGCCCTGGGAAGATGACTGCGTCCATCATCCCGCTTGCGAGTAGGCCCATGAGAGCGGCGACCGAGGAGGTCTGGAGGACCTTTGCTCCTCGATCCATCAACTCGGCGCAGACCGGGTTGAGGTCGAAGGGGCAGATATCCGGTCGCCACCAGATCATGCAGATCTTGGCATCCTCGATGCTGGTGTGGGATGAGACCTGCGCTGCAGCGTACTGCTGATACGTCCTGACCATAGTTGATGCATCTGCACCAATTCTTGTCCACCTGCGTCGTTCGAACAGGTCTGCGATCATGGCGTGCGTCGTCACTCCCTGCCGCGTGTCCATGAAGGAGAGGCAGATGGTGCTAAGGAGGAGACCGATCTCGAATGTGATGGTCCCGTCGAGTGGGTCGAGGAGTGCGACGACGTGCCCCTCACCTTCTCCGTCCCCCTCTTCTCCGACCAGCCTGACTCCGGGGAACTCTTGAGCGAGTACAGCGATGGCCATCTCGTTGATTCTTGTGTCAGCGACCGTGAGCGGCGTACGATCGCTTCCCTTCATCTCCACCGGAATGTGGAGTCCGTCTCCGCGGACTTCGGCTGCGATTTCACGTGCTCGCATTGCGATGAACGTGAAGATATTTAGGACGTGACCTGGATCCATGCTCCCTCCTGAAAAAAGAACGCAGCCATTGAATCATGGGCGCGAGCTTTCGTCAAAATTTTCTTGCTTTTCCGATGACGACTCGGAGGCGTTGGGGGAAGATGTTTAGGGTTGCCTCCATTGCTGTGCGCTCGATGCCGTCTTGATTTATCGTCATGGGTTTTTGGGAGCGTATTTGGACGTAGCGGAATGGGATGATGCTTGGCGGGGCGGATTTTTTGTTGAACCAGCTTCCTCCGGAGAGGCGGATGGCGAGGTCTAGTGTTCCGGAGGTTGGGTTGCCGGCTCGGACGGACTGATCTGCGAGTTCTAGATTTCTCGCCTCGATGATTGCCGGCTCTGCTGTTTGGACTTGGTACATGCCGTCGACTTGGATGGTTGCCGGGGCCTGGGTGGTGAGGGTGACTTTTCCGATGAAGCGTTTGGCGTCGATTTCGCCGACGTCTACTTCTTCGATGATGCGGGCTGAGAGGACGTCGCAGGCTTCTACGGATTGTGGGAAGCCTAGGATGGATGATAGGTGCTGGTGCGATGATCCGATTGGGAGGATGGCTAGGGCGAGGCCGTAGTCGGAGGCGGCGTCTAGGACTTTTCTGTAGGTTTGATCGTTTCCGACGGCGACGATGGTTTTGATTTGGCCGGAGCGGACTTCGTCGTAGACAAGTTCGTTTGCATCGCGAAAAAGCGCTAGGCGCGCTATTTTTCCGCTGATCCCTAAGTCGGTGAGACGTGTTTCGATGAGGGAAAGGTCACGTTCGAACTTGGGGTCTTGGGCGAATTCGTCGTAGACGTAGAGGTACATGAGGCTTGATGTCTATTCCTCGTCTTCTTCTGGCTCTTCAGGTTTTTCTTCTTTGGTGACCTTTACAGCTCGGCCGTCCATGGTGATGGAGCCGTTGATGAGCGCCCCTGGTGTGACGGAGAGGATGTTTACTGTGGTGTCGCCGATGAGCTTAGCGGATTCTGTGAGCTCTAGACGGTCGGCGATTTGGATGTTGCCGCGGATCTCTCCGGCGACGATGGCGTTTGCGGCGATGACGTCGGCTTTGATTTTGGCGTGGTCACCGACACGGAGGTCGCCGGCGATTTGGATGTTGCCGTTTAGCTCGCCCTCGATGATGAGGTCGCCTTCTCCGACGAAATCACCTTCGACACGGACACCTGCTGCGATAATTGTTTCTGCGTGGTTTGGAGCCATATTCTACATTTCTTTTAAGACTGGGATGGCGAGCATTGCCATGGCGTTCTCGATGTTTTGACGGACTGCTTCTGCGAGGAGAAGTCGGGATTGGATTTGGTCTTGGTCTTGATCTTCGCCTCCGAGGATTCTGACTTCGTGGTAGTACTCGTTGAAGAGTTTGGCGAGTTCGAATGTCCAGGTGGCGATTTCTGAGACTTTGAAGTTTTGTGAGACTCTTGCGATGAGATCTGGATAGCTCGCGATCTTTCTGACGAGCTGGCGCTCTAGGTCGTTTGTGAGTTTTGATGGCGTGAGCTTGATTTTGGAGAACTTGCCTTCGTACTTGTTTTTGATTGATTCGATTCTTGCCGCTGTGTAGAGGATGTACGGGCCGGTGAATCCTTCGAATGATATTGATTCCTTGATGTCGATGGTGATGATGGATTCTGGGTCTTGGCGGAGCATCGTGAATGTGAGCGCAGCGCGCTGGAGTGCCTCAGCTGTTTCTTTGATTTTTTTGTCTGACCAGTCTTCTCTTCGTGATTTCGTCTGCGCCTCTAGCTCTTCTCGCATTTTGTCGCGTAGGTCTGTGTAGGCGATGAATGTTCCCTTTCTTGATGACATCGTGCCTTCTGGGAGCTTTACGAAGTCGTATGAGAGGTGGGAGATTTGTTTTTGGAAGCCTAGATGCTTGAGGGTTGCGAAGATTTGCTGGAAATAGAATGACTGTCGGACGTCTACGACGATGATGTAGCGGTCTGCGGCGTAGTCTTCTTCTTTTTTGAACGCGAGGGCGAGGTCCTTTGTGGAATAGAGGGAAGACCCGTCGGATTTGAGGAGGAGACAGACGCTTAGGTCTTCGTCTTCGAGGTTGATGATGACGGCGCCGTCGGATTTTTCGGCTTTGCCGTCTGTGAGCATTTTTTGGACGATCTCCTTGCCGGGGCCCTCTACTTCGCTTTCGTAGTAGGTGACGTCTGGTTTAAGGCCTAGTTCAGCGAAGATGTCTGCGAAGTAGTCTAGACTCCACTGTCTTGTCTCTTTCCAGAGCGCGGTCCATTCTGGGTCTCTGGCTTCTAGTTTTTGTTGGACTTCGGCGATTTCTTTTTTGATGTCTTCGTTGTCTTCTGATTCTGCCGTTGCTTTGATGTAGATTTGGGAAAGATCTTTTGCTCTTGTTTTGCTTTTTTTGATGTCAGGTGCGGCGAATTTTTTGTAGCCCCAAAGTGCCTTGGCGACGTGGGCGCCGATGTCGCCGATGTAGCTTGCGAAGGTTGTTTTGTAGCCGCTTGCCTTGAGAACATTATAAATGGCCAGTGGATAGGCGACGTTTCGGATGTGGCCGATGTGGAATTCTTTGTGGGTGTTTGGTTGTGCCCCCTCGATGACGACGCTCTTCCCCTCCCCCTGCTTTGATGCACCGTAGGCTGATGTCATCTTTGTGACGTTTTTGATGACGGCGTCTGCGAAGGCGTCGTTTTTGAATGAGAAGTTTACGTATGGACCGACCGCTTTTGCTCCTGCAATGAGGTCTGATGGGCCGATTTTTGCCGCGAGTTCGATCGCGAATTCTGCGGGGTTCTTTTTGAGACTTTTTGCGGCGGCGAAACAGGGGTATGCCAAATCTCCGTGGCTTGTGTCACGTGGGATTTCGATTTGGTCGAT
>CAZTKG010000005.1:12921-90409 GCA_964613815.1 uncultured Gammaproteobacteria bacterium
TGGAATTCGGTGACGAGCTCTAGGCCGAGGCGGACTTTTGCTTCTTTGGGGTTGAGGCCTTTTTTGATGGCGAGCTTGATGCCGTTCACCTCCTCGATTGGGACAGCTGTGACCTGTGTGAAGTATGGAATGATCATGTCGTCGCTGAGAGCCATGACTTTGCCGAACATCTCTTTTGGACTGTCGGTGATAGCGATCATGCCACCTTCTGATTTGCTCATCTTTTTGCCCTCGCTGTTTGTGAGGAGACTGAGCGTGACGACGAATTTTTCTTTTTTGATCTTTTTCATGAGGGTTCGGCCGGCCATCATGTTGAACATTTGATCGGAGCCACCGAGCTCTGCGTCTACGTCCATTGCGACTGAGTCGTATCCCTGCATGAGGGGGTAGAAGAACTCGTGCATGTGGATTGGCTTTCCTTCTTTGTGGCGCTTGTCGAACATGTCGCGTTCGAGCATTTGCTGGACGGTGAAGTTTGAGGCGAGCTCGATGACTTGTGCGAAGGAAAGTTTTGCGAGCCAGCTGTGGTTGAATTTGAGTTTTGCTGGGTTTTTCCCGGTGAAGCGGAGGATTTTTGCGGCCTGCTTTTTGTAGGTTGCGGCGTTTGCGAGGACTTGGTCTTTTGTGAGCTGATTTCGCGTTGCTGATTTGTCTGTTGGGTCGCCGATCATGCCGGTGAAGGAGCCGACGAGGAGGATGACTTCGTGGCCAAGGTCTTGGAATTGGCGGAGTTTTCGGAGTTGTAGAGCGTGGCCCATGTGCAAGTCTTTTCCTGTTGGGTCGAAGCCTAGGTAGATGCGAATTGGGGTTGTTTTTCTTAGTCTTTTTTCGAAGAGTTCTCGAGATGGGTAGATTGCGTCTACGCCTCTAGTGAGTAGTTCTTCGAGTTTTTCGTTGTCGATCTTTTTTGGCATACGACGAGCAATCTAGCTTGAATAATATAGGTGTACACGCAGTATAGCTGAGTTCTTGCTTGTATCCAACTATTGACTTATTGTTGAAATGTGCTATATTTCTTGGTCTCGAAGAAGGAGATTGAGATGTCCCAGCTTCAGTTTCTCGAAGAGTACCTGCGCAATCTCGTTCCCACCTCTCGCGATTCCGATCTCGACCTCGAATCGGATTCCGGTGATGAGGACGAGCGGCGCGATCCTGATGGTCCGCTTCCGGTGGACCGCGTTCTTTCCATGACGTTCGACGATCGCGTCTCTGGCGCGTTCGATGACGGTCACCTCACCCACGACTTCGGTCTCGATCGGGGCCATCTGGAGGAGTGATGATCTGTGTTCACTGCCGCGGCTCGCTCTCGAGCTGGGTCCTTGGTGGACTTTCTTGCGGCAACTGCGGACTAGTCCACCATGACGACGGCCGTGCGGATGGCTGGCCTGTCCGGGTTGGCCGCGTCCTGGCCGGCATGGTCCCACACGAAACGCTCGTCCCTCACCTCGAGGGACGAACACTTCGTCTGACCGACGCCCCCCTGCTCGTCCTCACCGCGGCACTCATCGGCTTTACTGATGTAGATGCCGTACGTGAGGCGAGTGAGGCTCGTGACTGCGATGATCAGGAGCCTGAACCGGCTCTTGGTCTCGCCGTCTAGCGAGGATCTGGGTTTGCGCCCTGCGCTTACCCACTTCCTCGTTTTTTTGTATACTTTATTTATAATTCGTAATGACTTTTATGTCTGGAGAATTTGAATCGCCTCCTGGCGTGCCGCCAGATGGCCCTAAGGATTGGGAAAAACTTCTTGCCGAGGAAGGACTTGGAGAGCTTGGGGAGGATGAAGGAAAGAAGGCTCTTTTGGAGCAGATGGAAGCGGGTGACGATGTCGATCCAGCCGTCCTCGCTAAGGCTGGACATGCGCTTCGCATGTACTTTTGTACGCGTGCGAATGCTCAGCATTATGATCATAAGAACGTGACAGATGAGATCGCTCGCAGTGTGGGCGCGAACCCTGAAGATCTTTCTGAAGCTTTTGTTGAATCCGTTCGAGATGAGATGATGACACTCTCTACCTCTATGGGTCGTATTGCACAGCGCATTGTTGCTGAAAATCATCTACTTGGTCGTAATCCGCGTAGACTTGGGGTGCGTATTGTGGATACCTACCTGAGAGAACACCCAGCTTCGGATCTTCATGAGGACGTTATTCATACGATGGCTGATACGGCCGCGGTGATGCGAGCCGAGGTCAGTTACTAAAAAACTCCCACCTGTATAGGTGGGAGTTTTTTATAGCGAGGCCAGCTCCTGTTCCAATGTTTTGATTTTTGCCTCAGTTTCTTTCTGATTTTTCCTTTGTATTTTGATAACTTCTTCCGGCGCGTTTGAGGTGAAACTTTCATTGTTTAGCTTTGCCTCGATTGATGCTGCGTACTTCTTGGCCTTCTCCAGCTCTTTTGTGATGCGTGCTTTTTCTACCTCTGGGTCGATGTGGTCTGAGAGGTCGACCATGATTTTGAGGTTTCCGATGGCTAGGACGGCGTCGGTTTTGGATTCGGTTTCATCGGGCGCTGGTGACAGGGATGTGTTTGTGAGTTTTTCGACTGGGCCTTTTAGGGTGGAGAGATCGGCTTTGCCTGCGACTCTGACATTTAGGGTTTCTTTCATGCCTAGTTTGTAGCGGGCTCGGATATCTCGGATGGCTACGGTGATTTCTTTGATTTGGTTGAAGGCGGTGATGGCTTGTTGATCGGGCTTTGATTGGGGTTGTGGCCACTTTGCTGTCATGAGAAATCCGGCATCGAATTGCTTGTAGATTTCTTCTGTGACAAATGGCATGAATGGGTGCCAGAGTTTTAGGATGTTTTCTAGGGTGTAGATGAGGACTTGGTTTCTGACTTCTTCGTTTGGATGAGCTTTTGCGATTTCGAGGTACCAGTCGGCGAATTCGTTCCAAGTAAATTCTCGAAGTTCCTCTCCGGCGATGGAGAATTCATGGTTTTCTAGGTGGGCTGTGACGCTTGTGATGACTTCGGAGAGGCGGGAGAGGATCCAGCGGTCTGATAGTTCGAGGTTTTCTGATGGCGTCGCTTGGATGGATGCACTGATGCCGCCGACGTTCATGAAGACGAATCTGGAGATGTTCCAGAGTTTGTTTGTGAAGTTTCGGAAGCTTGCGACCTTCTCCTCTGATAACTTTGAGTCGTTTCCTGGAGTTGCTCCGATGAAGAGGGAGAGTCGCGTTGCGTCGGCTCCGTATTTTGCGATCATGTCTAGCGGATTGATCGCGTTTCCTAGAGACTTGGACATCTTTTTGCCGTTTGCGTCTCGGACGAGGCCGTGGAGGTAGACTTGTTTGAATGGGACTTCTCCGAGGAGGCAGGTGGACATGAGGATCATTCTGGCGACCCAAAAGAAGAGGATGTCGTAGCCGGTTTCTAGGACGTTTGTTGGGTGGAAGGTGTTGAGATCTGATGCGTCATTGTCTGGCCATCCGAGAGTTGAGAAGGTCCAGAGGCCGGCGGAGAACCAGGTGTCTAGGGTGTCTTCGTCTTGTGATAGTTCGGATGTGCCGCATGATGAACACTTGGTTGGGTTTTCGATGGAGACGGTTGGTTCGCAGGTTTCTGATGCGCAGTACCAGACGGGAATTTGGTGACCGAACCAGAGTTGGCGGCTGATGCACCAATCTCTGAGGTTGTTGATCCAGTGGAAGTAGGTCTTGCTGAATCGTTCTGGGACGATTTCTACCTCGCCGGATTTTACAGCGTGTTGCATGAGGCCCTTTAGGGTGACCATGTCGCCGCTTTTGATGTCTGCGAGAGGAGCTCTAGATGATGCGGTGAATGGGAACTTCTTGTTCACGTCGATGAACCATTGGAGCATTGGGATTGGTTCGATGGCTCCACCAGAGCGTTCTGCTACGGATAGGTTTTGGTCGATTTCTTCGGTGTTTGAGAGGAGGCCCTGGTCTTTGAGCCATGTGACAGCGACTTCTCTCGCTTCTAATGTTGTCTTGCCCGCTACTGATGACCCCGCTTCTTTTGTCATCTTTGCATCCTGGTCGATGACTTGGACCATGTTGATTTCGTGACGTGAGGCGATGTCGGCATCTGTGAGTGAATGTGCTGGCGTGACTCCGACGGCGCCGGTTCCGAATTCAGCGTCGACTTCTTTGTCGGCGATGATTTTGATGTTGAGTTCGTTTCCGCAGTATTCGATCTTGTATTCTTTTCCGATGAACTTTTGATAACGCTTGTCGTCTGGGTGAACCGCCACTGCCGTGTCACCGAATTTTGTTTCTGGACGTGTTGTTGCGATTTCGATTGGGAAATCTTTTGCGTAGCGGAAGGTGTAGAGACTTGCTTTTCCTGGCTTGTGGACGACTTCTTCGTCTGAAACCGTGGTCTTCCCTGCTGGGTCCCAGTTGACGACGCGGTGACCTCGGTAGATGAGGCCTAGGTCGAACATGCGTTTGAAGGCGGTGCGGACGGCGTGTTTTCGTTCGTCGTCGAAGGTGTAAGCCTCTCGTGACCAGTCGACGGATGCGCCCATTTTTCTTGTTTGGCCGACGATGGTGTCGTGGGAGTTTTGGGCGAACTCTGCGGTTCGGCGTTCGAATTCTTCTCGACCGAGGTCGTGACGCGTCTTCCCTTCTTCTTTGTAGATAATGGATTCTACTTTTGATGCGGTGGCGATGGTTGCGTGGTCGGTTCCTGGGAGCCAGAGTGTTCGCTTTCCTTGCATTCTAGCGAATCTAATCATCGCGTCCTCGATTGCGAGCATGACGGCGTGACCCATGTGGAGGGTGCCGGTTACGTTTGGCGGTGGGAGAGATATCGTGAAGGGCTCGGCTGATTCTGATAGGCCTTCGAGATTATCTGGATTGAAAAAACCGCTCTCTTCCCAGGCTTTGTAAATATTGTCTTCAACTTCTGAGGCGTTGTAGATCTTTGGGATGTCTTTTTCTGTGTTTGGCATATGTATTGAGAGTCTATCAGCCCTTGACGGTGGTATCAATGCAGGTTAAGATCCTTTCTTCCCTTTTTGTCGTGTGGAAGACGAGGACTCTTACGAATGAACCCGGCGCATGGCGTTAAACACGCATGAACAACTTATTTCAATGCTTGAGCGATCACTGAGTCCGGTGATTGTTTTGGCTGAGCAATCTACACTTGATGACTTTACCGCGGCCTATTCTTGTGCCTCTCTTTTAGCAAAAATGAATAAACCTGTCGATATTGTGACGTCTGGCGGGGTTGCTCCTAAGGCGATTGAGTTTTTGCGATCTCCAGCTCCTGTGCGGGGGGATATTGAGCAGCTTCGGAAAATGACTGTGCGTGTTAAGGGTGATAAGGCAGAGATTGGTGAGGTCGTGCAGCGTGATGAGGATGGGGACCTTGTGCTTGATTTGATTCCTAAGTCTGGGGTTTGGAGTGCTGAGGATGTGATTGTTTCTACGGATCGTTATCGGCATGATCTTGTGATTGCGGTTGGGTGTGTTGATTTGGAGAGTTTGGGATCTTTGCACGTGAAGTATGCTGATTTCTTTTTTGATACGCCTATTGTGAATATTGATTGCTCGCCGAAGAACGAGCATTATGGGCAGCTGAATTATGTTGATGTGAATGCGGTGGCCTGTAGTGAGGTTTGCCATGACTTGTTTGAGCGCGTGGATGAGAGTCTGATTGATGAGGAGGTGGCGACATCGCTTCTTGCGGGGATGATTCATAAGACAAAGAGCTTTAAGGCGGAGAATGTGACGCCGAAGACGTTGAAGACAGCTAGCAGTCTGATTGCTCGCGGGGCTCGGCGGGCGGAGATCGTGGAGAAGCTTTATAAGACACGGAGTGTGGAGACGCTTCGGCTTTGGGGGCGTGCCTTGGCGCGACTGAAGAGTGATGAGCGGTTTGGGATTGTGTGGACGCTGCTCACGAAGCAGGACTTTGTTCGGGCTGGGACAGATACGTCTAGTTTGGACAGCATTGTGGAGGAATTGATTTCTACGTCGCCGAATACGCAGGTGGCGGCGGTGTTTTATGAGACTGATGAGGGGGTGGAGGTGATGCTGCATGCGTCGCGGCCGCATGATGCGCTGGAGCTTGGAGCGCCGTTTCGGGCGGCGGGGACGCGGGAGGAGGCTCAGCTTGTGCTGCGGGATACGGGTATTGTTGATGCGGAGAAGATGGTGGTGGAGCGGGTGAAGGAGGTGCTTGGAGGGCAGTACTGATAGCCATGCGCCTCATCTCGAGCATGCCCCTTCCCCATCTCGAGCGCAGTCGAGAGATCTCATGAATAAGCAACGTCGCTTTCTGAGATGTCTCCGCTTCGGTCGTGATGACCTGATGTCCTTTGTTTGGAGCGGCGCATGCCTGGTATTAACTATAGAGAAGATGAACAATTCCCCACCCTCATTCTTCGGACTGAAGGCGAGATGCTCACGCTCGTCGGTCCCCCGAGGGTCGTTCGGCTGAGCCATCCGCAACGAGACCTTCTTCTGACCGATCGCTGGGTACAGTTTCGGCTGACGGTCTGCGGGGCGGTGAAATGGGAGGTTCGACTCTCAGCTGAACAGAAGTTCGACGGCCGTCCAGCTGAGCCGCTCGACATGATCACCGATGAGCATCCGCATCGCGTTCGTTCGGTGTGCGTTGGCTCGTATGGCTCCGATGCGTCTTGCGCACGACAGGACCTGCCTCGGATTATGGAGCATGTCTCTACCTCGCTTGGACTGGAGCTGGATGCTGTGCAGGCGGATGACGGACTCTCCTGGATTCTGACGCCTCAGCGCCCGAGCTGAGTCTTAATCGGCCCTTTCTGGGCTGATTTTTTGTATGAAAAAACCCCGCTAGTGCGGGAAGGTGATGTGCGCTGATATGTGGAGGGTCATTGCAGCCATGATTGGCGTGATACCCAGGGCGAGCATGCAGATAAATCTGATCCAGATGACCTGACCCCTATTGATGCGCATCTCTAGATTTCTGCACATCACTGCCATCATGCTTCTTACGACGTGTATGTGTATATAGAGCGCAGTGAACGTTATGGAAATGGGAATACTGCAGTCGATCAGTGAGATGAAGAACACCCATGAGGCCAGCTCGTATCGCTCCATTGGGGGCATTCTGCGAATCCGTCTCCGCGTTGTGACCACTGCCCTTCGGATCATGACTACTCCTTGAAAGATCGGTGGGTGAGTCTATCATGTCATACGCTTCTGTCAAGACCAATTCCTCAGTCATTGCGAGGAGCAATGACAGCAGCTGCCCAGCTAAAGACCCTCCATGCGCCCCTCTGCCGAGATACAAAAATTCCCATAACGTTGGATGTTATGAGAGGGCTTGTGTCACTCTGGAGTTCAGACCTTTACCTCACTTGAGTGCTTATATATTACCATTGAGAGGAGGTGTCGTCAAACCGCTTCTCAATAAGAAAACACCGCTTCCGCGATGCTAGACTGCCTGCCCTGCGAGATGACGATCGATCCCCTCTACCAACCCCTCGAGGAGGTCAATATTCTGATCTACCCACCTTTGTAGATCTGTCTCCGTGAGAGGCCCTGGCCAGACGCCTTGCTGATAGAGGTCGCTCGTCTTAATGATGCGGAGAGCGGCCAATGCTTGGCGCAACTCTTCCACCTGGATGATCGCTTGGTCAAACCTCAGGTAAATCGTCTGTGCAGTGAAGAAGTGCCCGTATCGGATTCCGTAAAGGAGCGCTTCCATGTCGTCTTCTGATAGTGATCCAGACTGGATCTTTTTGATCAGAGCGGCGCGTTCTTCTGGGGTCATTCTCCCTCCTGAATGTGCGTTCTCATATCTTTTACTGAAATCTTCTCGGTGTCAATGCGGAGTTGTTGTATAATGCAATCAATGTCCACGGAGCTTTTAGTTTCTTATTATGCTGGGAGGAGTGTGCCGCCTGTGGTGCGGTGTGCGAATCTTGTGCAGAGTGAGCCTAGGTTGACCTGGGTGAGTTTGCTTTTGGCGGATTATCCGAATGCGGATGTGTTCTTGGTTGGGGGGACGGTTCGGGATGCGCTACTTGGAATTGTGCCGGATGATCTTGATTTGGTGGTGCGGAATGTGGAGCCGAAGGATTTGGAGGCTTGGCTTCGGCGGCATGGGGCTTGTCAGTATGTTGAGGCTGGGTTTGGGACGTTTAAGTTTGCGCCGCATGGAGCTGGAGTGAAGGATCCGATTGATATTGCCCTTCCCCGAAAAGAGCGGTTTTATGATGGGCATCGTGGGGGGCGGAAAGATGTGGAGGCGATTTGTGATGCTCGGCTGCCGATTAAGGAAGATTTGGCTCGGCGAGATTTTACGATCAATGCGATTGCTTACAATATTCAGCGCGGGACCTTGATTGATCCGTATGGCGGGCTTCGTGATCTTGAGCATGGGATTGTGCGGACGGTTCTCGACGCTGGGCAGCGGTTTAGTGAAGATGCGACGCGGATTTTGCGAGGGCTTCGGTTTGCGAGTCAGCTTCGGTTTGCGATTGAGAGCGGGACGTGGGAAGAACTCTTGAAGCGGTTGGACTCTATTAATACAAAAGTTTTGAAGGATGATGGGACGCATCGGTATTTGGTTGCGCGTGAGGCGATTGGGCGGGAGTTTTTACTTGGATTTTTGGCGCATCCGATTCATACGCTCAAATTGTGGCGTGAGGCCGGGGCGATGAAGTTGTTTATGCCGGAGGTTTCTGAGCTTGAGCAGGTTCAGGAGTCGGATGGAGAGCATGCGTTTGAGAAGACGTTGCGTGCCCTTACCCTTTTGACGAACGATCGGTTTCTTGAGGGGCATGGACTACGGCGTGTGAGCGGGTCGGTGCTCGTTGCTGGATTGATGGCGTTTATGCAGTATGACCGGCGGCGGAATGCGAAGCGGGTTTGTAGCGATCTTTACTTCCATCAGTTCTCTCGTGTTCATCGGGCGCATGTTGATTGTGCTGAGGTGCACTGGCTCCTGGATCATTTGCATGATTTTGAGGATGCGGATCCTGCGAGCATGCGGCCGAGCGCGTTTGAGAAACTGTATTGTCATGGGCGGGGTCGGAATTTGCTTGCTTTGATTCATGCGACGCGGATTGCGAGTGGAGCGCATTCGCCTGGGCGGGAGCGACTTCATATTGCGAAGCATTTGGTGAATAAGTTTTGTGATGATTCGCCGTCGAAGCTTTTGCGTGGGTCTGATTTGATTCCGCTTGGGCTTGAGCCGGGGCCGGTGTTTCGGGAGATTTTGGATGAGGTGAGAGATGCTCAGTTGCTTGGCACAGTTTGTGATAAGGATGGGGCGATTGAGTTTGTGCGGGAGCGGGTTCGGGGGATGTAGATCACTCTTTGAATAAGGAAAGAAAAAAGCCGGGGCCTCTTGGTCCCGGTTTTGATGTCTGCTAGAGATGTCTTGCGATGATCTCTTTGCGGATGATTTGCTTGAGAAGTTGCTCGGAGAATGCGTGTGTCTCGACCTCCCCTCTCCTTGTCACCTTGATTGTTCGGGCGCGACTTGAAGCATCTGCCTCGATGCATGTGCTACCGCCGTTTCCTGACTCGGTGAATGTGACGTGTATGGATCCGCCTTCTGACTTTGGAGTGGACTCCAGGGTGACCTGAACCCCTACCCTTTCGAGGTCGAATCTGTCGGAGTGCGGGACGAGCTCTTCAAGATATCCGGCGAGTCGTGCCCTGCGCCATCGAACATCTCTCCCGCGGATCTCAATGAGATTCATTCACTTCCCCCTTGTAGTAGATCTGGTATGCGATGACTCCTAGCGTGTAGGCCACGGTGTAGCCGACCGCCCAGGAGACGATGTAGTAGTCGCTGATCGTAAGGCCGTAGAATGTCCAGGTGATTGCGCTTCCGAGAGAGGTTGCGATGACATCCCTCTCCACGCCCATCGTGCCCTTATTCCACCACATCTTGGCTGGCTGGAAGAACGCTGCGATGACGCTTACCCAAAGTAATGCTGTCGCTGTCTCCTTGGGCGCATATACGTACAGTGGTGAGATCGGGATAATTGCGATCAGCATGAGGTACTGCCACCAAGTGAACCTTCCGAGTCGCTTATGGATGAGTGGCATGAGTCGGAGATAGTATGGTACTCGACAGAAGAACTGGATCAGGAGGGCGAAGCTTCGGATTTCGACCGCGTAGGTGAGGAGGGATCCGAACATGGCGAGTGAGGTGATAGTCCATTCGACTGATACGTCTTTGGCGCCCTCGCGCTTGACTCGCTTGATCTGCTTGCTGAGCGCCCTTGCACCGATGATGGCGAAGATGATGGTTCCGATTGCGCTGATGAGGACGGGGTTTTGCAAGGTCTCTTGGAGGCCTTGCTCACCCCGAATAAGTGCTCGAAGGATCTCGAGCTCTTTGTAGAATAGGTGCGGCACGTGGCCTCCGATTAAAATGAGCGGATGGGTAGGTTATCAGCATGATCTATGCTTGTCAATCGTTATTCTTGCACTTGAAAACCTGCCTTGCGGCAGGTTTTCTTGATCCCGAATTATGGAGACTGGTGGAGTCAGCGGGAATCGAACCCGCGACTGCTAGTGTCAAGTTAGCTGAGGTTACCACTACCTCCATGACCCCATTTTTCGGGTCAAAACAAAAAACGCCCTCCATCGTAATGATAAAGGGGTTTATGTGACACTAGCTTGAGCTCTGAAGCCTCAACTAACACTTGTATGTTAGCATTGATTTTTGCTCATGTCAATTTTATTTCTTCACTTCCTTGAGTCGCTTTTTGTACTTTCCGCGGAGGTAGTTCAACTTTGCTCGGCGGACTCGGTATTGTTTTACGACTTCTACTTTTGAAAGGTTTGGAGATGCTAGGGGGAAGATCTTTTCTACCATCCAGCCTTTTGAGTCTTTTCGGACGGTCATTGTTCGGCCGATTTTCTTTCCCTTGATTCCGATGATCATTCCTTCGAAGACCTGTACTCGCTCTCGGGGCTGACCCTTTGGTGAGACGTCTTTGATTCTTTCGTGGACTCGGATGACCATTCCTGGCTTGAGGTCTCGGTTTGGGAGCTCTTCTACGACCTCTTCCTTTACCTCTTCGGCAGGCTCTTCTGCTGCAGGCTCATCTGGTTTTGGTGTCTCCTGCTGGTCTGATTCGGCCTGCTCTTTTGATGGCTCTGCTGATTTTTCCTCTGGGGCTGGAGTTGTCTCTTTTGGCTCATCGGCTGGTGCTGATGGCGCTGGAGCGTCAGCTGGCTTTTCTTCCGCCTTGATTTCCTTGTTGTCGTTTTCCATATTGTCGGATTCACACGCCAGAGGAAGAGCTTGCCTTCATTCGCGAATTAGTAAGTATGGCAGGATAATAGCGGGATCATGCCTATTTGTCAAGCGTTTTGATGAACTCAGCTATCTTGATGACGCCCTGCTCGTAGACCTGGTTTTGGTCGATGTCATCTGCATTGATGATGACGTTGAAATTTTGATGGTCGTAGGCGTCGATGTTGAAGTAATTTTTGTAGCGTTTGATCTCTGACTGCTTTCGTTGTTCGTTTGCATCGATCACCTCCTGCAGGGATGAGAACGTGTCCCTGAGGTGGTTACCGTCTTCGTTCCAGATCCGCTCTGCGCCCGCTTCTGGTGAAACGGATAGGAAGACGGTGACTTTTGGGTCTACGACGAAGTGCCACGATGTTCGGCCTTCGAATACTCCTCTTGTGCGTGTTTTTGACGTCTCTTTTTGGTACTCGTCCACTTCCCTGTCGACGGACTCGTCGGTTTCTAGGAGCTTTTGGAATTCCAATGTTGTCATTCCGCGTTCTGCAGCTTTTTTTCTGAAGATCTCTCCTGCGTAGAGTCTTGGGATGTCTAGATCTGATGCGAGGCGCTTTGCAAAGGTGGACTTCCCTGCTCCGATATCTCCGCTGATGGTGATGCGGAGCGGGTCGGCAGCTTTTAGGATATTGATGGCTTCTTCGGGGGTCATATTATGCTGGTAGCGAATCTAGGATGTCTGATAACTCTGACGGTAGAGGAGCGGTGAATGTTTGGGATGTGCCGTCTGGGAGTGGGAGGGTTAATTCTGCGGCGTGGAGGAAGAGGCGGTTTAGTGGGAGAGGTTTTTGGCTTGTGTTTTTGTAGAGCATGTCGCCGACGACTTGGTGACCTAGGGCGAACATGTGGACGCGGATTTGGTTTGTGCGGCCGGTTTTGATGTCGACGTCTAGGAGCGTGTGGTGGTGGAAGCGTTTTTTTACGGTGAAGTTTGTGACTGCTTCTTTGCCGCCTTGCTCTAAGGTTTTTGCGGCCATGCGGCCGGTTATTTTTGATCTCGCGATTGGAAAGTTCACTTCGTCTTCGTCCCTTTCGATAACGCCATAGACAAGCACTTCGTATTTTTTGATGACTTCACGGTTTTTGAAGGCGTTTTTTAGATGCACGAACATCTCTTGTGTCTTTGCTACCGCTAGGACGCCGGATGCCTGCTTGTCTAGGCGGTGAACTAGACCTGGACGGATTGGATTTTCACCTACTTCTGATATTGCTGGGAGGTATTTTACGAGGGCTTCAGTGAGGGTTGGCTCGTGGGAGGAGTCTGTTGGGTGGATGAGGAGGCCGGCTTGTTTGTTTAGGATGAGGAGATCTTCTGTTTCGTGGAGAATATTTAGCTCAGGGGTATCCCAGTCAGCCTGTTTAGGGGCGAAGAAGTCGGGGCTGTATGTGATATCTGCTTCTGCGGTAATTTTGAGTTTTGTTTGTGCTGGAGCGGCGTTCATGAGGACTGCGCCGGATTCGACTGCTTTTGCCGCTGCTCCCCTGCTAATGCCAAGGCTGACTGCGACGGCCTTGTCGAGTCTGGTTGGTTCGGTGATGTTGAGATCTAGTTTTTTCATGTGGTGAGTATGCCGCGAATACCTTTGTTGATCAAGGGATCTCTTCCCATCTCGAGCGAAGTCGAGAGATCTCTCCACTCCCTTCGGTCGGTCGAGATGGAAATGCGTTAGGGTTGAGTTTTTCCGATCTTACGCTTACGATGTAAGGGTTGAACGATCCCTTCTTATGTGATTGAATGGGTATTCAAGGCGGGCGCGTAGCTCAGCGGTTAGAGCGCGGAGCTTATATCTCCGTGGTCGATGGTTCGAATCCATCCGCGCCCACCATCGTGCTCCTGAATGTGCGTATAGCACTTCTGAATCCGCCCGAGCCTTGCGGTGCTCGACAACGTACTATTAGTACGCCTTACTCCGCTCCTCGTCTCGGACGAATTCAGAAGCACTATCCACACATTCAGAAGCACGACTGTATTTAATGGCTTACTTTTTCGCTTCATTCCCCATCCTGAGGAAGAGAGATCCTGCTCTCTGACGGAAGGATCTCTTGTTCGAGTTTATGATTTACGCAGTTGTCTTGCTTATGGTATGTGCTGGGTATTTCGGTTATGAACTTGTTCGTAAGCGGACTTTTCATGCTGCTTGGACGTTTATGGCTTGGTTTTCTTGTTTGCTTGGGAGTTCATTTGTGACATTTGTTGTTTGGGAGACGGTTCGAGGGGTCGTCTAGTTTATGCCGGAATTACTTGGGTATACAATCATGATTGCAGTGCTCTGGTTTTTGATATTTTGGATCCTTGGTGGGGTCTTTTTTGCTATTGTGACGCTGGCTCGAGTGACGAAACTTCGGAAGGCTCGGTTTAGTTGTTTGTTTACTCTTTTGTCGATGTCGTTTGCGTATGGCGCGGCTTATAGCGGGATGTATTTTGGCGCGAAACGGATTCGGTTTTGTTTGCATGAGGCTTCGGCGTTTGTGGATGTACTGGCGGCGATTTTTGGGTGCGGTATTTTGGAGATGATTGCGAGTGGCGGACTTTGGTTTATTGGGCTTTTGGCGTGTGGGTTTGTGGTTTTGATTGTTTCGCGGGCGGAGAATCAGAGTTGGGTGGACAATGATATTCAGGAGCAGGAGCCGGTTTTCGTGGAGGACATGGAGCGGAGGGATGTGGTGATTTAGTTCGAGTCCTCTGCTATTACCCAACCAAAAACACCCAGCCGGAGCTGGGTGTTTTTGGTGGGCGTGAGAGGACGCAAACGTCGCTTCGCTCCCCAGAGGGGCTTCTGCCCCTATGGCGCCCCTTGTTTGATTTTAGCTGAGGGCTGTCACCCCCGGCATGCAGGGGGATGCTCCCCCTACCACCCCCTGGTTCGAGATCCTCGTGTACGCCCACCAAAAACACCCAGCCGGAGCTGGGTGTTTTTGGTGGGCGTGAGAGGACTCGAACCTCTGACTTCCACAATGTCAATGTGACGCTCTAACCAACTGAGCTACACGCCCTTGTGTGGGAAGATACATGGGTTTTTTGGGGAATGCAAGAGGCTTAGTAAAAAATAGCCCTTCCATACCTCATTGACCTGATCGTAAGACTGTGCCACGGTTAGTCTGTTCTTTTTTGGAGATTTTGATGGATATGATTCTTGCTCGTGAGCGGTCACTTGGCTTGCGTTTGGCGCCCGTGCCCGGTGATCATCCGCGTGCGTGGACTGTACGGGTTGATGGTGAAAAGGTTCAGGCTGAGACTGTTGAGCTTGAGTATTATGACCCTGTGAGCGGTGCGTACCGCCGCATGCGATACGGACTTGTTCTGTCCGAGGGAAACGTCTACCCGAGTATTGCCTATCGGGAATCGGGTGGGGGTGGCACGGTCAACGTTTTGTGGTTCATGCACGAAGATGAACTCTATATTGGCGTCGTCGTTCAGCAGAGGGCGCATATGGGTGATGAGGCTGCGTTGTGTGCGCCTGGTGGGTACTTGGACACGGCGAAGTGTGCTTTTGATAGCGCTATCGCTGAGCTGGATGAGGAGGTTCGGGTTGATGCGAGCGTGTTTTGTTCGCCGGTTCAGCTGCCGGGTAAGCCGGTTTGCCTAGCGCGTTCGCTGACAGACTGCTCTGAGCCTGGAGACGGAGTCCTGTTCTTTGCCTCTCAGGTCAGGCGGACTTCCCTGCTTGAGCCTGGGAGCGATGGATGGTTTCGGTTTCGTGCTGATGTCCTGCGCGCCGAGCCTGATCCATCTGTGAATACCGAGCGTGTGCTCGAGGTCTTGTTCATGCCGGTTGATGAGGTCGTGCTTCGGACGCAAGATGCTTGTGCTCTTGCGGCGATTGCCCGGCTTCGGACGTACCTACGACCTGTTCGCTATCCTCGCTGGATGTCGCCTCGTTGATATCAAACACCCCAGCATCTGCTGGGCGCTTTTTTCTGCTTATTTTTGGGGGATTTTCTTCTTTGCAGCCTTGTATTCTTCCATTGATCTTTTCTTTATATTTTACTCTATTTTACTTGACAAATGCTTTTTTTGTGGTATATTTATTTCTCGCATTTATCATCTTTACTTGGAGAAAACATGCGTTTCCTGATCCTTTTCACCCTCTCACTCGCCTGTGCTGAGACGCCCGACAATGGCAGCGTCTTCACTGATGCCGAGTTGAGTGGCGCACAGCCATCTCGTACACATGGACACGATGACTCAAGCAGTTGGGCGTTACTGTCTACGGAGCAACTGCACGACCCGCTTCGGTGGACTGACCCGATCGTCGCTACTCGCTCAACCGTATACATGCATGAGTCCGTTCTTGGGTCCAAGTGCCTGACCCACCCCCTGTTCGAGCACTGTCCAGCTTCTACTGCTTTACCTATTCAGGATTCGCTCTTGACTCTTGAGCTGATCCTCTTCGGTGAGAAGCTCAAAGCAGACATCGCCGAAAGACTGGCTGAACTCCCTCCTGAAGAGCGGGAGCAGTGGCTCAAGCATCTGGAGTGAGCACCTGAAGAACTATGAAGCCCCGGCAATAATGCTGGGGCGTTTTTTTTATTTCTTTCGTGACTTTTCTTCTGCTCGGAGGTATTTTGCGGTGATACTGTCTTTTACTTTTGTGATCTCTTTTGGTGTTCCTTCTGCGACGACTGTTCCGCCCTTTGCCCCTCCGTCTGGGCCCATGTCGATGATCCAGTCTGCGGAGCGCATGATGTCGGTGTTGTGCTCGATGACGAGGACGGTGTTTCCTTTGTCGGCTAGCGCGTGGAGGACTTCTAGGAGGCGCTTGATGTCGTCGAAGTGGAGGCCGGTGGTTGGCTCGTCTAGGATGTAGAGCGTCTTTCCGGTGGCTCGTCTTGAGAGTTCTGTGGAGAGCTTTACGCGCTGTGCCTCTCCTCCTGAGAGGGTTGTGGCTGGCTGACCTAGTTTGAGGTAGCCTAGGCCGACTTCGTGGAGGACGTTTAGCTTTTCGTAGATGTTTGAGCGGTCGGCGAAGAATCTTCGGGCTTCGTCGATGGTCATTCGGAGGACGTCGGAGATGTTTTTGCCTCTGTAGTGGATCTCGAGAACGTCTTGGTTGTAGCGGGTTCCGGCACATTCTGTGCAGTCGGCGTAGACATCTGGCATGAATTGCATTTCGATGCGGATCTGTCCGTCACCTGCGCAATGTTCGCAGCGACCTCCGCCTTTGACGTTGAAGGAGAATTTTCCTGCGTCGTAGCCTCGGAGTTTTGCTTCTGTGACGTCGGTGAAGAGGTCTCGGATCGCTGTGAAGACGCCTGTGTAGGTTGCTGGGTTTGATCTTGGAGTCCGGCCGATTGGTGACTGGTCTACGGTGACGACTTTGTCGATGTTTTTGAGGCCTTTGATTTCTTTGTGCTGACCTGGGTAGGCTTTTGATCTGTAAAAATGTTTTGAAAGAGCTCGGCCGAGGATCTCGAGGATGAGCGTTGACTTTCCTGACCCTGAAACGCCGGTGACGCAGACGAGTTTTCCGAGAGGAATGTCTACGGTGACGTTTTGGAGGTTGTGCTGCTCAGCGTTTACGATGGTGAGTTTTTTTCCACTTCCCTTTCGGAGTTTCTTTGGGATTTTGATTTTCTTTTTGCCGCCTAAATATTGCCCTGTGATGGAGTCGGGGTCTTTGAGGAGCTGTTTTGGCGTTCCTTCTGCGATGACTTGGCCTCCGTAGGCTCCTGCTCCTGGACCGATGTCGAAGACGTAGTCTGCGGCGAGGACCATTTCTGCGTCGTGCTCTACGACGATGACGGAGTTGCCGAGTTCTTTGAGGTGCTGGATAGTGCCGATGAGTTTTTCGTTGTCGCGTGGGTGGAGGCCGATGGATGGCTCGTCTAGGACGTAGATGACTCCGCTGAGGCGGGATCCAAGTTGCGCTGCTAGGCGGACGCGTTGGGATTCTCCTCCTGATAGCGTGACGGCACTTCTGTCTAAGGTGAGGTAGCCTAGGCCGACGTGGATGAGGTGCTCTACGCGTTCACGAACTTCTTTTGCGACGCGCTCTACGACCATGCGCTCTGCTTCTGAGAGCTCGACCGTACCTTTCCCGTTACCGTTTGTGACCTCTAGGAGATCCTCGAAAAATTGTGGGACGTCGCCGATTGGGCGACGGACCACTTCTGCGATGGACTGGCCGGCGATGGTGAACATGAGGACATCTGGACGTAGTCGGCCACCTTCGCAGGATGGGCAGACCATTGAGCGCATGTAGGTCTCTAGTTCTTTGCGGACGTATTCGCTTGAAGTCTCTCGGTATTTTTGTTGAAGCATGCCGACAACGCCTGGGAACGTGATTTCTTTGTCGTCGACGATGTAGATGGTGTCCCCTGTTCCGTTCAGGAGTTGGTTTAGCTTTTCTTTTGTGAAGGTCTCTACTGGCTTACTGAGGCTGATCTTCTTTTTCTTTGCGACTGCGGTGAGGACCTTCATGTTGCCGTTTTGGTTTCCGGCGATTCGGCTCCATGGTTTTACTGCGCCCTGTGCGAGTGTGAGGCGCTTGTTTGGGATGACGAGGTCTGGCTCGAGGACGAGCTTCATTCCGAGCCCTGTGCACTCTGTGCAGGCTCCGTGCGGGGAGTTGAAGCTGAAGAGTCTTGGCTCTGGAGCTGGGATGGTGATGCCGCTTGGGAGGTGGTAGCCGCGGACGAGGGTGATTTCGTCACCGGTGTCGTCTCGGTAGAGCATGACGTGGTCGTTGCCGAGGTCTAGCGCTCGATCCATGACGACTTTTACGCGCTCGATTGGGACGTCTGCACCTTCTTCGAAGCGTTCGGCGAGGATTTCGATAGTGTGTTTTTTGGTCTTTTGTTTCTTCATGGCAATCGCCTCTGTGAGGTCGAGCATGATGCCGTCGTAGCGGACCTCTGTGAAGCCGGCGTTTTTTGCGGCCATGAGGACGGTTTGGTGCTCCCCTTTTTTGTCTTGGACCATTGGGACGAACAGCATCACTTCGGTTTTACCGACGACTTCCATGACTTCTGCGATGAGGTCTTCTGTTGAGCGTTCGCGGATGAGGTCGCCCGTTTCTGGGTTGTGCGGGCGCGCAACTCGCGCAAACAAAACACGGAGATAATCGTAGATCTCCGTGACCGTACCTACCGTGGACCGCGGGTTGTGTGATGATGATTTTTGATCGATGGCGACTGTTGGTGAGAGGCCGTCGATTGAATCTACGTCTGGCTTATCCTGCATTTCGAGGAATTGCCGTGCGTAGCTTGAAAGTGACTCCATGTAACGCCTTTGCCCTTCTGCGTAGACGGTGTCGAAAGCTAGGGATGACTTTCCTGAACCTGAGAGGCCCGTGATGACGACAAGCTGATCTTTGGGGATGTCGACGTCGATGTTTTTGAGGTTATGCACCCGCGCACCGCGGATGGCGATTGTCTCTTTTTTCATGTTTGGAGGAGTGATAAATACCAGTTACGAGACGTGCCTACGACTGTATGCACCTCCACTCTGGCTGCAAAATCGTTCTGATTTCGTCAAAATAGCTATGTCTATTCTTCCTCAACCAGCACGTTTTTCGCTCAGAGTGGAACCGCATCCACCTCGCAAGCACGTCTCGTAACTGGTATTGAAAAAATCCATGCGTGGAGCCGAGCATAGCATGGATTTTTCGGGGGTGCAAGGGGTTTGGGTGCTCGTTGGAGGATGAGCTCTATTGCAGCTCGCAAGATCCGTCGTCTCCAGGTATTTTCGGCTCAACCCATGTGCATACCCCACTGTTGTTTATTCCAAATCTACAGAATTGACTATCTTTCTGACAATAATCTCGTACATAAAAGTTTCCGGTGCCGTCATCGAACGTCGTGATTTCTGTCTTGTCCCCTCCCATTCGTATGATTATTTTTTCATATGCCTCGCACGGATTATCTTTACCTGCTGCTGCACGCAGCTGAGCACAGTCCAAATGCGAGCTACTTTCTGGATATACGAATGTTCCGCACATGTCTGACACCAAACTTACTCCGTATTCCTTTTTTAACAGCTTACATGAGTAAAAGTCATTTTGTACGCCCGTCGTCTCTGGTTGAGCTGGAACCATTCGCGCGCAGTTTGTATTGTTTGCATCTACCCCCCCAGATGCCTTTCCGTCGTCGTAAATGTCCTCGCATTTTTTGCATGAGTAATCGCCAGCAGCGGATGAGTCATACATGCACACACCCTCGGCACAGTCGTCCCATATACATTCGTCGCCCTCTTCGACTGATATATCCATTGATTTATATTCATCATCTAAATAATCAAGTCCTCCTTCTGGGATCTTGCTCTTCTCTCCGCAGCCACCTCTCAATGGATCGAGCCGGACCCCGATATCGCTCAGTGTCTTGCACGTGGAAGCCCCATCGATGAATGCAACTGTTTTGATTTTTGGCACCTGCATGTCCTTGAACTTGACGAGGCTTGGGTCTATGAATGCGGCTATTGCGTACGAACATAAAAGTAGAACAATCCCAATGACTGCGTTTATCATTCGCTCTTTTGCCCTCGTGACTTGAGAGGTGTTTCCGCGTGCAAGTAGGTATTCGACGCCTCCAATCATGAAAATGAGCACGGCAATAAGAGATGCTGCTCCAATGAGCCATATGTAAAGTCCTTCGATGTATTCACCCACCGACGAAGCATGGGTGAGGTTCCCTATGGGCACGGATAGGTCTATGGGTATGGCTGGATTTAGGCAATAGCCCTGCCCCTCTTTACAGTATGCAGACTGACCGGCGTATACCGATGATTTCTCTTCTGTCCCGATCGTTCCTGGCACTGGGACGTTCACCACGTCTGCCGTGCATTCTGAAGCCGACCAGCACCTCGGATTTTTTGATGGGTCGTTTCCTTTTTCGAAACAACCGACATAGATCGTGCTTGATTCTCGGCATAGGTCTCTACAGTCGCTCTCTGCTAACCCTCCCTTTGATACAGCTCCAGTTTTATCTGTACCGCAATAACACTCGCAGGCTTTTTCTGTTTCTTCTGCGAAGACGGGTTGCGTTATGGATACTGTCGCTAGGAGCATCAGTGCTGCGATGGAAATGATGCGGAAAATTTTTGCCATACGGTAATTGGGTGTATTGTATCATCTAGAAGCATTGCATTGACTAAAAGGCTGTGAACTGTTAGTCTTTCTGCAGAAAAATCTATGATTATTACTGTTATACAAATCATTCTTGGCGTGCTCTTTATTGGAGCTGTTTTGATGCAGTCTGGCGGATCTGGACTGGGCGCTGTTTTTGGAGGAGAAGGGGGGAGCTTTCGGACGAAGCGCGGGATTGAAAAGCAGCTTCATACGACAACTGTCGCGCTTGCGATTATCTTTTTTGGTGTTAGCGCTGCAAACGCTTTCTTTTTCTAATCAACAATGTCTTCGGGCTTTAAAAAGTCTCGGTTAAAAAGCTCTCGTAAGCGATCTGGCTTGCGTGGGTTTTTTCGATTTAAAAAGGATCGTGGGAAGGATCTTGCCATGAAGCAAGTCTTGAGCGCGAGGGAGACTCGACTTATCCCTAGCTTTCAACAGCTTATGCACCTTCCTCGCATTTTGAATCCGTTTGAGCGGTTCCTTGCGAGCGTTGCCGTGCTTTTGATTTTGACGTCTAGTTCCCTGCTTCTCGTCCACCAACTACGAGACTCACGCGCCACCATTCCTGCGATTGGCGGTAGCTATACAGAAGGTCTGATTGGGTCTCCCCAGCTTATTAATCCCCTGTACGCCATGACGAGTGACGTGGATACGGATTTGGCTCGGCTTATTTATAGTGGGCTCATGCGGTATGACGCAGAAGATGGACTTGTCCCTGATCTTGCTGATTGGTTTGAAATTTCGGAGGATGGACTGGAATATACGTTTGGCATTCGAGAGAACGCGACCTGGCATGATGGACGCCCTGTCATCGCGAGCGACGTGATTTATACGATTACTTCCATTCAAAACTCTCAGTATCGCAGTCCGCTTGGGGTTAGTTTTTCTGGAGTTCAAGTGGAGCAGATCGATGAGCGTACGGTGAAGCTGATTTTGGAGGAGCCGTTTGGACCGTTTCTCTCACTTTTAACTGTCGGGATCTTGCCGAGTCACTTGTGGAGCAACGTGAGTCCTTTAAATGCTGTTTTGACGGAGCTTAATATTAAACCTGTCGGTAGTGGACCGTACCGATTTGAGAAGTTGGAAAAAGATACGAATGGGACGGTGCGGACCTATACTCTCATGCGAAATCCGGACTTTTATTTTGAAGGACCTTATATAGAAGAGCTTACGTTTAAGTTTTATCATGATAGCTTTTCTGCTGCTGAAGGGCTTCGGAATAAGAATGTGGAAGGGGTTAGTTATTTGCCGCATGAGCAAATTGTTGAGCTCGCGAATGATAGCGACGTGCGCGTGCTACTCCCTACTCTTCCACAGTACACCTCTGTGTTCTTTCATCAGGAGAACTCGGATATTTTGGATGATTCAGATGTTCGTGAAGCGCTTGCCATTGCGGTTGATAAGGAACGCTTGGTTGAGGAGGTTTTTTCTGGATACGCGAGTGCGATTGAGTCGTTTGTGTTACCGGGGATGGATGGGTATACCTCTGATTATCGACCTTACGGCTTTGATCGTGAACGCGCGATTGAGATCTTGGAGGACGATGGGTGGGATTTGGAGGATGGTGCTGAGGTTCGCAGCAAGGGGGATGAAACCTTGTCTATTGAGCTTGCCGCATTGAACGCACCTGATCTTGCAGCTACCGCCGAGGCCTTGAAGGCTCAGTGGGCGGAGATTGGGGTGCAGGTGGATTTACGATTAGTTGATAATGCTGAGTTTGAAGATGTGCTCTTGGGAGAGCGGGATTATGAGATGATTTTGTCTGGGGAGTTGTATGGGATTGATGCGGACCCCTACCCTTTTTGGCATTCCTCGCAGACTTCGGCACCGGGACTTAACCTTGCGAATTTTTCTAGTCGGACAGCGGACGAATATATTGAGACGGCGCGGAGCACGACGAATCCTGAAGTTCGGGCGGAGGCGTTCCAGAATTTGCAGGAGTTGATTAGTGATGATGTTGCGGCGCTGTTCTTGTATCAGCCGATGTATGCGTATCCGACTTCTAGCCGGGTGCAGAATCAATCCATTGAGCATATCGTGACTCCTGCGGATCGGTTTAGTCGGATTTGGGAGTGGTATGTGAAGACGCGGAGCGTGTATCGTCAGCCTTGACAATTTGAAGGCTCGGTGATATTTTGAAGTCTCGATAGATCGCGTTATAATAGATTTAGAGAAATTTAGCCGTTTGGTTTTACTGAGAGCAGACGATTGCATTTCTCGATATCGATCGAGACCGTGAATCTTTAACATTTGAATTGCAATTTTATTATGGTTCAAAAACAACCATCTAAACGCCCGAAGGCGTCTTCTTCGTCATCTCATCGACGAACTAATTCATCTCGACCTGTTGCTCGTAAGACCACTCGATCCTCTGCTCGTCCTGCTGGACGGACTGTTCGACGACCTAGTCATACGACTCAACGTCATTCTCGACCTGCAACGCATCGTCGACCTCATGCTAAGCGAACGCAAACGTTTCATGCTCCGAATGGAGAAGCGGTTCGCGTTATTGTGCTTGGTGGACTTGAGGAGGTTGGGCGTAACTGCACTTTGATTGAGTATAAGAACGATATTATCTTGATCGACCTCGGACTTGAGTTCCCAGAGGAGGACATGCCCGGTATTGACTACATCATTCCGAACATGGACTACCTTAAAGGGAAGGAGAAAAATGTTCGTGGCGTGATTATTACGCATGGTCACTATGACCACATTGGGGGGATTCCTCACTGTGTGCCGAATATTGGGTCGCCGACGGTGTATGCGCTTCCGATTGCGGCGGGAATTATTAAGAAACGACAGACTGACTACAAGACTTCTAAAGTTGATGTAAAGGATATTACGATTGACAGTGAGTTGAAGCTTGGTGTCTTTAAAGTTCACTTTTTCCATATTAATCACAACATTCCTGATAGTGCGGGGATCGTGATTGAGACTCCGGCTGGGACGATTTGTCACACGGGGGACTGGAAGTTTGATTATCATCCTGTCGGCACAAAGCCTGCTGACTTTGGGAAGATCGCTCGTGTTGGAGAAGAAGGTGTTCTGCTTTTGATGGGAGACTCTACGAACGCGATGTGTGAGGGGCATCAGACGAGTGAGAAAGTTATTGGCGAAGAGCTGCGCGGGATTATTGAGAAAGCTCCTGGACGTGTGATTTTGGGGACATTCGCTTCCCTGCTCTCTCGCGTGAAGCAGATTATTGAGATTTCTGAGACGCTTGGTCGTAAGGTTGCGCTTGATGGGTACTCCATGAAGATGAACGTTGAGATCGCTCGGAATCTTGGGTTCATTCATGCGAAGGATAGTACGCTGATTAAGATGGATAAGGTGAAGAACTATCCTGATGATAAGATTACGATTGTTTGCACAGGCGCTCAGGGGGAGCAACGAGCGGCGCTTAGTCGGATTGCTCGGGATGAGCATCGGTTTATTCGCGTATGTAAGACAGATACTGTTGTATTTTCTAGCTCTGTTGTTCCTGGAAATGAAGGATCTGTTCAGCGGCTTATTGATATTTTCTATCGAAAGCGAGCGAAGGTTATTCATAAGGATATTATGGACGTGCACGCTGGTGGGCATGCGAAGAAGGAAGATATTAAGCTTATGCTTTCGCTTTTCCGACCGAAGTATTACATGCCGATTGAGGGGAATCACTTTATGCTTCGGGAGAATGCTGAGGTTGCCTATTCACTTGGGTACAAAGAGAAGGACGTGTTTGTTGGAGACAATGGGCAAGTACTTGAGCTTTGGAAGGATAAGAAGGGTGAAGGGAATGCTCGGCTGACGAAGGAGAAGGTTCCGACTGATTATGTGTTTGTGGACGGGCTTGGTGTTGGGGATGTGAGTGAGGTCGTTTTGCGCGATCGGAATGCGCTTGCTGAGGATGGGATCGTTGTGGTTATTACGCAGGTTGAGAAGCGGACTGGAAAGGTCGTGAGTATGCCGGATATTGTGAGTCGTGGGTTTGTGCATATGAAGGAGAACCAGAAGCTGATTAATGACACGCGGAAGCTTGTGAAGCAGATTTCTACGAATTCGGATAAGAAGTCTACGGCTGATGTGCAGGCGATTCGGACGAAGATTCGGGATGATGTTGGGAAGTTCTTGTTTAAGAAGACGGAGCGTCGGCCGATGATTTTACCTGTTATTATTGAGGTTTAGGGGGACTTGAGAGCGAAAGCCGCCCGGAAGGGCGGTTTTTGTTTTGGTTTTCATGTCTTCCCTGCCCCATCTCGACCCTGCGGAGAGATCTCTCCACTTCGGTCGAGATGAGGTTCATTTGCCCTTGCTACCTTGACAAAATAGTTATTTTGTGATATCTTTCGACTTCGTACTTAGTGATATTTTGATGGTAGTTCGTGAGGCTTTTTGGAGGCTTTGCGGATTCCCAGCAAGGGATGTCGACTTCTTTCACCCCCCCCTCCAACTGGAGATAGCACGACCTCTTTCCTCCTCCTCGTTCTGGCCGCTTGCGGCGGCGATGTCCCCTGCCTCGATTCCGACAGCTTCGGCTCGTCCGATGGCGGCACTGTGATGTCGTCGCCGGACTTCGGCGACGACATCTTCGACGATCTCGATGACCTCGACGACGATGACAGCGGCGTCGACGCGCCCGACTTCGACTTCGGCGGGACCGACTCCGACACCTACGTCCCCGACGGCGAGTGCGAGTATCTCGTCGAGACCTGGGATGGCGACATCATGATGACGAACTACCCGTTCATCGACGCCAGCAGCCGATCGCCCCAGGGCTTGTCCGAGCCCGGCTACCAGGAGGTGCTGCGCGTCCGCTACGGCGCCAGCAACGAGAACTGCCCGCCGATGTACTTCGGTGGCCTCACCTTGTACATCGGGGCCACCGACATCCACGAGACCTACTGGTACGAGGACGTCGAGGGCATCGACGCCGTCAACAACATGACCGGTGAGCAGATCGGCTTCGGCCGCTTCTCAGTGTGTCACCTGAACGGCGGTGGCTGCCCGCAGTCGACTGGCCACTTCAGCACCACGCCGGACGAGGAGTACGGCCGCTGGTTCGACGGTGTGACCGCCCTGGGCGGCGAGACCGTGTCGATCAGCTTCTGGGTCGACCTCTCCGGCATCGGCGAGGGCGACACCTTCAAGCTGACGTTCGGTCCGGATCAGATGAGCATCTCGGACGACGGCTCCCAGTGGTTCACCTGGATGTTCGACTCCGTCGGCGCCAGCGATCCGATGGAGTTCTGATCTCTCGATCCCTCCCCGCCCAAGCCCCCGCGCTTGCGTGCGGGGGTTTCTTTTATTGACATTTTTGCTATTTATGCATAGGATTTGGAGAGCTGACAACCTGGAGTTTTGATGATCAGCTTTCTTGTTCTCTCCCTGAATGCTGCTGCGGTTGGCGTGCCTCAGATGTGGCGCGAGGGATATCCTGCGGTCGATGACGAGACCGTCCCGCATACCCCGGTCGCTGCTGCGCCCGATGAGCCCATCGACTACGATGCGCTGATGTCTGGAGCGGATACCTACACGTATCTTGCCTCCGGCCTGGGGAGCCTCGCGTACCCCTGCGGGGTTCGTTCTCGTGACAATTTCCTGACGCCGCCTGCTGGCTTGCGGGATGGCCATGGTCCGGTTTGGGTTCGGCGACTGACCAGCCCGGCAGCGGATGATGTGCATGAGTTCTGCAGCATCCATGTATTCGGAGACTGCGAGACGCCGATCAACATCGGCCTGATTCGTGGGCATGGCTACCAGGGGCAGGTCGTGTGGTTCAAGGATGGGCTCGAGGGCGAGGTGGATCGCCTGGTACAGCTCGATCACAATGACTGGTTTCTGCAGATCAGCAACCCGGATATCGATGGTGGCGAGATCCATCTGATGACGTTCGGGACGTTCTCGCATATCGGCCTCCTCCCCACCGGCTACCGCTCGGTGGAGACCCCTCCGCTACTTCCGTAGTAGCGCGCTGCTCGCGATGTATCGCGGGTTTTTTGATCGAATCTAAAGCATGGTACGATGCGATTGATAAATTTATCTGTATTATGAAGATTTTGACTGGAATTCGTCCGACGAATATTTTGCATGTTGGGAATTTGTTTGGGGCGCTTTTGCCTGCGGCGGCGCTTCAGCGGGAGCATGACTTGTTTATGATGGTCGCTGATTATCATGCGCTTACGACGTTGCATGATGCGGATCAGCTGCGGGATAATGTACTGTTTGCGACGGCGGCCTATATAGCTGCGGGGATTGATCCGAAGAAGACGGTGCTTTTTCAGCAGTCTCGGGTTAGTGCGCATGCAGAGCTTGCCTGGGTTTTGCAGACGATTGCGTATATGGGGGAAGCTAGTCGGATGACGCAGTTTAAGGATAAGAGTGATGGGAAGAAGCGGATCCCCGTTGGACTGTTTAGCTATCCTGTTTTGATGGCGGCGGATATTCTTCTCTACAGCGCTGATGCGGTTCCTGTGGGAGCGGATCAGAAGCAGCATTTGGAGTTTGCTCGGGATTTGGCTGGGCGGTTTAATTCGATGTTTGGGGAGACATTTACGGTGCCGGAGCCTCGGATTCGGGAGAGTGGGGCTGCGAAGATTATGAGTTTGCAGGATCCTTCGCGGAAGATGAGCAAGAGCGATCCGAGTGCGAAGAGTTATTTGTCGATTATGGATGAGCCGGATGTTGTTGCGAAGAAGATTCGGAGTGCGGTGACGGATAGTGAGCGTGGGATCACTGCCAGTCCTGATCGCGCTGGACTATTTAATCTTTTGACGTTGTATTCGCTTTGTAACGGCGAGAGTGTGGGGACCATCTCTGGGAAGTATGCAGATAAAGGGATGAAGGAATTGAAGGATGATTTGGCGGAGCAGGTTGTGGCGGTGCTAGCGCCTATTCAGGCGGGTGTTCGTACGCTCCTGGATGACAAGGATGAGCTTTTGCGGGTGATTGAACTGGGGTCTCGGGCGGCTCGGGAGGTTGCGGATGCGAAGATGAAGGTTGTAAAAGAGCGCATTGGGGTAATTTGAGTTAGTCACAGCAAAAACAGGCAGGGTTGCCTGTTTTTGTGTTTGATGTGTTGACAAATCTTTGATTTGTGTTTATTTTTTCAGGGTCACCTTGTTGTGACTTCCTCAAACCTCCCGTTCCTTCCACGGAGCTATCCTTGTCTAGCATTTCTGTTCTTCCTGCCCAAAGGTCTAGCGCGCGCCAAGGTGCGTACCGGGCCTCGCTGATGCTGCGACTGCTCTCTCCCAGTGAGCTCAGGTCCAATCTCTCCCACGCTGGCGGCGATCAGCGCTCTTCGAGCGTACGCGCTGCCATGAGCCGCGTGAAGTGGCACCGATTCACCGAGCGTGTTCTCGATGTCCTCGTCGCCCAGGTCAACACCCGACTCGCCGCAGATCTGACCGATGAGCTTCGGTCGACGCTGGTGCTGATGGGTGTTTCGCCCGAGCGCATGCCCTCTTCCGGCACCGACACCTCCGAAGAGCCGTCCGACCAGATCCAGGCGGTTTCTGCGGCATCGACGCCGAACATCCTCGCGTTCGCTGCGACGCCGACGAAGGCTGTGTTCGACTGGATCGAGATGGTCGTCGAGACCGAATACGCCATGGAGCGTCGAGTTGGTCCGGGGATCGCGCGCACCAAGTACGGGCACGGATCTCGGACCATCCGCGCGGTCGAACGATTCCGTGCCGGTCAGCTCCCGCCCCGTCGCTTCAGCACCTCGCTGTGCCGCTCGGCTCGCGCGGACTTCGACGTCACCATCCGGTCGCTGACCTTCGATGTGACGCACAGGCCGCTTCGGGCGTAGCGCTGCGCAACGTCTACCGTGTATGATTCTGTCCCCGATCGTTTGGTCGGGGGACTTTTTTATTTTAGTATGCGCCTCTTGAGAAGATGACGACAATCGGTGTCTTTACCAAAATGATGAGGTCTAGCCATGGAGACCAATTTTCGATGTAGTGCATATCTAGTGCTACCTCCTCGTCGAAGTCTAGGTCTGCCCGTCCTGATGTTTGTGCCATTCCTGATATTCCCGGCTTGATAGTGAGGACCTTCTTTTGATGCGGTTTGTAGCTGTCTACCTCTTTTGGCAAGTGCGGACGCGGGCCTACGAGACTTAGCTTTCCTGACAGGACGAGGAAGAATTCTGGGAGTTCGTCGATGGAGTATTTTCTGATGAAGCGGCCTACGCGGGTGATGCGGGGGTCGTTTTCTAGTTTGAATAGCGGAGAACCATCGCGGTCGTTGCCGTATTTTTTGATGAACTCTGGGTCAAATCTGAATTTGTGGGCGTCGTGGACCATGGAGCGGAATTTGAAGTGGTCGTAGACTTTGCCGCCCTGCCCTACTCTTTTGTGGATGAAGAAAACGTTTCCTGGGCTTTCGATGAAGAGGACTAGTGCGGTGAGGAGTTGGATTGGGAGGGTTATTGTGATGAGGATGAGAGACGCGATGATGTCGAAGATGCGTTTGTAAATAGCTCCCCATCCGGCGAGAGGAGTCTTTGGGATTTCTATGACGGGTTGGCCGGCGAGGGTGTGCACGATTGGGGTGATGGCGGCGCCTGGGAACATGTCGGCTGAGTAGAGGAAGCTGAGATGTTCGGTGTCGGAGAATTGTTTGATTTTGTGCGCTTCTTCTCTTGTTGTGTTTGGGTTGGCGAGAATGATGGCGTCGATTTTGCCTTGGCGTTTTAGTTTGAGAATGCGTTCTTTTGTTTCCTCGGTGAATCGTGCGACGTGGGCAGTGACCCTGTAGCCGAGCTTGGGATCTTTTTTGAAATATTCTTCTAGGGTGTTTGCGATCTTGGTTTTTCCTATGATGATGACGGAGGTCGCCCCAGTTCCTTTGGCGAGGAGGGATCTTCGGATGGCTCTTGTGAGCATGCGGAAGATGAAGACGGTGAATATTGAAAGGAGCCAAACGGCTAGGACGATGAATCGGGAATCGAAGAGTTCTCTTGAAAAGAAGCTGATCGCGAGAACGAAGGCGATTCCGGTTGAGCATGCGAGAGCGATGCGACTGAACTCTACGGCAGCGCCTCTTTCGCGCGTTGAATAGAGGCCGGAGAATGCGAATATGATGAGCCAGGCGAGGGCGAAGGTGATTGATATTTCGATGTACTCATCCATTGGCAGGTCGAAGATGATTGGGCGGACCTGCGCGGCTTGCGCGGAGAAACGGATGAGGTAGGCGATGGCTGCGGCGCCGATGAGGGCGATGAAATCTAGGGGGACCTGGAGTGCCGTGAAGAAAAGTTGCGTGCGTTTCATACCGCTTGATTATATCACTGAATACAAAAACACCCTCTTGTGAGGGTGACTTTGTATTCAGGAACGTCATAAGCCGAATTCTGTGATCCGCAAGCGGATGACGATCATTTATCTAGGACGACTGTTGCCAGCCGCCTCGAGCGAGCTACCAAATTTGCTCTTGCACCAGAATGGGTTTACCACGTACTTGCATCACTGCAAGACGAAGGGCGTAGCCGGTATGTGATAGACACATGCGACATCTCCCTACTTTTCACGTTTGATCCCCGAGGGGATTAGTATAGTCTCTGCGGCACTTTCCCTAGGTTTCATCAGACTGCCAAGGATAATGATACCAATCCTTCACGTTCTGATTATGTCCTGGTCGCTGTTAGCGACGTTCTTTTTTGACACGGGTTACCCGCGTGCCAGGTGTTCGGACTTTCCTCCAGACTTCGAAAAGACTGGCGATCGTCTCGGTTCCTGAACGTGTGGAAGATAGCATTTTTATGGGGGTTTGTCAATGCGCCTTGATTATTGAACTGATTTGACAACGCCTTCTTTTTTTGATTCAATGAGCACATACAGTGAGGTTCGAATAGAATCTAACTCTGGATGACAACAAGATCCCCTTTACAGTTTTATTACTGTGAAGGGGTCTTTGTTTTTCTTGACTTCTGGGCACGTGGAGGTAATGGCAACCTCACTGTTTTTGTCATCCAGAGATGCGGGTTCGAGTCCCGTCGTGTCCACCACAAAGCCCTAAGTCAAGACCATTAATCCCGTAAATCCGGGGTTTTTGGTTTAGCTTTTTGTTGAATATATTCCGTTAAAATGCTTAAATGTAAGCCTTATGCGAGTTGCTCTGATTCATGATCATCTGACGCAGAATGGGGGTGCGGAGCGGGTTTTGGAGGCGTTTCAGGCCATGTGGCCGGAGGCGCCTACTTTTACGCTTTTGTATGATTCTCGGACGATGGATGAGACGTTTGGGCACCGGGATATTCGGCCCTCTGTGTTGCAGCGGATGCCGCTTTCGCTTCGGCGGCCTCGGTGGTATTTGCCGCTGATGCCTGTTGCGACGGAGAACTATGACTTGCGGAATTTTGATGTGATTGTTTCTAGCTCTAGTTCGTTTTCGAAGGGGGTTGTGCCGGGGAGTGATGCGATTCATGTTTGTTATTGTCACACGCCGACGCGGTATCTTTGGTCAGATACGCATAGCTACGTAAAGGACTTGCGGGCGCCGAAGATACTGAAGCGGGCGCTTCCTCCGCTTTTGAGTCGGCTTCGGGTTTGGGATCATAATGCAGCGCAGCGCGTTGATAACTTTATTGCGAATTCGGAGACGGTGCGGCGGCGGATTACGAAGTATTATCAGCGGGAAAGTGATGTGATTCATCCGCCGGTTGATATTGATCAATTTCATCTTTCGCATAAGCCTAAAGAATATTACTTGATTGGGGGACGGCTGGTTTCTTATAAGCGATATGACTTGGTGATTGAGGCTTTTAATAAACTTCGACTGCCTTTGAAGGTGTTTGGGAGTGGGCCTGAGCAGATGCGGCTTCGGGCGATGGCTGGGTCGAATGTGCAGTTTTTGGGACGGGTCTCGAATGAGGAACGCGCTCGACTTTTTGCGGATGCGATTGCGTTTTTGAATCCTCAAGAGGAGGACTTTGGGATTACGCCGGTGGAATCGATGGCTGCCGGGCGGCCGGTGATTGCTTATCGGCGCGGAGGCGCCACGGAGACCGTGGTTGATAGTGTGAGTGGAATGCTTTTTGAGGAGCAGTCTTGGGAGGAGATTGCGGCTACGGTCTTACAGATGCAGAAGATGACGTTTGATCCGGAGCGGATTCGGGCGCATGCGGAGCAGTTTTCGCTGCAGAATTTTCATGAGAAGATGCGGAATTATGTTTCTGGGGCTTGGCAGGAGCATCAGCGGAAGGTCCTTGGGGAGATTTGATGTATGCGGATCGCTATTGATGTTCGGCATTTGACGCATCCGAATCCTTCCGGCGTTGGGAGATATACGATTCATTTGGTGGAGGAATTGATTGCTGCGTATCCGCAAGATACGTGGATTTTGTTTTGTGCAGGAGGTCGGAAGACTCGGGATCGACTTCCCTGTTTTGATCATCGACGTGCTGTGATTGTCCCTGTGCCAATCATGAATCGGATCCTGTATGGCGTATTGAGGTCTGGTTTTAATGTTGCGCTTGAGGATTTTTTGCCGATTCAGCCGGATGCTTGGTTGTTTCCGGACTTGAATGTTGTGCGGACTCGGCTTCCCTACTGTTTGACCGTGCATGATGCTGCGACTTCGATTATTCCTTCGTATTTTCCTCGGAAATCGCTTGCGAAGTTTCGGAGTGCGGGGTATCGGGATTTAGTTTGTGGTGCCGATAAGGTTTTGGCGGTTTCTGAGAGCACGGCGGTTGATGTGGGAGATCTATTTGGGGTGGAGCGGGAACGGATTGTTGTTGCTCCGCCGATTGTTCGTGTGGGCGATCGACGCGTTTTTGATCGCGGTAATAATTATATTCTGTCGCTTGGGACGCTTGAGCCTCGGAAGAATGTTGATGGGTTGATTGAGGCCTATGGGCTCTGGCGGGATCGCGGTGGGGATGCTCGGCTTGTGATTGCAGGGGGTGATGGGTGGAAGATGGGAGCTATTCGCAGAGCACTTGCGGCGTCTGTTTATCGGGATGATATTGAGCTTGTTGGGTTTGTTTCTGAGGAAGATAAGGATGTGCTGATATCTGGCGCTCGGTGCCTTGTGTTTGCGAGCTTTTATGAGGGGTTTGGTATGCCGGTTTTGGAGGCTTTGATGCGCGGGGTCCCGGTGATAACAGGTGCGCATAGCTCTCTGTGTGAGCAATTTGGTGATCAGGCTGTTTTCGTCGATTCGTTTACTGTTTCTGATGTTTTGATGGCGCTAGATATCACCATGAGTACACAATTTACCCACAGGCAAAAAGATGTGGATCAAAAATCTGTTCATGCGACGTATTTAGCCCTAAAATCTGTGCTATAATTTAGGCATGCGTATTGGAATTGATGCCAGGTTTTATGGCCCACGTGTTGGAGGTGGCGGCATTGGAAGATATGTCGAAGAACTTGTTACGCATTTACAGCTCATTGATACGAAAAATACGTACGTTCTGTTTTTGAAAAAAGAGAATTTTCATGAGTGCGTCATTCGAAATCCCCTTTTTTCTAAGCAGCTTCTGGATGTTCACTGGTATGGACTTCGTGAGCAGCGAGAGGTTCCGCGCGCGGTTCGCGATGCTCGTCTGGACTTTGTCCATTATCCGCACTGGAATGTTCCGCTCTTCAGCCGCGTTCCGTTTATTGTCACGATTCATGACTTGATCCTGCTTGAGGACAGGCATTCGGCTCGCGTGAGCAGCAAAAGCCCTATTTTGCACGGATTCAAATATGCTGGGTTTCGGACTGTCTTGGAGCGTGCCGTACATAAAAGCCGACATATTCTCACCGTTTCTGCGTACAGTAAAGAATCTATCGTGCGACACTTTCGTGTTCCTCGGAACAAGATCACCACCATTCCTAACGGCGTTATTACTCGCGTTTCTGATCGCGATATCAGTCTTTCAAAACTTGGCGTGTACGATCCGTACTTCCTGTACGTAGGCAATGCTTACCCGCATAAAAATCTTGAGATGATGATGCATGCATTTGCGCGGTTTTCCGAGCAAAATGATCATGTTCAACTTGTCATCGCCGGACGTAGAGATGTGTTTTCTCGCCAACTTGAAGCCGAAGCTCGTGATATTGGACTTCGCAAGGGAGCTGTTCGGTTCTTGGACCTTCCCTCTGATGACGAGATCTCTACGCTTTACCAACATGCAAAGCTGTTCGTCTTCCCTTCTCGCATCGAAGGGTTTGGCATCCCTCCACTCGAGGCGATGGCGCACGGGACTCTTGTTGCTGCCGCTCGCGCCGCAAGCTTACCCGAGGTCTTGCGCGAATGCGCTCTGTATTTTGACCCTCATGATGTTGAAGGACTTGCAGAAATCATGCAACGCTCGCTCAGTAGCTCGCGCTTATTTGCAAAGAAAATCGAAGATGGCAAGCGCCTGAGTGCGTCCTACCGATGGTCTGATGCAGCTCGAAAGACCCTTGATGTGTATCAACGATTCCCTATTTTAAAACGTTAGACCCCATGGCTCGAAAGGAGAACATCTCTATCTCTTTGAACGGCGCTGATGAGCGTGCGGATTTTGATACTGCGCTACCGGTTTCTCTTGCCTCCAAAACCGGAGAAGCTCTTGAAAAAAAGATTGTCCCACGGACCTCTGTCGAGCCTGAACTTTCTCCGTATGTCATCCACCTTTCGCACGATGAAGAAATTGGAGGTCTCAATCGTGCCCGCGCCCTTCTTGACGAGCTCGATCTTCCAGAAGATTTTGATGAAGTCTCGTTGATCGAAGAAGACCCGCTTCTTGTTACCCGAGCCGATCTGGCCTCGCAGCTTCGAGAACCCGATGTGCACCTCCGATCTATTGAGCCAGCTACTGCCAAGTCTTTGGATGATTTTGACTTAGACGTCCCTCAGTTTGCTCCCCATGAATGGGACTCTGAAGAGATCCATCTCTCTCTTGCCGCGGACTCCCTGCACGACGAAAGCCCCTTAGAACCCACCGAGACGCTCCATGAAGAGCGCGCTCCTCGACGTAGATGGGTACGATTTCGATTTGGAGAAGCTAAACATCGAGCGGTTGCGGCCTTTACTATTTTATCCTTTTCTCTTGTCGCGCCTCTTCATGCGATGCAAGGACTTGTGAAGGTCAATGATGCTCCAGCTCAGGTTATGGAAACCAGCAGCTTGGCTATTGATAATTTCCTGCGCGGCGCTCATGCGCTTGAAGATGATCGATTCGCTGTTGCGAGTGCAGATTTTGATCGCGCTAGCGAAGCGTTTGCAGGCGCCGATGAGGAGCTTAATGAATTACGTGGCGTACTTCTGACTGCGCTTCGTCTGATCCCACAGACAAAGAAGACACATGACTCTGTTCGAGGGCTCTTGGGAGCTGGTCAGAATCTCTCACTTGCTGCAGCGAACATGTCTGAAGCTGGCAACTCCATTCTTTCTGAAGAATCTACTGACCTGGTGACGAAACTGCATTTACTCGATGCCTATGTAAGCTCTTCCCTACCGCATGTGCAAGAGGCGGAGATTTCCCTTGCCTCCGTTGACCCAGATGTTATTCCTGATGATCAGCGAGAACAAGTTGCTCTGCTTTTAGAAAAAACTCCACAGCTTGCTCGAAGTATGGAAGAGTTTCGGGAGTTTTCTGATGCGTTAAAAACTGTTTTAGGTGATGACCGGAAGATGCGTTACTTGGTTGCGTTCCAGAATAATGCAGAGATCCGTCCTACTGGGGGTTTTATTGGGAGCTTTGCGGAGATCGATGTTTATGAAGGCGAAATTGTTGGCGTGACGATTCCTGAGGGCGGCACGTATGATCTTCAAGGTCAGCTATCTGCGTTTGTTGCTGCACCTGAACCTATGCAGCTCATCAATCCTCGATGGGAGTTTCATGATTCTAATTGGTTTCCTGATTTTCCTACATCTGCCGAAAAACTTCTCTGGTTTTACGAGAAAGCTGGTGGACCTACCGTTGATGGCGTCATTGCGATTAACGCGACTTTGATGCCTGAGCTCTTGGGAGTCCTTGGAGAAGTTGAGATGCCAGAATATGGACGCACGATTGATCGTGAGAACTTCTTGTTTGAAACGCAGAAGATCGTTGAGCACGAATATGAACAGTATACGGATGCTGATGATGAACGAGAGGAAGATGCTCCTAAGAAATTTATTGGAGACCTTGCACCGAAGCTACTTGAGCGAATGAAGGAGACCAATTTAGATCAGTCGTTAGCGCTTTTGGAAATTTTGAGCTCGGCGCTTTTGGAAAAAGACACGATGCTTTACTTCCGCGACAATGCGCTTCAATCCGACATGCAGAAGCTTGGGTGGACCGGTGAAATGAAACAAGCCCCTCAGGATGCGCTAATGATTGTGAATACGAACCTTGGAGGGAAGAAAACTGACACCGTGATTGATCAAGAGATTGATCTGGACGTTTCTATTTCTGACGACGGCCGAATCGTGAATACGCTTCGGATAACTAAGAATCATCGCGGGCTCTCTTCTCATATTTTTGAAGGAGAGAATAACGTTGACTACCTTCGTGTGTATGTTCCTGAGGGGAGCACCCTCTTGCATGCTGAAGGATTTGAAATTCCCGATGAGGACCTATTTGATGAGAGTGACTTGATTTTGACGCCTGATGAAGACCTGACGCTGTTGATGCAAAACACTTCTCAGCATGACGAGAGCGGTACTGATATTTGGGACGAGCAAGGGCGCACTGTTTTTGGAAACTGGATTCAGACGAAGCCTGGCGAAATGGAGACTATTGAATTTGTCTATGAACTTCCGTTTACTGTTGAAATGCCGAGTGAAGCCCCTTCCCTCTTAGAGATTGCAAAGGCTCGTGTCGGGCTCCGTCACTTGAGTGAATACAGTCTGTTCATCCAGAAGCAACCCGGTGTCTTGGAACGCGAAACGCGTGTACGGCTCCATCTTCCTGAAGGCTCTAATGTCGCCTGGCAGTCTCGCGAAGGAAGCAGCGTGGACAATGATCGGGATGCGTTCCTTCAGTACATTTTGGAGCATAAATAAATTGAGACCTTGAATCTTGGTCTCGTAGCATTGTTATTTTTTGTATGGCCAAACATCATGGTCACAGTAAACATCATAGAGCCGCGAATAAGAAGAAGCGCGCGCATCAAGACGAGGATCACGAAGAGCGTGATGATGATTTTGAAGATGACGAAGACGAGGTCACTATTGAAGAAGAAGTTGATGCTGACGAGGTAGATGCTCAGGATGAGGTCGATGATGAGATTGATGCACTTGAGGATGGCGAGGAATATACGGTTGAGGAGGAAAAAGTCTTGATGAAAGAGGGTCTTGAGGCTATCTATGGACGCGGGAGAAAGAAGGTAAATTTTTCTCAGCTTGATAAGGTTAACCATGGACTCACCGGTGCCTTGAAGACTATTGTTTTTACGCTTGCTGCTGTTGCCATCGCTGCCTGGGGTGGGTTCTTTGTTTATAATAAGTATCTTTTGAACGTGACAGATGAGATGCTCATCATCGAGATTGAGGCTGATTCGGAAATCGTTAGTGGAGAAGAGACGTCTGTTGTGATCGACTATCGTAATGTCGCCACGATCCCCCTTGCCTCTTTGGCGTTTGAGGTTCATCTTCCTGACGGGTTTGAAGTTGTGTCTTTTGACCCTGAGCCTACCGACGCTGAGAATTTGACTTGGACTATTGGCACTATGACTGCCGGGTCTGATGGCGCTATTCAAATTGAAGGGGTTTGGTATGCTGATACCCCTTCTTCTACGTCGATTCAGGCGCTGGCAAATTATCGACCCAGTAACTTTAATTCTGATTTTCAGGAGATAGAGACCGTTTCTGTTTCTACACTTTCCAGCGTACTTTCGATGGAGATTGAGGGACCTGAGGATATCGTTCCTGGTGAGGATGGAGAATATACACTTGCTGTGCGCACCGATAGTGAAGAGAGCGTGCGAGATATCGAGGTTGAGGTTGCGCTTCCTGAGGGGTTTTATATTGACTCTAGTGACCCTGCACCGCTTGAGGAGGGGGCGGCTCATTGGGGAATTGAGCGTGTGAGCGCAGATCATCCGATTGAGATTTCTTTTGTCGGATCGTTTGCGAGTGATATTTCTGGGTTCCAGTATTTTGATGCTGATGTTGGTGTTGTGCGTGGGGATGAGGTGTATACGCAGGCTTCTGGTCAGGGGTTTACCGATGTTTTGACGAGCAATCTTTCGATTCAGCTTGTGGTGAATGGGAGCACGAATGATACGACGCTTGAGGTTGGGGATCGGATTCGGGTGAGTGTGGCAGTGATGAATACCGGGGAAAGTGCGATTGAGAATCCTTCGCTTTTGGTTGATTTTCAGTCGGATGAACCGATGCCGATTAATTGGGGGGATGCGAGTTTGGATGGTGGAGTGATTACGAGTGATGGGATTGTGCTCACGAATGAGGAGACGGAGGCGATTGAGGTTGGTGAGAAGCGGACATGGAATTTAACGTTCCCTACGCGGTCAGAGGTTCAGGATGGAGAGGTTGATCGCTTCCCTGTTGTCGCTGTGGTGGAGAATGGGGATGTGCAGGCACGGTCTCAGACGGTGGAGATTAGTTTTAACACAGAGGCCGATCTGTCTGCAGGAGCTCGGTATTACAATGATGACGGGGCGCCACTTGGGTCTGGGCCGCTTCCGCCTACGGTTGGCGAGGTGACGACGTATCACGTGTATTGGTCGGTGAAGAATTCACTGCACGATCTTGAGGACGTGCGGGTGAGTGCAGTTTTGCCTGGGGATGTTGATTGGGATGAGGGTGCTGTGGCGGATATTGGGGACGTTGCGTTTGATGAGGGGTCTCGGACGGTGACTTGGACCATCTCGGCACTTTCTGAGGAATTGACCAGTGTTGGGGCGAGTTTTGCGGTGTCTTTGACGCCAGATGAGAGTGATATTGATACGTTTGTGAAGTTGATTTCTGGAAGTAGTTTGCAGGGGACGGATGTGGTTACGGAGGCGCTTGTGCAGGATACGACGGAAGCGCTGACGACGGAGCTGCCGGATGATGGGTATGTTGAGGATCGGGGGATTGTGGTTGAGTAGTTGGGTTGGTGAGGGGTTTTGATCTTTGAGGCGTGATGAAAATTGGCTATTTTTCGCCAATTTTTTATGTTTTGGAACCACTTATGCGACGACCGTGAGAAAAGAGGTTCTTTTTTTGTTCAATGGAGTGCATCGTCATGTTCTGATTTTTTGCCCAAACTCCCTGTTTTTTGTTGTTTTTGACCATAAATATGCTACCATGTAGCTACCTCGGAATGAAGAGGGGGTGGTCAGCTATGTGCAAGCTCTTGCACTCATAGCGGAACGACTCTGAGCGTAGGCTATGCCTACAGGAGGTGAAGGCTATGTGCCTGCTCGTGTGCTGACCTACACGGAAAACTTCAACCCACAACGGAACGAAAGGTTCTAAAGGAGGTGGTCAGCGTGTGCAAGCTCGTGCAGTGATAAACTGTAGGTGTTTACACCGACCCTGTACATTGAGACACCTGGGCAATCGTGCCCTTGCAGAGACCAAAAATCTCGGACCGGTCGCCCAACATGCGTGTCACGTGGCCTTCAAAACGCCCCAAGATGCGCTGAGGTACGCCCCATGTCCCTAGGATCCCCTTGCTCATCACCATGCTCGGCATGTGTGCTCTGACGGGGATCTTTACTTTCTGGCTTTTCTTCCTAGTTTGTAGAGCCAATACCAGATGTGCTTCTGTTGGAGATCGAATGTCCCTGGGGACTCGATGATTTCTCCGCCGAAGCCTTTTTTGTATCTTGAAATACCTGTCCAGGCATGCGAGACGTCGGAATGTCTTGGAGCGATGCCCCAGAAATCGAAGGCTGTGAGACCTTGTTTTTTTGCGTCTTTAATGAGGAACCAGTGAAGGGCGTATTGCGGCATCGTGTTTCGGTGGAGGTTGCTGGTGGCGCCGTGGAGGTAGGTTCTTGTGCCTTGGAAATCTAGGATGATGTTTGCGGCGAGGGGGCGGTCTTCGTAGAAGGCCATGGCGAGGGATGCTTTTGCCTCCCCTGCTTTGAGGTTGTGGAGCATGGTGCGGTAGTAGACTTCTGCGTGTGGCGTGAAGCTGTCTCGGTTTGATGTTTGGTCGAGTAGGCGTGCAAAGTCGTCGAAGTGCGATGCGTCTACGATGCGGCATGATACGCCTTTTCGTTCGGCGAGGCGGATGTTGTAGCGCGTTTTTGCCTTCATGGAGGCGAGAAGGTCTTTTTCTGATGGGGTGATGTTTACTATTGTCGTCGTACTTGGCTGGACGTCTTTGACCTTTGGGAGAGTTGATTCTGCTGCAGGTTCTAGGCGGAAGAACATGGCGTCTAGGAGGTGTTCTCGGAGGCTTGAGATCATGCGTTCTTGGGGCATGTTGCCGAGCGGGCCTTTTGGGATGTACCAGTAGAACTGACCCATTGGGAGCGGCATCTTGATTGCTTGCGCGACGATTTCTGTTTCTCCTTCTTTTTGATGGATGCGCTCTACCCTTTTGCCTGTTTGACGTTGAAACTCTCCCCATTCGAAGGACTGCAAAAACGCTCCGGATTTGGGAGCGTGTTTTTGGACGAGCTTGTTCCAAGCTTGGCTTTCCATGGGTTGATTTTATGCTGAAAGCTGTTTTAACGCCAGCCTAATACGCTCCTCTTCTGAACCTTCGGGAATTATTGATAGGGCCGCTGCCGCGTCTTGTCTTGCGTAGCCGAGTCCTGTGAGCATTTCGATGAGGTCGCCGTCTTGAGATGACTCCCCTACCTCGATGACGAGAACACCTTGGAGTTCGAGGACGATTTTTTGTGCGGTCTTTTTTCCAACTCCTGACACTCCCTGCAGAATTGCGACGTCCCCTCTTGCGATTCCATCCCTGATTCTATTGCCGTGGTTTGCCTGCATGATTTTGAGCGCCATTTTTGGACCGACGCCTGAGATGTCGATGAGGCGCTTGAACATTGCGAGGGACCCTTTTGATGATGCGCCGAAGAGTTCTCGGCGGTCTTCGCGGATGAAGTCGAAGATGTGCAACTCTACGGCATCGCCAAGTTCAAATGCCCCGTCTAGTGTGTAGACTTGGTATCCGATCCCTCCTGCGAGGACGACGATTGAATCTTGTTGGATTGTGTGAACTGTTCCTGTGATAAAGGCGATCATATTCGCCATGTTCTCATGCTGCGTTTGAATGGTCAAAATGCATTCTCGCAACCTCTACTCTACGCCTTATTTCTGCCTCGTTTTTTCCAAAGCTCTGCCTTGCATGCCCCTTTGTGATCAAGCTCTTTATCGCACTCATCACCTCCCCTCTCTTTGGTCCGTGTGGTGTTTTGAGCAAGCTGAATACGTCGTCGGCTGCAAGGCCGCTTTTTCTCATTATCTCTTTGAGATGCTTTCTTTTCTTTAGATCTACTGACTCCTGCCTTGCCTCTCTTCTTTCTGGCATGCCGTGCTCTTCTGCGCGCCAGATGTTTTTTATTGATTCCCAGTTTGTTTTTGTTTCTCCGTCTTGGCATTCCAATGCCCCTATCATCTCCAAAAAAACAACGGCGGTCATGAGATCAAGTGCATGATGTGTGTCTAACCCCCGCTTTCCTGCACGCGCCGCCAATACTTCCCACGCTTCTTTGTCAGCAGTCTTCCCCATTATTTTTCCTATGTCTTCGTGATGCACGATGAGCCATGTGAGTATGTCTTGATCTGTGCTTGAGAGGCGATGCATATCGGAGATCTCTTTGGTCTCTTGCGTTCTCCCTGCTGACTTTTTGGCGTAGCCCTCGTCATTCACTTCTATCTCGTATACATCGAAGAAATGAATATCTGATTTTCCTGTTTTAATTTTGTGTGCTTTTTTTAACTTTTTGTAAAGCGCTGTTGCATCTGCGTCTGCGTTCATGAACCCCTCAGCCTCCCCTTTTGATCCTGCTATGCAGGTGAACCTGAGCACCTCTGCCTTTCCTAGGTCATGCAATGCGATGAATGCTGAGAGTATTTCTTTGTGCTCGATGATTGTTTCGCGGAGATAGTGCATGTCTGTCTGGAAGTGCGTGTCTTGAGCCACCTCTTCAATACGAAAAAAATCCTCTTCGGAGACGATTTTGTTTAGCCCTCCTTGCATTCGCGTAACATGATCCATCACTTCCCCGCCCTCCGCATGATGTGGTGGAGACTGCGGCACTCCAGCCAACACCCTTCTTGTTGCCTCTGGCATCTGATCGGGTCTGCAGCTCGCGATCCAATCACGAAATGCGATGAGCTGCTTTGATTTTTTTGTGTGTGCACGGCTCCACATAATAACGATATGTACGAGATTTTCTTGATCAAAATTGGTTGACAAGCTTTTGTTCGCGTGCCATACTCCAAATGCTCCCTAGAGCCTTGTAACCTCTCCCGAATGGAAGGGTTGGCCTTATGCCTTCCCACTCGTCAGACGAACTGACATTACCCATTAGGAGGAAAACATCATGGGGACCATGTAACCTAGAAGGTTCGGATTGCGTAGCTGATCAGATTTCCTGAAACGCACGCCGTCTGTGTTGTAAGACGCCTTTCGAACCACGAGCAGGGAAGGAGGTACTCCCTTGCTCACGCGCACGTCCACCAACCCGTTCTTTACCCCCTCTTCCCCGGTGACACACCGATCCACTCTGGTGCTGTTGCTGGGCTTTTTATTTTTTCGGCTTTTCTGCGGACTCCCAGGCTTGGTTGAAGACGGCCCGCATGGTGTCGGCGAAGATTTCGTTTTCGATAATGACGACTTCGATGTCGCCTACGAGCATGACGTATGCGATTCGGTTTTTGTAGACCCAGATGTTTCCTTTGAAATCTGAGAACTTCTGATCTAGCTTTCGGAATGTTGCTCCTGGGTGGACGTTCCGCAATGTTCCTGCGAAGAGTGAACGCGCTTTGATGTTTTTGAATCCTTCTAGGCGGCGGAGTTGGAGTAGGACCTTTTCGTTTAGTGTTTCGTAGACGATGTCTGCGTTTCCGACCTCTAGCAACTCCTTTACGTTGAGAGAATGCACGTCACGGAAAAGTGCTCGAACTCCCTCTTCACCTTGGTAGAACCGTACGCGTGGGTTGTCTCCTCCGTGCATGACTCGCAGTTCTGGTACGAGTCGTTTGAGCGTTCCTAGCTGCCCCTTCATTTGCGTCAGACGCCCCTTGAAGTAGCTCTGCAAGTTGTCTGGATCCTCAACTGAGAACATGGTCTTCTTTCCTTTTTGGAAGGTGCTTGTAAGCCCCTTCTTTTGCAATGAACCGATGAGTTCGTATGCGGCAGTTCGTGATACGCCGGACTTTTTTGCAATGTTCTGAACACTGTTTGGTCCAAGCTTTAGCATTGCTAAATACACGCGTGTCTCGGTCTCTGAGAGGCCAAGATCTGTGAGAACTTGTTTGATGTTGCTTTGTGACATATAAAATTTGTTACCCTTATTCTACAATGACTTTTAGGATTTCGTCTACGGTTGGCGCTTTTCCTTGCTTTGATAGGATGCCCCAGCACCTTCCGCCTCCGAAGGTGAATCCTCCGAATTGTTCGTGGAGTTTTGATGCTTGATTTGTGTTTTGCACGTACGCTTTTTGATTTCCCTGCGTGATGATGGAGACTGGGATCTTCTCGTGCGCCTCATGGATGAGGTAGGATAGCGCGTCTCTGATGCTGATGTCTGGTTGGTCTGAACGGAGGATGAGGATGCCATTTGCATCTTTTTTTGATTGCCAGACCCTCTGTGCCTCTGTCTCTTCTTGATCACAGATCTCGCCCCTCACTTCCCTTCTTAGGGACCTGTAGTGGAGGATGATTTCTTTTTCTTTTTGCGTGGAGAAACCTTCTTGCTTTAGCTCTCCCAGGAACCCCCTGTCCATTGCCGCGATTCCTTTTATGATGTCTGGATCGAATCCGGCGGTTTTGATCTCTTCTTCTCTGATTTGGAAAACATTCAGGAATTGCTCGAGGGAGCTCTCTGGCTTCATTCGGCTTATGTCTTCGTATTCGTGATGGTCGATAATGTGGAGTGTGTAGCCGGCGGTTTTGATTTCTTCCTCGATGCTTGGGCCTGGCATTTCCACGATAGCGACCTCTTTTGTTTCTGAGTCTGCGCTCTTGATGCGAGAGATGATGTCGGGCTCGTTTTCTAGCCTGGCTCCGTGAGGCTGGGATGAGACGATTGTTTTGATATTGAATGCCTCAGCGAGCCTGATGATGGTGAGGGATTCTTCGTCGTTTTTTGGGCAGACGAGGATGATGTTGCTATTCATATGAGATACCGATCCAGATTTCTTGCTCGTTTGTTTTGATTGTCTTTTCGATCTTTGCGCTTCCCTTCTCTTGGGTGAGTGACGATGCGAGCGTTGCTGACTTGATTGCCCCTGCGTGCTCTGTGAGCATTGTTTTGACGTCTTCTGACTCTGATGTGATGAAGAGATCAACCTTTGTTTGGATGGTTAGATTAGCTTCTTTGCGGAGCTGGTTGATCTTTCTCGCGACGTCTCTAGCCATGCCTTCTCGTGTGAGCTCTGGTGTTAGTTCTAGGTCTACCTCAACGGCGATGTCGCCTTTTGCTAGTGACATTGACTTGATGTTTAGCTCGTCTAGGATGACTTGCTTTATTTGCTCGGTCATCCCTCCTGATGGGAGCGTGACCCTTAGGGATGCGAGCGGTTGTTTGATCGGGATCCCTGCTGACTCGCGGACTTCTAGAGCTCGGCTGACGATGGCTCGAGCCTCTCCCATGGCGTCTAGGATTTCTTGATTGATAGCGCCTGCTTCTGGCCAGGATTCTAGGTGGACGGATAGGCGTGTGTTTTGATCTTTGAAGTTGCCGTTTACGCCTTGGTAGAGCACCTCTGCCATAAATGGCATGCACGGGGCTAACATGTGCGCGAAAAGATCCAGCACGGATTTTAGTGTTGCGATTGCCTCCTGCTTATCTTCGCCTTCTGACTTCATTCGGTCTCTGGATCGGCGGATGTACCAGGTGGAGAGATCTGTTGCGAAGGCTTGAAGTGGGCGCATAGCGGACATGATGTCGTAGCGTTCTAGTGCCTCGGTTTGGGTTGATAGGGTTTGGTTTGCTCGGGATGTGATCCAGGCGTCTAGTGGGTGCGCGAGTGATGGCGCTCGGTTGTCGCCTGATGCGGCGTGCAGCTTGTAGAAGGCTAGGACGTTTCTTGTGATTCGGATGAATTTCTTTGCGACTTCTTCTACGCCTTTTTCGCTAAAGCGAAGGTTTTCTGCTTTTACGGCTGGAGATGCCATGAGGTAATAGCGCATGGCGTCGGAGCCGTGTTTTTCGATGAGGTTGGTGATGTCTGGGTAGTTTTTGAGGCGCTTGGACATCTTCTTTCCGTCTTCTGCGAGGACGATGCCGTTCACTGCCACGTTTTTGAAGGCAGGCATGTCGAAGAGGGCGTTTGCGAGGACGTGGAGAGTGTAGAACCATCCGCGGGTTTGGTCTTGGCCTTCTGCAATGAATTCTGCTGGGAAGCCTCCTTGGAATTTATCTTTGTTTTCGAATGGGTAGTGGAACTGCGCGTATGGCATTGAGCCTGATTCGAACCAGCAGTCCAGGACTTCTGGAATGCGGGTGAACTCTTTGCCGTCTTTTTTGATAACGATGTTGTCGACGATGTGCTTGTGGAGATCGTCTACTTTTTGTCCTGATAGGGTTTCGAGCTCTTCTTGGGAGCCGATGCAGATGATGTCACCGTCTTCTGCGCGCCAGATTGGGAGTGGTGTCCCCCAGTAGCGAGAGCGAGAGATAGCCCAGTCGCGGGCGCCTTCTAGCCATTTTCCGAAGCGGCCTTCTTTGATGTTTTCTGGGACCCAGTTGATTTCTTTGTTTGTTGCGATGAGACGGTCTTTGAGGTCTGTGACGCGAACGAACCACGAAGCTGTGGCGTAGTTGAGGAGCGGCGTGTCACAGCGCCAGCAGTGTGGGTAGCTGTGTTCTACTTTTTCTTTTCTGAAGAGGCGGTCGTTGTGCGCGAGGTATTTTACGATTTCGATGTCTACTGACTGAGTGTCTCCTTTTTGTTTGACTGGCTTGTCTTTTACGTTGTAGCCAGCCTCCTGTAGAGGATCTGCTACTTCTGGCGCGAAGTGACCGTTGAAGCCTACGTGCATGATAGGGTCTAGACCTTCTGCTTGGGTTAGCTGAACGTCATCTGCGCCGAAGCCTCCGGCGATGTGGACGATTCCTGTGCCGTCTGATTCTGAGACGAAGTCTGCGCCCTTGATTGTGAAAGCGCCTGCAGTATCTTTGTAGAATGGGAACAGTGGCTCGTAGGTTGCGCCGACGAGGTCTGATCCTTTTATGGTTTTGGTGATTTGATGGTCCTTGCCTTCGAAGACGTCTTTTGCGAGGTCGGCGTGGACGATGTAGTCGGCGCCTTCTGATGAGACGACTGCGTAACTTCCCTGCGGGAGGACGGCTGCGAGCATGTTTCCTGGGAGAGTCCAGGGAGTTGTGGTCCAGGCTATTAATGCTGCGTTTTGATAATCACCGCTTGTGATTGGGAGTGTGACGTAGACGGAGATGTCTTTGACGTCTTGATAGCCTTGGGCGACTTCGAAGTTTGAGAGGACGGTTTCGCAGCGGGGGCAGACGTGCATTGGTTTGCGGCCCTCGTAGATAAGTCCTTTGTCCCATAAAGATTTGAAGACCCACCAGGTGGACTCCATGTATGAGAGGTCCATTGTTTTGTAATCTCTCTCCATGTCGACCCAGCGGCCAAGGCGGCGGACAATGCGCTTCCAGTCTGCTTCGTAGCGCATGACTTCTGCGTGACAGGCTTCGTTGAATTTGTCGACGCCGAAATTTTCGATCGCGGCTTTTGATCCGAGGTCGTGCTTTTTTTCTACGATGTTTTCAATTGGGAGACCGTGACAGTCCCAGCCCCATTTTCGTTCGACTCGGTAGCCCTTCATGGTGAAGAAGCGTGGCATGACGTCTTTCATGACACCTGGGAGGACGTGACCGTAGTGTGGGAGTCCTGTTGCAAATGGGGGGCCGTCGTAGAAGACGTATGGATTCCCTTCTGGTCTTTGGTTGATGGATTTTTGGAAAATCTGATGTTCATCCCAGTATTCTAGGACTTCTAGCTCGTCATCAACGTGTGATTTCTGCTTGGTTTTGTCTGGCATATTGCGCTCATGCTACCAATTTTATCCAATTAATTCAACTGAAAATAAGATTTTTGTTCATGTGGCGTGATATACTTTCTTTGTATGGTTCAGACTGTCTACATTGGAGCGGATCATGCTGGGTTTGCGGTTAAATCTAGCATTATTGAACAGCTTGAAATGCATGGGTTTCATGTGGAGGATTTAGGGGCTCATAATTATGATCCGAATGACGATTATCCTGCTTATGCGCAGGTTGTGGCGAATGCCGTGCTTGATCATGAAGGGTCGCTTGGGGTGCTCGCTTGTGGGAATGCTGAGGGGATCTGTATTGCGGCGAATAAGTTTGACGGGATTCGGGCTGGGATTGGGTATTCGGTCGCGGCGGCGAAATCTTTGCGGAATGATGATTTGGCAAATATTGTTTGTATTCCAGGGAGAATTAAGCTTGAGGAGGATCCGCTTCGGATTGTGGAGGCGTTTTTGGAGACGCCGCCTTCTGATGCTGCGCGGCATTTACGGCGAATGGACCAGGTGACGTCTATTGAGGAGAACGGCCGCGTATGAGCGTTGTTGCGCCGGCGATTCTTGCGCATTCGCGGAAGGAGTTTCAGTCTCGGATTGATCATGCTGATCTTCGACGGTTGGCGCCGATTTGGCATGTTGATGTGCTGGATGGGTCGATGTTTGGGTCTTCTTGTTGGTCGCGTGCGGATGTTGTTGGTGGATTTGATGATTTGCCGGAGATTGAGTTGCATTTGATGGTTCAGAATCCGCTTAAACATCTTGAGAGTTGGCATGCGCATGTGAAGACGCTCAGGAGAGCTATTGTTCATATGGAAATCTCTCGGCCTGTGGGGGCGGTGATAACGAAAATTCGAAATTTGGGTATAGAGCCTGGGGTTGCGTTGAATCCGCATACTCCGCTTACCTCTTTGCATTCTGGGCTTGATAACGTGCACTTTTTGCAGTTGATGGGGATTGAGCCTGGGAAATCTGGGCGTCCGTTTTTGGGGGAATTGATTTTGAAGAAAATTCAGGAGGCTCGGGAGCGGTTTCCAGACATGGTCATTGGCGTGGATGGGGGGATTAGTGCCGACACGGTTGGTGATGTTTGGCGCGCTGGCGCTCATCAGGTTTGTAGTGCTTCTGCGCTTTTTGGCGCTGATGATGCGGCGAAAGCGTATCGTCAGTTGATGACTGGGTAAGAAATCTGTTCACCTCCTTCCCTTCTAGGGTTTTGTGTTATAATTATTTTGAACATTAACTTTTCTTTGTTTTATGCAATCATCTTCTGCTGCGCAAAAGAGCTTGATTGGCTTTTTTGCAGTTGTTCTTGCGGTCGCTGGCTTTTTTGCTATTTCGGCCCCTGTAGACGCGGTTGAGGATCTCGATGACATTGAGTCTGGAGACCTTATTCGTGGTGAGAGTTTTTCTGCTGTTTATTACATGGGTGCTGATGGGTACCGTTATGTGTTCCCTAACGATCGGACATTCTTTACTTGGTACGATGATTTTGATGACGTGCGTTGGATTTCTGATGCTGATCTTGCGACCGTGCAGATTGGTGGGAATGTGACGTACAAGCCAGGCGTGAAGATGATTAAGATTAATACTGATCCGAAGACTTACGCGGTTTCTGAGGGCGGTGTTCTTCGACACGTTGGAAGTGAAGATCTTGCTGTTTCTCTTTATGGAAGCAGTTGGAATACGATGATTGATGATGTTGCTGATGGATTCTTTACGAACTATTCGATTGGAGATGCTATTGATAACGCTAGTGATTATGACGCTAGTGATGCGGAGAGTGGCACTTCAGACATTAATGACGACAAGAATCTTTCTGCGCCAGAGGACTTGAGCGTTACTGATAGTGGGTATAGCCCGATTGATGTAACGATTGATGTTGGTCAGAGCGTGCGGTTTACGAACAATGGATCTGACAAGCATACTGCTACTGGCGATGATCTTTCTTGGGGGACGGGGACTATGCAGCCTGGCGGAAGTGCGATTGTGAAGTTTGATGAGGCTGGGACGTATACGTTCTTCGATAGTTATGATGCGAGCAATACAGGAGCGATTTACGTTGAGTAGGTAGGAATTGATGAAAACACCGAGCTTGGCTCGGTGTTTTTTTGTTTTGGGTGGTCTCCCCTGCCCCATCTCGACCTTGTGGAGAGATCTTGCCTTTTTGATGTCCGCAGAGATCTCTCCACAAGGTCGAGATGGGAATTTTGAGTTTGATATACTACTTGCATATGAAAACTCTTCACTGGATTATCTTTTCTCTTGCTGTGTATCTCTTCTTAGCTCCGTTTATTGCGGATGACTTGGTGGAGTTGTTTTTTGGGATGTATTTGCAGGAGGACTTTAATGTATTTCTGCTTTTGCGATGGGATGACCTATTTATTGGACTGACGATTGCGATTTTGGCTCTTGTTGTTGTGACTATGGAACAGACATTTACGAAGACGCCTGGGTTGAAGGCGATGCATTGGATGCAAGTTGTTTTGGGAGGCTGGATCGCGGCGGCGCCGTTTGCGATGGAGTTTAATTCTGAGTCTTATATGTGGAGTCATCTTGTGGTTGGTGGGTTTGTTGCGGTCTTTGCCTTGCTTCAGATTTATAACGAGACTTATAAGAAGAAACGTTAGTTGGTATGCCGGAGGTGCGGGATATTGAAACGCTTACGGAGAAGAAGCTCCTTAGCTTGGAGAAGCGAGCTAATTTGGTTCGGCAAGATATTTTGAAGATGCTGGAGGCTGCGGGGAGTGGGCATAGTGCGGGACCGCTTGGGATGGCTGATATTTTTACGGCTTTGTACTTTCATGTTTTGGCTCATGATCCGAAGAAGCCTTTGTGGGAAGAGCGGGATCGACTACTTTTGAGCTGTGGGCATATCGTGCCAGTGCGGTATGCGGCGATGGCGCATGCTGGGTATTTTGATAAGAAAGAGTTGAAGACGCTTCGTCAGTTTGGGTCGAAGTTGCAGGGGCATCCGGAGGTTACGGTGATGCCGAGTCTTGAGAACACGTCTGGGCCGCTTGGGGATGGGTCGCCTCAGTCTGCTGGAATGGCTTATGTGGCGAAGGCTGATGGACTTCCCTGGCATGTTTACTGCGTGCTCAGTGATGGTGAATTGGAGGCTGGGATTACTTGGGAGGCTGCCATGTTTGCTGGGAAGAATCGGCTGCATAATCTGACATGGATTGTGGATCGGAATAATATTCAGATTGATGGGTACACGGAAGACATTATGCCGCTTGAGCCTTTGGCTGATAAGTTTAGTGCGTTTAATTTTCATGTGATTGAGATTGACGGGCATAATATTCGGGAGTTTGTGGATGCGTGTAAGTTTGCGAAGACGATTTGGGAGCAGCCGGTTGTGATTTTGGCGCATACGACTCCTGGCAAGGGTGTCGACTTTATGGAGTTTGATTTTAAATGGCATGGCGCGCCTCCGGGGAAAGGGCCAGAGGATGTTTTTGATAAGGGTGATCAGCTTCGGGAGGCGCTAAAAGATTTGCGGACGCTTGGGGGGAAGATTTCTTCTGAGTGCGAGTAATTGAATTTTTATGGGACAACAACTTGTACGTGGGTGGCGCAATCCTGATGGATTGAAGCAGATTCCTACGAGGAATGGTTTTGGCGAGGGGCTGGTTGAGCTTGGGAAGGCTGATGAGAATTTGTATGTGATGTGTGCGGATTTGAGCGAGTCTACTCGGTGTCATTTGTTTAAAGAAGCGTTTCCTGAGCGGTTTGTTCAGCTTGGGGTTGCGGAGCAGTTTATGGCGGCTGGCGCTGCGGGGATGGCGCTTGCTGGGAAGACGGTTGTGATTGCGAGCTATGCAGCGTTTTCGCCCGGGCGGAATTGGGAGCAGATTCGGACGACGCTTTGTTTGCAGAAGACGAAGGTGATTGTTGCTGGAGCGCATGCGGGGGTGAGTGTTGGGCCGGATGGGGCGACGCATCAGATGCTGGAGGATATTGCCTTGATGCGTGTGCTGCCGGAGATGACGGTGATCGCGCCTTGTGATGCGACGGAGACTCGGAAGGCGACGATTGCTGCTGGGGATGTTGATGGGCCGGTTTATTTGCGGTTTGCTCGGGAGAAGAGTCCGGTGTTTACGACGGAGACGGCTGAGTTTGAGATTGGGAAGGCACAGGTGCTTCGGGATGGGGGTGATGTTGCCTTGATTGGATGTGGACCGCTTGTGTATGAATGTCTTTTAGCAGCTGAAGAGCTTGCTGGGCTTGGGATTGAGGCTCGGGTGATTAATTTGGCGACGATTAAGCCGCTTGATGAGGCTGTTGTGATTGCGGCAGCGAAGGAGTGTGGGGCGATCGTGACCGTTGAGGAGGCTCAGGCTGCTGGAGGGATGGGGTCTGCGGTTTGTGAGGTTGTTTGTGAGGTGGCGCCCTGCCCTGTTGAACGGGTTGGGATGCAGGATCGGTTTGGAGAGAGTGGGAAGCCGCGGGAGCTACTTGAGCATTTTGGATTGACGAGTGCGGGGATTGTGGCGAGTGCGCGGCGGATTTTGAAGAGGAAATAGAGGCGCTTCCCTGCCCCATCTCGACCTTGTGGAGAGATCTTGCCTTTTTGATGATCGCGGAGATCTCTCCACTTCGGTCGAGATGGGAATAAGCAATGGAGCGAAGCTTAGCTTCGCTTTTTTTGTTTAATGGGATAGGATATCGGCATGCGAATCAATAAATTTATTGCTAGTTCTGGGTATTGTTCTCGGCGGCGGGCGGATGGGCTTCTTTCTGATGGGAAGGTTTTGATTAATGGACGTAAGGCGAAGGTTGGGGAGTCGGTTTCTGATAAGGACAAGGTGGTTATTGATGGGAAGCGGATTGAGATGCGGGAGCGGGATGTTTTTTTGGCGTTTAATAAGCCTGTTGGAGCTATTTCTACTTCTGATGAGAAGGCGGACAATACGGTTTTTGACTATCTTCCGGATGGGGATCGGCTGTTTTATGTTGGGCGGCTGGATGTGATGTCTAGTGGGCTGATGATTTTTACGAATAATGGGGATGTTGCGAATGATGTTTCGCATGCTCGGGGGGATTGTGAGAAAGAGTATGTCGTCACCGTTGATAAGGATGTGACGCGGCGGCTTTTTGAGGGACTTCGAGATGGGGTGCATTTGGACGGGGCGCTTACGAAGCCGGCTCGGGTGAAAAAGACTGGGCCGAGGAAGTTTCATTTGGTGATTACGGAGGGGCGGAATCGGCAGATTCGGCGGATGTGTGAGAAGTTGGGATTTGAGGTGAAGAAGTTGCGACGGACGCGGATTGGGAATGTGAAGCTTGGGCAGCTCGGCGAGGGGAATTGTCGGCCGCTGACGAAGAAGGAGCGGCGCGGGCTTTTTGCTATTTGATTTTTTGTATGGACATGGAGTGGATTGGGTATGTGATTTTGGGCGTGATCCTTTTGAGCTATGCGGCTGGGGGGATTTCTGCGGCGCCTTGGGTGCCGACGAAGCCTCGGCAGACGCGGCGAATGGTGGAGGCGGCGGGGATTTCTGATGGGGATAAGGTTTATGATCTTGGGTGTGGGTCGGGGACGCTTTTGTTTGCGGCGGCTGATGGCGCGAAGGATGTTACCTGTGTTGGGTTTGAGATTTCTGCCCTTCCCTTTTGCCTTGCGAAGGTACGGTCTTGGTTTTCGAGACTTGATGTTCGGGTGCGGTATGCGAATCTGTTTAAGGCTGATCTTTCTGATGCGGATGTTGTGTTTGTTTTTCTTTTGGAGAAGTCTTATGAGAAGCTGATGCCGACGTTGAAAGGCTTGAAGGATGATGCTCGGGTGGTTGTGGAGGTTTGGCCGCTTCCGGGGGTTGAGGCTGTGGAGGTGATAAAGGAGGATGGACTGTTGCCGATTTATGTTTATCGGGGGGATCAGTTTTAGTTGATTTTAGGGGCTTAAACCCCTCATATGCTTGACATCCCCTAAAATTTATGCAATAGTTTCACCTCGGCTGCAAGAAATCAAGACAAGAGCTGATTTCTGGAACTCGCATCCAGTTTCAGGGGTCAGCTCTTGTCCGCCAACAGTCAATCCTGACTGCAGGAGCTCCCTCCCAAGTCTGTCAAAGCAGGCACTGCACACGCAGATACTTCTCTTTGGCAGGCGGGTCAAGGAGGAGGGTCTGTCCCTGGAGTCCCTATGGGTGATCGTATCCCCTGGCTACCGCACCTTCGCATAGTAGAAAACCCCCGGCTTACGCCTGAGGAGTGGGAGATGTTCCGTCGCATTGAGCGAGAAGAGGGGGAAGCTTGCTTCCCCTGCGCGATGCACACCATAGCACAGCTCTCAGCGGATGATGCGTCCCAGGAACCTCATCTGCTTTCCGAAGATGATGTAGACGAAGTGCCCCCGCAGGACCCTCCGGATCGCTGATCCAACCTTCCCCTGACTGAGACTCGCCCTCCCCCGAAGACGAACTCGCCGGGGTGTTTTTTTATTGATGTTATAATGAGCACATATGTTAGACGTGCTTACGATTGGGGATATTAAATTGGATACGTTTATTGTTGTTGATGATGCGAGTGTGCAGTGTGGGATGGATGAGAGTGGGTGTAAGCTTTGTTTGGATTATGGAAGGAAGATTCCGGTGAATGAGATTCAGAGTCAGGTTGCGGGGAGTGCGCCAAATATTGCGGTTGGGCTGGCTCGGATGAAGTTGAAGACGGCGGTTGTGAGTGAGATGGGGCGGGATGCGACGTATTTGATGGCTAAGGATTTTTTGAAAAAGCATAAGGTCTCTACTGCGCATGTGAAGAGTCGGGCTGGGCGGGATAGTAGTTTTGCGGCGGTGTTAAATTATCGCGGGGAGTCTACGCAGCTTGTGGCGCATTCGGATGCGAGTTATCGGTTTAGCGGGAAGCCTCGGAGTGCGTGGGTTCATGTGAGTGAGCTTGGGAAGGGGTATGCGAAACTTTATGATGATCTGCTGAAGGTTGATGCGCGGATTAGTTTGAATCCTGGGGAGGTGCAGATTTTGGAGCGGAAGCGGTCGCTTATGCGGCTTTTGAAGAATACGGATGTGTTGTTTTTGAATCGGCGGGAGGCTCGGGAGATTTTGCGGACGCAGGAGGATGAGATTCGGCCTTTGATGGTTGCTTTGAAGAAGCTTGGGCCGGCGTATGTTGTGGTGACGGATGGGCGCGCTGGGGCTTATGCGTTTGATGGGGAGCAGCTTGATTTTGCGCCGATGTTTCCAGGTGAGCGGGTTGAGGCTACTGGGGCTGGAGATGCATTTGCTACTGGGTTTTTGGGAGCGCTTGTGAAAGGGAAAAATCATGAGACGGCGCTTCGTTGGGGGTCTGTGAATGCAGCTGAAGTTGTGCAACATGTTGGGCCTACGGAAGGGCTTTTGAGTCATGGGAAGATTGCTCGGGCTTTGAAGGCTCGGCCTAGTTATAAGACGAAGGAGATTTAGTATGCTTACGAGTTTGAAAAAGGTTTTGCGTGATGCTCAGCGGAAGGGGTATGCGGTTGGGGCTTTTAATATTTATAATCTGGAGGTTTTGCAGGCGGTGATGGCGGCGGCGGATGATCATCGGTCTCCTGTGGTGATTTCTACGAGTGAAGGGGCCATTAACTACGCTGGGATGATGGAGCTTGGGAGCTTGGTTCATTTGGCGGCTAAGCGGGTGAAGGTTCCGGTGGTGATGCATTTGGATCATGGGAAGAATTATGACCTTGTGGTTGAGGCGATTCGGAGTGGGCTTTATACGTCTGTGATGTTTGATGGGTCTTCCCTTCCTCTTGCTGATAATATCAGGATGACGAAGCGGATTGTGCGGATGGCGCATGGGCGTGGGCTTGATGTGGAGGCGGAGCTTGGGACGATTGCTGGGGTTGAGGATCTTGTAGATGTGAAGGCGCGGGATGCGATTTTGACGAATGCTGATGAGGCGGAGCGGTTTGTGCGGGAGACTGAGTGTGATGCTTTGGCGGTTGCGATTGGGACTAGTCATGGGGCTTATAAATTTTCTGGGGATTCGAAGCTTGATTATCGTCGACTTGCTGATATTCGTTCTCGTGTGAAGGTGCCGCTTGTTTTGCATGGGGCCTCTGGGATTCCGCGCGGGGTGAAGAATCAGTGTATGAAGTACGGATGTAAGATTGCGGATGCGAAGGGGGTTAGTGATGCGTCGATACGGAAGGCTGTTGCTGGGGGGATTTGTAAGGTGAATATTGATACGGATTTGCGGATTGCGTTTGATGCGGGGGTGCGGAAATATTTGCATGATCATCCTGAGGTGATTGATCCTCGGAAGATTCTTGGGCCTGCGAAGGAGTTGATGACGCGAGTTGTCTCGCAGAAGATGCGGCTTTTTGGCAGTGTTAATCGAGGTTAGTATGGCGAAATTAGATTATGAGGTGATCACGATTGGTAGCGCTACTCGTGATGTGTTTCTGGCATCGAAGGCCTTTCAGGTTATTCGGTCTAGCAAATTTATTACTGGGCGAGGTGAATGCGTTTCGCTTGGGAGCAAGATTGATGTTGATCAGATGGTGATGTCTAGCGGTGGGGGTGGGACGAATAGTGCGGCGACGTTTGCGAGTTTGGGATATCGAACAGCTGTTGTGAGTCGGATTGGGGAGGATAGTAACGGACGCGATGTGGTGATGGATATGGCGAAGTTTGGCGTGCATACGCAGTTTGTGAAGCGGGTGAAGCGGGAGCCTACGGGGTACAGCGTGCTTTTGACGGCGAAGGATGGGGAGAGATCTGTTCTTGTGCATCGCGGGGCTTCTGCGGAATTTGCTGATAAGGATATTGTTTGGGGGAAGCTTCGGGCGAAGTGGATTTATGTGACGAGTTTGGCTGGGAATACTTCCCTACTTTTGAAGATTGCTCGGCATGCGAAGAAGTTTAAGATTAAGATGGCTTGGAATCCTGGCGGTGGTGAGATTAAGCATCGGAAACGGGGGCTGGATCCGATTTTGAAGATTGCGGATGTCGTGAGTTTGAATGTTGAGGAGGCGCAGAAGTTGGCGCGGACGCGGTCTCGGGATATTGGCGTCCTTTGTAAGAAAATTCATACGCCCGGGCAGACGATTTTGCTTACTGATGGGCCGAATGGGGCCTATGCGCATTGTGATGAGGGGACGTTTTTCGTGCGGCCGAGTGGGGCGAAGGTCGTTTCGCGGACTGGGGCTGGAGATGCGTTTGGAAGTGGGTTTGTGGCGGCGATTGGGCGGAAGATGGGGGTTGAGGATGCTTTGCGGGTTGGGACGATTAATGCGGAGAGTGTGATTGGGAGTTTTGGGGCGAAGATGGGGGTTTTGACGAAGTGGCCTAGTAAGTATGCTATGAAGAAGATTAAAGTTAGGAGTTTATGACGAAAATTTTGATTGCTCGGGATATTCCTGATGAGGGGCTTAAGATGCTTCGACGGCGGAAGTCTTTGAAGGTTTCTGTTTATGAGAAGGATCGGCCGATTCCTCGGCGGGAGTTAATGCGGCGAATGAAGGGCGTTCATGTACTTGTTTCGATTTTGACAGATCGGATTGACGGGAAGGTGATGGATGCGAGTGGCGGGAGTTTGAAGATGATTGCGAATTACGCTGTTGGGTTTAATAATGTTGATCTTGCTGCGGCGAAGGAGCGTGGGATCGTTGTGACGAATGCGCCTGGGAAGTTGATTAGTGAGAGCGTTGCGGAGCATGCGGTGGCCTTGATTTTTGGTTTGAGCCATCGGATTGTGGAGACGGATGCGTTTACTCGGGCTGGTAAGTATAAGGCTTGGGGGCCGAAGCTGCTTCTTGGGACTGATGTTGCTGGGAAGACTTTGGGAATTGTGGGGACTGGGCGGATTGGTGAGGCGCTTGCGCGGCGGATGTATGATGGGTTTGGGGTGAAGATTGTTTATTCTGATCTGAAGCGGAATGCTCGGCTGGATAAGAAGTATAAGGCGAAGTATCGGACGCTTGGGAAGCTTTTGAAGGAGAGTGATTTTGTGAGTCTGCATGTTCCGCTTTTGGAGAGTACGCAGCATTTGATTGGGGCGAAGGAGTTGAAGATGATGAAGAAGACGGCGTTTTTGATTAATACGGCTCGCGGGCCGGTAGTTGATGAGCTTGCGCTTGTGAAGGCTTTGACTCATGGGGAGATTGGGGGTGCTGGGCTGGATGTTTATGAGTGTGAGCCTTTGATTGATTGCAAGGCTGGGGATGCGTATGATTTGCGAGTTTTGAATAATGTGATTTTGACGCCGCATACGGCGAGCGCGACCGTGGAGACTCGGCAGGAGATGAGTCGGATTGTAGCGAAGAATGTTTTGGCGTTTTTGGATGGGAAGCGGGTGCCGAATCGGGTCCGGTAGTGTCTCCATCCTGAGTGAGGAGAGCGCAGCCGACGAGCGGAAGGATCTTGTGCGGATAGTGACATTCTTGCCGCGCGGCATGGGATCCTTCCGTCGCGCTAGGGCTGGCGCGACTCAGGATGGGAAGAATGAAAAGACCACCCTTTGCGGGGTGGTTTTGGCTAGCTAGCTCTTGCGGCAGCTCCGTAGGAAGTTGACATCACAGCTTCTGACCGGCAGAGCGGGCACTCGTTTGGTGGCCATGCGTTCATGGCCAGAGTGAGGAGTGACTCCATGCGATCTACGCCGATCATCTCCTTCGTGACGTTGCCGCGGTTGACCATGACGACGATGCCGATGACGATACCGCCTGCTGCCTCGATGACTCGCGCGACCTCGGCTGCTGATGCGCCTGTTGTGACGATGTCTTCGACGATGACGACACGTTTTCCGCGGACGAGTTCGGCGTAGCCTCGTTTGAGTGCGAAGCCTAGGCGCTCCTTCTCGGCGAAGAGGGCGAGGACCTCTTGCTCCCCTTCTGCGTTCAACGCACGAGCGATCCCTTGTGAGAGCAGGATTCCGCCGATGGCGGGGCCGACGATCGCTTCTGGACGCATTGGCCTTGCAAGCATGGCCATCTGCCCGCAGATTGCGGCGAGGTCTCCTGTGTGGGGGAAGAGCGCGCCCTTGTTGACGTACTTATCGCCATGCATGCCGCTTCGGAAGGTGAAGTGGCCGTCGATGATTGCGCCTACCTTTGTGAGGATCTGGAGCGGGAGGATGCTTTCGACGGTCATGCGGTCTCCTGGAGGGCGGCGGCGATGAGGGCGTTGAGGCGCGCAGCCTCGCGACCGGCAGCTTCTGCGAAGTCGGGGCCGGAAGAGGCGTAGAGGATGCTTCTGGATGCCGAGGGGAGGATGCCGACTCCACCGGGGATGCGGCCGTGGCGAACTGCCTCGGTGACGGTGCCACCTTGGGCGCCGATGCCTGGGGAGAGGAAGGTGAGCGTTGGTACTGACTGGCGACACATTCTGAGAGCGTCTCGGTCGTTGCCTGCGACGACGAGGAGAGCGTTGCCGTTTCGGTTCCAGTGATTCTCGACGCGTCTTGCGAGGTACGTGTAGAGAGGTGGTCCGCCTGCGCGGATTCCCTGGAGCTCGTCTGCACCTTCGTTCGTTGTGCGACAGAGGACGATGACGCCCTTCTCTCCCCTCTCGAGGAATGGCTCCATGGCGACGTGGCCGAGCCAGGGGTGGACGGTGACGGCGTGAGCTTCGACGATGTTGAAGATCCAGCTCACGTAGCCCTTGTTGGTGTTGCCGATGTCGGCAACCTTTGCGTCGAGGATGACCGGGATTTCCCGATGGTTGATCAGGATGTATTCGACCACCTCCACCAGTATCCCTGCGCCCGCGATCCCGAACTGCATGAAGAATGCGAGATTCGGCTTGAAGGCAGCAGCGCTCTCTGCTGTTGCATCTACGATGTTTTTGAGGAACTCAGTGATTGATTCGAGCTGCCCCTGCCCACTGAAATGGCTTGGCAAGCGCTCCTTGGCAGGATCTAGCCCAACACAGACATAGGCGCCGGCATCCCATCGAGCCTTGAGGAGGTCTGTGAAGCTTCTGGACTGCATGATGTTCTCCTGGTTGGAAAGATCTTGCGTAAGATTAGCTAAAGTGAGCCTGTTCGTCAAACAAAAAATCATCTCGCAAGGAGATGATTTTTTGGTGGACCTGAAGGGACTCGAACCCTTGACCCCCTGCTTGCAAAGCAGGTGCTCTAGCCAGCTGAGCTACAGGCCCGTCTTTTTTTGACGGTGACGAAATTGTATATTGCCTCTTTGGATGTGTCAATAGCTTTTTGCGTGACTTCTTGATGAGCGCATCTGTGCATAACATGAAAAAAAATTTGATGATATAATTTTTGTATTGCATCGCGCTGCACGTGCCCGTGATGCAACTCACATTTCTTGAAATTCATTTTGGCGGCGTGAGAATTTTTCTTGCGTTCGGAGGTCGATCAAAATGTTCTTGAAGTGCATTGCAAACTTTCCATCTAGGAAAGAGGTGAAACTAATTATGCCAGCGAAAAAGAAAACGACTAAGCGAAAATCTGCTGCGAAGAAGACTGCCAAGCGGAAGGCTCCTGCTCGTAAGAAGGCTGCTCCGAAGAAACGGAAGGTGGCTGCGAAGAAGAAGCCTGTGAAGAAGAAAAAGGCGGCTCCTAAAAAGAAGGTGACGCGTAAGAAGGTAGCTAAGAAGAAAGCTCCTGCTCGTAAGAAGAAGGCTGCTGCGAGGAAGAAAGCTTCTGCCAAGAAAAAGCCTGCGAAGCGAAAAGTGGCTGCGAATAAAAAGAAGGCGGCTCCTAAGCGGAAGGCTGCTGCGAAGCGTAAGGTTGCGAAAAAGAAACCTGCTAAGCGGAAGGTCACAGCGAAGAAGAAAAAGAAGGCGCCTGCGAAGCGTAAGTCTGCTGCGAAGAAGAAGCCTGCTCGAAAGAAGGCTGCTCCAAAGCGGAAGACTGCGGCCCGTAAGAAAGCTGCTCCGAAGAAGCGCGCGAGTGCTAAGCGGAAGACTTCTGCAAAGAAAAAGAAGACTACGCGTCGGAAGAAGAAATAGATTAAAATCCCCGGTATTCGATAGTTATCCTTGATAACTGCTGAGTACCGGGGATTTTTGTTTTGTTTGAGTTGACGTTATTTTCTGCTTGTGATACTTTCCTTTTGTTGCGGGAAATAGTTCAACTGGTTAGAGCAGGGCGTGAAAGCCCAGGTTGTAGGTTCGAATCCTGCTTTCCCGATACGTTTGTTCATTTTATGGGGCGGCCGGAAGCTTAATCCTTGCTGTCGATTGGCGGCGACAATAATTTTTAGCCGGTCGTCCCTCCTGGAGAGATAGCTCAATGGCAGAGCATGGGATGCACCTCCCAAGGTTGATGGTTCGAATCCATCTCTCTTCCCTCTTTGCGGGTGTAGCTCAGAGGTAGAGCACTCGTGTACCAAGGGCACCCCCCGCTCTTGATGTGACGAGAGGTCGCAGGTTCAAATCCTGTTGCCCGCTTTTCTTTCCGGTCCTTGTGACCGGTGTTTTTTTTATTGTGACCCTGTTGACATTTTTGTAAAAATACCTTAGAGTTTTGTTGATCTTTTCATGGGAGAATACATGTCTGATGGCCTTACTATCAACGGATGGATTTCCATCCCCGTCCTCCTTACCCTGGGCGCAGCCGCTACCTATGCATTCTATAGCCTTTCGACCGGTGACTTTGTCGAGACAGTCGCAGCCTCCGTCAACGATGATGAGTCCATCTTACCTCGTCGACTGGTCGTCAATGGCGTCACGATCGCGTTGAACTCCAGGATTCGATGCAGTCCGTTCGAAGCCTGCACTGCAGAATATAGCGGTAGCCACTTCGGACTCGGTCTGCGTATTCATCACGATGGCTCGGCAGCTCCGACGCTGCATGGCGCGGATGTCCATTATGTCCGAGAGGTTCACTCATCGATTCCGACGAAGGTGGACCCCGTGTGTGGAGACTGGATCCCGAGGGCGACTACTTGCTCTTCCGCCATCCGGAGCATCATGTGGGAAGCCTTGTGTACTTCCCTATCCTCATCCCACGACATGACATCATGTACGAGGAAGGCTGATCTGCTAGCTTCTTGCTGGCGGTTTTTTTATTGACAAGCCTCGCCGCTTTTCATAGAGTTGAAATGATCTTTTCAATTGGAGAGAAGCATGATGAGCGAACGTCGTGACGTCCTTGCAGCGCATGATGCGGAGAGGAATCGTCGGCTGCGTGTTTGGGGGATCATTGCGCTTAGTGCCGCGCTTTTGATTACTGCGATCACCCTTACTGTTCTCGCTGGGGATTCGGAATATTGGTCTGGTGAGCCCGCAGCCGAACGCGCGCCGCTTCCTACGTTCAGCCTCTGGTACGAGGGGGTTGAGTTTGAGATCGTTCGGAGGATTAGATGCACTGTCGAGCGACCATGTGATTTTGAGGCTCCGGGAGCTACCTTTCTTCGACTCACGCCTTTGGGAGATTTGGATCCTGTGATCCTTGGGCAGCCGGTCAAGGCTATGAAGGGCACCTGGTCCACGGACAATGCCGGTCGCCATGTATGGGTTAATGACTCTAGCGGATCTTACTTTGCCATCTTCCTTCAGGGGAATCGCGTGGTGGTTGCGCATTATGCGCACGGACTGGAGATGCGTGAATTAGATGCGGAATGACTCGCCACTCCACCATAAGCTCCTCGTTATTGCTCTTGTCAGCTGCGGGATGATAGCGGTACTGTATGGCACCCTCCTGATCTTTGTCCCAGCGTAACCTCTTCAAGCATCAGCCTCACGGCTGATTTTTATATCAAACTTTTTTGTCTTGGGACTGGGGGTGGGTCGTCTTCTGAGAAGATTTTTACTTGGCCGAATATGCCGTCGTAGCCTGGGCGGATGTTCATTTGGTTTGCGCGCATGCGCTTGATGGCTTCGGCGATGGCTGGGGTTGAGGCTATGTTGATCTCTTCGATGGATTTGTCTAGGAGGATTTCGAATTCGTTTCCGATGGTTGCGATCATTTCTTCGTACATTGTTTGGACTTTTTTGCCGCTTGGTGACTTCATTCCGAATGCTTCGGCGATGACTTCTTGTAGTGGGACGATGGATTTGAATGGGACGTGGCCTTCTGGGACATTTCCTGATAGTTCTCGGTCGGCTAGTTCGTCTACCCTTGCTAGGACGCCGATAGTGAGAGGTTTTGAGCAGGTTGGGCATTTTCCTGCGAGCTCTTTTGATTTCTTTGGGAGGCACCAGAATTTGCAGCCGGAGCAGCCGTCGGCGTGGTATTTTCCTTCTTCTGGGTGGAATTCTATGGTGTATTTGAATTTTTCTGTGTCTTTTTCTTTTAGGATTCGGACGAACTCTTGGTAGGAGATGTCTTCCCAGTTCATTTCGAAGACGTTTGCTTCTCGGCCGAAGTTTCTTGGACTGTGGGCGTCTGAGTTTGATATCAGCATGACATCATCTAGCGCTGATAAGGAGCGGTTCATGATTGGGTCGGAGGAGAGGCCGGTTTCGATGGCGTAGATGTATGGCGCCATTTCTCCGAAGCACTCTTCGATGGTGTCGAAGCCTGATTTGGAGCCGAAAATGGCGAACCATGGGGTCCAGGCGTGGGCTGGGATGATGATGATTTCTTCGTTGATTTTTCTGAGTTCTTTGTAGAGCTCTTCTGAGTCGATGCCGAGGATTGGGCGGCCGTCGGATTTGATGTTGAAGCCTCTTGAGGTGAGGAATTGGTTAACTTCGGCTACTGATTCTATGTTTGGGGCGAGGACGATGTTGTGGACTCGGCGTGCCCTCCCTCCCCTTTTGTATATTTGAGAAATTTCTGTGGTAAGCATGTAGCGCATGCCTGGATGGGCGCCGGATTTGAGGCGGTACATTCCGGACTCTGCTTCTTCGAGTTTTTCTTGGAGTTCTGCGAACCAGGCTGGATGGGTGAAATCTGCGGTTCCGAGGATGTTTACGCCCTTTTTCTCGCACCAGAGTGCGTTGTTTTCTAGGGTGAGGTCTTTTGAGCAGGCTCTTGAGAATCTTGAGTGGAGGTGCCAATCGGTGATGATGCGCATAATCTACTTGTGGAAGATGTTGAAGATTCGTTGTCGTTTTTTTGTGGTGATGTGGAGGAGGATCCAGGCAGTAAAGAACATGATCGCGCCTGCCCAGAGAATGAACTGGTCGATGGATGTGATGGACTGGACGACTCGATGAGACTGGATGAAGAGCGCGTGGACCATGGCGAGGAAGATGCAGGCGCCGAGGAGGATGCGGATTGGGCGATGCGGGATTCTTTCTGCGAGCCAGGCGAAGAGGATAATGAAAATGAATTGAATTGGAGATCCTGCTAGGCCGAAGAGGACGATTGATACGGCGAATGCGGCGTGGCGGAGGCGTTTTGCGATGGATTCTGCGAGGCCGTTTAGCGATGTGGTGAAGTGGATCGCTGGGATGAGGAGGGCGACGATGAGGATTTGGTTCCAGATGAGTGGACCGATGGCTGGGGACCAAACCTTGATCGCTCTTGCGCCCGTGAGGGCTTCGATGAGCTTACCGACCATGCTGAGTTCGTAGACCGGGAGAAGACCTAAGGCAAGCTGTGAGAGGATGATGAGGGCACCGACAGCCATGGACGCGCTTGTGATGCGCTTGATATCTCGGCGCATGTCGTGGATCCAATCTTTGATGTAGCGCCATTCTTGTTTGAGGATGTCGATCATAGGCTTTGATTATATCGAGAAATCAAACATCCGTCGCCTTTGGACGGATGTTTTTGTTAGCCGATCATTTCTTCTGCTATTTCTAGCTCTTCTTTTGTGTTGATACCGACGACCTCGAATGGCTTTGCGGTCATGGTGATGATTTCTTCCCCTTCGTCGATCGCTATTTTGATGAGGTCGGTGAGGTAGTATTCTTTGCTTGCGTTTTTGTTTTCGATTTCGGGGAGATGCTCCCAAAGCCATGCAGCCTTGAAGATGTAGATGCCCGTGTTTAGTTCTTTGATTTCTTTTTCTGCGTCTGAGGCATCCTTTACTTCCTTGATCTCTACGACCTGGCCGATTTCGCTTCTGATGATACGGCCCCAACTTTGGAATCCTTCGTGCTTCTTTTTGAAATTTGGCACGGTTGCGGTGACCATAGTAATGGTTGGCTGCGTAGATTGGTGCTCTTCACTCACGCTTGCGAGGAGTTCAGCACTGATGAATGGATGGTCTCCGTAGAGTACCAGGACTGCCTCTGCGCCATTTGCTGCTTCTTGGGCTACCGATACAGCATGACCTGTGCCGAGCTGCTCTTCTTGGATGACGTATTCGCAGTCTTGGTCACGGCAAACTTTGCCGAAAAGCTCGACGTTGTCTGGGGCGACAACCAGGATTGGGCGCTGGTCTACTTCTGAGTCGCGGATGCTGTCTAGGAGGTGTTCGACCATTGGTCGGCCCGCAATTTCGATGAGAGGCTTGGGAAGATCTGAGCCCATTCTTGTCCCCTTCCCTGCCGCTAGGACGATGACGCGTGTATTTGTCATATACGTTTAGATTCGGCTCAATAGTACCTCTCAAATAGCCTCTCGTCAATGCCGCGTGGTGAAATCTTTGTAAATAAAAAATGCGCATTGTTCCGGCAGCCACCTACTCTCGCCAACTTGACTACCATCGGCCCTTACGGCTTAACTTCTGTGTTCGGGATGGGAACAGGTGTGGCCCGTAAGGAAGTGCTACCAGAATAATGCGCATTTTTTCTTACTCATGACAGTTTTGAACCTACTGTCTTATACAAGATATACTCGAAAAATATACTGTGCTTTCGCAAGCAGTGAGAGGAGAGCTGGACAATTAGTACACCTCAGCTTAACGCGTTGCCGCGCTTACACTTAGTGCCTATCAACCTCATGGTCTCTGAGGAGTCTCTAGGGGTCTCCACACAAATCACTTCCGGCTCAGAATTGATTATTTTTCCTCCCAATCCTTTTATGACTCCTCAACGATGACTGTACATCGCTTCGTCGTCATTCAATGATTGGTAGAAAAAATCCTACAATTCTGACTCGAACTGATCTCTGTGGAGACCCCAACGAAAATTAATCTTAGGATCGGCTTCGCACTTAGATGCTTTCAGCGCTTATCCGAACCGAACGTGGCTACCCAGCGATGCCCTTGGCAGGACAACTGGTACACTAGAGGTTCGTCCATCCCGGTCCTCTCGTACTAGGGACAGGTTCCTTCAATTTTCAACGCGCGTAGTGGATAGGAGACCGACAATTCTGTTACTTTGCGGACCACGTCTATAATCTGATGTGCTCTGTGGTGCCTTGATCATTTCTGCCAAGGTCTGTATGTCGCCATACAGTTCGGACTATATCTTACATCTATCTGATAGATGCTTCGGCGTATAGTCTCTGAGGATTCTAGAAATCGTATGATCCCTAGTCTTTCCTGCTGATTATCTGCACTCAACACATTTTTACGTATCGGTAATCTTCGTTTTACCACGTAGTGTGAGATTCTTTTCCCTTGATCTCCAAATCAAGAGGCTCCAGACTTTCCAGCATTTAGCCGAATTTAACGACAGCACGGTCGTACTTCAATAAAGAAGTAATTTTGAACGAAAAGTTTGTGATGGATTAGTTCAAAGTGTCGTTATCTTTACTGTCTCACGACGTTCTGAACCCAGCTCGCGTACCGCTTTAATAGGCGAACAGCCTAACCCTTGGGAGCTTCTTCACCCCCAGGATGCGATGAGCCGACATCGAGGTGCCGAACCACGCCGTCGCTGTGGACGCTTGGGCGTGACTAGCCTGTTATCCCCGGAGTAGCTTTTATCCGTTGAGCTTCCGCCGTCCTATATCGGATCGGTCGGATCACTAGCTCCTGCTTTCGCAACTGCGCGACATGCCAGTCTTGCAGTAAAGCTCCCTTTTGCGCTTGCACGTCCAGCCCGATTTCCATCCGGGCTAAGGGAACCTTTGTGAACGCCTCCGTTACTTTTTGGGAGGCGACCGCCCCAGTCAAACTACCTACCAGCTACTGTTCCAGAAATTAGATTCATAATCTCCGGTTAGGATTCACACAACACAAGGGTGGTATCTCACGGGCGCCCGAAGGCTCCCACCTATACTGAACATGTGAAACATGAACCCAATAGCAAGCTATAGTAAAGCTTCACGGGGTCTTTTCGTCCGACTACGCGTAGAGAGCATCTTCACTCCCGTCGCAATTTCGCCGAGTACATTGTTGGGACAGTTGACGAGTCGTTATGCCATTCGTGCAGGTCGGAACTCACCCGACAAGGAATTTCGCTACCTTAGGACCGTTATAGTTACGGCCGGCGTTCATCCGCGCTTCGGTCGACAGCTTCTCCCACCGAAGTGAGATAACCCTCTTCCTTAACGTTCGGACACTGGCCAGGCATCAGCCCCTATACATCATCTTGCGATTTAGCAGGGACCTGTGTTTTTGATAAACAGTCGCTCGTCATCTTTCGCTGCGGGTCCCTTTCTCAACGAAAGGAACCAGGCCTTATCCCGAAGTTACGGCCTCTGTTTTGCCGAGTTCCCTAACAATGTTTCTCTCGTACGTCTTAGTGCTTTTACACCCGTCTACCTGTTTCGGATTTGGTACGGGCGCGCTATATTTAACCCCTAGAGGCTTTTCTTGATTCCCTTTCCCTTCCTCTCCCTGGCGTAAACCAGGTCGCGATGGCCCAGGGCCTTGTGACTGGCGGATTTACCTACCAATCAACCCCAAGCACCCAACGTCATAGCCGTAGGACGCAGGAAGCTCAAAGAAATGTCCCCCCATTGGGGCGGCACCGAAGTGCCGATATAACGCGGGGCAGGAATATTAACCTGCTGTGCATCGACTACGCCTTTCGGCCTCGCCTTAGCTCCCGCCTAACCCACAGACGATTTTCGTTGCTGTGGAAACCTTAGACTTTCGACGGACAGGGTTCTCACCTGTCTTTTTGCTACTCATTCCAGCATTCTCTCTTCCCAACGCTCCACCACAGGTCGCCCTGCAGCTTCATCGCAGATGGAAATGCTCCCCTACCAGACTAGATAAAAAGATATCTAGAATTCTCAGCTTCGGTACATTGTTTAGCCCCGGTACATTTTCGGCGCAGAAAGGCTTGACCAGTGAGCTGTTACGCTTTCTTTAAAGGATGGCTGCTTCTAAGCCAACCTCCTGGTTGTATGAGCCTCTCAACTACCTTTTACACTTAACAATGATTTTGGGACCTTAGCTGGAGATCTGGGCTGTTTCCCTTTCGACCAATGGAGCTTCGCCCCCATGGTCTGACTGCCGGGAACACGTACTAGTATTCGGAGTTTGGCTAGGTAGGCTACCGCATAACGGCGCCAAACCCAATCAGTGCTCTACCCCTAGCACGCTATTAACCGACGCTATGCCTAAACATATCTCGGGGAGAACCAGATATAACCGAGCTCGATTGGAATTTCTCCGCTAACCACACCTCATCCCAACGTTTTGAACGACGTATGGGTTCGGGCCTCCACCCGGCAGTTAGCCGGGCTTCACCCTGGACATGGTTAGATCGCTCGGTTTCGGGTCTTGCGCCCGCGACAATCATTTCGCCCGTTAAGGCTCGCTTTCACTATGGCTTCGCCCCGAAGGGCTTAACCTGCCACGAACGCAAACTCGCTGGATCATTCTTCAATAGGAACGCCATCACCCAATAAATTGGGCTCTGACTCCTTGTAGGTATATGGTTTCAGATTCTATTTCACTCCCCTTCCGGGGTTCTTTTCAGCTTTCCCTCACGGTACTTGTACACTATCGATCAAAATGTGTATTTAGCCTTATCGCATAGTCGCGATAGATTCCGACAGAATTTCACGTGTTCCGCCGTACTCAAGTACGTACTCAATGTGTGTATTAATCCCTTTCGTGTACAGGACTATCACCTTCTATGGCACTTCTTTCCAGAAGCTTCCACTAGGAACAACACAACACATCCCATGTAGTCAGACATGGACGAATACGACTTACAACACCACTAGCGCAACGGCAGACTCCTTTCGCCTCGCCTCCACTTCCCGAAGGAAGCTTTGGCGGACTTCACGCTAATGGTTTGGGCTGTTCCCCGTTCGTTCGCCACTACTAAGGGAATGTAGTTTTTGTTTTCTTTTCCTCTAGGTACTGAGATGTTTCACTTCCCTAGGTTCCCTTCCCATGCCTTGCAGCATGAGATGACGGGGCATTCCCCCCGCCGGATTTCTCCATTCGGACATTCACGGATCAAAGGTTGCTTGGGACCTCCCCGTGACTTTTCGCACCCTGCAACGTCCTTCATCGGCACATTTTGTCAAGCCATCCTCCATATACCCTTTATGCTCTCCACTCACTGCTTACGGATGATTGCAAAATAATCATCTTTCTCGCACAGGTTGGACAACCCGTGCATCGCAGTAATATTTTCTCTTTGCGTATCTTGTAGTTCAATTGTGAAGGTTCAAAGTTTCGGTCGCGATCGATGATCGTGGTCGATGCTTTGAATCAGAGACTGTGCTCTGAGCGGAAATTGAGAAGAAAAAAACCTCGCAATGCGAGATAAAAATTTACTACTCGCAGATGATCGTGAATGACGTTCAAGTTTTTGACTTGTTTGGCATGATTGATCTCTCCCTGAAGTCCTGGTGAACAACTTTTTTCGCGGACGATGGAGTAGTGGTTTAATTTGCAACTGGTGCTAAAGGTACCTGAACAGAAAAACCTTGTCAAGGGCTTGTAAAATAGGGATAATCTTTGTATTCAGTCATATGAAAAATTATGCTAAAACTTACGTTTTTTTCGGTCGGTGATTTACCCAAGGGGGCTTGGCAGGAGATTGGCGCGCATTATAAAAAACTTTTGAAAAAGTTTGTTGTTTTGGATCATCGGGTTTTGAAGTCCGAGGATGGGATTTTGGAGAAGATTCCTAAGGGGGATGTTGTCGTTGTTTTGGATGAGGCTGGGAAGTTGATGACAAGCGTGAAGCTTGCGCAGGCGGTTAGGCAGGTTGAGGACTATGGGAAGCATGTGAGTGTGGTTCTTGGTGGCGCGAAAGGGCTTAGTAATGAGATCAAAAAGAGAGCCGACTTGCGACTCTCTTTTTCTCCGATGACGACGACGCATGACTTGGCGCATTTGTTCTTTTTGGAACAGCTGTACCGCGCGATGACGATCGCTCATGGGAAGGAATATCATTACTAGCTTAGCTTGCGTGCGATGTAGCAGGCTGGCTCTCCCACATTCCAATGCTCTTCTCTTTTGGGGAAGATGGTGACGCCTTCTACCCCTGCTTTGACTGGCTCTTCGTTTTGGTATGCGACGATATCTCCGGGCAGTACTGGTTCGTAAGACTCTTTTCCGAAGCCTGCAGAGAAGCGGAAGTCTGGTGACGTTAGCTTGATTGCTCGGTGCATTTGGTAGACGTCTTTTTTTGCTTGGCTTGCTGTGCCTTGTGGTGCTCCTGTGATAACGCGTTGGTCTTTTAGGATGTTAATGATGCTTTTGTAAACCTCTTCTGCGACGCCGAGCTCTTCTACCCAACCGGTTTCGTAGCAGATGCCAATGCCGCCGTTTTGGTCGACGAATTCATCTGTGGTTACTGGGGCGCCGCCTAGGATGAAGTCTGGGTCGGTGAGGATACGATCGGCGGTGAACCATTTTGATATTTTCTGATGTTCTGGGGAGTTCGCACAGGCTAAGAAAGCGATGGATCTTTTGTTTACGGCGTGGAGGTCTATGGAGACATCTGCCTTTGATAGGATTGATGCCATGATGCGGGCTCGGGCGTCCTCGTAGGTTCCGTCGGGGGCGCTTGATAGGCGGTCGGCGCCGAAGCATCTGTTTAGGTCTTGATGGGGTTTTGATCCGCGTTTTTGGATTTTGATTGCCTCTGGGTTTCCGAGGATGAGGGTTAGGGTTCCGGCGGTGACGGACTCCTCCCCTGCCTGGATCGCTTCGCGTAGCTTTTCGACAACATGGACGCCTGTTAGCTCGTTACCGTGAGTTCCGCCAATGATGACGATGTGTTTACCTGGCGTTTCTGATGTTGTCTGCCAGATTTTTTCCTCGATTTCTTTGAGCATATTTATGCGAGCATTGTCGCAACGGCATCTACGGCTTTTTGGGCGTAGAGGTCGATGCGGCGTTCGATTTGGTCTGGGAGGACTTCTGGGCCGATGACACCGAGACAGATCGGTTTCATGAATTCCAAGGAGACATCAGCGAGTTTATCTACCATGACGTGACCTAGGACAAGGCCGTGTTTTGTAGAGCCTCGTTCGATGATTCCGAGGACGACGATGCCGTCGATGTCGTCTTGCATACAGAGCATTTTGGCTGCGAGGGGTTTTTCTACGGCGCCTGGGACCCAGACTTCTTGTTTGATGTTTAGGCCGTGCGTTGATGCGGCAGTTCTGACAACCTCAAGCATTCTGGTTACCTCCTTTTTGTGAAATGAGCCCATGAGGATGGCGATGTTTTTCATATGCTTGGGTGATGAGTTCTGGGTTTGAGGTTATGAGGGACTTGATGGTGTCGACGATGGTTTTTGTGTTGGCGTCTAGTTCTATGTTTACTTTGTCGCCTGGATTTTTTGATGCGATCGTTGTGATTCGGAGGGTTTCTGGGATGAGGTGGACGGTGAAGGTGGCGTTTTGATGGTTGACGTCGACGATTGTGAGAGACATGCCGTCGATTGCGATGAAGCCTTTGGGGAAGATGTATTTCATCCACTCGGGCAGCGTCTGGAATGTGAGGATGTAGTTCCCCTCTTTGGCGTGGACGTTTTTGATGGTTGCTGTGCCGGTGACGTGGCCGGAGAGGATGTGGCCACCTATTTCGTCGCCGACGTGGAAGGAGCGTTCTAGGTTTCGGGCTTTGATGTCGTCTCCTAGGGTTGTGACGTCTAGAGACTCCTTCATGGCGTCGAAGTGGATCTCTTCGTTTTTGATATCGGTGACGGTCATGCAGGCGCCGTCGATTGAGATGGATGCGCCTCGTTTTAGGCCGAAGATGAAATCCTGGGAGGGCTTTATGGCGAATGTTTTTAGGGCGCCTTTTTGATCTACCACGCGGATTGGCGCGGATTCTTGGACGATTCCGGAGAACATATTAGGTAAGACCTTCGAAGACGTTTTCTAGGGAGAGGCCGGGTTCGTAGATGATTTCTTCGTTGATTGCTGATAGTACAGCTTGAAGAATTGGCTCATGTTGTTCGTTTTGGTAGTGACCGTGGCCGTCTTCGTCGACGAGGTTGGCGTGGAGGACTTTGGCGTATTTTTCGGCGTGGTCGAATGGGATAATGTTGTCATCTTTTGCGTGGACGACGGTGAAACGGGAGGCTTTCCACATGAGGACGTCGTAGTCTAGCTCGTTCATGAAGAAGCCGGTGAATTTATCGTCTTTGATGTGCCATGGGGTGGCGATGAGGATGACGGCTTTTGGGGTTGAGCGAGCTTCTGCTGCTTCTAGGAATCTTAGCGCTGTATTGCCTCCGATTTGGTGACCGACGATGATGGTTTCGTCGTCGACGATGCCGACCTCTTTGATGAGATGGTTTGTCCATTCGACTGGGTCTGGCTCGTGGGCGCTTGGGAGGTCTGGGGTAATGACGTCGTGGCCTTGTTTTCTGAGTTCAGCGTGAAGCCACGGAAAGAAATTCCGCTTGGAAGAGCCTTTGAAACCGTGGATGAGGACTATTCTCATAGGATTACAGTAAAGATAGCCTGTAAATGGCTAATAATGCAAGAAAAAAACCCTCTTAAATCTCGCCTGGGCGGGATTTGGAGGGATCGGTGATTCACACGGCCTCGCATAGCTGTGCGAAGCTAAACTATGCTTTGCGTGGATACGGAATCATTTTTTTTCTTTGATGTCAACTGTCTCTTGCTCCATCTCGACTGGAATGGAGAGATCTGATGGCGGCAGGGCGCAAGATCTCTCCACAAGGTCGAGATGGGAGAGGTGGTCCTTATTGATGAGTCTTAAACACTTCGCCAGGCTCCGTCGTTTCGGGCGGAGTCGTAGCATGCCTCTGCGACTTGGTAGGCGCGGAGGCCGTCTGAGATAGTTGGTGATAGAGACTGGCCCTCGATGAGGTTTTTTAGGAACCAATAGTCTTGGATGGCGTAGTAGTCGGAGACGAAGAGGAGATCTTCTCGGTGAGCGATTGGTCTGAAGAGTGGGTCGTCTTTGACCATGTGGTAGAGGTCTGGGCGCTCTAGGGTTGATAGGGACTCCTGGCCGCGGATGCTGATGCCGCTCATGTCGTATTTTTCTAAGGTTGTGAGAGCTTTTTGGTGGAAGATCTCGAATGAGCGGATGGATTGGTGGGCTGGGATGTCGTGCCAGATGTGGGTCATGAGGGCGGTGGTGCCGGATTGGAATTCGATTCTGGCTTCTAGGTAATCTTCGATTCCCTCGTAGCCGGCGTGGTTTTTGGATCTTGCTGAGACGCGGGTGATGCGGCCGAAGAGCCATTCGAAGAGGTCTAGGTCGTGGATGCCGTGTTCGATGAGGACGCCGGCTCCGGCGAGGTCTTTTTGGGAACGCCACTCGGTGAAATGGGAGATTCCGGAGATTGGAAAGCATTGGTCGTCGCGTAGGATGACTGATCTTAGTGGGGATTCGACTTCGTTTTTGGCGAGGATCTTTTTGAGGGCGTGGTAGGTTGGGGCGTAGCGGAGGACGAAGCCGACTTGGTGTTTGAGGCCGGAGGATGTGAGGAGGTCGTGGATTTCTTGGGCGTCGGTTTTGGATACGGCGAAGGGCTTTTCTAGGAATAGCGCTTTGCCTGTTCGAGCGCAGGATTCTACGACTTGTTTGTGGAATTTTGTTGGGACGCAGCTGAAGATGGTGTTGATGTTTGGGTCGTTTAGGACGGAATTGATGTCGGTCGTTGCCTTGGCGACTTGATACTCTTTGGCGAGTGACTGTGCGGCCTCGATGTTGATGTCGGCGACGGTGGTTAGGTTGATTTGGGTATTGAAAAGTGGCGCCACTAGGCGAAGAGAGCGTGCGTGTTCGCGGGCGATGTAGCCGGCGCCGATGATTCCGATGTTTAGGTTTTGCATAGTTTAAGAAATACCCAGCGCTAGCGGACTAGCGCTGGTTTAGAAGATGTCGGTCATGGCGGGGAGGATGGCGTCGAGCGGGACCACCTCTTCAGAGTTTCGCGCCCCGCCGTGTTCAGAGGGCGCCCAACAGCGAAAGATCTTCTGCTGGTTCAATCGGGCCACGGCTTGACCGCCTAGCCCCTCGAGACCCTCACCTTCTCGCACGGCCTCGATGACACGCTTCATGAAACGCATGAGGCCGGCATACATGAGGACGTGCTTGCGATCTGAGTTCTCGGAATCCATGAGGTGCATCGAGATAGCGACTTCGGCGAACACATCGCTAGGGATGCCCCGCTCCAGCATCTGCATGGCCATTGCCATCTCGATGGCGTAGCCGCTTGCGAATCGCATGCTTTGGAGGTCTCCCCAACTGAGGATGACCTGGCCACAGAGAGGCCACTGGAAGGTACCGATGTAGCGGTAACGGGACTCCATCATGGCGAGGAATGCGTGAACCCCTTCGTTCCCCCTGCCGAGCGAAGCGAGCTTTGTCAGGCCGAATGGAGACCTGCCCCAGGCATAGAGAAGCGCCTTGAGTGGGTCGACGTTTCGGATGTTCTGAATGTCGCCGTCGAGGAAGATGACCGGAGCTGTCGTCGGAATCGGTTGCTGCGCGATTGCGATTGTACCGGCCCACATTGCCGTGCCCTTTCCACCGAGTCTCTCGTTGCCGACCTCGAAGACCCGGCATGCGGAGACGATCGCGTCGTCGGACATGATGATCGCGTCTTGCTCGAGCGTTGTTGCGGAAGCGGTTGAGTCGGCGGTGTCGAAGGTTCCGTCGGAGCAGTTGTTTGCGACCACGATGATCTGGTGTGGCTGCAGCCCAGCATCTGCCAGGTACATGATCGTATCGCGAATGGTTGCTTCGACGTTGTGTGCCGGGATGATGATGCGGAGATCGGGCGGGATTGATGTCCATCCTGATCTTGCCACCTCATCTGCGGTGAAATGCTGAATTCTGTTGGTCACGATGATCTCCTGTTTGAATGAAGGCCCTCACCACCCTTTCGAGTGATGAGAGTCTTCATTCAAGACAGGCTTTTCCAGAGTTCGTCGAAGATCATTCTTTGTGTGGATGCGATGGCTCCGCCCGAGGTGATGACTCCGAAGAGCCCTCCCCTGTCGTCGATGCCGACGGAGGCTGTTTTTTGACCGTAGATGAAAATGTACGTGGGTGCTTCTGCATCTTTTGCGAGCCAGCGACGTTCGTCAAGGCCGTGGGTTTTTCCGCCTTTGCCGATGGCGATTGCGCGGCAATGTATGTGGGCTTTTTTTCTGGCCGCGTTCCAGCGGGGGTAGGCCTGGGCGATGAGATCTCGGACGCCGGCTGATGAGTAGACTCGGTAGGTTTTGGACTTGGTCTTTTTTGTAGACGCGAGAACATCTTGGAGAATGTCTCGGATTCCGGATGCGCCCTCGTAGTAGCGGACAGATGGGCGGTGAGACTGCTTTCCTGCGATTGCCTTGAGTCCTGGGATGGCTTCGGTTATGGTTGCTCGCGCTTCTTGGAGGGCCACTTCCCTTCTTGTGGCGATGCCGCGGAGTTTTTGGGGGTCCTCTGCGGTGAAGTAGCGGTGGCGAGCAGCGTCTACAAAACTGACTAATCCTAGTGACTGGAGGCGCTTGATGCAGTCGTAGGTTGTGCCGCGACTGATCGAGGATTCTTCTGCGATTTTTCGCAGAGGAGCACTTCCGAGGGCTAGGAGCGTCTTGTAGACTTTGAAGTCCTTTGTTTTGAGTCCAATGAGATTTAGAAGATCCGTGTCTAGCTTAAGGTTGGTTGGCATATTGTGCAATTTTTTCGTCAAGTTTTTTGTTGATATACATAATACCCTTTTAAAATTGAGAAAACAAGGCCTGTTTTTTGTCTGGATCTGTCCGTCAGCTTGAGATTTTTTGGAATGTATTTGATACTTTTTACATATGAGACCTACGGTACCGGCTTCAATCTTGTCCAGTTATGACTTTGGAACGATTTTTCATGTTGATTGGATTTCGGCGGGGCTGATTCATGCGACGTTTAAAATTGATTCTGAACGCGGTCGATTTATCCTGCAAAAGCTGCATCCGGTCTTGTCTTCCGAAGCGATTACGGAAGATTTTTTTGCTGTGACAGATTTTTTGCAGACGAAGGACTTTCCCTGCCCTGTTGGGGTTCGAACGAAGACCGGAGCGCTTCTCGCTGATGAGAACGGGGAGAAATGGCGACTTCAGACACTTGTGCCTGGCCATACGCATTACGTGATGGCAAATGCGACGTTTGCGAAAGAATCTGGGGCGATTTTTGGGCGACTTCATGCAGATTTTGCGGATTTTGATTACCAGTTTAAGAGCGATTTCTCTTTGCACGACACGGCGTATGAGATTAATCGGCTGAAGCGTGTTGTTGATGATCGGCGGTATCTTGATATGCTTCGATTTGTGCGACCGGAGATTGATACGATTTTGGAGAGCCTCCCTCCCCTTTTGCCTGATAAATCTCTACCACTTCGGGCGGTGCATGGGGATCCGAAGATTTCTAACATTATGTTCTTTGAGGATGGGCGGGCTTCTGCGGTGATTGATATGGATACGTGTGGGCGGCGGCCTTTGATGACGGAACTTGGGGACGCGTTTCGGAGTTGGTGTGGGGGTGGAGAGGATGATCCGAATAATCGGTTTAACATGGAGTACTTCCGGGCGTCTTGGGGGAGCTATCGTGAAGCGGCTGGTGAGTTTTTGACGGATAAGGAGGTTCGGTCGGTGTTTGATGGTATTTGCTTGATTAGTCTTGAGCTTGCTACGCGGTTTTTGACGGATTATTTTGAGGACTCGTATTTTGGATGGGATTCGCATCGGTATGCGTCGCGGCGGGCGCATAATTTAGCTCGGGCGAAGGGGCAGATTGCGCTTTTTCGGGATGCGGTGAAGAAGAAGGGGGAGATTGAGGATGTGATTTATGGTTCGTGATTTCTTCCCATCTTGATCTTGTGGAGATAGGGCAAAAAGAAGAACCGGCTTAGGCCGGTTTTTGGGAGATCTCTGTTTGGAGGAGATGGAAGAGATCTGCCTCGGACTCGTCTAGTTCGAACATGTGGGCGGTGATAGCTGATTTTAGCGACTCGCCTAGACGCGCTTTGAGGGCGATGGTGCTTGCGCGGTGCATGCCCTCGAAGATGACGTATTCTTTGCCGAATTTGATGAGGATAATCGTGGTTTCTGGTGGGAAGTCAGCCATCATGCTTTTGACCTTGCCGTTTTTTGGGAGGTCGGGGTGGGAGGCGATGTCTGCCATGCGGGCCTTTGATGTGCCCTCGGCGAGATAGCGCTTCCAGCCTTTGAAGCCGCCTGCCCAGCAGGCTGGGATGAAGGTGAGTGGGTCGTTGATGGTGACAAGCTTCCAGTCACGGCCGTCAAGGTTGAATGGACCGATGTAGCAGGAGCGCCACTCGCGCCATGATGAGAAACCTCGGTTTTGCCAGAGCTCTTCCCAGCCCCAGCGCTTTGCCTCGCGCGCTTCCCATGCGGCGAAGACTTGGGGCCATGTGGTGGTTGAGATTTCAGATGTAGAGCTCATATTACTCTTCCTCTTCTAAATGAAGCTTCATAGCTTCCTGTAGCGACTGTAATGCCTCGCACTCAGAATCAGCAAAACTCGCAACCCCCGTGAGAATATCCCACGCGATGAATTCGTCGTCTTCTTTCCAGACTAGCTTTTCGGGCTTTAGTTTTGGCAGATTACTCTGTCATGTACATTAACCAGTCTTCAACCTTCGACCCTTGTCGAATACTAAAGACTGGTGGGCGAGGCGGGACTCGAACCCGCACGGATTTTACTCCACTAGTTCCTAAGACTAGCGTGTCTACCAATTCCACCACCCGCCCGGCGGATGTAGGGGGATTGTGCCAGATGTTGAGGATTTGATCAAGGCTATTTGGCCCAAGGCTTCACTTGACACCTGGCAAGGCATATGACATATTTTCGATCGACTTGGAGATCCGAATGAGCACTATAAACCCGAGACCTCTTCCTGCAAGCCAGTCTATTAGGAACACGATCGGTGGAGCCATCCTCCTCTTCCATCAATTGGCACCCCCATCACCCGATGATGCCGCTGCAGAGAGCGCGATTAGAACCGCGATGACTACGATCATTTGCATGCTCAGGCTCATCAAAGTCACTGCATTTCCTGATTCTGAAATCCCGGCACTGATTCGCAGCCTTGAAGTGATGCACAGGACTCTGCCTGATGCATACGATGATGCTTTTGAGGATGCGATCACCAACCTTCGATCTAGGTCTCTGATCGATTGATTCTTGCACCGCCTTAGTAGCGGTGTCTTTTTTCCACATGCACCGTTGACACCCCCTCCCCCTCCATGATTGCATATAGGTATAACCAAATTACCTCCTAGCATTTTAAGCTGGGAGGTTTTTGGTTTGCGCGGTCCCGGGATTGCTCGTTAACAATCAAATTATGAAACAGTATGCAATCTTTGGATTATTCTTGTCATGTTTGTTCGCTTTATCCTCCGGCTCGGCGAGTGCGGAAACCATCGACGTTGCCGAAACCTCGAGCGGGCCGCCAGTTGTCATTTCTGAAATCAACTGGGGAGGGTCGGCCTTGTCGAATGCGGATGAATGGGTCGAATTGTATAACCCAACTAGCGAAAGCGTGGATGTTGGCGGGTGGATTCTCGCTGGGGCGGCCTCGGGAGGAGAGGCGTTAGGGCTTGCTGATGGAGTTATGATTGAGGCCGGGGGGACCTTGCTGATATCTAACTATGATCTTGGGAGTGAGAAGACGACGCTTTTGGTGCAGCCGGATTTGGTGACGAGTTCGCTTTCTTTGAGTAACTCGAGTTTGGAGCTTTTGCTGACGAATGCGGAAGGGGCTGTGGTTGATGCGGTGGTTGGGAGTGATGTGATTGGGGGGAGTGATCCTTTTGTTTCGATGGAGCGGGATCTTGTTAGTATGACGTGGTCTGCTGCGACTGGTAGTGCTGGGTTGAGTGATGCTCTGCAGATGGGATCTCCCGGCTCTGTTGAAATCGTTGATGAGGAAGGGAGGGATCTCTCCACTGGGGTCGAGATGGAAGAAGAAGAAGAAGAAGAAGAAGAAGAAGAA
>CAZTKG010000006.1:0-77024 GCA_964613815.1 uncultured Gammaproteobacteria bacterium
GGTTCGCCGTAGCCGGTCCAGGAGATGATTTCTGGTGGGGTGTAGGAGCCGATTCGTCCGTCCGAAGTGCCGTAGAAGGTGAAGGTGAGGAGGTAGGTTGTCGTGTCTACGTCGGTGGTTAGGAGGATGTAGTTTTCTGTGTCGTTTTTGACTTTGAAGTCCGGGGCTGGATCGTAGATGGTAGCGTCTGTTCCTGGGTTGTTGTTTGATGGGTCGTTGTAGTAGTTGACGACGAGAGAGTGGTTGCGACGTTCGACGATTTCTAGGCCGGAGTTCATGGATGCTCGGAAGGTTGTGGTTCCGATTTGGCAAAGGCCGCCACCTATTTCTGGGATGATTTCGTCGCCTTTAATGACGAGTTCTGGGAGGTAGCCGCCGCTTAGCGTGAATGGCTTGAGGGTTTCGACAAGTGAGAGGGTTTCGTCTGGGGCGATGAGAAGGCCGTTTAGTTTTGATGCGCCGTTTTTGATGTTTTGGACACGGTTGTATGGAGAGCCGGAGAAGTCTGATTGTCCAACTCCGAGGATTTCTGTGATTCCTAGGTTGTTTACTGATGAGGTGGTGACGTCTGGTTCTTCAACGATTGTTTGCACGATGAGGTTTGATTCTGTGTTTCCGAGTGTGTCTGTGAGGAGGCTGATGTTTGCTTCGTCGTTTACGCTAAGCCCTGGAGATGAGGCAGCGAATTCGTTTACTTTTCCGTTGATCATGGCGAAGCGAGCATTTGTAGGGGTGATGTCGATGGTTTCGTGCATTGATTCCAGGATGTCCGTAAGGATTTCATCTTCTAGGGTGATGATGGTTGTGTCGTTTTCTTTTGCTGGGATGATCCAGTCTGAGATTTGTTCTTTGGAGATGGTCCAGGATTCGTTTTCGTAGGTGAAGGTGTATGGGCCGGCGTTTATGATTGAGGTCACTTCGTTTGTGAGAGATTCTGCTTCTGATGTGGATACGAGGTCGAGCGAAGGGACGAGTTCGAGGTTTAGTGTGTCCAGCGATAGGTCTTTTAGGTCGATTTGAAGATTTTTTAATGCGGATTCTACTTCTAGTGATTTGCCAACGACGCCTTCTACGACTTGGATAGTGATTTCATTTGTGATGTTGATTTTGTAGTCGGTTGGCGTTGATTCGGTTTCTTCTTCTGCGACGACGAGTTTGAGCTCTTCGGTTAGTTCGTTTTTGTTTATGGTGAATTGTGGGGTGATGTTGTGGCCGAATATTCCGGCCTTGATGGCGAAGATGGCGTTGTTGACGGCAGAACCTCCTTTGGCGTATCCGACGGCGGCGTTTGATGCTGCGTTGGCGTCTAGGGTAATGAAGTCTTGGATGAGGTCTGGGTCAGATGCGCCAGATGCTTGGAGGGGGACAGATGCCATGTGTTCTGCGCCGTCTGATGAGGAGATGTAGGTTACGGCCAGGCCAGACTCGAGCAGTTCGTTCATTTGGAGTTGGAGTTTTTGCGTTGCTGCGGTTGGGGTGAGGCCGCCGATGTCAATACTTGCAACGGAGATGCCGGGGTAGATGGATGCGGAGTGTGCTTTTGTGTATGAGACGAGCCAAAGTAGGGCACCGCAGATAATGATGGCGCTCAGGGAAACGATTGTGATTGGCGCTTTGTGAGAAGCGATGAATTTACAGGTCTTTGATTCCGTTTTTTCGGCCATACGACTAGTCTAGGTTTCTAACCTTTACTTGGGTTTCCTGAATTGTTTTTGGAAGTGTGAGTGTGAGGATGCTGTTTTTGAATGTTGCGTCGGCTTCGTTTGGATTGATTTGGTGTGGGAGAACGATGGATCTTGAGAAGGATCCCCAAAAACATTCTTGAAAATGTATTGTGGCGTTTGTGAATTCTTGTGTGTTTTTTCGTTCTCCTCGTATGGTGACCACATCGCTTGAGATTTGGATGTCGATCGTGTTCGCGTCGCTTCCTGCAATGGCTGACTGAATGATGATCGATGAGGGGGTTTCTTGTACGTCGACGGCGAGTTGTCCTTCTTGTTCATTCCAGCTGAATGTTTGATCTTCCATATATTTAGCAAACTTTTTTGTGACGGGCGAATTCGTAGACTGGACCGAGGAAGAGGCCTATGGCAATTGACCATGTGATGATGTCTATTGGTATTCCTGCGATGTAGGTGCTTGTGTTTGCGAGTGACGTGCCGATTGCAGAGGTGCTTATGAGGGAAGTGACTGTGAGTGCGATGTATGCGGAAAATCCTGTGAGTGCAGCGCTCCAGAGTGTGTTAGCGAGCAAGTCGTGGCGATGAGATGTGACATAAATAGCGAGGGCGATTGCACTGAGAAGGGTTGCATTTGCGATGGAGAGTTGTAGGAATGCTTGAAGTAATATGGTGATCCATGAGAATGCGATGAAGAGGAAGAGCAGGCGGAGAATCCAGTATTCAGCTTTTGGATTTTGGGATTTTTTTGGTGTCGGAAGTTTGTGATAGTGCTTGCCGGATAATAGGTGGAAGATGATTCCAGCTAGAGATGCTGATGTAAATAGGAGAATGATTTCTTGTATGGATATGTTTGTAAAAAGTGATGTGTAAATTGGGGCTTGAAAGGTGATTGGGACGAGGAATAGCGCGAAGATGCCGAGGGTGATCATTTCGGTTCTGAGCTCTGGGTTTTTGATGAATGTGATGATCCAGGTTGCGGCTATGATTAGCGCTAGAATTGTGATGCCTTCCATAATGCGTTTAGTATATCAGAAGTTGTGTTAAGATCTGGGCGTATGAGTGATGAAATGCGTCCACAGGTTCGATATTTTCTTGTTTCGTTTGTTGTGATGATTCTAGTTGTTGTTGTGATTTTGGTTATTGCGATGTTGAATGGGGGTGAGAATGGGGAGCGGTTAACTTTACGAGATTTATTTGATGATGGGATTGAAACGGCGGATGAGATCTATGATCGGGTGTTTGTGTATGAAGATGCTTATGGGGTGCCTGAGATGCGTCCGTTGGTGCGTGTAGATGCGTCTTTGACGCGTGTGCATTCTATGAATGAGCGTGTTGGGTTTCCGAATGGAAATGTTCTTGGTGTGGAGTCGGTTTGTTTTGATGATTCTGTAGGGATTGGTTATGCAGTGGGTGTTTTGACTGAGCATGTGGCGATTTTTGATGAGAGTGGGGTGTATGCGTACGTTGATACGAATTTTGGAGAAGGTGAGGAGGAGGCGAAGTCTTTGGTTTGTGGAAAGGGGGTTGCGTATGTTGCAACGTCGGAGCGGATTGCGAAAATTGATGGGGAGAAGAAGCGGATTTTGCGGTCTTCGCGGTTTTCTCGGGAGGTGGATTTGGATAGCTTGACGTATCTCCCTGATCTTAATTTGGTTACGGTAGATCGGCGCGATACAGATGTGATTGATATTTTAGATGGGAATGGTCTTTACTCTCGAAGGACTATTAGCGCATCTCGATCTCGTGTGTTTGAGATGGAAGATGGGCGTGTTTTGGTGGTTGAGATTCCGTTGGATGGGGTGTTCGTTGCGCGATCTTATGATGCGAGTCGATTTAGGGAGATTGATGCGCTTGTTCTCAATGTTGATGCTGAGGTGTTTGATGTTGCTTATGATTCAGAGCGGAATTCGATTTGGATGCTTGAGAAGGATAGTGTGTATGTGGTGGATTTGGATAATGTTGAGGCTTCTGCGGATCGGATTCGTGTGCTTGATGAGCCGAAAAAAGTTGTTTATGGGAATGATATGGTTGTTGTGCTTAGCGAAAATGGATTTGATGGGAAGGATGTTGATTTGGGCGGAGAATGGTTTGGGGGATATGTTGGCGGAGTGAGCGTGATTGATGCGGAGACGCGGATTTTGCGAGATCATGTTCCTGTAGAGCATCAACATAGCGATATTTCTCTTGATGCGAAGCATCGTGTCGCGTATTTGTCCAATGATGATGATAATTCGGTGACGAAATTGGATTTGCTTTTTTTGGGGCGTGAGAAGATCGATGTAGGGACGTCGGCTGAGCATGGGCAGTTGATGAGGGATGGGAGAATTGTTGTTGCGAATCGGTTTGGTGGTAGTAGTTTGCTTCATTTTGACCCTGTGAAACGTCATATTGGTGAGCATTTGGTTGGTGGATGGCCTGTTGGTTCGGCGTATAGCGAGAAGCTGGATCGGATGTTTACGTTTAATATGCTTTCGGGCACGATCGGGGTGCATAAAGGAACGTATCCTGCGCTTAATGAGGTTTATGATCTTGAGATTCCTGATGGGAAAGTTGATGCTATTGGAGACATGACGCATGATGTGACGCGAGATGTTTTGTATCCGGTGGTGCCTGAGCAGCATTTGGTTTTGGCGGTGGATGCTGAGACTGGGGTAGAGGTTCGGAGGATTCGGATTGATGATGATTGGACAGCTCGCGAGTATGATCAGTCGGGGCCTGGTAGATTGATTGTTGGGGTGTATGAGCCGAATGCGACGCTGTTTGTGTATGCATCTGAGGTTCAGCGTTTGTATGTTTATGATGGGCTTGATGAATTTTCGTTGAAGGCGACTGTTCAGGTGGAGGGGGAGACTGGGCTCGAGGATTTTCCGTATGGTATGTATGTTGATCAGTTTTTTGGGAAGTTGTATTTGGGTTCGAAAATTTATGATGCGTTGACGTTTGAGGAGATTGGGGGGCTCTCTCGAGGTAATGTTGTGGTTGGAGTTGATGCTGATAGAGGGTATATGGTGACCGTGGATTTGGATGAGTGGCTTAATCGGGAAACGATGTATGTGCTTGATTTTGGTGGTCGTGTTCTTGATAGCCTTCGGCTTGCTAGTGGCGCGAATGTGCATTCGCGTTTTATTTTTGATGGGGAACGCGGTAAAGTGTATGTACTTTATGCTGTGTCTTCTGAGGTTTGGGAAGTACAGATTCATCGCCCGAGTGAGGGGGTTTAATGTATGTCTACATTTCGATTTGCGATTGCAGGGATTGCTATTCTTGCCGCAGCAATATTTGCTTGGTTTGCTCTGTCGAGTGGCGTCTTGAATGATTTGGGATCTATTTTTGAACGTGAGGCTCCTGTTGAATATGCGGGAGACGGATTTATGTTTGCGCCAGTGACGAGTCGAGATCATGTGCGTGGAGCAAGTGAGCCTGTGATTACATGGGTTGAATATTCGGATTTTGATTGTCCGTTTTGTCAGAAGTTTTTTGATGTTAGTGAGGATCTGCTTGTGATGTATCCGGATACACTTCAGTTTGTGTATCGACATGCACCGGCGGAGAATATTCATCCGGATGCAAGGACGAAGGCGATTGCGAGTGAATGCGCTGGGGGATTTGGGGGGAATGATGGATTTTGGATTTACCACGACTATTTGTTTTCCGGGATGACGTATACGACGAGTTCCGATGTTCGCGATGAATTGTTGGTTGCGGCTGTTTCTATGGGGTTTGACGAGGTAGCGTTTGCGGATTGTTTGGATGAAAAGAGATACGATCATGTTATTACTGAGCATCAGATTACGGGAGTAAACGCTGGGGTTCAGGGGACGCCAACGTCGTTTGTTGTTGACGCGGCAGGGCAGGTGCAAATTATTCGTGGGGCGATTACGTATGAAGATGCGGTGGTTTTGATGGATGCTTTGCTTGGGTATGACGAATAAGCTTTTGAAAGGATTATTTCGGTTTTGGTGGCGGCCGGTGTTGTTTTTGGTGTTTGCTGGGGGGATTTTTTTGCTTCTTTTTATGGTGCCGGTTTGGACGACGCCAGGGAATGATTTGTTATTTCAGCTTTCGATTACGCCGATTCATGTTTTGTTTAGTTTTATTTTGCTTTCTTTGTTGAATGGAGTGTTGATTTTGGAGCAGATTGAGATTCGGTATTTGTCTCATCAGCAGGCGGTGTGTCATAAGCAGACGGTGGGGGAGAAGGTTTCTTTTTTGGGAATTTTGTCGAGTGCGTTTTTTGCGACGATTGCTTGTGCTGCTTGTTATTCGACGCTTTTGTCTTTTTTGGGTGTCGGGGTGATTGGGGTGTTTGTGCAGTATCGGACTTGGATTGCGTTTGCGTCTGTTGTCATTACGATTTATGCTCTGTATAAATCCTCCCAACGGCTTTTGGGAGTTTGTAATACTTGTCCTGTAAAATAGTATGTCTACTCGTGCGTCGCGGCAGCAAGCTGCGAAATGGTTTTTTGTTTTGATGGCGGCAGCTGTTCTCTTTTTAAGCTGGAGAATTGTTGAGCCGTTTGTCTTGGTTTTGATGACAGCAGGGATTGTTGCTGTGGTTGTTTCCCCGGTTGCTGGTGTTTTGGAATCGGTATTTAAGTCGCCGAAGTTTGTTTCGGTGCTTATGGTTATTTCTGTTTTTGTTGTCTTGTTTTTGCCGATTTTTAGCATGGGGGCCTTGATGGTTCAGCAGGCGAGTGATTTGTTTGATGCGACGCTTGGTCGTGGTGGATGGCTTACGGAGCTTGATCGAACGCAGATTCCGTTTTTTGAGATCTTGCCGGCACCTGTACGGAAGGAGGTTATGTCGTTTAATGTTCTTGAATTGATTAATCTTGCGGCGGATTGGGGGATGGAGCATTTGGGCGGGGTGTTTTCTAGTGGGGCGCGTGTTGTGTTTAATATTTTCTTTTTCTTTATTGCTTTGTATTACTTTTTGGCGGAGCGGAAGAAGTTGTATGCGGAGGCGCTTGCGATTTCTCCGTTTGGAGATCGGCTTGATGCGAAGATTTTGAAGCGGATTGTTGGGACGGTTCGTGGCGTTGTGTTTGGGGCGCTTGTCATTGCGGTGATTCAGGGGATTATGGCGGCTTTAGGAATGACGATTTTTGGTGTGCCTGGAGCGTTGTTGTGGGGTGCGCTTGTGATTGTGGCTGCGCAGGTTCCGATGGTTGGGGTGAGTTTGGTGATGGTGCCGGCGGTTTTGTATCTGTACTTTACTGGGGAGCCGATGGGGGCGCTTGGGCTTTTGATTTGGTCGATTTTGGCTGTTGGACTTATTGATAATTTACTTAGTCCGATTATTGTTGGAGGGCGGACGCAGTTGCATGCGTTTCTTGTCTTGATTGCGATTTTGGGTGGACTTCAGGTGTTTGGGCCGATTGGGCTTATTGTTGGGCCGACGATTTTGGCTGGGCTTATGGTTGTGGTGGAGCTTTATAAGAATGGGATTTTGGAGGAGGGGGTGCATTGATGTTTTAGGGATAAAAAAATGGACCTGCCGGAGATGGCAGGTTTTTTGATGTTCGTTAGACCTCGAGGAAGTTCATGTGGATGTGGAGGTCGTGTTCGAAGAGGAGAGCGCAGACGAGGGCGAGGCCGGTTTCTTCGAGGGTGTCGTGGTCGAGGAAGAGGGTTGCGATTACGGTTTCTGAGAGGCTGACCAAGTGGTCGATGGTGGTGATGTCGTTTGCCGCGAGGACTGCGACGACTTCGCTGTCGAGAGAGGTGTTCTGGAGTTCGGTCTCGAGGGTTGCGTTGTCGCGGATGTCTTCTGGGGGGTGACCGGTGGCTCGAAGTTTTTTGCGCGCGTCCTGGAGTTCGGACCAGTGGTCGAAGGCTCGGTCGCGTTCGAGGCTCAGGAGGGCTTCGTCGTAGGAGCCGGGCGGCTTGGAGTTGAGGACGTTGCCGGCCATGTTGATGAAGGCGTCGACTTGGAGATGGTCGAGTTGTCCGTCGTCGTAGAGGGTGATGAGGTCGCTGAGGATGCTTGTGAGGACGATGGTGCGGTCGGGGAGGGGGGCGTTCATGAGGATCCTGTGAGGATGGAGGGAAGGTGCGTGCCGTGTGGCGGGGGTACTATGGCATGTGGGGGAGGAATGATCAAGGATTGGGTGCAATGAGGGTTGACAAGGGGTGGTGGATCACGTATTCTGCGAGCACGAATATTATTTGGTCTTGATTGGAGATAGATATCAAGGTCCCATCCCGGCGGAGCCGGGCAGGCGTCTAATGGTTAGCCAGGCGTAGCCTGGTCCGGCTCCGCCGGAGACGCGTATGTATTACGTTTATACTCTTCGAAGTATTGCATCAGGTAATTTGTATATCGGTGTTTCCGATGATCCTCATCGTAGACTTTCTGAACACAATTCTGGAAAGACAAGATCTACAAAGCCTCATATTCCATACATATTAATTTATGTTGAAAAACATGTTTCAAAAGAAGAAGCTCTGAAAAGAGAGCGTCAGATCAAGCGATCTGGTAAAATTCGAAAAGCCTTGAAGGAAGGTACTTATCAAGGCCCCATCGTCTAATGGTTAGGACGCCAGGTTTTCATCCTGGAAATCGGGGTTCGATTCCCCGTGGGGTCACCAAGAAATAGTCATCGAAAGATGGCTGTTTTTTGATATTTGTATTTGATTATTGATTTAGATGAATTTTTTTCCTGATTCCCAGGCCATGTCGAACATGGTGCGCATGGTTTGAGCTATGGTTTTGTCTTCTATTCTTACGGCGTATAGGTTGAATGTGTGGATGCGGAAGATGATGGTGAGATTGCCGTAGATGGCGATGTCGTTTTGAAATGGGTTGGTGGATATTCGGGCGGAGTAGAATTTTTTGGTTGAGGTTGCTACGCGTTTTGAGGCGCGTTTGGCTTCTGGGGTGTCTGGGATGAGTTCTCTGTTTGAATTTGGTTTTGTTTGATAGCGTTTGTGATTTTGTCTACTTCTTCTGGGAAGAGGTGGTAGATTTCGCCTAGATTTGAAAAGAATCGGATGCTGTTTGCAGTGCGTATTTCTTTGTAGACTTGTAGCAGGCCTGTGCGACCTTCGATGACGGTGGTTTTTGGGCGGCCGGTGGATTCGTTTTGGATTTTTGTGAGTTCTGGTAGGGCGGTTTTGATGGACCGGAGGTTTGATTCCGCGATTTTTTCGAAAATTTTCGGGTTTGTTGCTCGGTAGTATTCTCGCTTGCCTTGAGGGATTTTTGAATAGATGATGGATTTCATAAATTAACTTGTTTTATAGCAATTTTCGTGTAAATACCTTGACAAAAGGCTGATTTTGTGGTATATTCATTTGTCAGACAATGCACTTGATTTGAAGAGTGAGTGAAATTCAACAAGACCAAAAGGAGTATTTGCATGCGCATTCTAGTGTTCGATGACAATCCAACGCATCGTGCAGCTGCCGAAGCCCAACTCAAGGACCACGATCTCACAGTCGTCGGTACCTACGATGAGGCACAGAGACTGCTCACACCGCAACTCGACCGTGACAAGGCTTCTGCCATTCTCAAGGCTGAGTTCGGCGATTTCAACCCTTGGCGTTCCGATGACAAGGTGAAGAAGGTCGAATATTTCGCTGCAAGAGAAGTGGCGAAAGAGCAGGCGACTACGCATCCCAACTTCGATGTCGTTCTGTCTGACCTTCTCGTGCCAGCATCTCGGCAAGAACAGGGTCCGAATGGAAAGGTACACGTTGGTAAGGAGATGCCAGTTGGTATCTTCATCGGGCTACTGGCCGCGGTCAAGGCAGGTGCAAAGTATGTCGCCGTCTTCACTGACAGCGACCATCACTCACACCCCGCCTCTGCTTGCTTCGACGTCTTCAACAAGGGTGAGGCCGCCCCTACGCCGTTCACAGTCGAGGGTAGCAAGGTGATTCTCTCCAACACGAGGAACTGGATAGGGCAATTCGATCCGCAGGACCTCTCGGAGGCGCTGGAGTATCAAGAGTACAGTGCGCGGACCGACACAGTTCGCGCCAAGAACTGGGCTGCTCTCCTCGTCTATCTGACGAACTAACCAATACACACGTCCGTGCGACAGCAACACGCTCTGCGGTTCTGTTGCAGGGCGTGTTCTTCTTTATTATCGCGCATAAGTTGAATGTGTGGATGCAGTTGATTTTTGCTAGAAAAAAGCCGGATTTTGGTCCGGGTAGGGTCAGGCGATTGAATGGGGAAGGAATCGTTCTTGGAAGAGTCGGGCGTTTCCGTACATCGACAAGGCGAGGAGGCTGTATGTGAGGATGAGGGTTGTGAGGGGGGCTCCGATTTGTATGATGGCGAGCGGTGTGTAGATGAGCGCAGGCCATACGTAGATTGCGCCGAGGAAGCATGCGAGGGACCAGGCGGTTATGCCTTTGATGATGAGGCCTGCTTCGATGAGGTCGTGTGGCTTGATTCCGTCTGAGGTGTTGCCTGATGGGCTTCGCATGTGCGTGAGGATGAGTACGAAGGTCGTGATGCCGGCGAGCCAGAGGATGTAGGCGACGTAGAGGAGGCTCCACGCTTCGATGGGTTGAGGAGGGTCGAGAAGGAACATTTGGTCTCCTGTGGAGGTGTTTTTGTTTTATCTCATTTTAAAGTAGATGTCTATGTTTTTATGTTTGAAACTTTTTGATGCAATTTAAGAATGCTTCCCCGTATTTTTTTTGTTTGAGTTCGCCAACTCCGGAGATGGTGAGGAATTCTTGTGAGGTGGTTGGGAATTCGGATGCCATTTGGTGGAGGGATTTGTCTCCGAAGATGATGTAGGGGGGGACTTCTTCTTGGTCGGAGATTTTGCGGCGGAGAGCGCGGAGGGATTCGAATAGTTCTGGGTTGTAGTTTGGGTTTGCTTGGTGGTCAAGATTGCCGCGCTTCGCTCGCAATGACGCTGTGGACTTGATGTTGATTGGGATTGGGAGGGAGATGGTTTCTTTGTTGATGAGGAATTGTTTTCCTTTTTGGGTGACGTAGGTTGTGGGATAGTCGCCTTTGGTTTGGGCGATGAGTTGGTGGCGTGACAGGGATTGGATGTATTGGCGGAGGGCGTTTTTGGAGATGTCTTTTGCGATACCGTGGACGGAAAGGTTGTTGTGGCCGAGTTGTTTGATTTTTGCTTTTTGGGATCCGCGGAGGACATCGGCGATGTGGGCGGCGCCGAAGCGTTCTCCGGTTTTGAGGATGGTGGAGAGGATTTTTTGGGTAATTTCTGTTGCGTCTTCTGTGTCTTTTTGGTCTTCGGTGCAGTTGTCGCAGGCGTCGCAAGAGGTTTTTGGGTCTTGTTCGCCGAAATAAGATAGAAGGAAAAATCTTCTACAGGCGATAGTTTGGCAGTAGAGGAGAATGTCTTCGAGTTTTCTTGTGGCTACTTGTTTTTCCGCTTGGTCTTCGATTTGATTGATGAAGTATTCTTGTTTTGATTTGTCGGCGAATGTGTAGAAAAGAATGCATTTACTTGGGAGGCCGTCGCGTCCTGCACGACCTGTTTCTTGGTAGTAGCCTTCGATGGTTTTGGGGAGGTCCATGTGGATGACGGTGCGGACGTTTGGTTTGTTGATGCCCATGCCGAAAGCGATGGTTGCAGCGATGATGGGGGTTTTGTCGTGGATGAAGTTTTCTTGGATGTTTGCTCGGTCGTCTTTTGAGAGGCCGGCGTGATAAGCGGCGGCTTTTAGGCCGGCTTTTTGAATGCTTGCAGCGATGGACTCGGTGTTTTTGCGGGAGTAACAGTAGATGATGGCGGATTCTTCTGGGGAGGCTTTTAGGATGTCGATGAGCTGGGCGGTGGCTTTGATTTTGGGGCGGACGTGGTAGGTGAGGTTGGCTCTGTTGAAAGAGGATTTGAATGTTTTTGCGTTTAGGATGCCAAGTTGTTTGATGATGTCTTGTTCGACTTGTGGGGTAGCGGTTGCGGTGAGGGCGACGATGGGGGCTCCGGTGGTTTTGAGGGATTTGAGGGTGCGGTAGTCTGGGCGGAAGTCGTGGCCCCATTCGCTGATGCAATGGGCTTCGTCGATGGCGATGAGATTTACGCGGAGGTCTGATAGGGCTTGGCGGAAGCTGTAGGTGCTTACGCGTTCTGGGGCGAGGTATAGGATTTTGATGCGGCCTTCTGTGGCGTTTTGGATGACGGTTTGTTGTTGTTTGGGTGTGAGGGATGAGTTGAGGAAGGCGGCTTGGATGCCGTTTGCGTTTAGGGCGTCGACTTGGTCTTTCATGAGGGCGATGAGGGGGGAGACGACGAGGGTGAGGCCTGGGAAGACGAGAGCAGGGAGTTGGTAGCAGAGGGATTTTCCTCCGCCGGTTGGCATGAGGACAAGCGTGTCGTTTTTTGCGAGGATGGAATCGATGATTTGCTTCTGCATTGGGCGGAAGCTTGTGTAGCCGAAGTGTTTTTTGAGGATGGATTCCATAGTGATTTTGTTTGGAGACGAAAAGCCGGCTTTGTAGCCGGCTTTGAAAGGATTGATATAATTTTATCGTGATTTTGATGGGATGTCAATTTGCTTGTTTTTTGATCCAGTTGATGATTTGTTTCTTTGAGCGTTTTTTTGATGCGATGTTGATCATGAATTGTTTTGTTTGCCTTGGTGGTGTTTTGAGGTTTTTTCCATTTATGGCGAGGAATATTTTTGTTGCAAGTAGGGCGGTTCGTTTGTTTCCGTCGAAGAATGGGTGATAGTTTGTGAGTGCTTCTAGTAGCGTTGCTGCTTTGGATTCGATGGAGGGATAGAGTTCGATCTTTGTGATGGTTGTTTTGGGTTTTTCGCAGGCGGCAAAAAGAAGTCCTGGGTCACGAAGTCTTTCTTTCCCCCCTGTTTCTTCTAGGATTCGTTTGTGGATGGCGATGATTTCTTCTGGGGTGAGGTAGGTGATTTTCATGCGTCCTTTAGGGCGATGAGGAGGTCTTTGTCTTCCTCGATGAATTTGTTTGTCCAGGCGATGATTTCTGGGCGGACTGAAGGGGAGGATGGTTTTGTTTTGGAGATGTTGACGTGAATGTTGTCTCCGATTTTTGCGTTTGCTTCTCGGAGCATTGTTTTTGGGAGGATGACGGCTGCGGAGTCGCCTACTTTTATGATTTTTCTGTTCATATATTATAATGATATTATAATGGGCTGTTTTGTCAAGTGATTTGTTGCTGTTGTGTTATGCTTTGAGCCCATGGAACGAGAAGTGAAAATTAAGATTCCTGGGACGAAGAAGTTTGTGTATGTGAAGGTTCGAGGGAGTTTGAAGAAGCCTTTGGTGGTTTTTGTGCCGGGGCTTTTTTGTCGTATCAACGAGCATTATTTTTTTAATGGGGCGAAGTATTTTGAGAAGGCGGGGTATGCGGTTTGTCGGATGAATTTGTATAGCTATCAGAAAGACGCTCGGAAGGCGGCGGGGTGTACGTTAAAGACGCATGCGAATGATTTGGATGTTGTTGTGAGGTATTTTCGGGGGAAGGGGGTGCGGAAGATTTTTGTTGTGGGGCATAGTAATGGTGGAGCGGTGGTTTTGCTTTCGAAGAAGAAGGATTTTGATGGGGTTTCGCTTTGGGATTCGGCGCATGAGGAGATTAGTGGGTATAAGCAGTATTCTTATGTGAAGAAATTGTCGGGGATGAGTGGATATCGATTGCGATGGGCGATTGATTATATTTTGCCGAAGAATCTTGTGGAGGAAGCAGAGACGATCAAGTATGAGCATTTGATTGAGGATATCGTGGCGCCTGTTCAGGTCATCGTCGCGGAGAAGGGGGTGTTGGTGCCTTATGGGAAAAGATATTATGAACGGGTTAAGGGGGAGAAGGATTATCATCTACTTAGGGGAAGTGGGCATACGTTTAATGAAGATGGGGTTGAGGAGAAATTGTTTGCGGTGACGCGGGGGTGGTTTGATAAATGGCGGTAGGGGTTGGTGATTTTTGGGAGGTAGGCGTTTTGGGCTTCTTGTGTTACAATGTCTTACATATGGATCAGCCTACGATTACGTTGCGATTGCCGAAAAAGATTAAGAAGCGACTTGATTCTTTTGTGAAATCTGAGCAGCGGAATCGGAGTGAGGTTGTGCGGGATGCGCTTCGGCAATATTTTGCGAAAGAGGAGTTTCGGGCGCTTCGGGCGAAGATGGTTCCTCGGGCTCAGGGGCGAGGGGTGTTTACAGATGATGATGTGTTTGATCGGGTTTCATGAGGGTGTTTTTTGATACGAATGTTTTGATTGCGGCGTTTGTTTCGCATGGAGGGTGTGCGGATGTTTTTGTGCATGCGATGGGGCATCATTCGGTTTTTGTTTCTGAATTTGTTTTGGGGGAACTAGAGCGAGTGCTTATGAAAAAGTTTGGATATGTGGAGTCAGATGTGACGGAGGTTTTGATATTTTTAAGGAATCAGCTAGGGGTTGTAGAAAGCGAGGGGCTTAATGTGAAGATTTGTCGGGATGAGGATGATGATTTTGTGCTTGCCGGGGCATTTGTGGCTCGGGCGGATTTTCTTGTTAGTGGGGATGAGGATTTGTTGGTTCTTGAGGAGATTGAGGGGGTTCGGATTATTTCCCCGAAAGATTATTGGAAACAGTTAACGTGATGGTATGAAATATAAGTTGGTGATGTTTGATTTTGATGGGGTGCTTGTTGATTCTTTTGAGGATGCTTATGCGACGATGGATGCGGTGACGGAGGAATCGCTTTCTCGGGAGCGGTATCGGGATATGTATTTGGGGAATATTTATGATTCGAAGGAGGTGAAGGAGGAGAGGGAGGTTGAGGATTGGGCGGAGAATTCTTTTTTTAAGGTGTATATTCCGAAGATTTTGGCGATGGAGCCTGTAGCGGGGATGCGGGAGGTTTTGGAGGGGCTTCAGGCGTGTGGGGTGAAGATGGTGGTGGTGAGTTCTTGTGTGGATGTGGCGATTCGGGGGTGGGCGGAGAAAAATGAGTTTTTGGAATTTTTTGAGGGGATTTATGCGGTGGATGTGGATACGAATAAGGTGCGGAAGATTGGGAAGGCGCTCGGGGATGTTGGTGTGGGTGCGGATGAGGCGGTTTTTGTGACGGATACGCTTGGGGATGTTCGGGAGGCGAGGAAGGCTGATGTGGAGAGTGTTGCGGTGGGGTGGGGGTTTCATGGAGAGGATCGGTTGTTTTTGGATGGGGAGGTTCGGATGGTGCATAGTGCGGGTGAGCTTGGGGAAATTTTGAGGTAGATTTTTGAGAAAAAAATGGACCCCTGCCAACCAATATGGTCGGCAGGGGTTTCACGGTGGGGACTCGCGCACTACCGCGATCGCGTTGCTCGCCAATTTTACGGCAAGCTGCCCTTTTCGGTGCCTGTGATTTTGGGCTTCCATGACTCTTTTGGTCGGGGCAGTGACTCCCGACTGATCGCATTCAGATTGCCGCATGTCGCGACAACCCTATACCCTTGAATGACCGTAAGTTGCCATTCCATCCAGCTCTTTCGAGTGCTGAACGGCCCTGACTTACCAGGGTGCAGTTTTTGCTGCTCCGTCGCCTTCGCGACTACATCGCGTTGGCACTTCGTAACCTATCCTTATTCGCCTACCAGGGGCGAAGTGTTGATTCATGCTTTTCCAGCCTTTCCACCTTGGTTGTCGGTGGACTTAGGCGCTTGGGGATGTTTGTCCGGCACGTCTCTCGACCTCTGTAGGGCGTCCCTATTTTTTTTAGCGGGAAGAACTGTTGCATCCGTTTTCGCGTTGAGGTGAAGAGGTTTCCCTCGTTCTGGGTGGTTTTCCTCAGATAACCTTTTCTGCTCTATGGCGTCCACCGACGACATTGCCTAAGCATCTCCTAAGGATGCAGGCGGCAGGTAGGTGCGGGGTATGCGTGAGAGTTTTTTCAGCGTGACTGCTGCCTGGTGCTCTCGCTCAATTCGGTCGGTTTTCTTCAGGTGAACTGTGTGATTGTTTATCACACAGTTGTATAAATGCCTTAACATCTACACGACGTCGATAATATAGCATATTTTGTTAAGTTTGTCAAGTGTTTTTTGTTGGTTTTTTGTAAAAAGGTTAATGAAAGTATTGTTTTTTATGTTTTTTTGTAAAGTTAAAACCGTGCGTCTGCACGGCTTGATGGAGGTGTTTATGTGAGGGCGGCGGCGATGAGGGTCGTTACGCCGGTCACGGTGATAAACGTCCATTTTCTGTTTTCACGAGGCTTGTGGATTTCCTTGTGAATCAGGGTGCTGAAGATTTGGGAGAGGATCATCAGTGGGAGGATGTATCCTGCGAGGCCGGAGATGGTGAGTCCCCAGATGCAGGTGCCGATCCCGACGGCAGTTGGGATGATTGGATGGTTGGCGAAGATATGTTCGCCGATGTGGTTTCTGCGTGCGTGCGCGGTGAATGTGATGAGTTCGAGACCGCTCAGGGTGAGAAGGAGTGATGGGTCTTGCGTGATGAGGGTGCAGAGTACGATGAGGGGGTCCCATCCAGAGGATGAAATGACCCCAACGGTCGATCCATCTGCTTGTCATGTTGTCTCCTTGGTTGTTTGTAGGGATACCATACTGTTGATTTTGTTATTTGTTAAGTATCTTGGTATTTTCGTTGATTTTTTTGTCAAAATGCATTAGGGTTTGGGTGTCGAATTTTCGGCTTATGCTCTTTGGAGTGGGCTTGTCACTGCGGTTGCTGGTTGCTTTTGATAATTGGCCTTCGTTCAATGCTGATTTGGATGATGCTGAAACGATGCTCAATTTGGATGAGGCGGTTACGCGGATTCTGGTTGATATGGGTATTGGAGGGATTTCTGATGGGAGCCAGGTGCTTGTGAGCGCCGGGACTCGTCAAATTCGTTTGGATCGTCGGATTCTGGTTGTGCGGATTGAGGATCTTGCAGGGAAGCTTCAGATGCGGCTTGCGGAGTATATGGAGCTTCGTGATCGAGTCGGTGCTGCTGTTCGTGCTGATCTTCCTGGATGGACTTCGGAGATGGTTTTGACTTCTGTGGAGGTTGATGTGACGCGTGTTGGTCGTCTTTCTCGCGCTAGTTAGCGCGATCTTGCCCGGTTTCCGGGCGATTCTTTTTTTGGGTATACTCTGCGTATATGTATTCTAAAATGTTTTTTACGATGATCGCCGGTTTGGTGATTTTGGTTGTACTTGTGATTGTTGCGTTGTTTTTGCCAGGGATGAGTGACGAGGAGTTTTATGATGATGAGATTGATGTGGTTCCTTATGGGGAGGATGGGTTGGGAGATGTTGATGAGGAGGTAGAGATTGAAGATGAGGGGGTGGGCTTGAGCGCGGGGACGGTTCGTGAAAGTTCTTTGACTGTTCGTGTTGATGAGGGTTATGACGTGGATGAGTTGGAGAAATTTGAAGGATTTATTGTTAATCAGACGACGGGGGATCGGCAGTCGGTTCGTGTTTATAAGCCGTCTGTTGGCATTGATTTGCCACTTGTTGTTTTTGTTCCTGGTGGGAGTGGAAGTGGGGCTGGTTTTGAACGTCCTGGGCCGAATGGAGATAGTGATGCGGAGGCTTTGGTTCGAGAGGGGGTGGTGGTTGTGATTTATGATCCGCTTGGTACTGGCGAAAGTGAGGGGGATTATGATTATCAGGGGTATGCTGATCAGGATGGGATTGCGGATATTTTATTTGGCGTGAAGGAGTTTGATTATGTCGACGATGCAAATATTGGTATTGCGAGTTTTTCTTATGGTGTGACCGGAGCGGCTGGGGTGCTTGCGCGGTATCCGGGGATGGGGATGAAGTTTTGGTCAGATTGGGAGGGGCCTTCCAGTCGGTTTTATACAACGGTTGAGTGTGGAGAAGGAAGGGCTGCTACTGGGCGAGATGGGGGTCCGGGATCATTTGATTGTGATGATGAGGAGCATTGGATTGGGCGTGAGGCTGCTGTGAGCGCGTTTGATGTGCATGTTGATTATTACTGGCGCGTGCAGCAAGAGAATGATCATGTGCAGGATTCGTATGGGCATACGCTTGAGATGGTGGAGGCTCTTGTTTTGAATGATGTGGTGGATTTGGTGAGGGTAAACGATGGGAAGGTGAATGTGGTTTATGAAGAGGATGATGAAGTCCCTGTGGTGGAAAATGGAAATTTTTATGGCTTGTATGTGATGTCGAATATTCTTGAAATGATTGATATGTAAAAAAAGATCCTCGCCTTGGGCGGGGATTTTAGTAGCAGTTCTCGAAGAGGGTTTTGTAGGCGAGGCGTTCGATAGGGGCGAGGTTTCTGGCGGTTATCGTGTGGGGGAGCATGCCTTTTGCGATACCGCGCGGGTGCCAGATGAACTTGGTGAAGAGAAGTAGGCTTGCTGCGCAGGATTCCATAGAGGGATTGTCTGTGCGGATTTTTCCTGAGCGATTGAGACATCCCCATTCCTCTGGGTCGTAGTAGCAGATGAGGGTTTGGCAGGCGATGATCGCGTTTTCGATTTCGACTTTTTTTGATGGATCGAGCTCCATCATTTTGTTGAGGAGTGAATGGATGATGTCGAGACAGAAGAGCATTTCGCCGAGTTTTTGTCCGGTGAGGTTTGGGGGTTTCCAGGGGGAGATGCGCGTGGTGGCCATTTGGTCTCCAGAAAGAGCTGATGCGTTAGTTTAGAGGGGATATTGTTTTGTGTCAATTTGATTCGTGTTTGATCATGTGTTAATATGTTAATACTAAGTATTACACTATGGCTAGAAAAACAAAGATTGTTTCTGTGTCACTTCCGGAGAAGATGGCAAAAGCGATTGATTTACTTTCTGAGGAAATGGATCAGACTCGAAGTGAGCTGATTCGTGATGCTGTGCGAGATTATTTGATTGATGCTCATCGAGATCGGGAGAGATTTTTAGAGATTTATGCTGCGACGCGTGGTGAGAAAATGGTTCCATTGGAAGAGTTTCGAAAGGAGTGTGGGTTGATTTAGTATGTATCGGGTTGTTCTTTCCTCCCATTATCGACGGGCGTTTAAAAAGCTGAATTCTCGGGATCAGAAGCGCATTGATCGCGCTGTTTCGCTACTCGTTGATGATCCGTTTTTATGTGTGAATATTGAGTCAATTAAGGGGGTTCGAGAAAAAGCGTTTCGTCTTCGGGTTGGTCGTTATCGGGTTGTTTATTTTGTGATTACGAAAGATTTTGTGGTCGAAGTTTTGGGATTGTTTTTGAAGAAGGGTAAGGAGGATTATCAGATGTGATATCCTGCGTGCATTATGGCAGGAAAGATTAAGATTAGTAAGGATTTTAAACGCGCGTTTCAGTTGATGAATGAAACGGATTTGCATTTGTTTTTGACCGGGCGTGCTGGGACGGGAAAGTCGACGCTTTTGACGTATTTTCGGAAGCATACGAAAAAACAGATTGCGATTTTGGCGCCTACGGGGGTGGCGGCGCTTAATGTGAAGGGGCAGACGATTCATTCTTTTTTTGGGTTTAAGCCGAGTGTGACGAAGGAGACGGTGCGGCGAGCGAAGAAGGATCAGCTTGATATGTTTGATAAATTGGAAGCGATTGTGATTGATGAGATTTCGATGGTGCGAGCGGATCTTTTGGATTGTGTTGATCGAGCGCTTCGGCTTAATCGGGCGAAGCCAGATATTCCGTTTGGTGGGGTGCAAATGATTTTTATTGGAGATTTGTATCAGTTGCCGCCGGTGCTTACGGATCAGGAGCGGTTTATTTATGAGATGATGTATCAATCGCCGTACTTTTTTTCTGCGTATGCGCTTGGGGATTTTGATATTACGGTTGTTGAATTGAAAAAAGTTTATCGGCAGAAGGATAAGGATTTTGTGAATCTGTTGAATCGGGTTCGGGATAATCAGCTCCTTAGTGATGATTTGGATGTTTGGAATGGGCGGCATGATCCGTTTTTTGATCCTGAGGAGCATGGGGAGGCGGTGCATTTGACGACGACGAATAAGATGGCGCAGTTGCGGAATGATTTTGAGTTGAGGCGACTTGAGGGGGAGGAGTGGGAGTTTAAGGGGGTGACGAGTGGGGAGTTTGATTCGCGGCGTGTGCCGGCGCCGGCGACGTTGAAATTGAAAGCTGGTAGCCGCGTGATGTTTACGTGTAATGATGTGCATCGACGGTGGGTGAATGGGTCGATTGGGACGGTTGTTTCTGTGAAGAAGGATCGGCCGCTTGCGAAGCATCCGACGGTTCGGGTGGAGCTCACTACAGGTGATGAGGTGAGAGTGGAGCCGCATACGTGGAATACCTATACGCATGTATTGAATCAGTCGAATGGGGATGTGGAGACGTCGCCTATTGGGTCTTACACGCAGTTTCCGCTTATGCTTGCTTGGGCGGTGACGATTCACAAGAGTCAGGGGAAGACGTTTGATAAGGTTTTGGTGGATGTGGGGTATGGGACGTTTGCGCATGGGCAGTTGTATGTGGCGCTCAGTCGATGTACGACGTTGAAGGGGATTACGCTTCGGAAGCCGTTTCGGGCGAAGGATGTGATTTTGGATGATCGGGTGGTGGATTTTGTGAAGGCTTATACGGAATAAAAATGCGGTTTTGGTGTATACTTTTTTTGTATGAATAAAGAATCTTTGAAACGTTTTTTTGCATCGGTTCCGGCTTGGGGGTATGGATTAGTTGTTGGTGGAGGGGTGTTTTTGGTGGGAATGTTGGTGTTGTTTTTGGCTTTTGATGAGGGTGAGCCTGTGGATGTTGTGGTTGTGGATCCTGATCCTGTGGTAGATCCGTTGGATCCGGATTTGGAGGATGGCGAGCTTTCTCTTATTGATGTAAATCCTCCTGAGCGAGCCGTGATTTATGCCGCGGTTGTGACGCATAATGAGGATACGCTCAGTCCTCGATTTCCAGATTATTTAGAGGACGAGGAGACGTTTTGGGCGCATCGCGATGGGACGGTTTTGCTTGCGCAGATGCTTTATGATGAGGGGGTTGAGTTTAATTTTCAGACGGATTGGAATTATCTTTTAGGGTCGCTTGCGTTTGATCATGGGACGGAGAGTACGAATGGGAAGAATTTATTGAATTGGCTTGTGGAGGATATGGGGTTTTCTGTGGATCCGCATTCGCATGAGAATTTAGGGTATAACTATGCAGACGTGGCGTATTTGATTGAGCAGCATGGGGTTGAGGCTAGTGGAGTGGTTGGAGGATTTCTTGCGGCGCCGGTGAGTGATTCGAAATGGGATTATTTGCAGCTTCCTATTCGGGCGAACAAGTATGATTTTGTTTGGACGCCGGAGATTGCGTGGGGTGGAGGAACGGCTTTGCATCAGAATGAGGAAGATTTGTGGATTTCTGGGGTTTGGATTCCGGAGAGCGCTGAGGCGCATGATGTTCATGATTCGGATGGGCGGTTGCCGAATGTTGGAGGGTATACGCCTGATTGGGATGGATTGCAGGAACTTATTGATATGCATGAAGATGGGGAGCTTGATTCGACGAAGATTTACACGTTCTCTAAGACGCTTGCGCAGGATTGGTTGGATGAGGCGTTTGTGGAGGAGGTACGGGATGAGATTCGTGCGGTTCAGGGGGCGGTGGATGATGGAGTGCTTGCTTGGGCGACGATTCAGGAGATTGTGGAGGTTTGGGAGTCTGAATATGAGAGTGAGGGGAATGTGTTGAAGTATGATGATGGTGCTGTTGCGACGAATGATGCGTCTGCGGGGGGTGGGGTTTTTGCGTGTGGGGATGGATCTTGTAGTTTTATTGAGCGGAAATTTGGGAGTTGTCCGGTGGATTGCGAGTAAAAAAAGAATCCCGCGAGTAGCGGGTTAGCGGAATTTGTGGTAGATGACACGGCCTCTCTTCTGACTTGTGGGTGGGGGAGGGGCTGTTTTTGCCATTTCGATTCCGTGGGCGATGATGCAGGGTTGTTGTTCGGTCGCTTTGACGATGTGTTCGATCGTGGCGTTGATCGTGCATCTTTCGGCGTCGACGTCGTCTGCGTTGGTGGCCAGTTGGAGGTCTCCAGCGAGTCCAATGAGAAAGTGTTCGATTTCGTTCAGCATCGCTTGTGCGCGATCTGCGTTTTCTCGTAGTTCGCTTGATCGATCAATTTCTCGTAGGGCGCGAGAGGTGTCGTTGATGCTTGGTGCCCCTCGAAGGCTTTTTCGTGCGATTCGAATGGCGACTGATTGATCGCGCGTGAGCAGGACAGTGTGTCTGGCGAGGATTGGTGCGTACGTGTTTGCGACTAGGCTTACTTGGCCGCGTTCGTGGGTCCAGTAGTCTGTCCGGATGTGAGATAGGCACCTAGCGTGGGCTTTGTTGATGCCTCGGGTCATCTGCCAAACGTGGATTTTGAGAATTAACTTGCGGAGGAGTTTCCATTTCGGGCGTTTTCTGATTCGCCAGAATCGATGGACGAGCAGCGGGATTGTGATGATCAATCCGATGAGGCTGCCGATGATCATGAGAGAGAGGATTGTGTTGAATATGGTGTGTAGCATTGGATTCTCGATGGATGTTGAAAGAACTGTTGGTGGATGACATTAGCAATGATATTGCTTTTTGTCAACTCTGTCGTTCGCGATCGATAGGGTGTGCCTCGTGGCATTGGAGGATGCTTTGAGTAGTGTATAAAAAAATCCCTCGTGGGTGCGAGGGGGGTGGATATCACCAGGCGGTGGGGAATGTGTGGACGGTGAAGTTGCCGAGCATGGCGTCCATGCTGCGGTGGATGTATTCGACGTCGCCGAGGTCGTTCTGGCCGCGGATGAGAACGGAGCCTTGGTAGACGGGGCCAATGATGTCGCCGTGGACGGGCATCTGGGTGGAGAATTCGTACACGCCGTTTGGCATGGCGGTGTAGGTGAGCTTTCCGTCGATGACCTGAGGCGGGTTGTAGCGTGAGCAGTGCAAGCCGCGCCATGCTGGGGACATGTCGTCGCCGTGGATGACGCGATGGCCTTCCGGGTAGCCTTGACAGTAGAGAGGTTCTCCGTTCTCGATGATCGGGCCGTAGGAGGGCATGGTGCCGGGGCGGCCGGTGTGGCGGTTGCCCCAGACGACGGTGTGGTTGTCGCGGCTGTCGATGCCGACGAAGAGCGGGGCTTCGTCTACCATGATGACGGGGGCGGCGGCCTGGAAGGTGGTCAGCTCGACGCCGGCGAATTCGGCGAAGCCGCGGTTGTCGGAGATGCGGTAGAACCAGCCGTAGTTGGCCTCCCCCCATCCGACAGTGGATCCGTCGTCGCCGTTTCGGGCGACGTAAACGGGGTCGCCGTCGACGAAGTCGAAGACTTCGATGTCGTGAAAGGTGACGCTGCCGTTGTCCCAGGTGAGGGTGCAGGTGTAGTGGAGTTCGTTTGTTGTGGCGACGAGGCTTGGGGCATCGAGGCCTTCGGGGATGATGCAGTCGATGGGGACGGGATTGTTGAGGAAGCCGAGGACGAGGGGTGTCATGGATTGCTCCTGGTTGGGTGAAATGTACGAAGGGGGAGGTTAGCGTGTTTTTGGGTGTTTGTCAAGGGTTTGAAGAATTCGTTGTTCTGCGAGTTTGTAGATTTTTGATCGATGTCCGATGATGTAAACGATGACAGTTTGTTTTTGAATTTTGTATATAATTCGATAATTACCTACTCGGAGAGAGAGGTAGCCTTTTAGCGGAGGGACGAGATGTTTTCCGAAAAGATGAGGTTTTTTTCTGAGTTTTTCGCGTATTGATTTGTCGATGCGTTTTTTGATGGAGTTTGAAAATTTTGGAACATCTTTTTTGAGCACGCTTTCACGATATGCTATTTGATAGGTGTTCCCCACACTTCTTCGTGCGTTAATAGTTTTTCGTCTTTTCGTGCGTCGGCTAGCTCTGTCCAAATCATGTCTTCTTGCTCACTTATCGCTTTTTCTAATAAATCGGTGGCGATTTTTGTTTTTGAGACACCTTTATATTTAGCGAGTTTTGAGATCCAGAATTCCAGCTTTTCATTCAGAATTAGGTTTAGTCTTGGTTTTGTTGTAGGCATATATTTAGTGTGACACCAGTGTATCACTTTTGTTTGAGGATGTAAAATCAGGGACTGCTTGTGCAGTCCCTGTGAGAGGAGCTGATCATGGAGGATGATCAGGAGATGAAGCCGCCGGCGGCGGTGGTGGAGAAGGCGGCGGCGGTCTGGCTGGCTCGGACGGCCGAGCGGGAGAAGACGTTGAAGGCGGCGCGGATCTCGGTGGGGGTGCCGGAGGGGGTTAGGATCCATTCGTCCTCGAGGCCCATGGAGCGGAAGACGGCCGTGAAGTCGGTGGAGCCGTCGTCAATGCCCATGGCGGCCACGATGTGGGTCTCGGCGGCCAGCATGTCGGAGACGACCTTCTTGATCTTCGCCGGGGTTTGGCGACGAGAGGTGCAGTCGGCGCCGTCGGTGATGATGAGGGTGACGGTGCGGCACGGGACGCCGTTGTCTTCGAACTCCTGCGCCTTGGCGAGGACGGTCGCGAGGATGACGGCGGTCTCGTCGTAGAGCGGGGTCATGCCCATGGGGTCGTAGTTCGAGGTGTCCATGGTGGGGACGCCGGAGAGGGGCGAGTAGGGGTAGAGGATGGTGCCGTTCAGGTACCGGGTGTGGGCGATGATGCCGTCGCCCTGCTTGGAGTCCTTGAGGGCGTCGATGACGAGGTTGTGACCAGCGCGTACAGCGTCCGCGTTCTTGCCGAAGCGGATCGAGCCAGAGTCGTCGATGAGCATGGTGACCAGCACGACTTCGCTTGCGGTGACGTCGTCGACGGCGACGCCGAGGCCGGCGGCGATGTTGGCGCCGATGTCGGGGATGTTGAGGGCCATGACGGAGGCGGGGGTGAGCGTGCCGTCGTCGGTTGCGGCGTTGAAGAGGGAGGCGACGTTTGCTACGGTGGAGGAGGACATGGGGAGCTCCTTTGGAGCGATGATGTCCCTGCGGGACGGATAGAGCCCTTTTGGGGCGATAGGGATCCTGCGGATCGATAGATGGCCACTCTTCGCGCTGCCGGGAAGCTTTGCGAAGAGTGGTTTTTGGGTTGCGTTTGGTACACTCCCGCCGGAGTTGTTTGATGATGATGTTGACTTGATTAGGAGATGATCAGGTCAGGCCAGTCATTCATTGGGGTCATGGACTCGACGAGATGCATGCCGGCGGATTCGAAGCGCTTGAGGGCGGCTTCGGACTCGGGGGTGAAGTCGGCCACGAAGCCTCCGGCGCCGTCCGGGATCGCGACCGAAGACATGCAGTCGGTGAGGATGTAGACCTTGCTGACGAGCGACGGGTCGCGGGCGGCGATGTCGTCGAGGAGGTCGTCGATGGAGGACTTGACGCAGTGGCTTGCGGCCTGGCCGGCGATGATGACGGCGTCGGAGTCCACGAGCTTCTTGAGGAAGCCGGCGTTCCTCTGGGCGAGGGGGGCGCCGTCGTGACGGGTGAGGACTTCGGGGCGGAAGACGCTGTAGTTCTCGGTGAGCGGATGGCCGCCCTTCACTTCGCACCACGACTGGGAGCCGCGGGTGAAGCTGTGGAACAGGCGCGCTTCGTGGATGTTGCCGGCGAGGGCGTGACCGGTGGATCCGAGGAGGCAGTGCGGGGGCCAGAGGTAGAGGGCATACTTGCCCTCGCGTTCGAGCTCCTTGGTGTAGTGGATGACCTGCTTGAGGAGCCAGGCGTAGTTGCCGCTACAAAGCCACCAGGCCATCGCAGGGTTCGGACGGACGGCACCGGACTTGATCTCGGTGGTGGTGATGACGCGGAAGGGGGTGAGGGGAGCGCCAGCGCTATCGATCCAGAATGACGCGAAGAAGATCTGGTACGCGAAGTGCGTGTCCATGGTGGTGGTGATGTCGGTGATGGCGCCGAGGTTCCGGTAGATGAATTCGGCGGTGCGGCGGGAGTCGTCGATGGCGCCAGAACCGGAGCGGCCGCCGACGTAGAGCGTGCCTTCGGGGAAGCAGAAGTCGCGCTGGACGTCGATGAGGAGGAGGTGGATGCGGGTTCGGTCGCTGGCGGCGGGGGTGATGGAGTTCGACTTGCGGTAGTCCGTCGCTGCGGCCATCAGGGTCATCTGGTCGGGGTTGTAGTCGAAGCGGGCGGAGGTGGGGGTGTAGAAGCTGGGCAGGGGGAGGGTGGTCATGGGGATCTCCTTTGAGCGGTAGAGCCCTTTTGGGCGATAGGGATCCTTGCGGATCGATGGGGGCGCTTTGCGCCGACAGGGTTCAGCGAAGCTGAACGATAGGGTTGTTGTTGAACGTGCGTAGATTTTTCCAAGCTCTACGCGAGCTTGAGGAGGGAGATGTCTTTGTGATTTACCACGTAGATGCCTCCTGGCGCGGGGAAGAGGGCGCTTTCGGTGGTGACGAATGGTGCCGTTTTTGGGAACTCTTTGGCTTTTGTGATGGAAGAGCTATTGATGTCCATGCGGACGATGCCGTCGTCGGTTGCTGCGAGCAGCATGGGGCCTATTGCGCATTTTCCTCGAATGGTGCCGAGCCAGGTTCCGTCCTTTGAATGTGTCTCGGCGGATGCGATGACGGATCCATTCTGTTTGATGACGGTGCATCTATTGAGAATTTTTCCGGCATGCTTGTAGGTGACGAACAGCCAGCAGTGGGTGTGCGAGAAGCTGCAGGTTATGTCGATGAGCTGACCAGGGATTTTGGGCAGGTTGATCGAGTCATTGAGGCTTCTTGCGCCTTTTGTGAACATGAACGCGACGTTCATGGTTCCGGCTCGGTAGAGGCCGAAACCGAAGGTTTCTCCGGTCCAGATGAGGGTTTGGCCTTCGAGAATGTCGCCGATGTAGACTTCGCCGAAGTCATCTGCTTTCCGGAGCTGATGTCCTCTGGTGAAGAATGTGTGTTCACCGTTTGCGTCGAAGATGGGGAGATTTCGGAAGGATCCGATTGCTTTGCGCTCTGGAGGTCTTCCTGATTTGAGAGAGACGAGTATGCCGTTTCGGCCGAGGATTGTTTTGTTGCCAGAGATGCGGTAGCGCATTTTTGGCTCGAACGATCCTGTGGTTACGCGGCGGCCGTCTTCTCGTTTGAGGGCATTGTTTTCGTGGTAGATCCAGCGGAGTTTTCCGTTTTGGACTGTCGCGAATACGATGTGACCTGAAGTGCGGAAGAATCGGTTGTTTGTGACGTTTCCGATAACGGTGACGGTTTCTTTGACGGCTGTTGCTGGAGTTCCAGCGCATGCGGGGCAGGTGAGTCTGGCGTGAACGAGATCGCAATGCGTGCATGTTTTCCAGTCCAGGTTTTTGATGAGGTGCTCAGGGAATGATCCTCGGGCATCTTTTTTGAAGACCTGGTAGAAGTGCTGAAGAAGGTCGTCGGGGATGGAGTGCAGCGGGAGGGCTGGCTTGGGGTAGCGGACTTCGTCGTCGAAGAGGGTGATGCGACGAAGGGGGCGCTCCGGATGTTTGACGCGTTTTTTCTTGTCCCTTGGCTTGTAGACACCTCCGAATGGGCCGACACAGAGGAGGCAATACATGAGCATGGTGGTGAATGCGTACCAGTCTGAGTTCTCATTGTGCGGCTTGTGCAGCGTGAGATGAGACTGGTTCGGATCTGCGAGAAGCGGGTCCATGTAGCGTTCGGTGTACATGCGCGCGAACCATTTGCCGTACTGAAAGCTGTCAGCGTCGATGATGTAGGCCTCGGCGTCACGTATGAGGACGTTGAGGTCGTTGAAGTCGCCGATGACGACTCCGCGGGCGTGGATGGCTCCGACGGTTTTGTGCAGGTCAAGGAATATTTTGACGATGCGTGCCGGGTCCACGGTGAGGCGGAATTGTTTTTCGCTGAAGGCTCTGAGCGGGTCTGCACCTGGAATCAGGCGCATGGTGTAGCCAGCTATTTGATTGCCGCGTTTGCTTGTGGCGAGATCGATTGGGGTGATGACTCTTGCGGGGAGACCTTTTGGAAAGGCAGGAAGCTTTGCCTGATGTTCTTTGATTCGAGCTTTGGCGTTTGCTTGCTCTCCGGGGTCTCCGTGGAAGTCGGCATGGCTTGCGGTTTTGAAGATCTTGGCCGCTTTGCCTGAGCCGATGTCGTAGACGTCCGCCTCGCTCCCTTTGCCGAGTGTTCGGCTGGGATCGATACGAATGCGCCGACCGTTGATGTAGGTGTGCATTGATTGATCCTATTTGGAAGCGGTTTTTCTTCCACAGATGATGGTGGTGTCGTCTTCGAGCAGCCCAGAAAAACGTGTAATACGTCTTCCAGGCCAGTCCACTTTTTGACCGTCACGGTTCATGATTCTGAGGCGTCTGTTGATCGCCTCTGGGTTTTTGTAGAACCGGTCATTTGTCCAGAACTGGTCGATTCCTCCTACGACTTCGTGTTTTCCTGGAAGGAGACAGTCAGCGCGTTTGATGATATTTTCGGCGCCATCTGTTCCGATGAGGAAGTGCTTCACTTCGCTTGTTGGGCCCTGCCATGCGACCTGTAAGGTCATGGATTCAGGGGCCACGTCTTTGAGGCTGGTGGGGACGAGGTCGTATGCGATGTAGATTGGTGTATTGCCTTCTTGAGGGTTCAGAATGATTGTTTTGTCGTTGATCTGGATCATTCCGTCACCGCAGAAGAAAGCGGTTGTGGTGTCTTTTTGCACCATGATGCCGATAATGGTGAAGAGGAAGTGGTCGGCGATGATGCGGTTGGGGTTTGCGCCCATGTTTCGTGCGAGGGTGAGGATCTGCTGTTTGATCATGCCGCTGGCGGCGAGCAGTCCTGTGCTTGCAGGGAGGTGCGTACAGTTTGCAATTGCTTTTGCTGCGATGTGCGCGCCGATTTTGGCGCCTACTTCGCTGTGAGGTGCGCTTCCACATCCGTCTGTGACGATGGCGATGAAGCCGTCTTTGATGGGGATGATGCGGAAGCCGTCCTGGTTGTTTTTTCCCGATTTTCGATGCGATCTGCCCGTAACGGTGCCGTTCGCAAGTTCGAAGGTGGTCATTGGGTTTCCGGGGTTGAGTTGTGAAAGGGCTGCTGCGTTTATACGCAGATTGCGGGAGGGAAGTGGCTATCTTCCAACCCAGAATCTGGGTATAATTGTTTTATTGACACTAAGTACTTGGAAAAATTTTTATGGAGGGTTTGTGGCCTTTGGCCGTTTGTATCGCTTTGCGATGTTTGTGGCCCTTTGGGCCGTTTGTTGGAATTTGTTGTTGTTGATATTACACTAACTAACACATAAAAAAATAGTTGTCAACCCCGTAAAAATCAGCGAGCTGATTCACGTGGCATGGTCTCTTTCCCATCTCGACCTTGTGGAGAGATCTGATAGCGACCAGGGCATGAGATCTCTCCACAGGGTCGAGATGGGAAGAGGGGGGTGTTAGATATGCATAATGTCTATTTCTTTGAATGATCGGGACTTGAAGCTGTAGAGGGCGGCGGGACGGTTGGCTTGACCTGTTTGTTTGCGGCCGGTGGGTTTGATGAGGTCTAGGGAGAGGAGTTTTCGGCGGAAGTTTCGTTTGTCTAGTTTTTTGCCGAGGATTGTTTCGTAGGTTGCTTGGAGGTCTGTGAGGGTGAATTCTTTTGGAAGAAGGGACCAGACGATGTTGGTGTAGCCGAGTTTTGCCTTTAATCGCTTATGCGCGAGTTTGATGACAGTTTTGTGGTCGTAGGCGAGGGGAGGGAGTTTTTTGATGGAGACCCAGCGGACGTCTTTGTACTTTTCTGAAGTTTTGAGGGGGTAGCGGCCACTTGGGAGAAGGGCGAAGTAGGTGATGGAGATGACGCGGCCCAGGGGGTCTCGTTTGATGTCGTCGAAGGTTTGGAGTTGTTCTAAGTATGCTGATTTGACGCCTGTCTGTGCATTTAGGATGCGAATTGTGGCGTCTTTTGATGTTTCGGCTTGTTTGATGAGGCCTCCTGGAACGGCCCATTTGTCTGTGAATGGGGCGCGTTTCATTTGGATGAGGAGGACTTTGAGGTCATTGTTTTGGACGGTAAAAATGACTGCATCGGCAGCGATTTTGATGTTTTGTCCGTTCCAATGTTTCGGGGTAGCCATAGGGTGTTTGTGTCGTATGTACACAAAGTATCATGGGTTTTGGGTGTTGTCAACCTCTGTAAAGATCAGTAGGGCTAATCCGCGTGGCACGGGAGGGGCTGGTGTTGACAAAGTGTTGGTTTTGTGGTAGTTTTTTGTCGTTCTTTGGAGGTAGAGATGTCTGGTGATTCTCTTGTGTGCAAGATTGTGATTTCTGGTTCTCGAAAGGGGTTGCAGTATTTCATGTGCCGTGGACATCGTGAGGGAAGTACGACAACGCTTGTTACTACGTTTGATTTGACGTTGGCGACGATTGACGTGCTTCTGGATGAGCTTCGTGAAGAGGTGAATGGTCTTTATTGTGATGTAGAGTTCCTAGAGACTGAGTCGGTGGAGATGTTCCGACGCGAGGCCGCTGCTGATGCGACGAGGAAGGCTGAGGGGGTTGCTCAAGAAGTTGCCAATATTGCACCGGCTGTATTTCGTCGGATTATGGCTTCTGCTGATTCTTCAACGGCCGTGCGTCTGACCGTCGATGTGACCGTGATGGGCCGTTCGGCGACTCAAACGGTGCAGCTTTCGGCGCAGAGTATTTAGTCTCTTCTGATAGCACGCGGTTTCGCGTGTTTTTTTCTTTGATACAAAAGTGGTCCGTACGGACCACTTTTGATACAAGGAGGATGGGGGGGTGTTGTTTGTTTTAGGTAATGAAATATGTGTTTTTTGATTTTTGTATTTGGTTTCTCTCTGTATTTAATATGCTCCGTACGGATTGTTTTTGTATCAAGGAGGTTGATGGGCGAGTGATGAGGGAGGATTTTTTTGGGATGTGTGATTAGTTGACATTGTGGGATTTTTTTGTTATGTTTTTTTCGTTCTTTTGAGGAGGGACTGTGTACGTTTTTCTTTGTCTTTTGTTTTTGGCTTGTGGATTTGACGGTGGTGATACTGCCTCTGCTGATACGGCGGCGGTGACGGTCACGATGACGACAGGGAGTGGGTCGACAGGTTCAGTGACGACTTCTTCGACATCTGCTACGACTACTACGCTTGTGACCTCTACGACGTCTGGGACTTCATCGACAGGTGGTGTTCCTGAGCGTTATGGTTCTGAGGCGGAGGAGATTCCGCCGGGGACGATGGAATGTTTGTGGGAGTATGTGAAGGCGCAGACGGAGTACTACTGCGCGGATACGCCGGGGATGTGGGCGTGTCAGGGGTATGCGGATCGTGACGGCGATGGGTATGGGGATGCGAACGACGGGGGGAGTCGGGAGGATTACTCGTACATCTGTCCTGGGGAGGAGCTTCGTGAGGGGTACACGCTTGGTCCGGATACGGATCGGGATGACTGGGACGCTTTGGTGCATTGATCAGTGAGATCGTGCGCTTTTTTATTTGTTTAGAAATGTTTCAAAAGCTGGATGGAGGTTTGGGATGAGGGATTCGTTTTGATAATTGAGGGGATCGATCCATTTGAAGGCTGAGTGGTCTTCGGAGAGAGTGACGTTTTGGGTGTTTGATTGGCAGTGGAAGAAGGTTCCGACGATTTGCCACTGTTCACCTCTTACTGTTGGGCGCCATTCGTTCATGAAGAAGGGGGTTCCGATGGTGACTGTGAGGCTTGTTTCTTCCATGATTTCTCGTTTTAAAGCGTCTAGGAAGTGTTCGCCTGGGTTTAGGCGGCCTCCTGGGACGTCGAATTGACCTCGGTTTGATGCGTCTTTGTAGGATTGTGATTCTGCGAGGACGAGGATTTTTCCGTTGTGTTCGATAAAGGCTTTTGTGGCTACGAAGAGGCGCATAGGGGGATTTTTTGATTGTTGATGTCATTATCTTGACATGATTTACTTTATTGTGTAAGTTTTCTTGTTCTTTTCTGGAGGCGTGATGGGGACGATGATTCGTCTTGGGCGCGCGTCTCAGATTGTGACGTGCGTTGAGTTGACTGGATACTCTTCGGTGACCGTGGGGCTTTTGATGCGTTCGCGGGTTTCGATCAATGCTGGTTGGGCGTACGACTTTCATTTTTTCTTTCTTCTGAATGGTGAGCGGATTCCGCTTCAGGTGCGAGCTTCTTGTGACCGGCGTGACCGGCGGAGTTTGCAAGTTGGGTTTCAGCCTATTTGGGAGCAGGTGACGGATCTTGAGCAGGCGGCGCGTGATGGTGTGCTTGAGCTTCTCATCGTTCATCATTTTCGTGGGGCTTTTCATACTCACCGTGTGTGGGTTGAGGCTCCTGGGGAAGGAGTTCTCTCGGCGTGCTGATGTGCGTCGGGTTTTTTGATAGAATGGAGGATATGGGGTTTTTTGATTTTTTGAAGCGTCGGCCGGAGCAGAAAGAAGTAAAGGAGCGAGAGCGGCTTCAGTTTACGAGTTCTGAGGTCACGGAGGCGAGTTTGGCGCATCCGGATCGGAATGAGGATGCTTCTTTTGTGTCTGCGGAGGATGGATTTATGGTTGTTAGTGATGGAGCCGGTGGGCATGCTGGAGGGGATGAGGTTAGTCGGCGTATTGTTCAGTCTTTTGCGGAGACGCTTGAGCATGTGCGTGGAGTGGAGCTTGGGGAGGATTCTTTAGAAAAGGCGAGTGAGCTTTTGGAGATGCAGGTTTTGAAGGCTGCGCAGGATGCGTATACGTTTTCGATGGAGGTGGCGCAGACGCTTGATGATCCTAGGAAGCGGCCGATGGCGACGGTGATGGCTGGGCGGGTGATTCGGACGGAGCAGGGGATTCGTGCGATTATCAAAAGCGTTGGGGATGGACTTGCGTATGTGCGGCGAGCGAATGGGGAGGTGGAGCAGGTGCCGATTGTCGAGGATAGTTATGTGGCAATGTATTTTGAGAAGAAGGTGCGGAAGGGGGAGCTTTCTGAGGAGGATGTGTATCGGATTATGAATTGTTCTAGTCCTTTGGATTTTGATTTTGAGCCGGATTTGGTGAAGGGGGCGCTATTGAAAAAAGAAGCGCAGTTTTATTTTAAGAAACGGAATGTTGTCACTGCTTCGCTTGGGAGTGATTTGCCTGATTCGCTGGATGTTCATTCGGCGATTGTGGCGCTGGATACGGGGGATGAGCTTTTCTTTATGAGTGATGGGGTGGAGAATTTGACGGATGATGAGCGGAAGATGCTTTTGAGTGGTGGGCCGCATTTGCAGTCTCGGGCGGAGGCTTTGATGAGTAGTTCTGTTGCGCGGAGTCAGAGTCGGTCGAGGCGGTCGAAGAAGGATGATGTGACGGTGACGGGGCTTGAGGTGCGGGATGTGGTGCATGAGGAGATGGAGAAGGCAGCTGCGGTGAATGCGAAGATTGAGCGGTTGCGTGATAGGCAGGAGGTGTTTGCTGGACGTGTGCGGGAGCTTGGAAAGCTTGTGAGACGGAAGGGGGCTCGGCCTTTGGAGCGGATGGATTTGTATCAGACGCAGATGCAGCTTGCGGATGTGCAGTATGCGATTGGGAAGGCGCAGTTGGAGCTTTATGATGAGGGGACGGATGATAAGCGGGATCAGTTTGAGATTCAGCGGCATAAGGAGACGATGCGGCTTGCGAAAGCGAATCGGACTCGGGCGGAGAATGCGCTCGGTCGGCTTCAGGGTGCTAGAGATGATGTTGACCGGGTGAAGGCTGATAAGGCTCGGGCGGCTGCGCGGAATGCGAGTAAGGGGGCTTGATAGATTTTTTGTAGCTGATAGGATTTTGGCATGCGAATACTTGGAATTGAGTCTAGTTGTGATGAGTCGGCGATTGCTTTGCTTGATGGCAAGGGTGATGATTTGACCGTGGTTTCATCGGTTGTTTTGTCGCAGGTTGATATTCATAAGGAATTTGGGGGGATTGTGCCGGAGGTTGCGGCGCGGGAGCATGTGCGGGGGTTGTTGCCACTTTTTGATGGGGTTGTGGAGCGTGATGGTTCTGATATTGATGCGATTGCTGTGACGCGGGGGCCGGGGCTTAGTACCTCGCTTCAGGTTGGGCTGGAGACGGCTAAGTCGCTATCATACGTTTGGAATAAGCCTTTGGTTGGGGTAAATCATTTGAAGGGGCATGTGTATTCTGCTTGGCTTGGGGAAGGGGTGCCGGAGTTTCCTGCGCTTTGTCTTTTGGTGAGTGGGGGGCATACGGAGCTTGTGGTGATGCGAGGACATGGGGATTTTGAGAAAATTGGGTCGACGATTGATGATGCGGCTGGGGAGGCGTTTGATAAGGTGGGGAGTATGCTTGGGCTTGAGTATCCTGGGGGGCCGAAGGTTTCGACGTTGGCTGTAGAGGGGGATGAGAAGGCGTTTGATTTTCCTCGGCCGATGATTGATCGGGATAATTATGATTTTAGTTTTTCTGGGTTGAAGACGTCTGTTTTGTATAAGCTTCGGAAGATGGATGATGTGGATGCGGTGCGTGCGGATGTTGCGGCGAGTTTTGAGGAGGCGGTTGTGGATGTGCTTTGTAAGAAGACGTTTCGGGCGATTGAGGAGTTTGGGGTGAAGAATTTGATTGTGGCTGGTGGGGTGGCGGCGAATCGGAAGTTGCGTGCGCGATTGGTTGATGGGGCGGGGGTTGATGTTTATTTGTCTGAGATGCAGTATGCGACGGATAATGCGGCGATGATTGCTGCTGCGGGGTATTTTGATTATCTGTCAGGCGTACGTGATGATGCGTTTGATTTAATTATTGATACTAATTTGAATTTTTAGGTATGGAGGTCAAGAAAACATCTAGTTTAGAAGAAACTTGGAGCGTTGCTGAAGATTTTTTGAAGCTGTTGAAGGCTGGAGAGGTTGTTGGGCTTGTGGGGGATTTGGGAGCTGGGAAGACGGCGTTTGTGCAGGGAATTGTGAAGGCGATGGGAGCTGATGTGCAGGCGAAGAGTCCGACGTTTACGTTTGTGCGTGAGTATTCGGTGGATTTTGAGGGGATTAAGAAGGTTGTGCATGCGGATTTTTATCGGCTTGAGGATGCGAAGGGTGTGGAGGCGCTTGCGATGCATGATTTGATGGGGGATGATGTGGTGATGTTTGTGGAGTGGGTGAATAAGGTTGAGGAGCATGGGGTGAAGCCGGATTGGATTGTGGAGATTTCGGGGAGAGATGAAGGAGAACGGGAGATTGGGATTAGGAGGGTTGAAATCGTTGAAAGCGTTTAAAACGTTGATGACAAAAAAGACCCTGGTGGGTCTTTTTTGGCTTTCGATGATAATGACAGGGTCATTGGCATTGAGAGGCCCCGGGTTAGCGGGGGAGGGAGTTGGTGACGATCACTTCGTGGCGCTGGCTGAAGGCCAGGTTTGCGATGTGACCGAGGAGGGCTCCGGACGCGAGGGCGAGCCAGGAGATTGCCTTGAGGTTTGCGTTGTCGATCTGGATGTCGGCGAGGTTGATGATGCCCTGCACGGATCCCAGGAGGACGATACCGAAGGTGAAAGAAAGGATGATCGTACGGGTCAGGTCGTTGGGCTGCATTTACTGCTCCAGCTTCAGGTTGTCAGCGGTTGAATAGTAGCATATTTTTTGGGTTTTGTCAACCGCGTAAAGACAATAAATTGTCCACGTGGCGCGGCCATGTTTGAAAAAAATAGGGCCAATGTTGGCTCTATTTTTGGCTCTTTGTTTATATTTATAGTCCTGCTATTCTTTGAATTTCTTCGATTGAAATGTGTCCTTCGTACGCCTTTAGGAGGCCGTCTTGAGTCATGGTGAGCATGCCTTGTTTTTGGGCAACTTCTTTCATGGCATATTCGGATACCTCGCCGGAGAGGATGAATTTTTCGATGTCGGCGTCTTTGATAAGGATTTCGTAGATTCCCATTCGGCCTTTGTATCCGGTGTTGTTGCACTTAGGGCAGCCTTTTGCTTTTTTGAATTGTGTTTTTGTGAGGTCTGGTGGGGTTTCGCCGGATGCTTCTGGGATTGTAGTGAGGAGTTCGGTGATTTTTTTCATGACTTCGGCGTCTGGGGTGTCGGGTTCGCTACATTCTGCGCACAATCTGCGCGCGAGGCGCTGTCCCATGATGACGTTGACGGCTGGAGCGAGGAGGAATGGTTTGACGCCCATGGCGTTGAATCGTGGGATGGCTCCGGAGGCGTCGTTTGTGTGGATGGTGGAGAGGAGGAGGTGACCGGTGAGGGCTGCTTGGATGGCTGTTTCCGCTGTTTCTAGGTCTCGGATCTCACCGACCATGACGACGTCTGGGTCTTGGCGGAGAATGGAGCGGAGACCTTTGGCGAAGGTGTATTCTTTGGAGTGGTTTATTTGGCTTTGGTTGAGGCCTTCTACTTTGTATTCGATTGGGTCTTCTAGAGTGATGATTTTGGTTCCAGCGACGTTTAGTCTGGAAAGGATAGCGTATAGCGTTGTGGTTTTTCCGGATCCTGTTGGTCCGGTGGTGATGATCATGCCGTGTGGCTTTGAGAATTCTTTTTCTAGACGTTTGAAGGATGCTTCGCGGAATCCAAGGTCGGAGAAGTCTAAGGAGATAGAGTCTGGATTGAGGATACGCATGACAACAGATTCTCCCCAGGCGGTTGGGAGAGTGGAGGTACGGACGTCGATTTTTTTGCCTTCTGCGTTGATGGTGAATCGACCGTCTTGTGGTTTGTCGAGGATGTTCATTTTGAGGCCGGCGACGAGCTTGATGCGGTTGATCATTTTTTTCCACTCGTCTTTGTTGATGGTTGTGATCTCTTGAAGCATGCCATCGACACGGAATCGCACAGTGATGCCTTTTTCTTCGGCTTCGATGTGGATGTCGGAGGTCTTTACTTTGAGCGCGGCGGCGATGACGATGGCGATGATGTCTGTGGTGCTAGCGTCTTTGAGGACGCTGGCAATGTCTGCGAAGCTGTTGATTTTGTCTTGGAATTGTTTAAGTTCCTCTTCTGAGATTTCTACGCCTTTTTTGATTTTTTGGATGCGCGGGAGTGTGGAGTAGAGTTTTTTTCCATGTTCTAAACTGTCCTCGGTGATTTGGTAGATTGATCCGTGTGCCTTGTTACGTTCTGTGAGTTGAAAGAGAAGGTCTTTGATTTCTTGTTTTTGTGGTTCTACAGCGCCAATTCGGATTTCTGGTCCAGTAAAAAGAAAACAAATGACTTGTTGTTTTTTGGCGACCATGAATGGAATTTGCGAAAGGGCGTCTGCGGAGATTGGGTACCCTTTGAGGTCGATATATTCGAAGCCGGATGTTTTTGCTTTGACTTCTGTTTCTTTTTCTTTGCTTGATCGAGTGATGTTTTGCAATTTTGTATCAAGTTCCTCGGTGACGGATGCTTTTGGCGGCGTAGATGCTTTTGGTTTGCTTGGTTGTTTGGGAGGGGCTGGCTGTGCGGGTGCTGATGTTGCCTGCTTTTTTTTGAGGAGGTCTTCGATGGATGGGAGTGCGTCTGACATAGGTTGGGTTACTTGCGTGTGAGCCATTTTAGGACTGCTTGCGTTCCGGCTGTGATGCCGTATTGGTTGATTCGTTTGTATAGGTTAACCCAAACGGCGTAATTGTACGAGGTGATGAGTCCGATTCCTGCTAAGTAGACGAGGGCTCCGGCGAATGTACTGAGAATGCCGACAGCGACTGATGCTGGCCAGATGTTTGCGTGTAGCGCTGCGAAGAATGCTGCTGCGGATGGGAGGGCGAGTAGGGCGATGATGAGGGCGAGCGCGAGGAAGAGGATGATGTTTGCGACGAGAAGGAAGAGGCCGGTTTCCGTGCAGGCGACCCAGTGTGATTTGAATAAATTTGTCGCGTGTTTGATGGCGGTTGTGAGGGGTTTTTCTTTGAGGACGACGGTAATGAGGGAGAGGGCACCGATGAGATTGATTGTGATGAGGATTGGAATTGAGGTTGCAAAAATGGCGGTGTAGATGAGGCTTGTTGCGGCGGATGTTGTACTGATGAAATAGATGGTGATGAGGGCTGCTCCGAGGGTGGTGATTGTGGTGAGGAGGTAGGTGAGAATGTTTATGGTGAGCATTCTGATGACGTGGATGTGTTTTAGGTTGCTGAGAATTTTTTGAAAAGATGTCTTTGTTGGGTGTTTTTTTGCTCTTGCGACTCCGGTGATGAGGAGTTGCTGTGCGGCGATACCTGCGCCGGCGATGACGATGGCGAGGATCGTGATAGCTGAAAGGGTGATGATGAGGTTCGAGGTTTGTAGGGTTGAGAGATTCTGGAGGTAGATCGTGGTCCAATTTTGATTTGCGATGTTTGAAATTGTGCCTCCGTTTATGATGCTGAGCTGTGAAATTATGGCGTGAAAAATACTTCCGCCGGATAGGGGGATGGAAGCGATTGCTCCGATGAGCCAAAGTTCTTTGTGGTTCCATGCGGTTTGCCAAGATGTTTTGAAGATCTTTTTGTAGCTTGCGGCGGATTTACGGATTGGCATATGCGTGGATTATATCATGTGATTTTAAAACACCGCCTTTTGGGCGGTGTTTTAATTATGCCGGTTGAATTTCTAGCTTTGGTGCCTTTTTGGGCTCTCCTGCAATTTCTTCGAATTCTTCTTTTTCGATTGTTTCTTTTTCGAGTAGATGCTTTACAATTTTTTCCAGCATGGGTCGGTTTTTTGTGATGACTTCTTTTGCTGTTTTGAATGCTGCTTCGACAAGGGATGAGATTTCTGTGTCGATGTCTTGCGCGGTTTGTTCTGAGTAGTCGCGTTTTTCTCGGATTTCTTTTCCGAGGAAGACCATGTCGTCACGTTGACCGAATGTTCTTGGGCCGAGTTTTTCGCTCATGCCGAAGCGCGTTACGAGGTTGCGAGCGAGTTTTGTTGCGCGTTCTAGATCGTTCGATGCACCGGTGGTAATGTCGCCGAAGATGAGTTTTTCTGCGGCGTATCCTCCGAGCATCATAGCCATTTCGTCTAGGAACTCTGCGCGGAATTGCATTTTTTTGTCTTCGTCGGGAAGGCTCATGGTGTAGCCAGCTGCTTGGCCGCGGGAGATGATGGAGATTTTGTGTACTTCATCTGCGTGCGGGAGCATGTGACCGACGAGGGCGTGGCCTGCTTCGTGGTAGGCGGTGATTTTTTTCTCGTCTTTTGAGAGGATGTGTGATTTTCGTTCTGGGCCAAGCATGACTTTTTCGATGGCTTCGAGCATGTCGTGTTGTTCAACCTTTTTGCGATTGTCCCGTGCGGCGAGGATTGCGGCCTCATTCATGACGTTCATGATGTCGGCGCCGGAGAATCCAATGGTGCGTTGCGCGATGCGTTTGAGATTGATTTCTTTCGCGAGTGGCTTGTTCTTCGCGTGGATTTCTAGGATTTCCTGTCGATCTTTTAGCGATGGGAGTCCTAGGATCACGCGGCGGTCGAATCGGCCTGGGCGGAGGAGGGCAGGGTCTAGGACATCTGGGCGGTTTGTTGCTGCAATGACGATGACGCCTAGGTTTGGATCGAATCCGTCCATTTCTACCAAGATTTGGTTGAGGGTTTGTTCGCGTTCGTCGTGGCCTCCGCCGAGTCCTGCTCCGCGTTGGCGTCCGACGGCATCAATTTCGTCGATGAAGATGATGCATGGGGCGGATTTTTTTGCTTTGGCGAAGAGGTCTCGTACGCGAGAAGCTCCGACTCCGACGAACATCTCTACGAATTCTGAGCCGGAGATGTGGTAGAAGGGGGCGTTTGCTTCGCCCGCAACGGCTCTAGCCATGAGCGTCTTTCCGGTTCCTGGAGGACCCATGAGAAGGACACCTTTTGGAATTTTGGCTCCGACTTCTGCGTATTTTTTGGGCGATTTGAGAAAGTCGACGACTTCGAAGAGTTCTTCTTTAGCTTCCTTTGCTCCGGCGACTTCTTTGAAGGTAACCTTGTTCTTTTTGTTTGAGACTTCGCGTGCTTTTGATTGTCCGAATGTGAGAGCGCGGTTGTTTGCGCCCTGCATCTGACGAACGATGAACCAGAAGATGATGAGGAACCCGATGAGGAAGATGACTGTTGGTAGTAGCGTTCGTAATAGGGTTACGCCGATTCCTGGTTCGGTTACTTCGATTTGTAGGCTCGCTAGTTCTTCTGTGGTTACTCCGTAGTTTGTGAGGAGTTCGGAAAGGGATTCGCCGGCTTCTTTTTTTGCCGTGAATTCTGTTCCGTCTGCTGCGATGATTGCGAGCGTGTCTTCTTTGACCTCGATTGATTCAATTTCGCTGGCTCGGATTTTTTCTACAACTTCAGATGTTGCAATGACTTCTGGTTTGTCGTCAGTGATGTTGTAGTTGGAGAAAATGATTCCGGCGGCGAGAATGACGAGGATGAAGACGATGATGTTTTTTGACAACGGCTTCATAGGTGTGGGCTATGACGCTGGAGCGTCTGTTGTTTCTGATGAGGTTTCAGTTGATTCTGATTCGGTTTCTGGCGTTGTTTCGTTTGTTGTTTCTGATGGTGTCTCTGCTGTTGGCGGGGTTTCTGTTTGTGTTTCCTCTGTCGCTGGCGCAGGTGTTTCTTCTGGAGTTTCTTTTGTTGGTGTTGTTTTTGGTGCGCTGTCTTTGAGTGCCTTTAGTGAGAGGCCGAGTCGGTGTTCTTTTGGTTCGATGGAGACGATTTTGAATTTTACAACATCGCCAACTTGACCGAGTTTGAAGACGTTCTCGACTGGTTTTTCTGAGAGTTCAGAAACGTGTGCAAGACCGTGAATGTCTTGGTCGAGCTCAACGAAGAATCCGAATGGATTGATTTTGAGGATTTTTCCTTCCACGGTGTCTCCGACTTTGTATTTCTTTTCGACGCCGGTCCATGGGTCTTCGATGAGTTTTTTGATAGATAGGAAGATTTTGCTTCCTTCGATGCCGATGATTTCTGCTTTGACTTCTTGATCCATTTTGAGGATGTCTTTTGGATGGTCAATGCGTTGCCAGGCGATTTCTGAGATGTGTACGAGTCCTTCGAGGGATGTATTTGGATCTCCGCTCGGTTGGAATTTAATGAAGGCTCCGAAGTCTGCGAGGGCGGTGATTTTTCCTTCGATTTTGTCGCCAATGTGAATTTGTGAGATGACGTTTCGTTGTTCGCTTTCCCAGACGGCTTTTTCGCTGACGATGAGTTTTTCGTCTTGTTCATTGAGGTCGAGGATGCGGACGCGGAATGTGCTTCCAACGAATTTTTTAAGCTTTTCGAGGATTTTTTGTTTGTCACCTCCGCTTACGCGCGGGTAGTGTTCTGGAGCGAGTTGGGAAACTGGCAAGAACCCAGAAATGAATGAAACTTTGACGATGAGTCCACCCTTGTTTGCGTCGAGCACGGTGGCTTCGATTGGATCGTTTTTTGAGAAGCTCTCTTTGAGGTTTTCCCAGGCTTTTCTGTTTCCTGCGTATCGGAATGAGAGCTCGACTTCGCCTTGTTCGTTTTCGAGATCGATGACGGTTGCTTCTACTTCGTCTCCTTCGCGGAGGTTTTGGTACATTGCTCCTTCTGCGAAGAGTTCTCGGCCTCGGACGACTCCTGTGGTCATACCTGAGAGGTCAACGCGGACTTCTCGGCCTTTTGTTGAAAGGATTTTTCCTGTGATGAGGTCACCTAGTTTTGGAATAACCAAAAAATCTCCTTCATCTAGGAGTTTTGCAAATTCTGACTGAATTGTCGTATCTTCTGACATAAAAAAGTTCCGATCTGCGCAGTTAGCTCAAGGCTAGTGGGCAAATAGGCGCTAATAGTTAATGAGGGGATGTTATGAGATTTGGTGAGGATTGTCAAGAGTGGTAGGGTTTTTTTGTTCTTTTGATGAGGTGAAGGCCTCGAGGAGTGTGTTATGGATGTGATTTCTGTTCATCAGTTTAATGAAGCTGTTCTGGATGATGCCGTGCGTCGGGCTCGTGCCCGCGACGGTGTGCTTCTGGTGAATACGGGGGTGTGTGGAAGTGCGTTGATGTTCGAAGAGAGGGTTCGCAGGGCGAGCGTTCTTTGTTCTGACTATGATGGGACGGCGCATCCTGGGAATCATTGGGATGCATTTCGGGGGTTGATGACGGAGGAGGGGCGTGAGCGGAATCGTCGTGATGCGTTGGCGTATTGGGCTGGTGATGATCGGTCTGATGAGGGGGAGCGGGCGTTTCTTTTTCGGAGTGTTCGGCTTATTGTTGAGGCTGCTCCGATGGAGGCTCAGGTGGAAGATGTTGTTGATTTTGTTCCTCGTCCTGGCATTGTCGATTTTGCTCGTACGTTTGGTCCGAATGGGTTTGCGAGTGTGAGTTATGGGCTGTATGATGCTCAGTTTATGAGTTGGACTCGGTGGCTTGGGGTTTCGAAGGTGAATGCCTATGGTGTGCAGCTTTTGTACACGCCTTATTTTTCCGGCAGGCGGGTTTCGAGTATGGATTGTCTTTTGGCTGCTACAAGTCGTGATAAGGGTACGTGTCTTCGGCGATTTTGTCAGACGGTTGGGGTTGATCCGCGTTTTGCACTTGCGTTTGGTGATGCCGGTGGAGATGAATGGTTGTTTCGCGCGGCTGGGACGTCGGTGATGATTTATCCTCTGGATGATGAGAATCCGGATCGGGTTGCTGCGAGGCGGCGGGCGCTTCCTCGGTTGTGGCCGCATGTTGATGCGGTGCTTGTGGGGAATTCTTGGGAGGGGATTGCTGCGATGCGGCAATGACGTGACTGGGTCTTTGGGCCTGGTTTTTTGTTTGTGATAAGATCGAGATATATGTCACATCCACATCAATCGTTTTTGGACGAGTTTCAGATTGCTATCGATAAAATGGTTCCGCTTACTCCGCCGGAGTTTGTGGAGGAGGCGAAGAAGTTGCACGCGGAATTGTCTGCGGAAGAGGGGACGAGTGAGAAGCAGATTCATCAGGCGCTTAGTGTGATTGGGCGGAAGGAATTTCCTTATCGGAAGGCTTATCATGAGATTTGTGCGGGGGATGAGGAGCAGCGGTTGCAGGTTGCTGTGTTTGAGCGGCTTGAGGATGACTTGAAGAAGAAGGTTGAGGAGTTGACGAAGCATGGGGTGGCTTTGGATCATTTGGTTGAGAGTAAGTTATTTGAGGAGCAGTTTGAGGGGACGGAGCGGTATCAGATTGAACAGGCGATTTTGATGAGTGAAGAAGTTATTGATAGTCAGTGTGATGACAGGGCGAAGAATCGGAATGCGCAGTTTGGGGATCTTGTAGAGAAGTGGAAGACGGAGGTTGATCGGTTACAGGGGATGATTGATCGGTTGCGCGCGATGGGGGATGAGGATGCGAAATGGACGGCGGAGATTCGGGGGAGTGCGGATCGGCTGGAAGAGGGGTGGAGCGTTGTTGAGCGAGATCCGGGCGAAGAGGAAATTGTAAAAGAGATTGAGTATTGGACGACGGTGCTTCATGAGGGGGAGGATGATGCGGTTTAGGTTTGGTGGATGATCGCGTTGTTTTGGATTGGGTGACGTGTTAAGATTCTGACGAACAATGATTTTATGCTTCAGATTATTTCTCACGGTTTTGGGTGTTTTTGGATGCAGATTAAGACTGCTTCTGGGGAGGTTTCGCTTGTTACGGATCCTTATAAGTCAGAAAAAGGGGCTAATTTTCCTAAATCTTTGAGCGCTTCTTTGATTGTGCGGTCGCATGAGGGGGGTGAGACACAAAATGTTTCAGGGGTGCAGTCTGAGCAGGAGGGGGTAAAGCCGTTTGTTGTGGATCATGCTGGAGAATATGAAGTTCAGGGGATGTTTGTGCGAGGTGTGACGGTTGGGAAAAAGGGGGATGCGATTTATCGGCTTGGGCTTGGTGATTTTTCTGTGGTGTTTTTTGGGGCTTGGAGCGGCGTGCTTACAGATAAGCAAGTTGAGGCGCTTGGTGTTGTTGATGTGATGGTTGTGCCCGTTGGAGGGAAGGATGGATTGACGGTTGATGCGGCACGGAGCTTGACGCAGCAAGTTGAGCCGCGGATTGTGGTTCCGTTTATGTATTCTGGCGATAAGGGTGCAAAGGAGATTGAAGCGTTTTGCAAAGAGCTTGCAAGTCCGGTTGAAGAGGTTTCTAAGATGAAGATAAAAAAGAGCGCACTTCCACAGGATGGGATGCAAGTTTATGTGCTTTCTTAGGGTATGAAGATTACTCGACCGTCACAGCGTAAGCATCGAGGATTGTTTTTTGGCGCGCTTGCTGTTGGGGTGGTTGTGTTGTTTGGGATTTGGGGGTTTCAGATTTTGGTCATGGTGGAAGGTAATGCGGAGCGTATGGCTGGGCGTGAGAAGTTGAGTGAAACGATTGAAGCTGGGCAGGATTATGCGGAGGAGCTTCGGGAGTTGACGCCTCAGCTCGATGGAGATGTGCAGAATTTTGTTTCTGGGATTTCGAATTTGTTTTTTGCGGCTGAGGTGAGTGAGGCTGAGGCGGAAGCTGTTGCTGGAGGGGTTGTGGAGGCGCTTTTGGCTGATTTGGACGAGGAGGACGTAAAGAGCGATGACGCTCCACGTCCCGAGGGGGAAGTTGAAGGCGTTGATTCCGGAGATGAGGAGGGGGGAGATGGGAGTATTGATGGCGGAGGTGATGATCGGAGTTTGATTTATGCTGAGACTGATGTGGCTGAAGGGGATTTCTCCAGCAAGGTCGAGATGACAGAAGGAGGGGGTGAAGGTGAGGATGTTCGTTTTTAATGATTTATATTGCATATGGCGAAGAAGAAGGGTGCTGGTGATGAGAAGTTGCCGCTTGTGAAAGAAAATATTATTTCTCAGCCGATGGTTGAGGAAATGAAACGGTCCTATCTTGATTATGCGATGAGCGTGATTGTTTCGCGTGCGCTTCCGGATGTTCGTGATGGATTGAAGCCTGTACATCGTCGTATTTTGTATGCGATGTGGACGATTGGGCTTCGCTCTACGGCGAAGTTTCGGAAGTCGGCGAATGTGGTTGGAGAGGTGATGGCGAAATATCACCCTCATGGTGATAGCGCGATTTATGATGCGATGGTTCGTATGGCGCAGGACTTTAGTTTTCGTCATCCGCTTGTGCGCGGGCAGGGGAACTTTGGGTCCATGGATGGTGATGGTGCTGCGGCGATGCGTTATACGGAGGCGAAGCTTGAGCTCATCGCAGAAAGTTTGCTTTTGGATATTGAGAAGAAGACGGTTGATTTTCGACCGAACTATGATGAGAGTCACAAGGAGCCAAGTGTTTTACCTGCGAAATTGCCGAATTTGCTTTTGAACGGGACGCTTGGAATTGCGGTTGGAATGGCGACGAATATTCCTCCGCATAATCTTGGAGAGCTTTGTGCTGCTATTTTGCTTTTACTTGATAAGCCGGATGCGACACTTGCGGAGCTTTTGGAGCATGTGAAGGGGCCGGATTTCCCGACCGGAGCGATTGTGTATGGAGCGAAAGATTTGGAGCAGGCGTATGCGACTGGGCGTGGAGGGATTGTGGTGCGGGCGAAGGCGGATATTGAGGAGCGCAAGAAGGGTGGGCATCAGATTGTGGTTACGGAGGTGCCGTACATGGTGAATAAGGCTTCGATGCTTGAGAAAATCGCGCTTTTGGTTCGGGAGAAGAAGTTGGAGGGGATTCGGGATTTGCGGGATGAAAGTAACAAGGATGGTGTACGCGTTGTGATTGAGCTTAAAAAGGATGCATATCCGAAGAAGGTGTTGAATCGGTTATATCAGGCGACGCAATTGCAGACATCGTTTCATTTTAATATGGTTGCGCTTGTTGAAGGGGGAATGCAACCACGGATTTTGGGGTTGAAAGATATTTTGGTTGAGTACGTAAAGCATCGGGAAGAAGTTGTTCGTCGTCGGACGGAGTTTGAGCTTGAGAAGGCTCGAGAGCGCGCGCATATTTTGGAGGGGTTGAAAATTGCGCTTGAGAATATTGATAAGATTATTGCGACCATTAAGAAATCGAAAGATAAAGAAGAGGCTCGAGAGAATTTGATGAAGAAATTTAAGCTCAGTGAACGGCAGGCGATTGCGATTTTGGACATGCGATTGCAGAGTCTTGCGAATTTGGAGCAGTTGAAAATTGAGCAGGAGTATGAGGAGAAGATGAAGTTGATTCGGGCGCTTGAGGCGATTTTGAAATCTCGTGCGAAGATGATGTCTGTGATTCGGGAGGAGATTGAGGAAATTCGGGATCGGTTTAGTGAAGATCGGCGCACGAAGATTGTGAAGAGTGGGATTAAGGAGTTTTCTATTGAGGATGTTATTCCTGATACGCAGACGATTGTGATGATGACTCGTGATGGGTACATTAAGCGTTTGAGTCCGGATACGTTCCGAAAGCAGGTGCGTGGAGGGAAGGGAGTTGCTGGTTTGACGACAAAGGAGGCGGATAGTGTTGAGTCGATGTTTGCGGCGACGACGCATCAGGATATTTTGTTCTTTACGTCTCGTGGACGCGTGTTTAAGTTGAAGGTTTATGAGATTCCAGAGGCGAGTCGGACGGCAAAGGGGCAGGCGATTGTGAATTTTTTACAGCTTGCGCCTGGGGAGCGCGTGAATGCGACGATGCGTGGGCGTGATTTGGTGAATTCTGAATATATTTTGATGGTGACTCGGAAGGGGCTCATGAAGAAGACGGCGGTTAAGGAATTTGCGAGTGTGCGGAAGAGTGGGCTTATTGCGATTAAGTTGAAAGATGGAGATGCGCTTGAGTGGGTGAAGTCTAGCAGTGGAGAGGATGAGGTGATGATTGTGACGAGTCTTGCTATGGCGATTCGATTTAGTGAGAAAGATGTGCGTCCAATGGGGCGTGTCGCGGCTGGTGTGCGCGGGATTAAGCTTCGCAGTGAGGATACGGTTGTTGGGATGACGGTTTTGACAAAGGAAGATATTGATGAGGATCGATCTTTGCTTGTGATCAGTCAGTTTGGATATGGAAAGCGAACGGCGTTTAAGGAATATAAGGTTCAGAATCGTGGAGGGATGGGGATTCGTACGAGTAAGTTGACGAGTAAGACGGGGAATTTGGTTTCTGCGAAGAAGGTGAGTAAGCGTGATTCTCGTGACCTTTTGGTGGTGAGTGAGGCTGGGCAGGTGATTCGGCTTGGAGTGACGAGTATTTCGAAGCTTGGGCGTGCGACGCAAGGTGTGCGGGTGATGCGGTTTAAGAAGGCGGGCGATAGTGTGAGTAGCGTAGCGTTTGTGGAAAGTGAGCCGGAGATTGTGCCGGAGGATGTGCAGGCGGCGATTGATGATGGAGGTGGTGATGGGAAGAAGAAAGAAAAAGAGAAGGAGAAGAAGAAAGCGAAGAAGTAGATTTGAAGCGGGGCGCGAGCCCTGTTTTGATTTGTGTAAAAAAAACTCCCCGTCGCTGCGCGAGCGACGGGGCAAGTCCTTGAGAGGGTGTGATGCTAGAGGGCGTCACCGGTGAGGGCGCATTCCTTCTTTTTCTTTGGGCAGGTGAGAAGGTACATGTGGCCTGACCGGAGGACAACCGTTGCACGGATTTGGACCCTGTCTTTGAGGACGCGGATGGCTGTGTAGCCGCCGGGGGGTACCGAGATGTCTTCGCCGGGTGACAAGGCGAATTTGTTTCGGTCGATGTCGAGTAGGTAGTCGATTCCTCCGTTCGGATCGGTGCCGATTCTGGCGAAGGTTCTGATTTCCTTGACTTCCGTTGCCGTTGTTGTGGGAGTCGCTTCCTGGGTGGGTTGCGAGACCGTTTGAACTGGGGTTTCGGGAGTTGGCGCCGGAGGCTCTTCCATGAAGAACGTTCGATAGCCGAGGATGACCACGACGATCACTAGAAGAGCGAGAATGGTGCCTTCGATCCAGCCTGCTCGCGAGCGAGGCTGCTCGATTGGCTCGACGCTGAAGGCGGTTGGGATTTTCGCTGAGCCTGGAGCTGCGAAGGTCCCCCCTGGGACGCGTCTCGTTTGTGGCCGCTCCACTGGATCTGGTTCGTTTGCGAATTCGATGGGAGTTCTCGGGCCAGCCGGAGGTTCAGCTTGGATAGGCGGCGGTGTTGGCGCTGAGATCTCGGGAAGTTCGAATTCGGCAAACGTCTGGTTTGTGTCTTGATCCGTTTGCTGCGCCGGTTCGGGCTCTTGGAGTTCTTCGATGATGGCCATTGCGCCTGTTCCAGCGTGCTGCCGAATGATGGGTGTTGAGCTACGAACCGGAGCAATCGGCTCGCTGATTGATTCCATCGGTGTCACGATTGCAGCTGGGGCTGGCACGATCGTTGGGGAGGACGCGGGGATTTGAACCGGTCGCGGTCCTCTTGGGACGTGCGCTGTGGCGGGTGCTGGCGGTGAGGTTTGCGGCTTGATGTGTGTACGCGCCTTTGGCTGAGGCGTTGCCGCGACTTGAGGTGCTTCTGATGGTGTGGGCGCGCGTGGCGTTGCCCTGGGCATGCTGATCATCAGATGTCTGGGCGGCGATGCTGGACTGTGGAAGTCGCTCGGGAATTCGGTTCTGGTTCCGCCTGAGGATCCTTTTTCGAGTCTTTCTGTTGAGGGCTTTGGCGTTGTTGGTCGCGCGCGGTTGATGCTGATGACGCCCTTGCTGGTTCTCGCCTCGATTTCCTGAAGCATAGCTTCTGCGGCTGGGAATCGTTTGCCAGGATTCCACTGTGTTGCTCTGACGATGATGCCACGCAATGGCTCGGTGATCGGCTGGAGCTCGGAGGCTGGGAACATCTGGCTTCCTCTCAGGCGTTTTGGTGGGAGTTTTCCGAGCGCGAGGGCGAGCATGGTCACGCCAAGGGCATAGATGTCCGCCGTTTCGCTGATTCGGGTTGGGTCCCTTGCTTGTTCTGGCGCCATGTATTCCGGGGATCCCATGCGGGATCCTGCGCGCGTGTGCGCGACACCCATGTTGCCTTGGGCGATTCCGAAGTCTGCGAGGACGTACTGGCCATGGTCTCCGATGAGGATGTTGTCTGGCTTGACGTCTCTGTGCATGTACCCTTGCGAGTGAGCGAATGAGAGTGCTCGTAAGATGTCGCGTGTGATTGCGAGAATCTTCCACTGGGAAAGTGGTGATGCACGTCCCTCTTGCCCCTTTCGGATGTACTGTTCGCACGATCCGTGCTTGAAGTACTGGAGTACGAGATAGTAGATGTGGAACATCTTTCTCTGTGTGCTCTGGTTTGGCAGGATGGTGCGCTGGACGTCGTAGAGCGTGAGGATGTTCGGGTGGCCTCGAAGTGCGGCGAGAATTGTTGCCTCTTGTGTGAATCGGGCAACTGATTCGTTGTTGCGGCACATTTTTGGGTCGAGGAACTTCAGGGCGAGGGTGATGTTGATGTGATCGGCCACGCTTCCGAAGACGCGATCTTCTGCGAGGAAGACCGTCGACATTCCGCCTTCGCCGATTTTTTGCCTGATGCGATATCGATGATCGGCAGGGAACTGGAATCCATCGAGAAGATTGGACATGGTTTCTCCTTGAAAAACTGGTGAAATTGATAATGAACGAGAGGAATTCTTATCAGAAAAAATGGGTTTTGTCAAGGAAAAATGATATTTTTTTGTTTGTTTGCTTGGGTTTTTGGTTTATTTTGGCGATTTGGTTGTTTTTGATTCGTGTGTTTGACAATTTGGGCGATATTTATTACAGTTCTGGCCGTAATCTATCTTTTATGTCTGTTCCGAAGTTTCGGAATTCTCGTTCTCGTGTTCGACGTCGTCGCGCGCATCATCATTTGAAACCTGTATCGCTCCGAAATTGCGGAAAATGTTCCGAGCCTGTTTTGCCTCATGTGGCATGCAAGGCTTGTGGATTTTATAAAGGACGAGAAGTGGTGAAAAAAGATGTTGTTCCGGTGAGGGTTGAGGCGAAAACTGAAGAATCAAAACCAACTGAGGTTGTAGCCCCTCAAGAAAAAGCTGCAGAAAAGACTCCGGCGTAATGCGCTGAGTCTTTTTGTGATATTCTTTAGCCACTAATGTTGAATACTTGATTGTATGTCGAATCGTCATTTAGCCCGAACCATGGCTATGCAGTGTCTTTTTGAATGGGATTTTCGTCGTGGTGATAAAGAGCGGGTGCCGGAGATTGTGCAGTTTGTGAAGGAGGAGTTTGCTCCTCAGTTTGATGATGGGGATTATGTGGCTCATCAGGTCGCGGAAACGATTGGGCGGATTAATGAAATTGATGAGATTTTGGAACATTTTGCGCCGGATTGGAATATTCCTGAGATGACGATTGTTGATCGGAATATTTTGCGGCTTGGGGCGTATGAGTTGAAATTTGATGAGAAGATTCCTAGTAAGGTGGCGATTAATGAGGCGATTGAATTGGGGAAGACATTTGGAGGAAGTGCTAGTGGGAAGTTTATTAATGGTGTGCTTGGAGCGGTTTATAAAGATATGGTTGCCAAGGGTGAGTTGAAGAAGGTTGATTTGGAGAAGCGAGAAGAAAAAGAGAAGAAGGAAGAAGTGGCTGATGCCGGGGAAGGGAAGGAAGGTGAAGAGATCTCTCCACAAGGTCGAGATGGGAAGGGGGATGAGAAAGAGGAGAAGAAAGAATCTAGTGACGAATAAGTATGCGAAAAGATATTGCGGCTTTGGCGAAGATGTTGAATACTCCTCATGTTCCTGGTGGGCATTTGGAGCAAGCGGTTGTTCATCGTTCTTATTTGAACGAGCATCCGAGTTTTGAGCTTGGGCACAATGAGCGTTTGGAGTTTTTGGGGGATGCGGTACTTGAGCTTGTGGTGACGGAGTTTTTGTATGCGAATTATGATAATCCTGAAGGTGAGTTGACTAATTGGCGTGCTGCGCTCGTGAATGGGGTGAATCTGGCGAAGGTTGCTCGCGCGCTTGATATTGAGCCTTACCTTTATTTGTCGCGTGGAGAGCAGAAAGATGCGAGTGTGAAAGCGCGGAATTATATTTTGGCAAATGCGATGGAGGCTTTGATTGGAGCTGTTTATTTGGACTCTGGTTGGGATGAGGCGAAACGGTTTGTGAGTGATGTGATTTTGAGTACGCTTCCGGAGATCTTGGAGAAGAAGTTGTATATTGATCCGAAGAGTCGGTTTCAGGAGGAGAGTCAGAGTCGGATGAGTTTGACGCCGACGTATAAGGTGCTTGAGGAGACGGGGCCGGACCATAATAAGACGTTTCGTGTTGGGGTTTATCTTGGGAGTGCGCTTGTTGCGCAAGGGACGGGGAGTAGTAAGCAGGAGGCTCAGGTGGATGCGGCGACGAAGGGGATTGAGGCGAAGGGGTGGTAGTTTGTTTGGTGTATTTTGACAGAATTTTTTATCGTGGTACTGTTTTGTCTAGTTATGGCAATTGATTTTAAGAAAACTTGTACGTGTAAGAAGATATCGGGGGATATTCTGTTTTAAGGTGATTGCTTAGAAGAGATATCCCCCGGAATTTCCCTCCGGGGGATTTTGTTTTGTCTTGATGATGGTTGCTTGTGGCGATCGTCGTGAGGGTGAAACCTCTGAATGTTCATTTGAGGAGAACAGCATGAGTGTGAGTACGGGCGCGATTGGTTCCGTTGAGTATGACCCGGTCAGTGATCGATTCAAGGGATTCTGGACACAGGTTCCTGAGACGGTGGAGGGGGTGTCTGTGGTAATTCGGACTGCCGTTTTGGCCGGCATGATGCGTGGACAGGAGGTTCGGGATACCTGTCGGTTCACTATGCGGATGTTCGTGGGGCCTGGTGTTCGACGGCAGGATCTTCGGCTTCTGTATGAGGACTGGATGGGTGTTCCGCTTATGTGCGAGGCGTTCATTCCGATTTCTGGGGATTCGCGTGTCGGAGGGCTTGCGTACTTTGGGGGAAATCGGTCGCTTCGGCGAACGGCGGGTCGAGATGTCGCTCAGCAGTGGGAGATGTGTGCGCGTGTGAGTGATGCTGTGCGGTTCCGGACGACAGCTAGGGCGCCTTCTGGACATATGCAGCTTGAGTCGATGGATGTTGGAGCTTCTGATGCGGATGTGAGTCAGCTCGTGGAGCTCTACGGTGTCTGTTACCGCTCGTACATGACTGTGTTCACGTGGCGGACGGTTCGTAGCATGCTTGCGGAGAACATTGTCGGGATTGTACGTGATAAGCGTTCTGGTCAGATCGTTTCCGTGGGAATGGCTGAGGTCGCGACGATTTCTGTTGGGCCTGATGACTGGCATGTGGTTGAGCTGACGGAGATGGCGACGCATCCCGAGTTTGGGGGACAGGGGCTCTCTCAGCGGATTCGGCACCAGCTTGTTCGTGAGGTTCGTGAACGATTTGGTCAGCGTGTGGTGATTCTCTCTGAATCCCGGGCGAACTGGCCGGCGGTCGTGAAGGCGAATTTGATTCTCGGCATGCGTGTGGCCGGACTTCTCGATCAGGCGGCGGTGATTTCTTCCAACATGGAGGTGCGGCCGCAGGATGGGAAGTATGGGAGTCTGTTTGTTCTTTATCTTCCGGTTGTGATCCGGTAGATGCGTGGGGCAGCTTGTGTAGCTGTCCTGTTTTTATTACTGTTTGGTTAGTATGAAATTTTTGAATGGGAAATTTTTTGTTGATGGGCGGTTTTTGGCCGCTGATGTTTTGGTTGAGGATGGGGTGATTGTGCATGCGGGAGATCCTTCCGTCGAGGGTGAACATCCCTCGACTCAGGATGGCTGCAGGGCGGAGGAAGTTGTTGATTTGGGTGGGCGATTTGTCTTGCCTGGGTTTGAGGATGCGCATAATCATCCTTCTCGGCGGAGTCGGACGTTAAGTGAAATTGATTTGCGGCGGGGGGATTTGGATTGGGAAGGGGTTGTTTCTCGTTTGCGTGATGCGTGTGAGGAGGGCTTATCAGCCTGGATTGTTGTGCATGGATGGAATGATTCGAAATGGGGGGTGGAGGTGACGCAGGCGCTTGTTGATGAGGTTTGTGGGGATCGGGCGGTGTTCTTTTTTCATCATACGTATCACATGGGGCTTGTGAGTTCTGCGGGGATTGCGAAATTGCGATCTGAGGGATGGAAAGGGGAGGATGAGGAGGGCGCTGTTCATGAGAAAAATTTTGTGGAGGTTGAGGTGCGTACGGCGCCAGGGGTTATGGAGACGGCGGAGAATATTAAGCGGTATTGTGATGGGTGGATGGAGAAGGGGATTGTTGCGGTGCATGATATGTATGTGACGAGTTTTGATCAGCTGGAGGCGTATGTGCGACTTTTGGATGATGAGGAGTTTGTGATGAATGTTTCGCTTTTTGTGGATGCGCGGTTGTTTGAGGAGAGGGGTCGGTTTCGGGCGTATGTTGATCGGTTGAAGGGGCAGATTCAGATTCGTGGGGTGAAGGTGTTTATGGATGGGACGATTGGGACGAAGACGGCTTGTTTTAAAGAGGCTTATTGTTGTGGGATGATTGGGTCGACGTTTGTGTGTGAAGAGGAGTTTCGACGTATTGTGGATTTGATGGCGTCTTTTGGGTTGAGGGATGTGGCAGTGCATGCGATTGGAGATGGAGGGATTGAGAAGGTTTTGGATATTGTGGAGGCGATTGGAGATGAGCGTTTGCGATGGCGACTTGAGCATTGTGAGATGCTTGTGCCGGAGGCTTTGGTTAGGATGAAAAAGCTTGGTGTTGTCGCGAGTGTGCAGCCGAATTTTTTGTGGGATGCGGTGCATTATGGTGATCGGCTTGGGGATCGGGTGAAGGAGCTTGTGCCGCTTCGAAGTATTCTTGATCATGATGTTTTGATGCCGTTTGGGAGTGATGATATGCCGAGTGGGCCGATGGATGGGATTGGATGGGCAGTTGATGAGGGGCAGTTTCCGCGTCGGGCGGTGACGTTTGCGGAGGCGGTGGATGCGTATACGCGGGTGAGTGCGGAGGTGGTTGAGGCGGGGGATCGGCGGGGGAGGATTGCGGAGGGGTGTGAGGCGAGTTTTGTGGTTTATGATGAAGATGTTTCGGGGATGATGTCGGCGGAGATGATGAAGGTTTTGCCTCGGGAGGTTTGGGTGAGGGGGAGGAGAGTGAAATAAAAAAACGACCGTGATGAGGTTCGGTTGTTTTTTGATGAGATCTCTCTACTCACTTCGTTCGGTCGAGATGGGCAGAGGGGTTTATGATATTAGTTGTACGACGTAGTGGCCGGCTATGAGGGATAGGCCGATGAGCATGGTGATGAAGGTGATTTTGAGGACGGCTGCGGCGTCGTCGTCGTCTTTGACGAAGGACATAAAGATAAAGCTCGCGAATCCGATGATTAGCGCGACGGGAATAACCGTAAGTACAATGCCTGTGATGAGCATGTATGACATGTGTCTATGATATCAAAATTGGCTAACGCTATCTATTTGTTGACGGGATAAGTCTTGTGCGCTATGATCTCGGCACAATTTGCGGCGTTAGCTCAGTTGGTAGAGCAGATGGCTCTTAACCATTTGGTCGGAGGTTCGAGTCCTCCACGCCGCACCACAGGCTTGTTAAAATGTCCTGAGATCGTCCCGAATCTCCGTTCCTCGACTACGTACTTGTATGTACGTTTTACTGCGGTACTCGATTCGAAACGATCTCAGAACATTTTTCCTGCGCCTGTCTTGCTGATTACATTTATGCGGCGTTAGCTCAGTTGGATTAGAGCGTCTGGCTTCGGACCAGAAGGTCGGGGGTTCGAGCCCCTCACGCCGCACCAAGAAGTCCTCGCATTTATGCGGGGGTTTTTTGTTTTGTGAAATCTTGTAAGATATGGATGTTCTTTTGGAGGCTCTATGTCTTTGTTCTTTTTTTCTTATCTCATCGACGTTAACTTTAGTCCTGATTTTAAATCGTCTGCGTTTTATGCGATGGTATTAACTCTTGTTCTTGGTGGTTCTTGTTTGAAGCAGTTCATGGAGATTTTTGAACTTGAATCAGATGAATCGTTGGATTTTAAGTTCTTCTCGTATGACGTTGCCGTTTGTTTTTGTTTTTTTGTGTTTGGATTTGGATTTGGGGATTTTGCAACCATGTTCAATGGATTGTTTCTCGGGGGGATCAATTCATTGATCGTTGTTGGGATTTGGAAGTATGGCGAGTTTTCGCTTTTTAGATTGGTTTTTCTTTGCGCTTCCCTTTGCCTTGTTCCTGTCATGGTGTTTATTCCTTATCAAGAAATGATGATGCTTGGTTTAGACGTTGTATTTTTCATTCTTGCGTTGAGTCAGTTAATTACTCTCTGGAAGAGTGGGCGAACAGGTGCGATGGAAAACTCGATGAATGTCATGTATTTTGTTTCTGATGTTTTTTGGGCTTGGCACATGCTCTATAGCGGAAAATATTTTCTTGCGGGGATTATTTGTGCCAACGGGTTGATGTTTTTTGCTACTATCGTTCTTTGGACTAAGTATTGGATTCGGGAGCGTAAGGCTATTGTTTTGGCAGGTTGAGGGGCTTGCCTGTTTTTTATTGCCAATGTCTTTCGGACGCGTTAGACTCTTTGCATATGAAACAGTCACATCTTTTTACGAAGACGTCGAAGCAGGTTCCTGCGGATGCGGATAGTGCGAATGCTCGGTTTTTGATTCAAGGGGGGTTTGTGAGTCAGCTTGCAGCCGGTGTGTATTCGTATTTGCCTCTAGGGCTTCGGGTTCTTGATAAGATTAAAAACATTGTTCGGGAGGAGCTTGATGCGATTGGGGGGCAGGAGATTTATATGCCTGCGCTTCAGCCGAAGCAGCTTTATGATAAGACGGGGCGATGGGATGCGATTGATGTGCTTTTTAAGGTTGAGGGGCATGGGAAGGAGTATGGGCTTAGTTGTACGGCTGAAGAGGTTGTGACGCCGCTTGTGAAAGAGTTTGTGAAGTCTTATAAGGATTTGCCTGTTGCGGTGTATCAGATTCAGGATAAGTTTCGGAATGAGGCTCGGGCGAAAAGCGGGCTTTTGCGGGGGCGGGAATTTTCGATGAAAGATTTGTATAGTTTTCATGCGGATGAGGCTGACTTTTTGGCGTTTTATGAAAAGGCGAAGGAGGCTTATTTGAAGATTTATTCTCGGTGTGGACTTGAGGCGATGGTTGTTGAAGCGGATGGTGGGGTGTTTACGGAGAAGCATTCGCATGAATTTCAGGTGATGACTGAAGCGGGGGAGGATCATGTTTATGTTGATAAGGAGACTAGGGAGGCATCGAATCGAGAGATTGTTCCTGAGGCGGATTGGGGGTCTGATAAATATGAGGTGAAGAAGTCGATTGAGGTTGGCAATATTTTTCCGCTTGAGACGAAATTTTCTGATGCGTTTAAGTTTTCTGTTCAGGATGCGAAAGGGAAGCAGATCTCGCCGATCATGGGGTGCTATGGGATTGGGCCTAGTCGGACGATGGGAGCGGTTGTTGAGGTTCATCATGATGAGAAGGGGATTATTTGGCCGAAGGAGATTGCGCCTTTTGGTGTGCATTTGATTAGTTTGGAGGGGCGCGATGGCGAGGGGCGTGTGCGGGAGGTGAGTGAAGGGCTTTATGATGATTTGCGCGCGGCTGGTGTGGAGGTGCTTTGGGATGATCGTGATGCGCGAGCTGGTGCGAAGTTTGCGGATGCGGATGTGATTGGGATTCCTGTGCGATTGGTTGTGAGTGAGAAGACGCTTGCGGAGGATAATGTGGAATGGAAAGAGCGGAGTGGGGATGAGGTGAAGATGGTGAATGTGGGGGATGTTGTGGGGATGTTGAAGGGATAGAGTTTGGAGAGAAATAAAAAATACGCCTGAGAGGGCGTTTTTGGCTACTGGAGGTTGATGGCTCGACTTGGGTCGTTGAGTTGGTCAGAGAAGAAATTCCAGAAGGCTATCGAGATGTATATACCGATCCAGATGACTACGGTTGCAGCCGTGGCTATTGCGAGGCATGTCGAGAGTGGCATGGATATTGGGTCTCCCGTGGTGACGAGTGACCATCCCATGACCGGGGCCATCACGATGGCATGGACGATGATTGCTGCGAGCGATATCATCCAGATTAGCAGGGCTAGTCCTACTGTATCGCCGAACGTTGGAGGTTCTGGCGGGATATCTTCTTCGCAGGTTTCTCCGTTTGATGTCCAGCTTGTCGTGTTTAGCAAGCTCTCGAGTGATGATTCGGGTGGATGCCAGCCGAGAACGCCGGCTCTCAGGATGTGGAATAGTAAGACCCAAATGAGTTTGATGCACGATGCGATGACACGCCAAGCGAAGATGTGTGGCGGTGCGTGGGTTTCGGTTGGCTTGGATTTGGAGTGGGCTTTGTAGAGGTGATGAGCGAGCGACATTTGTTTCTCGTTGAGAAGGTGCTTTTTTAGCCTAGCATTGCATTTTTTGGTGTGCAAGTAATGATGGATGATGTGATGATACTGTGTCATGATATTTATTTATGCTTGTTTGGTGATTCGGGATTTTTGTTTGTTGGGATTGTAGCGTTTTTGATGATTGGTCGTTGGGCATGTGACTGATCTTGATATCCACCTCTTTGTGAGGTGGATTTTTGGTAGAATGGTTTTATATGTATGGAGAATTTGAGAATAGCGTTGCCCGTCCTGTGGAGCGTGAGGAGCAGTTTGAGATGGATTATCGATTCTTTTTTTCTGATCCTGAATGGCCGAGGCGGATGGAAGGTTCTTTACCGGAAGATCATGTAGAGATGGCGAAGTGGCTTTTGGAACATCGGCGAGTTCGGTTGTTGCTTGATCATCGTGAGTTGTTTGAGATTGAGGATGTAGCTTTGATGGAAATTGCTATTGAGATGGATTCGGGTGATTTTTCTCGGTTACTTATGAATGAGGGGTTTGTGATGAATATTGGTTCTGTAGCGCTTGTTGCGCGGATGATGGAGGCTCAGTTTTATGATCATGTTCAGTGGTTTTTGAATAGTCCGTTTTTGGAGGGGGAGAAGCTGTCTCAGGGGCTTTTATTTCAGATGTTGGATGCTGAGATAAGGGTTGATGTTGAGAAGTTTGAGTATGATCCGACTGAGTTGGCGAAGTATTTGGCTGGGAAGGGAAATTATACTTATGTTAATTGGGGGGAGGAGGTAAGGGCGGAGGTTGATTTTGTTGATTTGGGGCGGGAGTTGATTCGATTGAATCGGTTGAGTCAGATGATGCATCAGGCGGGGTATAATCAATTGTTTTTGGAGGATGAGCTTCGGGGTGAAGTGCGAGAAGCGATGTTGAGGCACGTGCCTAATGACGGGGAGTTTCATGTGTTCGGAGAGTATGAGGATGCGTATGATGATGGAAATACTCAGGCGTTTGCCGAGGAGATGGTTGCGGTTGGCAACGAGGCGACGATGGTGCGAATTTTGAATGGGTTTCGAGGGCTTGATTGGGATTTTGGGAAGCAAGTTTTGGCGATGGATGGTGGGCCGGAGGCGGTTGGGCAGGCGCTTAAGGTTGAGGGGGTTTTTGCGAAGAAGGCGGATGAGGATGTGGCCATCGCGCTTCTTGAAGGGGACGAGGGTTGTCTTCCGGCGGATGGGAATGGAGTGATTGATTTTGAAATATATTTTGAACGATTTGGTCCTCGTTTTGCGTCGGCTTGTATTGATGCTGGAGATCCTGAGACGCTTGTTGATGCGCTTGGGATTTCGCGTGGTTTGTCGGCGAATATGTTTCGTCGTCTTGTAGAGGTTGAAGGAATTGATGTTCTTTTGAATAAGAAGAGTGTGATGGCGTTTGATTTTGAGGGAGAGGCGGTTTCTGTTATTGAGATGCTTGTTCAGTGGCGTGCGTCGACTGGGGAGATTGAGCGCGTACTTGATCGACATACGTTTTCTTTGGAGGAGACGAAGCGGCTTGTTGAGATTTTTTGTGAGGAGCGAGATTTGTATGCGCTTGCGTATTTGTTAGATGCGCGTCTTGCAGAGACGCTTGATGCGGATTTGCGGTTTTCCGGTGAGGCGTTTGGGATGCAGCTTGATAAGCGCGTGTATGATTTGGTACGTCGGTTTCGTGCAGGAGAGTTATCTGAGCAAGATGTTTTTGAGTTGACGCAGTTTGGGATTGCGCATCCTGAACGTGGAGAGGGGGTCGAGTTTGTGCGGGCTGCGCGTCAGTTTAAGGAAGAGGTGTTTTCTTTTGAGGGAGTTGATACGGGTCGTTTGCTTCATTCGGATTTGCGCATGAAGGTTTTTTTGCATGAGATTCGATTTTCTTCGGCGGAGTTTGGACAGGATGTTGAGCCTAAATATTTGATTGAGAAATATCAGGAATTGCGGGATGCTGGAAGATTGAAGGAGCTTGATCCGGCGTTTGAGTCTAGTGAGGTGGTGAATATTGATAAGCTTGATCGAGATGCGCTTGCAGCGTTTCAGTTTACGGATGGGGGGTTGAATCGGTTTGAGGATTTTCGTGGAGCTCTTGGGAGGGCGTTTGCGATGATTGATAGTGATCAGGCGGCTTCGGGGGTTGTGAATATGATTGGGTATAAGCGAGATCAGCTTGTTCAGGAGCTTCGAGTGAAGGTGCTTGAAATGGATAATGAACGGGCGGTGGCAGCGATGCAGAAGCGCATTGATGTGCTTGAGGGGATGGATTTTGAGGATATGTCGGATTGGCGAGAGATGTTTTTGACGTTGTCTTCGTTTCGTGGAGTTTTTGATGAGGAGCTTCGGATTGGTGTGCTTTGGTGGGGACTGCAGCAGCTCAGTGATGATCGTCTTGAGGTGGCGCGGGAGTTGGTTCAGCGGACGAGTGTTCGGTCGCGCGTGATGGGGAAGGAGTTTTCTTGGATGGCGAATTTTGTTGGGCACTTGATGCGGAAGGAGGTGCTTGCGGAGACGTTTACGGAGGTTGATGAGCGAGGGAAGCGAACGAAGCGTGGGAAGAAGGTTTCTCGGGCGCTTGGGGGGCTTTTGTCGGTGAAGGGATTGGATCAAGAAGTTGGGCGGCTTCGGGATGTGGGTACGCGAGGGACGATGGAGATGCAGCTTGTTCCGCAGCGGAATATTATGACAGAATTTTCTGGGCATATTGGGGATGCGTGTTGGGCTGGGAAGGAGGATTCTATGCTTGAGAGGTATCCGAATGTGACAAGTGTGACGATGGTGATGAATCCGGAGAGTGAGAAGCATCGGCGGCTTGCGGGGAGTATGATGCTTTTGGAGGTGACGGCGGATGATGGGACGGATCTTTTGGTTATGCGAGGTGTGAACCCGCTCGAGAATGTGATTAATCAGTTGAGTCCCAGGGCGTTTGTGCAGGTGCTTCGTGAATATTTGGAGCCTATTGCCGAGAAGATGGGGCGGAAGCTTGGGATGGTGATTGATAAGAAGTCTGGGGATGCGGCGACGAATCGGCCGACGTTGTTTGGGTATTTGAAAGATGAGTTGAAGGGAGAGCTTGTGCAGATGAAGGTTTCGGATGAGGCTGCGACGTTTAATGGGTATGATATTCGGAATGATGTTTATGTGTTTGGGGATTAGAATGAGGGTGGATAAAAAAATCGGCCATTGGCCGATTTTTTTGATTTTTGACTAGATCTCTCCGCCTTGGTCGAGATGGGAGGAGGCGGTGGAAGTTGGTTCTGGTTCAGATGGTGATGTTGCGGCTAAGCTGCTTTTTACTTCGTCTTTTAGTTTTTTTCCAGCTTTGAATTTTGGCACTTTTACCGCTGGGATGTCGATGATTTGAGATGGGTTTCTTGGGTTCACGCCTTTTCTTGCGTGGCGTACGCGGGAGGAGAACGTGCCGAATCCGCTGATGGTTACTTCTTCATCGTTTTGGAGGGCTTTGATGATTTCTGCTTGGAAGGCGATGAGGAAATCTTCTGCCTCTTTTTTGGAGAGGTTGAGATTGTCTGCAATTTTTTCTGCCAGTCTTGCTTTGTTCATATATGAAGAAGTTAACGTGCGTACTCGCTAACGCGGGTCTCGCGGATGATTGTGATTCGAACTTCGCCGGGGTAGGTGAGGCTACTTTCGATTTTCTTTGCAATGTCTCTTGCTAGCTTGTGCGCTTCGTAGTCGTCGACTTTGTCTGGCCTTACGAAGACGCGGACTTCGCGACCGGCTTGGATAGCGTAGGCTTTCTCGACGCCTTCGAAACTGTTTGCCGTGTCTTCTAGGTTTTGGAGGCGCTGGAGGTAGTCTTCCACGTTTGTTCTACGCGCTCCAGGTCTTGCACCGCTGATGGCGTCGGCTGCTTTTACGATTATACCCTCTAATGTGCGAGGGCGGTCTTCGTGGTGTGCAATAGATTGGTAACAGAGGTCTTCTGGCCAACCGAATTTTTTCATGATGTTGTAGCCGATTTCTGGATGGGCGCCTTGCATGTCGTGGTCAACGGCTTTTCCGATGTCGTGGAAGAGTCCGCCTTGTTTGCAGTTTTTGACGTCAGCGCCGAGTTCTTCTGCAATCATACCGGAGATACGAGCGACTTCGATGGAATGTTGAAGGACGTTTTGTCCGTAGCTGGTTCGGAATTTGAGTCGGCCAAGAATAGAGACGAGTTTTGGATCGATGGATGAGACGGGAATACCGAGTTGATAGAGTGCGTCTTCTCCAGCTTTTTTCATTTCTCGTGCAAGTTCTTTTTTGGCGAGTTCAATGGTGTCTTCGATTTTGGCTGGCTGGATGCGGCCGTCTTTCATGAGCATCTCGATGGTGCGTTTGGCGATTTGGCGACGGACAGGGGAGAAACCGCTGATGGTGATGGATTCTGGTGTGTCGTCGATGATGATTTCGCAGCCTGTGAGGCGTTCGAGCGCCTTGATGTTTCGTCCTTCTTTTCCAATGATGCGGCCCTTCATATCGTCTGATGGGAGACTGACGTTTGTTGTTGTGGAATCAACAACATGAGAGGCGGCGAATCTTTGAATGGCGAGGGAGAGGATTTTTTTCGCTTTGTTTTCTATTTCGTCATCGTGCTCTTGCTCCATTTTTCTTACGCGTGAGAGGAGGGCCTCTTTTTGGTCTTGTTCTACGAGATTGAAAAGATGATCTTTTGCTTCGTCTTTTGAGAGACCTGCGATTGATTGGAGTTTATCGATGGCTTCTTGTCGTTTTTTGTGAACTTCTTCGGCTTTTTGTTCTATTTTTTTAAATTCTTCTTGAATTTTTGCCTTGCTCTCCTCGAGACCCATGAGTTTGGCGTCGAATTTATTTTGACGGTCGAGAAGTTGGCGTTCGAGGTTTTTGAGCTCTCTTCGACGTTCGTTTTCCTCTTGTTTTCCTTTTTCGATGAACTTGAGCGTTCGTTCTTTCGCGGCGATGAGCATTTCTTGCTCTTTGTTTTTTGCCTCTTGTAGGATTTTGTTCGCTTTTATTTCTGCGCCTTCGACTTTTCGTTTGCCGAATGTGCTTCGAGCGATGACTCCGATGAGGATTCCGATAACGAGTGCTCCAAGTCCAGATGCGATAATTCCTGTTGGCATATCTGGAATTGTATAAAATGATTACTCACTGACTTTAGCAACGGTTGCTGGGGTCGTCAATGCGATTTTTGGATGAGGAGGGATTGCCAATTGTCTTTGGTTACGTCTCTGAGGTTAGCGGCGTTTTGGATTGTGTAGGTTCCGATGGTGGATCTGTTTAGGGAAGAGCAGTAGCCGAGGGTGTTTAGGTGCTTTGCAAGATCCCTCGCGATACACCTGATGTAGGTTCCGGATGAGCACGAAATTGATACATCGATGGTTGTGGTTTGATCGCCTTGGTTGATGTTTCGCAGTTTGAAGTCGGTGATGGTAATTTGTCGGGGTTTGCGTTCGATTGTTTTTCCTTGGCGGGCGAGTTCGTAGAGTTTTTTTCCGTTTACTTTGATCGCGGCGTACATTGGGGGGATTTGGTCCTGGGGGCCGGTCATGGCACCCATCGCGGTTTTAATGTTGGTTTCTGATAGGGATGGGGGTGATTCTGCGTATGTTATTTTTGATTCTGGGTCTAGGGTTTCTGTCGTTGCTCCGAGGGTGAAGGTCGCTTCGTAGGTTTTTGGGAGGCCGACGAAGCTTGAAATTTCTTTTGTTGCTTGACGGGATATGGCGAGGATGAGGAGTCCTGTAGCGAATGGGTCGAGAGTTCCGGCGTGACCTATTTTTTTGATGCCGGTGATTTTGCGGAGCGTGTCGACGACGTCGTGAGAGGTGATTCTGGGGGGTTTGTTTATGAGGAGAAATCCTGATGGTGTCATATGAATTGAGTTTAGATGAGGTTGACGTGTTTGGCTAGGGTTGGTAGATTTTTTTTATCGTTCTTTGGGAGAATTGATGTTTTTGATTGGTCTTTTTTTCTCGTTTTTCTTTGTTTCTGATGCTGATGCTGGGCGCCAATGTGTTCCTCGTCGGGTGTATGACCTCTCTTTGTATCCTGGATTTGATCGGGATGATTGGGATGTCTATGACGCGGAGACCTGCGTTGCGACGGTGCACGTTGATTATGATCCTGCTGTCGGTGAAACGATTCGGATGATGGATTCGACTGCGGTGAATGCGGAGGTGACGCGGCTTGTGCTGGAGATTCGAAGTGTTTTTTTGTGGATTCAGCGGATTCATAAAGAAGATTGGAGTGCGTATCTTCGGTCGATGGGGCATTTTTCGTATGCGCTTTGTTCGGGTGCTCGGCTCATGTATTACGCGCACGAGCGGCCTGATCGGGTGCCTGATGGGATTGTGATGAGTGCGATTCGTGATCCTGGTGGACGACTTGGAGGGCCTGGGTATGCGGCAATGTTGATGTATCGGGCTGTGGATCTTGGTTATCGCGATGCGGCGCTTTTGCTTTGGCATGAGCTTGAGCGTGTTGAGGAGGCTGGCGGCGGGTTGAGTTGTTCGAATGAGATTGAGGGGGCTTCGTCTCGTCGATATGCCGCGGTTCTTGATGAGCGTGGGCAGGAGGCTGCTGATCAGGTGCGAATCAACTTTCAGTTCTTGCCGCCGAGCTGATATCTCCCGCATGCGGGGGATTTTTTTGTTATACTTCTTGCATGACGCATGGATATTCAAATATTGAGGTTTTGACGGCTGGAGCGATTGTGATGTTTTTGGCGCTTGTTTTGATTGTACTTGGTGGGCCTGATCGGGAACTTCGGGCGGAATATGATGTGGTGCGTCAGGGGGATGTGGGTGATGTGATGGAAGTGATGCTTGATTTGGAGCTTTCGGATCGGGAGGAATTCGCTGGGGTGGTTGGGCAGGTGACGGATCGGCGTGTGATGCTTGGGACGGGGGTTGATTGCAGTGGAGATGTGGGGACGGTATGTACAGATGAAGGGCTTGCGGACGCGTGTTTGGATTTGAGTGGATATTTTGAAGGGCATGATCCTGATGTGATGCCAGTTGATCCTCGTGATGGGGAGTTTACGATGGAGCGGACGGGGTATTACATTTCTTTTGTTGATGGGTTGATGGAGATTGGGAGTTGTAATCCTGAGAGTATGAACGGGGTGTTTTTGCAGAAGCGGTTTGGGCTTGAGTAAGTTTTTTGCTTTTATTATTGACGCTTTGGGCGTTTTTTTGTATTGTCCTCGGTATTGAACCCCTACTTCCATGAATATTACGCAGCTTGCTAGACGTCTTCGAGTTACTCCTGAAGAGCTACGCGCAAAATTGCCGGAGCTCGGTTTTGATATTGGGCAGAAAGCGCTTAAGATTCCGGATCGGGATGCGGGGCGAATTATGTATGCTTGGCGTGAATATAAGAAGCGTCAGTATTTGGAGAAGAAGCGTGATGAGCAGCGAGCTCGTGCAGAGCGGAAGGAGCGGGTGAAGAGTGGTGATGCTGAGCAGGTCATGCTTCCTTCGACGATGAGTGTGCGGGAATTTGCTGAGCATATGAACTTGCCGATCGCGAAGGTGATGCAGGAGTTGATGCGACAGGGTATTCTTGCGTCTCTTAATGAGCGGATTGATTTTGATACAGCTGCTATTGTGGCTGAGGATTTGGGATTTTTGGCGCAGCCGCTTGAAGGGAGCGCGGATGGTTCTGATGAGGAGGTGCAGAGGCTTGAGGCTGTTATGTCAGCTGAAGATGAGGCTGATCTTGTTCAGCGACCTCCGGTTATTGTGGTGATGGGGCATGTTGATCATGGAAAGACGAAGCTTCTTGATGCTGTGCGGAAGACGAATGTTGTTGATAGTGAGCGTGGAGGAATTACGCAGCATATTGGTGCTTATCAGGTTGAGCGGAATGATCATTTGATGACTTTTATTGATACACCGGGACACGAGGCTTTTACGGTTATGAGAAGTCGTGGTGCGAAGGTTGCGGATATTGCGATTTTGGTTGTTGCTGCGGATGATGGAATTCAGCCGCAGACAAAGGAGGCGATTGATATTATTAAGGCTTCTAAGTTGCCGTTTGTTGTTGCGATTAACAAGATTGATGTTGCGGGTGCAAATGTTGAACGTGTGAAGGGGCAGCTTGCTGAGGTGAATTTTGTTCCGGAAGATTGGGGAGGGAAAACGATTTGTGTTCCGATGAGCGCGAAGACGGGAGAGAATGTTGATCAGCTTCTTGATATGCTCGTGCTTGTCGCTGATTTGGCGAAGGATGATATTCGTGCGAATCCTGATCGACTTGCGATTGGAACGATTATTGAGTCACACGTTGATAAGGGTGAAGGGGCTGTTGCAACGGTTTTGGTACAGACTGGGGAGTTGAAGGTTGGGGACGCTGTTGGTCTTCGTGGAGTTAATTATGGAAAGGTTCGCGCGATGCGGACTTGGGATGGGCAGACGGTGAAGACTGCTGCGCCTTCTACTCCTGTGAAAATTTTGGGATTAAAAGATGCGCCTTCTGTTGGAGATATTTTGGAAGTGCCGGAAAATCCGAAGTCTTTGGAAAAGGTGAAGTTTAAGCATAGTACGAAGTCTGGTGTGGCGGAGATTTCTGTGAAGAAGACGGTTTCTGTGGATGATGATGAGGATGAGAAGCCGGTTTTGAATGTGATCGTGAAGGCAGATGTGCTTGGGTCGCTTGAGGCGGTGATTGGCATGATTGAGAAGATTGATAATCCGTATGTTGATGTGAAGGTTGTGGCGAAGGGGCTTGGGAATGTGACGGATGCGGATATGCTTCGGGCGGAGGCTGCTGAGGCTCGTGTGTATGCGTTTAATGTGCGTTTGACAGGAACTGCGGAGACGCTTGCTCGCGACAAAGATTTGTCGTTTGAGCGGTTTGAGATTATTTATCGATTGCATGAAGACATGGAGGAGCGTGTGAAGGCGCTTGTGCCGAAGGAGAAGGTTTATACGGAACTTGGAAGTTTGCGTGTACTTGCGGTGTTTGGGAAGCTTGAGAAGGGTGTTGTGATTGGAGGGCAGGTTCTTAAAGGGACGATTGAGCGCGGGGCTGTTGCTCGTGTGATTCGTGAGGAGAAGATTTTGGGGGAGGGGCTTATTGAGACGTTGCAGGCTGGGAAGGTTGATGTGAAGGATGTTGAGCAGGGGCAGGAATGTGGGATTGGGTTTACGACGAAGACGAAGGTTGAGGTTGGGGATACCTTGGAGATTTATAAGGAGGAGGAGATTGAACGGAAATAAGAAAAGGAGGTGAATTGAAGAGGGAGAGGCTTTTTTGGGCAATCGGACGCCTTTAACGCCTCTTTTTTGATTTTGGCTTCAGATGGATAAAAGAGGGTGGACGGCGTTATTCCTCATGCCTAAAAACACCCCTCCTCCCTCCAATTCACGTTTTTATAGGGGAATGAAAAAACACCGGGGATAGCTGGTGCTTTTGATGGTGCCGTGTGGCGTGGGCGCTGCTGGCCTCGCGGGATCCTTTCGGCGCGCTAGGGCTGGCGCGCCTCAGGATGGTGGAGCAAGGTGGGATTTTGTAATCTTATAAGTGTTTTTGGAGTTTTTCTTTTAAACCTTCTTTGCTCATTGATCCTGAGAATTGTTCCACCACCTTGCCGCTTTTGAAGACGAGGAAGGTTGGGATGGAGAGGATGTTGTATTGTCTTGCGAGATCTGGTTCTGCGTCTACGTTGATTTTGCCGATGGTGACGTGTTCCATTTCTGTGGCGAGTTCGTCGACGATGGGGGACATCATTTTACATGGGCCGCACCAGGGGGCCCAGAAGTCTACGAGAACAAGGGTTTCGGATTGAAGTACGGCGGCGTCGAAGTTGTCGGCGGTTAGGTCCATAGAGATAGATTCAAAATTCAAAGTGGTGATAGTTTATCATATTTCGATTAAAGATTCTGTTTGTGATAAACTCAGGCCAATATGGATGATGCAACTCGTGAGGTTATCATTATTGGTTCTGGGCCTGCTGGGTATACGGCGGCTATTTATGCTGCTCGAGCGGATTTGAAGCCGCTTATGATTGCTGGAGATCAGCCTGGGGGACAGTTGATGTTGACGAGTGATGTAGAGAATTGGCCTGGAGAGGCGGATGGGGTGATGGGGCCGGATTTGATGTTGAAATTGAAGAAGCAGTCGGTTCGGTTTGGGACGGAGTTTGTGCAGGATATGGTGACGGAGGTGGATTTTGATGCGCGTCCGTTTGTTATTAAGACGAAGGATAAAATATATCGTGCGGAGACGGCGATTATTTCAACGGGGGCGAGTGCGATGTGGCTTGGGATTCCGGGGGAGGAGCGATTGCAAGGGAAGGGAGTGAGTGCTTGTGCGACGTGTGATGGATTCTTTTTTCGTGATAAGGATGTGATTGTGGTTGGTGGGGGAGATAGTGCGATGGAGGAGGCGACGTTTATTACGAAGTTTGCTCGGAAGGTGACGATTTTGGTGCGGCGGGATGCTTTGCGGGCGAGTAAGATTATGCAGAAGCGGGCGATGGATAATGTAAAGATTGAGATTATGTGGAATACGAGTGCGGTGGAATTGCGTGGGGAGGAGAAGGTTGAGGAGGTTTTGGTGAAAAATAATCAGACGGGGGAGGAGACGGTTTTGAAAGCGGATGGGTTTTTTGTGGCGATTGGGCATAAGCCGAATACCGGGATTTTTGCGGGGAAGATTGATTTGGATGAGAAGGGGTATGCGAAGCATGCGCCGGATAGTACGCGGACGAATGTGGAGGGAGTGTTTGTTGCGGGGGATGTGGGAGATAGTGTTTATAGGCAGGCGGTGACGGCGGCTGGGACGGGGTGTATGGCGGCTTTGGAGGCGGAGCGGTATTTGGCAAGTCGGGAGTAGGTTTTGATGGAGGCTGTCGGGGTTCTCGGCGGTTTTTTGATTGAAAAAAAGAACCCCTTTAGGGGGTGAGGGTTTTGCAGAGATGTTGAGCTATGCTTCCGCGGCGGCGGAAGAGGTTGGGCTTGTCTGGAGGAGCATGGCGCGTTGGGCGATGTCGATTTCTTGAATGAGCCTTGCTTGGAGAATGTTGTTTCCGTGATCGGCGAAGCGGGAGCTGGTGCTTGATCCGTGGATGATTACGGATTGTTCATCGTTGGAGATGCGCGGGGGCTTGAAGTGCGGATGTGGGTTTCCGCAGTGTGAGCAGTAGACGTCTGCAATGGCCTCGTGGGGTGGCCTGTGCTCGATGGAGATGAGGCTGACGATTTTGCTCGGTGGAGTGCTTGCGAGGTGGAGGCTTTGCACGATGCGTACTGCGGGTTGGGTGAAGCTCACTGCTTTTGCCCAGGCAGACATGTTGACGAGTTCGCCCCAGGCGTCGATGAGGAAGTCGATGATTCGAGTTCGGAGGTCTCCGTTTGGGTTGACCGTGCTCGTTGTCGATGCGGTGATGCCGGTTTTGTTGACGATGAGGGTGAGGTGATCGGTTTCGGTGAACGTTGCCAGGAAGGCGCCGAACAGATTTCGGAAACCGGCTTCGAAGAGGGGGCAGCTTGGGGTGCTGAGGATGTCGGTCGCGGTGAGGGAGAGTCGGAGTTCTTGCACGAGGTTTCCTCTTGGGTGAAAAGAACGTTTTTAGGATAGGTCGGTTGGCGTGGTTTTGTCAATAAGAAAAGAACAACCCTGATGGGTTGTTTGGTTTGGCTAGGCTTCGCCGGTTGGTTGGGGTTGCCATGTTCGAGCGGTCCCTGGGACAGGTGCGCCTTGTTGTTTTCGGGCGCGCCGCGTGTTTGCTTGGTGGGTGATTTCTGCCCGTATTCGAGTGATGATTTCTCGTTTGGTCTGGCGATTGAGCCAGTCTGCGAAGGGGTAGGGGTCTTGGCATCTCAGGAAGGCGATTCGTCTGGTTCCGTGCGGGGCGGCGAATGCCCTGGCGTGGTTTGCGAATTCGATGTGAGATTCTGCTGGAGGCTTGTCGATGCCTTGAACTATTCGCGGGATGTTTGGAAGGTCTTCTTCTGTGAGGTCGAAGGCTCGGACGGTTGCCTTGATTGTTTCCTCTGAGATTCCGCTTTCGATGTGGCGCGTGGCCTTGATGCAGATGATGCGGAGGAGTTTCAGGAGGTCTTTGAGCATCATCGTGTTATTGAAGCTTGGAAGCGCTCCGAGGATTGCGAATGTTCCGTTTGCCATGTCCATGACGGCCGTGATTTGGTCGCCGGGCTTCATGCGGTGGAGGATGCTGTTTTTGCATTCGGCTTCTGCTTCTCTGGTGATGTTGTCGCAGTGTGGTGCGGATCGCGCGATGAGCCGTTTGGAGCCGTCCTCTTCGGTAATGCAGATGAAGGTGAGGGAGATGAAGGCGGGAAGTAGCATTGGTGCTCGCGGTGAAAAGAACGCGTGGAGTGTATGGGGAGATGGGGGGTTTGTCAAGGTTAGGGAGATAAAAAAGAACAGCCGGGTTGGGCTGTGTGTTGGGTCATGCTTCGGCAGCTGGGCCGCCTTGCCAGTGAATCATGTGGATGTTGTCTGGCATGGGAGGGGGTGTGAACGGTTTTGGGGTCGGATTGGTTTGACGCCGCATGTGCATTCTGACTCGGGCGATGACGAGTTCTCGGATTCTCTCGTTGATCCATTCGTGGAATGGCGTTTCGCGTGAGTGGCCAGCGACGATTGCCGCGGTGCATTCTTTCCCTGGCTCGCAGACGTGATTGGGATTTGGGTGTCCGGTGATGTCGATGGGGACGCCTGCGGGCTGGACCCAGATGTGGTCTTCGATCGGATGGTGATTTTTTAAGAGTTCCATGATGCCATGGAGCATCTTAGGAGTCGCTACTCGTTTTGCTGTTGTTTGCGCGAGAGCCTCTGCGATCTTGATCGTTTTTGTCCCGATAGTTCTGACTGCGTTGATGAATTGCGGAGGCGGAGATCCTGTGAGGATTTCGACGGTTGTGTTGTCGTGGTTTGTGGTTGCTTGGATCGCGATTCTGACGTCGAGTACCTCTAGGGTTTCTGTTGGGAATTTTTTACTAGCGAACCGTTCCATCTCTTTGGCGCGTGGCTGAGTCCGTACGCGGACTTTTTTGACTCGCATTCCAGTTTTGGAGTGGATGCCTTCGGTGACACGGAAGGTGATGATGATGGGGTTTGGCATGATGGCCTCGATTGTGAAAAGGGCGTTGGGAGGATAGCGGATTTTTGGGGGTTTGTCAACTATGTTTTGTTGTATGAAAAAATCCTCGATAGAGGATTATGCTTCGGCGGGGGTTGGGGAGGGGTGGAGTTCGGCTTGGAGTTTTTCCCTGATTCGGCGTTGGAGTTCTGCGTTCATGTATTTGTGGAAGGGGTGGTCGCAAGAGAGGCCGATGAGGATGACGGGGTTGGTGCCGGTTCTTGTGGCATTTTGGATGATGCCTTGAGCGAGCGACGCGTCGGGGATGATGTGGATGTGTTCGTGGAGTTGTTCTGGTGGGATGTGAGTAGCGTTTTCGCGGATGACTGAGGTTGGTATGAGGGGAATGGCTCTGTTGATCATGTTCTGTACGACGCTCATTGCAGATGCTGCCTTGCTGCGCATGTACGTTTCGAGTTGTGAGCTGATGCGAGCATCGGAGATTTCGATCGTTGTTTCGTCTGCTGTTGCGGTGATGGTGATGAGGCTGTTTTTGGTGAGTGAGGCCGCATTTCTGTTGTTTGAGAGAACTTTTTGGATCGCTGCCGTGAATGCTCGCTCTGTGGTGGGGTCTCTTGGTACTGTGCGGAGTCTCAGCGTGAAGCTGGATGGGGTTTTGACGGCGTGAAAGATGAACTTTATCGCGTTTGGCATGATAGTTCCTGATTTGAAAAGGACATGGCGACTATATGTTGAACTGGGATTTTGTTCAAGCTCGCCAGGATTGGGAAGTTTTGTTACTCTTTTGAGGACATTAATGATTATTTATGATGGATGTGAGTCCGCAGAAATTAAAAGAGGAGGTGACCGGTGGGAAATCGGTTACGATTGTTGATCTTCAGGAGGCGCATGCGTATGCGCATTCTCATATTCCTGGGGCGGTGAATGTGCCGATGGAGGGGTTTGAGAAGGGGTATGCGGATGTGGTGAAGGATAAGGATTCGATTGTGGTTTTGTATGGGGAGTATGATGAGTTAGGGAAGGGATCGAAGGCTGGGGAGGTTTTGCAGGCGGCTGGGTATGAGAAGGTTGGGCATGTTGTTGGGGGGCTTCGGGGGTGGCAGGAGGCTGGGTATCCGACTGAGGGAGGGAAGGAGAGTTAAGGGGTGAAAACGGGCCGAAGTTGCACTCTGGGTATGGTGCGACGTCGGGTCGGGACACCTTTAGCGTCCATACCGTTAATTTTGGCTACAGGATGGATGGGTGAGGAGCGGCGGTGTCATATCCTCCGCCTCCTTACGCACCATACCCAGAGTGCAACTTCGGCCCGTTTTGATTATTTATATTTGTATGCAATTTGATCATAAGAAGATTGATAAGAAATGGCAGGAGCGGTATGAGGCTGAGGAGCCTTTTAAGGCTTTGGATGATTCTGATAAGGAGAAGGTTTATCATCTTGTTGAGTTTCCTTATCCGAGTGGAGCGGGGCTTCATGTTGGGCATGTTCGGAGTTATACAGCGCTTGATATTGTGAGTCGGAAAGCTCGGATGTTGGGAAAGGAAGTTTTGTATCCGATTGGATGGGATGCGTTTGGGTTGCCGACGGAGAATTATGCGATTAAGACGGGGCGGTTGCCTGCGGAGGTGACGAAGGAAAATATTGATACGTTTCGGCGTCAGCTCAAGGCGCTTGGGATTGGGTTTGACTGGAGTCGGGAAGTGGATACGACGGATCCGAATTATTATAAGTGGACGCAGTGGATGTTTTTGCAGTTTTTTGATGCGGGGCTTGCGTATAAGGCGACAGTGCCGATTAATTGGTGTTTGAGTTGTAAGATTGGGCTTGCGAATGAGGAGGTGGTTGCTGGGGCTTGTGAGCGTTGTGGGGGTGAAGTTGAGAAGCGAGATAAAGAGCAGTGGATGATTCGGATTACGGATTATGCGGAGCGGCTTTTGGAAGGGTTGGATGAGGTGGATTATTTGCCGCAGATTGCGAAGCAGCAGTGGGATTGGATTGGGAAGAGTGAGGGATGTGATATTGATTTTGTGGTTTCTGGTGAGGGAGTGGAAGAGATTGTTGTGGCGACGGGGAATGAGGCGAAGGTTGCGCGGGTGAAGAAATTGCTTGGGCGTGTTTGTGCTGGAGTGAAGGTTTTCTCGATTAGCGATGCTGGACTTGAAAAGGTTGAGGTTGAGGAGGATGGGTCGCTTGTGGAGAATGCGCGGAAGAAGGCAGTGGCTTATATTGGAAAAACTGATAAGCCTGTGCTTGGGATGGATACGGCGTTTTATATTGATGGGGAGGAGATTGATCCTTTGGCGGTGAAGCGGAATGCTTTGGGAGGTGCGGATGAGAAGGATTTTTCGCAGGAGGAGATTGCGGAGAAGATGCATGCGTTTTATCGGAAGATTGCGGAAAAGCATGGTGGGGATGTTGAGGCGTATTTTGAGGATGCGAGTGTGTTGATTTTTGCTGATGGGAGTGAGCGGGTTGAGGTGAATCAGCGGGCGGTTATTTTGACATCGGAAGCGGTTGGGGAGCGGGAGTTGTATTTTCCTGTGCGGAATATGTATAAGGTTGCGGCGACGGGGAAGTATGTTGCTGATTCTGATGAGGAGGATGAGTTTGTTGAGCTTGTAAGTTTGATGGGTGCCTTGCGGAATGTTTGTGCGCCGAGTTTGTGTGTGTTTACGACGCGGCCGGATACGCTTTTTGGGGCGACGTATATGGTTTTGGCGCCGGAGCATCCTATGGTTGACGCGTTGACGATTGATGATCAGAAAAAGGTAGTTGATGATTATGTGAAGGCGGCTGGGAGGATTTCTGATCGGGATCGGGGGGATGCTGGTCGGGAGAAGACGGGGGTGTTTACGGGGGCGTATGTGATTAATCCTGTGAATGATGAAAAGATTCCTGTTTGGGTGGCTGATTATGTCTTGATGGGATATGGGACTGGAGCGATTATGGCGGTGCCGGGGCATGATGAGCGGGATTGGGCGTTTGCGAAGAAATTTGAAATTGATATTCGGGAGGTGGTTTCTGGAGGTGATGTTGATGAGGAGGCGTATGTTGGTGATGGGGAGATTGTGAATAGTGATTTTTTGGATGGGAAGCCTGTAGCGGAAGCGAAGGAATTGATGATGGAGCGACTTGTGGAGATGGGGGTTGGGCGTGCGAAGGTGAATTATAAACTTCGGGATTGGGTGTTTAGTCGGCAGCGGTATTGGGGGGAGCCTATTCCTTTGGTGCATTGTGAGGATTGTGGATGGGTGCCGGTTTCTGATGGGGAGTTGCCTGTTGTGCTTCCTGTGGTTGAGAAATATGAGCCTACGGATAGTGGGGAGAGTCCGCTTGCGGCGATTGAGGAGTGGGTGCAGACATCGTGTCCTGCGTGTGGAGAGGGGGCTCGGCGGGAGACGGATACGATGCCGAATTGGGCTGGGTCTAGTTGGTATTTTTTGCGGTATGTTGATGCGCGGAATGATGAGGAGTTTGCATCAAAGGAAAAGCTTGCTGCATGGATGCCGGTGAATTTGTATAACGGGGGGATGGAGCATACGACGCTTCATTTGTTGTATTCTCGGTTTTGGAATATGTTCTTGTTTGACCGAGGATTGGTTCCGACGAGCGAACCTTATGCGAGGCGACATAGTCATGGGATGGTGCTTGCGCATGATGGATTGAAGATGAGTAAGTCGAAGGGGAACACGGTGAATCCGGATGAGATTTTGGAAGGACTTGGAGCGGATGCGCTTCGGATGTACGAGATGTTTATGGGGCCGTTTGAAGATGCGATTCCTTGGAACGAGCAGGGGCTTGTGGGGGTTCGGCGATTTTTGGATAAGGTTTGGCGGTTGCAGGAGAAGGTATCGGATAGCGAAGATGAGAGTGTGACTCGCGCGGTTCATAAGATGGTGAAGAAGGTTGGAGAGGATGTTGATGGGATGCGGTTTAATACGGCGGTGAGTGCGTTTATGATTTGTGTGAATGTGATTCAGGAGGCGGGGAGTGTGACGAAGGATTCGCTTGTGATGATGTTGACGGCTTTGAATCCGTTTGCGCCGCATGTGACGAATGAGATGTATGAGATTTTGGGAGGAGAGGGACTTTTGGAGAAGTCTGCGTGGCCTGTTTATGATGAAGGGTTGGTGGTTGATGATGAGGTGACGGTTGCGGTGCAGGTGAATGGGAAGTTGCGTGGGAAGATTGTGGTGCGTGTGGATGCTGCGGAGGTTGATGTGGTTGAGACGGCGAAGGGGGAGGAGAATGTGGTGAAGTTTTTGGAGGGGGTTGATATTAAGAAGACGGTTTATGTGAAGGGGAGGTTGGTGAATTTTGTGGTTTGACCCATCTCGACTGAGCGAAGTGAATGGAGAGATCTGATAGTGGCAGAGCTGCAAGATTTCTCCGCGATGGTCGAGATGGGAGATGTTGGGGGGATTTTGTGAAGTAATGTGGATGGATCAGTTGACTTAGGTTCGCCATCGGGAGAGAATAGAGACATAGAAGCCCTTGGTTGAATGTATTTTCAACTGGGGGTTTTCGAATTAGTGATATACTTTTTTTATGCATGGAGGGCATAAACATTCTCGGGTGGCAGGATCGCATCGGTTTGACGTGCGGCATTTTAGTTCTCTGACGAAATTGAGTTTGAATCGGCTTATTGGGTTTGTGGCGATTGGATTGCTTGGGTTGTATTTTCCGATTTTTTTGTATGAGCTTTTAGGTGGAAATTTGTGGTGGCTCATGGGACTTTATTTCATTAGTTTTTTGTTTCGGGTGCTCTTGTTTCCTGTGGCGGGGAAAGTGATTGGGAAGATTGGACTTGTGGCGAGCATGATTATTGGGCTGATTGCTTGGATTGCGGAGTTTGTGTTTTTGTGGCTTTTGGAATTGTCTGGGGTGCCGAATGCGCTTCTTTTGGGTGCGGTGATTTTGACGGTTGGAATTTATGTGGCGATGTATTGGGCGCCTTATCATGTGGAGTATGCGGAGGTGAGTAAAAAGGGGAAGCGCGGGAAAGAGGTGAGCGGGTTATATGCGGCGCAGCAGGTGATTGGGATTGTGATGCCGCTTGTGGCGGCGTGGTTAATTTCGACGATTGGATATAGTGCGCTTTTTGTGGGGAGCTTGATTGTGGCGGCGGTATCTATTATTCCTTTGTTTGGGTTGAAGAATGAGAAGGTGGTTTATGAGTTTGGATATTTGGAGACGTTTAAGAAAGCGTTTGAAGGGGATTTTAAATATTTGACGTTTGCGATGATGGCGAGTGGGGCGGAGTCGTTTGTTGCGGTGACGATTTGGCCTATTTTCTTGTTTACGGTTTTTGAAGGTCGGTATTTGGATGTGGGGATTTTTGCTTCGGTGATTGTGATGATTGGGATTGTGTTGCAGTTGTTGATTGGGCGAGCGCTTGATGGTAAAGATCGGAAAGGGCTCTTGCGCAAGAGTGTAGATTTATATTCTCTTGGGTGGTTTGTGAAGGCATTTGTGGATTCGGTTGCGGGAGTGTTTGGTGCGGCGACGTTTCATGCGTTTGGGGGTATTTTGATGCGGACGAGTGTGGATGTGGTGATGTATGAGAAGGCGGCGGATAGTGGGCATTATATTGATGAGTATTCTGTGATTCGGGAGATTGGGCTTCATATTGGACGGTGTTTGATGATTTTGGCGGTCGGGGTGCTGCTTATTTGGTTGCCGCTTTCGAGTGCGTTTGTTTTGGCGGCCGTGGTGAGTTTGGGGATGTCGCTTTTGAGTAAATATCATTTGAAGTTTGATGGATAGAAGGGGATTTACCCCTTCAGAAAATCTACGAGCCGGTCTTGTGGGTTTTTTGTTTGGGGTGCTGTTGGGATCTTTTGGGGTTGGGCTGTATGGGGAGATGAGGATATTTTGGGGAGTGGTGATTGTGGTGGTTGGAATGGTTTTGATGATTGCATTTCGATTTAGGGTGAGGGTTGGGCTGGTTTTGGTTGGGGTGGTTTTGGGGGTTGGGGTGTATTTGATGTCTGTGCCGGGGGAGGTTTATCGCGAGGAAGTTGAAGGGAGGGTTCGATGGGTTTCTGAGAGTGAAAAAGGGGTTCGTTTTCGGGTTGGGGAGGGGGAAGTTTTTGTTTTTGGTGGTCGGGATATTGGTGTCGGAGATTTGGTGCGTGTTGATTGTGAGTGGGAATTACCAGAGGCGTTTGATGGGTTTCGATATGATCGGTATTTAGCGTCGAAGGGGGTTTGGGTTGTTTGTCGTGATGCGTTTGTTGAAGTGGTTGAAAGGAGTGTTGGCGGGATTGATGATTTTCGTGCTGATTTGATGATGCGATTTGATGTGATTTATGGGGAGCCTAGATCAACGCTGCTTGCAGGGCTTTTGTTTGGGGAGCAGGGGTTTGATGCGCGGTGGGAGGAGCGGTTTGTGGAGACGGGGACGATGCATGTTGTGGCGGCTTCGGGGTACAATGTGTATGTTGTTGTGGTTTTGGTGAGTGGGTGCTTGTTTTGGTGTGGGATTGATCGGCAGCGGGCGTTCATGTTTATTCTGATATCGATTGTTGGGTATGTGATGTTTGCGGGTGGAGAGGCGCCGGTGGTTCGCGCGGGGGTGATGGGGGTGCTTGCGCTTTTGGGGCGGTTTATTGGGCGGAAGACATCGATGAGTGTCGTGATTTTGTTTGCGGTGAGTTTAATGCTCTTGTTTAACCCTCGGTTGATGCGGGATGATGTCGGGTTTCAGCTTTCGGTTCTTTCTACGATTGGGCTTGTGTATGTGGCGCCTTGGATGTCGGCGCGATTGAAGTGGGTTCCGGAGCGATTTGAGGTGAGGGAGTCGGTTGTGTGTACGCTTAGCTCGACGATGATGGCGTTGCCGGTGATTGTGGTGAGTTTTGGGATGCCTCATGTTGTGTCGATTCCTGCGAATGTGTTTTTGTTGCCGATGATTCCTTATGCGATGGGGTTTGGGGCTGCAGGCGTCGTGATTGATGGTGTGCATTCTGGATTAGCTTTGCCGGTTGTGATGGTGGCGGAGGCTGGGCTTGATTGGATGCTTTTGGTGGTTCGGTTTATGTATGAATTAATTTGAATGTATGCGAAGTAAGATTGCGCAGATTGGGGTTGGGTTTTTGGTGCTTTTGGTGTTTGCGATTTTGGGGGAGGTTGAGTTGGATGAGGTTGTTTCTGATATTGATGGGGGGGATAAGGATTTGGTGGTTTGGTTTTTTGATGTGGGGCAGGGGGATGCGATTTTTGTGGATGGGCCGGAGCGGCAGGTGCTCATTGATGGAGGGCCGAGTAAGGTGATTTTGGAAAA
>CAZTKG010000006.1:77042-77261 GCA_964613815.1 uncultured Gammaproteobacteria bacterium
CTCCGGGAGATTGATTTGATGATTAATACGCATCCGCATGCGGATCATGTGACGGGGCTTGTGGAGGTGATTGAATATTTTGGTGTTGGTGAGGTTTGGGTGAGTGGGCAGGAATATGGGACGCGGATTTTTGGGGAGTTTGAGGAGGTGAGTGATAGCTTGGATCGGATTGTGGCGGCTGGGGAGGTTTATGATCTTGGCCGTGGGGCGGTGATGGAG
>CAZTKG010000007.1:0-9396 GCA_964613815.1 uncultured Gammaproteobacteria bacterium
TCCGGGTCTTCGGTCGCCATGCTTCCTTAGTACACAAAAATTATACCAGAGAAATTTGGCTGAACATATTTGTTTTCCACCGTGGATACACAGGGGGATTCCCTCCCCTCCCATCTCGACCGAGCGAAGCGAGCGGAGAGATCTCTCGACTGCGCTCGAGATGGGATATTTGGATGACTTTATCTATTTCCTGAAAGCGTCTTCCAATCTTCTACTGATAACTCTTGTGCTCTTGCTGTTTGTGGCTTTTTGATCTTTTCTAGGGCCTCTTTCACAACTTCTGAGCTCGCGACTCCTGCGGTATCTAAATTTTTGTGGAGCTGCTTTCGTTTGGATGCGAAGCCTGCTTTTGCGATGGCTATGATTTGCTCAGCTTGGGCTGGCTTGATGTCTTGCCTGGTCTTGAGATGCACGACTGTTGAATCTACCTTTGGCGGAGGGGAAAAGGCCCCTGGAGGGACGTTGAAGAGGCGTTTGGGGTTGGTGTAGAGCTGGATTGCTACAGATAGTAGCGACATCTCCCCTGCCCTTGCTAGCATGCGGTCTGCGACTTCTTTTTGGACCATGACGATGAGGTCTGTTGGGGGGTTTTTTGATGACAGTGCGTTCATGATGATGGCGTTTGCGGCGTTGTATGGGAGGTTTGCGAAAAGGAGCCAATTGCCTTTTATTGATGAGCAGTCGTGTTTGGCGGCGTCGGCTTGGATGATGGTTGCTTCTGGGAAACTCTCCTGTAGAGGCGGGATGAGGTCTCGGTCGGCTTCGATGAGGGTGAGTGTTGGGCGGATTTTGATGAGCTCTTTTGTGAGCGCGCCTGCTCCTGGGCCGATTTCGATGATTTGATGGCCGCTCGGGATATTGATGGCTGCTGCAATCTTTTTGGTTATGGTGTTGCCGATGAGGAAGTGCTGGCCGAAGGATTTCTTTTTCTTCATAGTTTGATGTTGCCTTGGCGGAGGACGGTCACCTCGCCACTTTTGATGAGGACGGTTGTGGATGTGGCGTTTTTTGGGAGGGTTCCGGCGTCTATGATGGCGTCTGGCTCTGTTTTGATGAAGGCTTCGTGGAGATCGTTAGCGCTGTAGATTGGGTCTTTTCCTGAGGGGTTTGCGCTTGTGGAGATGATTGGGGCTCCGAGGATGGACATGAGGGCCTGTACGAAGGGATGGGAGCTGACGCGGAGGGCTTGGTAGCCATCAGCTGTACATTTTTGATGGATGCTGGAGTGATTTTTTGATTTGGCGATGATGTTTAGAGGGCCGGGCCAGTGGGTTTTGATGAGGTCGGTTCCCTTTTCTGATACCTCGATGTAGGCACCTGCAGCCTCTGGGGCTGGGATGAGGACGACCATTCCCTTTCCTTGATCTCTACCTTTGATGGCGATGATGCGATCGATTGCTTGTTCGCTTGATGCTAAACAACCGATACCGTAGGAAGTTTCGGTTGGGTAAATGAGGACTTCGCCTGCTCGGAGGCGATTTGCCGCTTCTTCAATTTGATTTGGGTTTAAGCTGATCATGGAACCAGGTGTAGGTTTTTTTGATGCCGTCTTCTAGTGTTGTTGTTGGGTGCCAGTTGATAGCACCTGCTGCCTTTGATGGATCTAATGCGCTTCTGTAGATGTCGCCGGGGCGCTCTGGGGCGCATGTGTGATCGTGGGCGCTTCCGTGGGCTTTTTGGACTATTTTCCACAATTTGTCAAGCCTTGTCTCCTGTCCGGTGGCGATGTTGTAGGTGCCGGACTTGGCTGATTTGAGGGCGGCTGCGAAGGCGTTTACGACGTCGCCGACGTAGACGTAGTCTCTTGTGGAGGAGCCGTTGCCGAAGAATTTGATGTTTTGGTTTTTGATGATGCGTTCGATGAAGATGGCGACGACGCCGCCCTCGCCCTCTGCGACTTGGCGGGGGCCGTAGACGTTGGAGAATCTTAGTGACGTTGTTTTGATGTGATCTTTAGCTGCTTCTAAGTAGTATTCGAATGTCTGTTTAGAGATCCCGTAGGGGGAGATTGGGTCGGCATTCACTAGCTCGGGAGTTGGGATGGTCTTTGCGTTTCCGACGATGGCGCCTCCTGATGAGGCGAAGAGGAAGTGTTTTGCGCCGGCTTTGATAGCCAAGTTAAGCAGGTTGATGCTGGCGATGATGTTGTCGCGGGCATCGAACGCTGGGTCCTTTAGGGAGTCAGGGACGCTGAGTTGGGCGGCTAGGTGAAAGACGGCTTCTGGCTTGTGGCGTGCGAAAATATCGGCCACTGATGGGTCGCCGATGTCTACTTTGTAGACTTTTGCTTTTGGATTGTTGAATGTGACGCGCTTTTTGGCGATGTCGATGATGGTGACGTCGTGGCCTGAGCTGATGAGGGCGTCGGTTAGGTTGGATCCGATGAAGCCCAATCCTCCTGTGACGAGGATGCGCATATTATTGATGTTCTCGGTACCACTCTACGGTTGTTTCGATGCCGTTTTTGATGTCCATTTTTGCCTTCCAGTTGAAGGCGCGTTTTGCTTTGGCTGAATTTAATGCCATGTGTTTGATGACATCTTTTACTTCCTTGCGGTGGGTTGGAGCGATTTTGACGCCTGTCACGTCTGCCGTCATTGAAAATAAGTCTTTTGTTGAGGTCTGGATACCTGTACCAATGTTGTAGATGCCGGAGACGGTCTTTTTTGATGCGCGTACAATGGCGTCGATGACGTCACCGACGTAGATGTAGTCTCTTGTTGTTTTGCCGTCGTTGTTGATGAAGGCAGATTCGCCGTCTAGGAGTCTGGAGGTGAAGATGCCGATGGCGCCGGACTCTTTGCTGGAGTCTTGGCGAGGGCCGTAGACGTTTCCTAGTCTGAGGGCAGCAAAGGTGATGCCATGGACCTCTCGGTAGAATTTGAGGTAGCGTTCTCCTGCTAGTTTGGAAATGGCGTATGGGGTGAGTGGGGCTGGATCTACCGATTCTTTGACGGGGAATGTTTTTTGTTTTCCGTAGAGAATTCCTGTGGAGGTGAAGATGATTCTTTTCGTTCCCGCTTCTTTGGCGCCCTCGAAGACGTTTAGGGAGCCGATGATGTTGTCTTGCGCGTTCTCGACGGGTTCTGTGACGGATGCTCGGTCGTCGATATGGGCGGCTAGGTGAAAGATGACGTCTGGCTTTTCGCGTTTGATGACGCTGATCGTCTTTGGGTCTTGGATGTTTAGTTTGACGTACTTTGCCTTGGGGTTTTTGTTTTGCTTGGTCGGCTTTTGCTTGTCGATGACGGTAACTGAAACGCTTGATGCGATGAGGGCATCTACGAGGTGTGAGCCGATGAATCCGGCGCCGCCGGTGATGAGGGCTTTTTTCATACGTCTTGATTATACCTCACGATTCTCTTCTGCGGACTTTCGTAGGTAGCTCTCGATGAACGCGTCTAGGTCGCCGGAGAGGACATTATCTGTCTGTGGGGTTTCTTCGCCGGTGCGATGATCTTTAACCATCTTGTAGGGATGAAGGACGTAGCTTCTGATTTGGTTTCCCCATTCTGGGGCTTTGTGACCACCTTTGAGTTCTTCGAGTTTTTCTGCGCGCTCTTCTTGCATCTTTTGGAAGAGTCTTGATTTGAGGACGCGCATGGCTGTTTCTTTGTTTTGCTGTTGGGAGCGTTCGTTTTGGCAGGTTACGACGGTTTTGGTTGGCTCGTGGGTGATACGAACGGCGGAGTGAGTTGTGTTAACTCCCTGCCCTCCTGGGCCGGATGACATGAAGGTGTCGATGCGGAGGTCGGATTCATTTATGGCGATGTTTTGTTCTGATAGCTCGTCTAGTTCTGGGATGACTTCTACGAGCGCGAAGGAGGTATGGCGCATTTTTTCTGCGTCGAATGGAGAGATGCGGACAAGGCGGTGGACGCCGGCTTCTGATTTGAGGTAGCCGTAGGCGTAGCGGCCGGTGACCTGGAACATGACGCGTTTGATGCCGGCTTCTTCGCCTTGGGACTGTTCGATGATTGTTGTTTGCCAATCCTTTTTCTCGCAGAATCTGAGGAGCATGCGGAGGAGGATTTCTGCCCAGTCTTGAGCGTCGGTGCCGCCTGCGCCGGCGTGGATCGTCACGAGGGCTGGGCGGGCGTCGTTTGGTTCTGAGAGGAGCAGCTCAAGCTCTAGGGCCTTCATGGTTTCTTCTTGATTGCCGATGGAGACCTCGACCTCTTTGATGACGTCTTCGTTCCCCTCTTCTGATGCGAGTTCCTCTAGATCAAGGAGTTCTTGGATTTTGGATTTTGCTGATTGCCATTTCTCGAGCTCTGACTTGAGCCCGGCGAGTTCTTGGGTGATTTTTTTGGCGTTGTTTTGGTCGCTCCAGAAGTCTGGCGCCACGGTCTTGTCCTCGAGCGTTTTGATGTCTGATGCGCGATCGTCTAGACGTAAAATGCCCCATGCGGAGGTGAGGCGATCTTGTAGTGATGTTAGGCGTTTTTTGAGGGGAGACATGTGTGGGCAGCGTATGTGAATAGAGGTGCTTCGTCAAGGTATTAAAAAAGAGCCCTGGGGCTCTTTTTTGGATGATTACATCATTCCCATTCCTGGCATTCCGCCCGGCATTCCGCCTGGGGCTGGTGCTGAATCTTTCTTTGGAAGATCTGTAATTGCTGCTTCTGTTGTAATGATCATGATGGCGATAGATGTCGCGTTTTCTACCGCTGATCGAGTGACCTTTGCTGGGTCGATGATTCCTGCGGCGACCATGTCGTGCTCATCTTTTCCGAGGAGGGCGTTGTAGCCGTATGTTCCTGTTTGTGACTTGATGCGCTGCACAACGACGTCTCCTTTTTCTCCGGCATTGTTTGCGATCTGTCTGAGTGGTGCCTCGAGGGCTTTTGCGACAATGTCTACGCCCATTGCTTCGACCTTGTTTGATGACTCAAGTTCTGATCGGAGCATGTTTAGGCCTTCTTGTACGCGGATCAGTGCAACTCCACCACCTGGGACGATCCCTTCTTCAATCGCTGCTTTTGTCGCTGCGACGGCGTCTTCGATGCGGTGCTTCTTTTCCTTCATCTCTACTTCGCTCGCTGCTCCTACCTTGAGGACCGCGACGCCTCCTGAGAGTTTCGCGAGTCGCTCTTGGAGCTTTTCTTTTTCGAAGTCTGATGTTGATTGTTCGATGAGGGTTTTGATTTGACCTGTTCGTGCGTGAACCTTTGCTCGGTCCCCTGCCCCTTCGACGATCGTTGTTGCGTCTTTGGTTGCGATGACCTTTCGTGCACGTCCGAGGTTAGCCATTTCTGCGCTCTCGAGCTTCATTCCCTTCTCTTCGCTGATGAGGGTTGCGCCAGTGACGATGGCGATGTCTTCTAGCATCGCTTTTCGTCGGTCACCGAATGCTGGAGCTTTGATGGCGAGGGTGTTGAATGCGCCTCGGAGTTTGTTGACGACGAGGGTTGCGAGCGCTTCTCCATCTACGTCTTCTGCGATGATGACGAGCTCTTTCTTTCCTGCGTTTGCGACCGCTTCTAGGAGTGGGAGGATTGATTGCACAGAGCTTACTTTTTGGTCTGTGACGAGGATCGCTGCGTCTTGATACTCAGCTTCCATGCGCTCGGAGTTTGTGACCATGTATGGAGAGAGGTAGCCCTTGTCGAACTGCATTCCTTCGACGACTTCGACTTCGATGCCAAATGACTGCCCTTCTTCGATGGTGATCACGCCGTTTTCTCCGACTTTTTGCATCGCGTCAGCGATGACGCTTCCGATCTTTTGGTCGTTTGCGGAAATTGATGCGACTTGGCGGATGGCGTCTCCGTGAACTGGGCGTGAGAGACCTTTGATTTCTCGGACGATCTTTTCTGATGCTCTTTCCATTCCTCGGCGGAGGGCTTGTGGGTCTACGCCTGCGGTGACGAGCTTCATGCCGTCTTCTACCATTGCTTGTGCGAGAACGGTCGCTGTTGTTGTTCCGTCTCCTGCGACGTCTGCCGTTTTTGAAGCAACGCCTTTGACGAGTTCTGCTCCGAGGTTTTCGATCTTATCTTCGAGCTCGATCTCTTTTGCAACTGTGACACCATCTTTTGTGACGGTTGGTGCACCGAATCCTCGGTCGAGGATCACGTTTCGGCCTTTTGGTCCGAGTGTGACCTTAACGGCGTTTGCGAGTTGGTCGACGCCGGCCTTTAGTCCCTTTCGGGCATCTTCGTTGAATGTGATTTGTTTTGCCATAGTATTGATGGTTACGCCCCCTGTTGAATGACTGCCATGACATCATCTGCCTTGATGACGAGGTATTTGTTGCCGTCAATTTCGATCTCGTCTGGTGCGTACTTTTTGAAAATGACTTTTTCGCCAACGCGGATGCTCATAACTGAGCGCTGGCCGCTTTCGAGCATCTTGCCTGGACCTACGGCGAGAACTTCGCCTTTTTGTGGTCGCTCTTTGTCGACGGTGTCGGGAATGATGATTCCTGAAGCCGTCATGGTCTCTTCGTCGAGAGACTTTAGGATGAGGTGGTCATCTGTTGGTCTGAGATTCATAATAAATAGACAATAATTTTTGTTGATTGGTACCGCATTGTAGTCAAAAATCTTGCAGGCTGTCAAGGAGGGTTTTGGATATCGTTTTCTTGACAGGGTTGTGGCTTTTGTTGTGCTCGCAGAGCTTTTCTGGAGGCTTCTGTGTCCTTTTCCCTTCCTGTCATCAATTCCGTTCGTCTACTCTCCCGCGCTGAGACTGGCATGCTTCAGCGCGGATTTGTCTCGCTCTTGCAGAGAGAGGCTGAAGCTGGCGAGGCAGATGCCGTCACCGCTGTTGCCGCTATTTGCTATGCCGTCCAGCAGCTCTCTCCCATGTCGACTCGTGAGCTCATGCATGTCGCCCTTTCTGGCCCGGAGACTTGGGCGGACTCTGTCTCAACATGCCTTCGTCTGGAGGAGCGGCTTCCCGATAGCCTCTGCCTCTCAAGGTTCTCTGCTTCGTGGCTGTATATGACTGGTACCCTGTCCCAAGCTGCACACAAGGCTCGCCATGAGCATAAGCAGACCGAACCGGACCCCCTTGCGCTGCTTGCGCGTCTTTGCGGCTCGCTTCCTACCTCGCCGACTGAGCTTTGTGAGCAGACTATTCGTCGATGTCGGCGCGTGCGTGAAGCCGTTCCGCCCTCCCCTGTGATTGGTCCGCGTCTATACCTTCTGATCGCTACTCTGCAGTATGAACTCATCGGCTGGTCCTACATCCTCTCTCGTCGTATTGCTCGAAAGGTTGGTGTGACGCCTTGGGTCGAGGAGCGTTGCCGTCGAGAAGGATTGAATCTGCTGATGGACGAGGTGCGGGCAGATGTTCTTGGGGATGATGGAGCTGAGATCGCGAACGTCCTTGGGCGTATTCCGGACATCAGTACAGCGAATGAGAACATGAGCGCTCTTGTTCTTGCGCATGCGACGTATTTGATGCTTGTTCTTGGCGATACTCGGGCTGCTGGACATGCGTTCCTTGCGCTTGAGCGTACTGCCCTGTCGTCAGATAGGGATTCGCGCTTGCACCTGAGCGTGTATCGACCGTTCGTTTCTTGAATCCGCCACTTGGCGGGTTTTATCTTTGACAAAAAAGCTGTCTTGATATATATTCCTCTCGTCTTTTTGGAGAATCAATGTCCTTTTCTACTACTCATATTCCTGTTCCGCTCGCCCCTACTCGTCTGATGACGGCCTCTGCGGTGACCGCGGAAGCGACTGTGTACATGTCTAGCATGTCGAGCGATCTCGCTTCCGCTGGCGGTGAGGTACTTTCTGCCATCGAGTTTCTGACGAGCGTTCGGCGGCGCCTGGACGTGAGCGATCCTTATAATATTGCTGGGCAGATCATGTTTCATCATGCGTTCTGGGAACGTGTGGTGGATGATTGCGAGCTGCTTCTGGCGCGTGTTCCGCGGTTGCCTCGAGCTCACCTTTGGGCTGCGGAGGTCGGTCGCGCAGCAAGTCGCGCCCTTGAGTACACGATGCTTGGGATGGGCGGATTCCGTGTCCTGACATCTGACCTGCTGCCGGAGCACTTCTACATCCCTGGTTCACGTGCCATGCCTGAACCTCCAGATCTTGACGGTCTCTTCGAACTCACGCTTCGTCACTATCGCGCAGCATTGACTCGAATGGTCGATCGACCAGATCCTGTGATCAACTACCTCATCTGCTTGATGGCGCCGAACTACCTGAACTGTCTGTGCATGCAGCTTGTCCGATCTGTGATTCGGACATGGCGTGCAGCTGATGCGTCGTTTACTGTTCCGCGGCAGAGCGACTTTCTCGTCTACCATCTCGATGCCGAGGTGATTGGTCGCGAGGTGATGGAACAGTCTCTGGTGGATGAGATCGGCGGACTGATGCAGCATATGCTTGATGCGCTTCTGCCGAGCCGTTCGCATGCTGCTCTGCACTACTTTGCGCTTGTGGAGGCGTATCTCGTTCTCTACATGCGTGATCATGCAGAGCGCGCGCTTCGGATTGCGCTCAGCTTTATCGATGCGGATGATGTAGATGCTGTGCGGTATGCGGCGCAGTATCGCGTGCTACTCAGGCAGCGGGTTCACTAACCTCTCGGGAAGAGAGGTTTTTCATATTGACAATATCTGGATAACACGCTAATCTTCGTCCGTTCTTTGGAGTTGAAATGAGTTTTTCTGTTGATCTTCTTGGTAATATTCGCGCGCCTAGCGTTCTCCTTCCTGAGGATCAGATCTTGCTCAAGGCGCCGCATCGTGCTCGGCTTGAGCGGGTTCTTCCTGGGCTGCCCGGTGCGTATCGTCAGATCTTTGAGCGCATGACCGATCTTCATATGATTTTTTGTGTGTCTCCTGACAGACTGCTTGCCGCGCTCTGTTCGCGTCCTGATGAGTGGGAGGAATTTGTTCGCGGTCTGGACCTGCTTGTTGCACCCTACATGCCTGAAGAGGCTCATCTGATGATTGGTGATATGTTCCTTGTTATCGCCAACCTTCTCCAGACGCCGTATGCTGATGGATTGCCGGGTGATTCTCTCATGATGATCGCTACTTCGGACCTCTTCCAGTCAGATGCCCTTGATCTTTCGAGCCTGTACGGCCATGCGGCGGCGCGATATCGGCGTGTTCTCGATACGTTTGCTCCAGCCCGGGCGCCGGGGCCGACTGAAGCGTCGTATCTTCGCAGCTGGGCAGCGCAACATCAAGTCTCTGCCCTCTCTTCGTTGATCCTTGTTGAGATCGGCATGGCGAGCGGGCTCGAGGGTGGTGATTATCGGCAATGGCTGCTCGAGGCGTATCAGTATCCGAGCAAGATTCAGGCGCAGTTTTCTGATGCTGATGTGCGTCCTGTTGGAAGGCTGCTTGGGTACTTTGCCGATGAGTCGCTTCTTTGCCCCTCTGATGTCTATAAGGCGTACACGCGTATCGCGCTTCTGTGC
>CAZTKG010000008.1:0-8730 GCA_964613815.1 uncultured Gammaproteobacteria bacterium
AGCTAATTAAGCTGCAGCCATATAGCCGTAATCGGCATTTATTGATAGTCCGGGGATATTTAAGAGGATCCCGGAACCTCTGCATGCGATTCTATCATTATCATGCCCCGTCGAAACCGGTCGCCCCCATTGTCAAAAAACATAAGTCTGATTGATATTAAGGATTCGGCAAATAAGCCGCAACCGCTCAGTATAAATCAAAAATAATGAATTTGTTCCTGAAAAAGAAAGGCCCCGAACGCCAACCCGGAGCCATTCACTTATTCACTTGCCAACCTCCAGGATTAAAATTCTTTATTTCAATCAAATTTTAATCCTATAGGTAGGTAAAAACTAAGCGGGGTATAAATACTGCGCAAGCGGTAAAGTGAAAAAACCGATGAAGTTTATGTGCGTTCAATTTTGGTAATGGATAATAAGTAGTCTTTCTTAATCTTAAACACCATTATCTTAATAAGTTGATTCAAAGATTATTGCTATAATGCTGGTGTATACTATTAAGGTAACAAGAAAATTTTAAAAGTGATTTTTCATTGTAATTAATAACATTTGTCCTATTTTCATTCGAAAAGACTGCCTTTCTTTCAATGCAATTATCTGTTAATAAAGATCATAATATCTATAAAATTGATCTACCATCAGCCGTATGTCTGGCAATTCCTTATGATTACCACGGTAGCCAGCCAAATTTCTATGACACAGATCCTGGGAAAGCGGTGCCCTTTCAGCAGGACAAGTTTATTGGCAAGGTGAAAAACAATAAAGGCTGTAATGTAATGGTTATTAATCAAAATATTCATTGTACAGGGACACACACTGAATGTGCGGGTCACATTTTGGAAAAGGATATTTATATAAATGATGTTTTATTGCCAGGATTCGTCCATTCTGAATTGATTTCCATCACACCTATAAATTGGTCTGACACTGAAGAATCTTACCATGGTAACGTCAATGATAACGACATGGTCATTACCAAAAAGGATCTTGAAAAAAAACTATCTCATTCACGTGAAGGATTGGTGATAAGGACCCTGCCAAATACAAAAGAAAAATTGACGCAAAAATATAACGCATCAAATACAGCCTTTTTTACTACGGACGCAATGACATTCCTAAACGATCTGGGGGTAAAACATTTAGTAGTTGACACCCCTTCCATCGACCGTACAAATGATAACGGTATGTTAGGGAATCATCATCGTTATTTTGAAATCAAACCACCTTTCAAAAAAACAATTACTGAATTAGCTTTCATTCCAGATTCACTTGATGATGGATCATATTTTATGGTAATTGAAATTCCACCAATGCAGTTAGATGCTGCTCCTTCGCGACCATTTTTATTTAAATTTGAGGAGAAATAATGAGCAAAGAAAAACCCCACCCACCTCAATACTATCAGGATTATTTAGGTCTAGAAAAAATTCTAAAAAGTCAGCATTTAATTAGTAAAGATTATGGTAAACCTGCCCATGACGAGATGCTGTTTATCATCATTCACCAAATATATGAATTATGGTTTAAACAAATCCTTTTTGAACTGGATTCAGTTCTTGATATTTTTTGCAAAGAAGATATTCAGGAATCTCATATTGGCACAGCTGTATCTCGACTGAATCGGGTTATTGAAATCCAAAAAATTTTAATAGACCAAATCCATGTTCTGGAAACAATGACACCCATGGATTTTTTGGATTTCAGGGATTTTCTAATACCTGCCTCTGGATTTCAAAGCGTCCAGTTTCGTCTGATCGAGAATAAGCTTGGCTTAAGTAAAGTGGATCGTTTTTCTTATAGCGGTACCGATTATCATACTCATCTTAAAGAGCCAGAACAAGCAAAGGTTTTAGCATCTGAATCAGCCCCGTCTCTTTTTAATGTTGTTGAAAAATGGCTGGAACGAACACCCTTCCTTAATTGGGGTGTAACTTCTTTCTGGACTGAATATGAGCAAGCTGTAGCAAACATGCTAGCCGATGACAGGAAGGTTATAAAAACAAATAAAAAACTTTCAAAAACTGAAAAAGAAAAACAACTCATAGAATACGAAAATACTGAGGCTTCATTTGGCGTGGTGTTAAATGTAAAAGAACATAACAAATTGGTACAAGAAGGAAAATGGCGCTTGTCTCATAAAGCAACCCAGGGAGCTTTGTTAATTTTATTATACCGCGATCAACCTATTCTTTATAACCCATATCAATTATTAAATAAACTGGTAGACGTAGACGAATTATTTACAACCTGGCGACATCGGCATGCACTTATGGTTTCTAGAATGATCGGACGTAAAATTGGTACCGGTGGCTCTACCGGTTCGAAATATCTAAATAAAACAGCAGAGAAACATCGCGTTTTTAGAGACTTCAGTGAATTAACCACATTTTTGATCCCCCGATCAGCTTTGCCTCAATTACCACAGGAAGTGAAAAATAATCTAGGGTTTTTTTATGATGTAAAAGGAAATTAATGGAACAATTAGCTAATTTTATCAATGGCAAATTCATTGAGCCAAAATCTGAAGGATATATAGATGTATTTGAGCCGGCTACAGGGCAAGTGTATTCCAAAGTTCCTAATTCCAGTTCTGCCGACATTAACTTCGCATTTCAAGCTGCAAATGCGGCCTTGCCTGGATGGTCTAAACTAACCGTTACCGACCGATCACAATACCTACATAAAATTGCTGAATTATTGGAATATAAACTGGATGATTTTGCGAATTATGAATCTAGGGATACAGGAAAGCCAATTACCTTAGCGCAATCAGTCGATATACCGAGAGCGATAGCCAACTTTAGATTTTTTGCGGAATATGGTACAACATTCACATTCAATTCAGAGCTTAATAGTGATCAATCTGAAAACAGGGTGATTCGCGAACCGCTTGGAGTTGTGGGTTGCATTTCGCCCTGGAATCTCCCTCTATACCTATTTACATGGAAAATAGCGCCAGCGCTAATTGCCGGCAATACTGTGTTGGCAAAGCCTTCTGAAATAACGCCATATACTGCCTATAAATTTGGAGAGATATGTGTGGATGCTAACTTGCCAGCTGGTGTTCTAAATATCGTTCATGGACAAGGAATTACTGCTGGTGACGCATTAATTAATCATAAAGGAGTGCAAGCAATTTCTTTTACTGGTGGCACCGCTACCGGAAAAATAATTGCTCAAAATACTGCAGCCTCTTTTAAAAAATTGTCCTTAGAAATGGGTGGGAAAAATCCAGCCATTATTTTCACTGACTGCGATTATAAAAAAATGCTGGATACTGTAGTTCAGTCTTCATTTTCTAACCAAGGGCAAATCTGTCTTTCCAGCTCGCGTATTTTAATTCAAACGGAAATATTTAAAAAATTCAAGCAAGATTTTACAATAAAGGTCGCGGAGTTGATTGTGGGAGATCCACAAAATATTGATTCAAATCTAGGTGCCATTTCATCCAAAAACCATTTCGAAAAAATAATGAACTATATTGAATTGGCGGAAAAAGAAGGTGGGAAGATTCTATGCGGTGGTAAAACGGTAAAATTGAATGGACGCTGTAAAAAAGGGTGGTTCATTCAGCCCACCATTATTGAAGGGTTAACCAATTCTACCAAAACCAATCAAGAAGAAATATTTGGACCGGTTGTAACTTTAATTCCTTTTGACAAGGAAGAGGATGCCGTTCAAATAGCAAATGAATCTGATTATGGTCTCTCTGCAACAATATGGACAGAAAATGAAGAAAAAGCAAATCGAGTATCAAATCAGGTTGAAGCAGGCGTGATTTGGGTTAATTGTTGGTTGGTAAGGGATTTACGTACTCCCTTTGGTGGTATGAAGCAATCTGGCATGGGAAGAGAAGGTGGAACAGAAGCATTGAGATTTTTCACTGAACAGAAAAATGTATGTACTAGTACAGTATGAAATTTATGTCTGATAAAGCACCCAAACCGGTAGGAGCTTATCCTCATGCCCGTAAAACAGGAAATCTACTTTTTCTATCTGGTGTGGGGCCACGAAAACGAAATTCGAACGAAATTCCAGGTGTGGATCTGGATAAAGATGGAAATGTTATTTCACATGATATTGAGGCCCAATGTCATGCAGTATTTAATAATATTCGAAACATCCTTGAAGAGTCAGGCAGCAAATGGGATAATCTAGTGGATGTAACTGTTTTCCTAACGGATATGGAAAGAGATTTTGATACATATAACCGTATTTATGCGGATTATTTTAAGAGTAATCAACCCTGTAGAACCACTGTCGAAGTCACGTCATTACCAACACCTATTGCAATTGAGCTTAAATGTATAGCAACCATAGATTAGGAGGAATTCATGTCTGTGACACTCCCATTAAACTTTAAAAAATGGATCGATGAGAATCGTCATTTACTCAAGCCGCCTGTAGGAAACAAAGTTGTATATAATGGAACAGATTTTATGATCATGGTTGTTGGCGGACCGAATTCCCGAAAAGATTACCACGTGGATCCAGTTGAGGAATTTTTTTATCAAATTGAAGGTGATATGTTATTAAAGATCATTGATGATCAGAAAAGAGTCGATATCACTATAAAGGAAGATGAAATATTTTTACTACCAAAAAACGTACCTCATTCTCCACAGCGGTTTGAAAATACAATCGGGCTCGTGGTCGAATACCAGAGGGAAGAAGGGGATCTAGACGCCTTCCAGTGGTACTGTGACGAATGTGATACTTTACTTCATGAAGTCACATTAGACCTGGAAGATATAGTTTCCCAACTTCCACCCCTATTCGAAAATTACTGGAACGATATGGAGGCAAGAACATGCGACAATTGCGGTGCCGTGCAACAATCTCCTAATTAGTAACAAAATTTGAAAATAGATATTCATACTCATATTCTGCCAAAGGAATGGCCGAATTTAAAAGAAAAATACGGCTACGGCGGTTGGATAAACCTGGATCACCATAACACGGGTTGTGCGCGCATGATGAAGGATAAACATTTCTTTCGGGAAGTGGAATCAAATTGCTGGGATCCAGATGTTCGTATGAATGAATGTGATGATCATGGGGTGGATATTCAGGTCCTTTCCACCGTACCAGTTATGTTCAATTACTGGGCAAAGCCAGATGATGCAATGGAAGTTTCCAAAATGCTAAATAATCATATTGCTTCAATAGTTGCTGAGTTTCCCAAGCGATTTATTGGACTATGTACTATTCCACTGCAAGAACCAGAAAAAGCAATAATAGAGTTACAGCGCTGTATCCATGAATTGGGTATGGTTGGTGCACAAATCGGATCAAATATTAACGGTGTAAACTTGAGTGATGAGTCTCTATTCGCTTTTTTTGAAGCTGCTGACGATCTTGGCACTGCTATTTTTATTCATCCTTGGGACATAATGGGAAAAGAAGAGATGGAAAAATACTGGCTGCCTTGGTTAGTAGGGATGCCTGCGGAAACTAGCCGGGCAATTTGTTCTATGATATTTGGTGGTGTATTTGAGCGTTTGCCAAACCTGCGGGTCGCTTTTGCTCATGGCGGAGGATCCTTCCCATCCACTGCAGGTCGAATACAACAAGGCTTTGATGTTCGTCCCGATTTATGTGCTGTTGATAATCGAGTTGATCCACGAAACTACCTTGGAAAGTTTTGGGTGGATTCACTGGTTCATGATGCGGATGCATTAGAATTTTTAATTAAAAAAATAGGATTAGATAAAATTGCCTTGGGGACTGATTATCCATTTCCCCTTGGGGAGCTGAAACCAGGACAATTGATCGAATCCATGGATTATAATATTGAACAAAAAGACAAATTATTTTTTCAAAATGCCTTGGATTGGCTGGGACTATCTGCAAACCATTTTTTATGACCTTCGAAAATTCTAGATCCTCTGCAAAAACCATGGATCACGATGATCCACTGGGTTCATACCGAAATAAATTTCATTATCCAAAAAATGATAATAAAGAAAATGTAATTTATTTTTCTGGTAATTCTCTTGGGCTCCAGCCTAAATCAGTTCGAAAATATGTTGAAAAGGAATTGAATGTTTGGGAAAAAAAGGGATTACTTGGTCAGCATGGCCGCTGGGAGTATTTCCATGAAAGGCTTTTAGAAAATACTGCCAGGTTGGTAGGGGCACAACCATCAGAAGTGGTAGTCATGAATGCTCTAACAGTAAATATCCACCTACTATTAGTATCATTTTACCAACCCAATGAAAACAGAAAAAAAATTATCATTGAACAAGGAACGTTCCCATCGGACCAATATGCAATTAAATCCCAAATCAAATTCCATGGTTTAGACCCGGAAGATACGTTAATTGAACTTAGTCCAAGGGAAGGTGAAACAACGCTCAGAACAAAAGATATTCTAGCTGCAGTAAGCGATATCAATGAAGAATTAGCTACCGTGATTTTAGGCGGAGTAAACTATTATACAGGACAGGCCTTCGATATGCAATCAATTACGAAGGCTGGACATAAAGCAGGTGCATTCGTTGGCTTTGATCTTGCCCATGGGGCTGGCAACCTTAAATTGAATCTCCACAATTGGAATGTGGATTTTGCGGCCTGGTGTTCATACAAATATTTATGCGCTGGCCCCGGTTCCCCTGGAGGTATTTTTATTCACAAAACACATCATGATTGGACAGGCCCAAGACTTACCGGTTGGTGGGGTCATAATAAAAATACTCGCTTTGAAATGGGCCCAGATTTTGATGCAATTCAAACAGCAGAGGGGTGGCAGATAAGCAATGCGCCTGTAATGGGAATGGCACCATTACTTGCTTCTATGGAAATATTTGATGAAGTCGGAATGGCTGCTATCCGGCTTAAAAGTGAAAAACTGACAGGTTTCCTGGAATACCTAATTGCAGAAAATCTACCAGCCGTAACGATTATAACCCCACCAAATCCAGCGGAGCGCGGATGTCAATTATCACTAGTGGCTCCTGGAGGAAATAATACTTTTAATAAATTATCAAAAAAAGGAGTGGTATGCGATTGGAGAAAGCCAGATGTAATTCGTGTCGCACCTCATCCGTTATTCAACTGTTATACTGAAGTGTATGACTTTGTTGAACTGCTAAAACATAGTCTTAGTGAATAAAGAAAAGTTTACGTTGATTGGCGCTGGATTGGCCGGGCCTCTACTGGCTACCTATCTGGCAAAACGAGGTTATTCCGTTGAAATTTTTGAACGCCGCCCAGATATGAGGAAGGAATTCATTTCTGCAGGGCGGTCTATTAACCTGGCGCTATCAATTCGTGGTAATCATGCGCTCAAAGAAGTTGGTCTATACGATAAAATCAAACCCAATGCCATTCCCATGAAGGGACGCATGATCCATGAATTGAATGGAGACATTCACTTGCAACCCTATGGACAAAAAGAAAATGAAGTAATTTTTTCTGTTTCCCGGGCTCGCCTGAACATGGAACTTATGACTTTAGCTGAAGAAACGGGAAATGTCACGATTCGATTTAATCATCAGTTATTGTCAGCTGATTTAGAGCAAAATAAATTGTTATTCCAATCATCTGATTCATTAGAAAAAATCGAATTGCCTTTTAACAAGGTCATCGGTTGTGATGGATCTGCATCAATATTAAGAAAATCCATTGTAGAAAAAGCAAACATACAATATTTGAAAAAGCCACTGGGACATGGATATAAAGAATTAACGATACCACCTATGAAATCGGGAAAATTTCAGATTGAACCAAATGCTTTGCACATTTGGCCCAGGGGGAATTATATGCTTATTGCACTGCCCAATAATGATTATTCCTTCACTTGTACTTTATTTTTTCCAATGATAGGTAATACCAGTTTTGAAACTGTAAAAACCGAAAAAGATATCTTTGATCTTTTTCAATCGCAATTTCCTGATGCGATTAAATTAATGCCTGACCTTGTGGAAGACTTTCAAAATAACCCCACAGGTGATCTCGCTTCGGTGTATTGCAAACCATGGCATTTTGGAGATAAAGCATTGCTAATTGGCGATGCTGCACATGCAGTGGTCCCTTTTTTTGGTCAGGGAATGAATGCATCATTCCAGGATTGTTCCACTCTAGAGAAATTGATGGATCAAAATGAAAATGACTGGGAAACCATTTTTAACGCTTTCTCATCCACTCAGGTAAAAAATGGGCATGCCATTGCTGATATGGCTCTTGAGAATTATTTGGAAATGCGTGATCATGTGAACGATCCAGAATACAAAAAAAGAAGGGCTGTGGAATTAAAACTGGAACGAATGTTTCCTGGTCAATTTATCCCAAGATATTCCATGGTATCTTTCCATCAAATTCCGTACGCGGAGGTATATAAACGGGGGGAAAAGCAGTTTAAAATAATCAGTGATGTGTTAAAGGCGGACCCATCAGGCCAATCGATAGATAAAGCTATAGTAGAAAAAATGTTTCCTGAGTCAGGTTCTAGTATCTATTAAAATAAATCTCTGTTGATAATGGGGATATAATTTTTTTGGATTTAATTGATATTCAATGATCCAACTGAATAACAATTAAACAAGAACCATTTGAAGTTCATTAATGTGGGTTTGATGGATCGCTATTATCATTGGTGGCATTTCACATGATTGACCTATATCCAAACATCATTGGGAGCAGTGAGATCCCCACCTGCTTCACCAGTGTTTATTACACCCGTTGGCTCAACAAGCATTACTTTACATTCATTTTCTGCATAAGTCTTAT
>CAZTKG010000009.1:0-6972 GCA_964613815.1 uncultured Gammaproteobacteria bacterium
TGCTCCGTGTCAGGCGGGGAGACCCGGCACCGGGATTGCCGGAGGGCGTGGTGCCGCAGGCGGCGGCGAGGGCGAAGGAGAGGGCAACGGCAGCCGTGGTGAGTGTCGCGGCGAGGAGCCGGCCAGCCCCGCGGTGGTGGGCTGGTCCGGCCATCGGGCTACCTCCGGAGGGTCTCGTAGATGGGGTCGGGTGCCGACCAGGCGTCGAGGACCGCCTCGCGTAATGACTCGCGGGACGCCGGGGCGGCGACCACCCGGGCGCCGAGCAGCAGGTCGGCGTAGCGGAAGGTCCGGGGGTTCATCAACTCGATGACCACCGGGTTCTTGGGATGGCAGCGCCGTGCCGACCGGCAGGCGTCGCGACGGGACTCCGTGACCTCGCGGAACGAGAAGAACAGGACGTCGCTGGGCCGTATGCGCTCGTCAGGCTCGGCCAGGGCGTCGTCGTGCCCCTCGGGCTCCTCGTGGCACTCACAGTCCACGACGTCGAACCCCGATGCCGCCAGTAGGTCCATGACGTTATCCCGGAGGGCGTCGTCCGGACCGGTGACTACGACGCGGGGCTGTTCCTGGGCCTCGACGCCCGGCCCATCTTCAGTGGGCTGGTGGTCGGGGACCTCTGGGGTGGTGCCGGTGGTGGGATCCATGGGGCGATTCTCGGTCCGGGCGGCGAGTCGCCGACAGGGACCATCGTCCCGTCACCGGGAAACGGGACCTTGGTCCCGGCCTGCGCCTCGGCGGGCCCGATCCGTCCGTCCTACGCTCGTGGCGTGGAGCGGGAAGCGGGAACCACGTCGAGGGTCGCGGCGTTCGGTGTGGACGTCGAGGAACTCTGGGAGAGCTCACCGGACGCGCTCGTCGTGGTCGAGCGGGGCGGGCGGATCCTGGCCGCCAACCAGGCAGCCCACCTGTTGTTCGGCCACTCAGCCCACGCCCTGGTGGGCCGCTCCATCGAGGACCTGGTCCCAGACGACCTCCGAGAGGCTCACGCAAGCCACCGCACCTCATTCGAGTGCGATCCCCTGGCTCGCCCGATGGGGACCGGCCTTCGCCTCCAGGGTCGCCGGGCCGATGGCACGACCTTTCCCGTCCACATCAGCCTGGCACCGCTCGATGGCGACCAGCGGACGCTCGCCGCGGTCCGAGACATGTCGGCGTGGGTGGAGGCGGAGGAACGCCTCCGCCTGGCCGAGCGGGATCGAGACCTGGCCGAGGACCACGAGCGGATCGCCCGGGAGCTCCACGACACCGTGATCCAGGAACTCTTCGCCGCCGGCATCGGCCTCCAGGCCCTGCAGGCCACCAGCCCCCAGCCCAAACGCCTCGGCGAGGTGGTGGCCGCCCTGGACGGCACCATCCGCACCATCCGGACGGTCATCTTCGACCTCTCGTCCCCGGTCCACACCCGGTCGGGGCTGCGATCCCGCGTCGACGACCTGGTGGCCGACGTGGCTCGTACCCTTGACATCGAGCCCCGGTGCCACTTCACCGGACCGCTGGACACCGGGGTGCCCGACGACCTGGTCGAGGAGGCACTGGCCGTCGTGCGTGAGGGCCTCACCAACGTGGCCCGACACGCCTCGGCGACGACTGTCGACCTGCGAATCGATGTGGCCGACCAGCTGGTCGTCGAGGTGGTGGACGACGGAGTGGGGATCGAGGACGAACCGGCCCGTCGCAGCGGCCTGGCCAACCTGGCCGACCGGGCTGCCCGCCACGGAGGGAGCTTCAACGCCTATCGGAACCCGATGGGTGGCACTGTCGTGGAGTGGTCGGTGCCCATGCCGGGGGCGGTGGCTACCGGCGCCGGCACCTGATCGAGGCCTGGGAGGCGATGCCTCAGCCGGTGCCGTGCCGACGCTCGTCGAGGCGCGCGGCGAAGGCGGCGGCCTCGGTCCGGCGCGACATGCCGAGCTTGCGGAGCAGATTGGTGACGTAGTTCTTGACCGTCTTCTCGGCCAGGTACATGCGATCGGCGATCTCGCGGTTGGAGAGTCCGTCGCCGATCAGGTCGAAGATGCGGCGCTCCTGCGGGGAGAGTTCCTCGACGGCGGCCTCGCCGCTCTCGCGGAGCCGACGCAGTGCCAGGCGGGTGGTGCCGGGGGCGAGGAGGCGGCGACCAGCGCCGACCAGGCGGATGGCGGTGAGCAACTCGTCGCCCTGGACCCGCTTGAGGACGTAGCCGGCCGCCCCGGCGAGGCTGGCCTCCACCAGCGCCTGGTCGTCCTCGAAGGAGGTCAGGATCAGGCAGGCCACCTCGGGATGGTCGGATCGGATGTCCCGGCACACCTCGACGCCGTTGCCATCGCCGAGTCGCACGTCGAGGACGGCCACGTCCGGTCCCACCTTGGCGATGGCCGCCAGCGTGCCGGCCGCCGACGCGGAGGTGCCCACGACCTCCAGGTCGTCCTCGGCGTCGATCAGCGTGGTGAGGCCGCGTAGGACCACGTCGTGGTCGTCGACGAGGAAGACGCGCAGGCTCATTCCCGTGACCTACCACGTTCAGCCCGTTCGTGCCGGGCTTCGTGGATGCCGTTGCCCATGACCCCGCCGCCCAGGACCGAGACCCAGATGCCCGACAGGGCGCCGATGGCCAGCGCGGCGACCACGCCGTGCTCGGGGGCGATGAGCCAGGTGACCAAGGCGAGGAATCCGGTGAGGACGACCGCCGAGCCGAACGTGGCGGCCACGACGATCCGGAGGCGCCGTTCCCCGTCGGCGTCGACGAGCCGGGTCTCGTGCGGGTGCATGCCAGATTGGGTCGAGCTGGCGGTAGAAGGGTCAGTTCCCATGGTCGTGGCCGCCGTGGTCGCTGGAAGGGACGAGGTTGCGGGGGGCGAACGACATGCCGTCGATGCCGGGGGCCCGACCCAGGCGGCGGACCGTGCCCCGGCCAAGCTTGAACGGGTAGCGGAGGTTCAGCGGCTGTAGCGACGTGTCGGCGGCCACGACGTCGTTGGCCTCCGAGCCCGGGTACAGGAAGTACGTGAATGTGACCCCGGGCGGGACGACGTCGGTCGGATAGGCCACCGCGGTGAAGCCGCCGGAGGTCGTGTTCCCCACGTGGTCGAGCACCTCGGCGTTCTCGATGGCCACCAGGTCGCCGGCGGCCAGGCCCCAGCGTCGGGCGTCGGCCGGGTTGATCTCCAGGAGGTTGGCCGGCCACCGCTCCATGGCCAGGGGGCGGCGGACGTAATCCGACAGGTTGTTCCAGAGGGCGTTGATCCGTCCGTTCAGCACCCAGACCTCGCCCAGTTCGGCTCGGGGCGCCAGCACCCGATTGCGGCGCTTCACGGCGTCCCAGTCGACGTGGACGAAGTTGGCGAGGCCGCTGGCCGTCTTGAACCGCAGGTCGGCGTGGAGGCGGGTCGTCTCGGTGATGGTGTCGCCATCGAGCCCGAGGGGGGCCTGAAAGCCGGTGGTGCCGGCCTCGGCCAGCACGTCGTGGACCCGCCGACCCGAGGTTCGGGCCACCTCGACCAGCACTGCGCAATCCTTGCGACTGCCGGCGGTTCGGGGGATGGCCTCGGTTGCCACCGCGTCGGCGTCGGGCCACTCGAACCCGTCGTAGCCCATCCGGCGGCCCACCTGGGCGAAGATCCACCAGTCGGGTCGGGCGTCGCCGGGAGGGTCCATGAACCGTTGGTAGATCCGGACCCTCCGCTCGGCGTTGGCCCGGGTGAAATCCTCCTCACCCCAGGTGGCGGCCGGGAGCACCAGGTCGGCGTACCGGGTGCTGTCGTTGGGGTAGGTCTCCTGGTGGACGAGGACCATGCCCCCGGCGTCGATCCGCTCACGGAGTCGGGTCATGGCGTGTTTGAGATCGGCCCGCTCGACGGGCCGACCGATCGAGGTGAGCTCGGCGACCCGCCTGCGCAGTGCCGAGGTGCCGGCGGTGGCACCCAACCAGTTGGTCCCGACCACCCACCGCAGGCGGGTGTTGCCCTCGACCAGCCACCGTTCGGTGTCCATCTCGACGGGGTGGCCGTCGACGGAGTGGGGGGACAGGTCGTGCGGGTAGGAGGCGGCCTTGACCCCGCCTCGCTGGTGGCCGCCCATCCGGGCCGTGGCCCGGCCCTCCCGTCCGGTGGCGCCGAGCACCAGGCCGAGGTCGGCGATGGCGGCGGTGTTCTCGTAGTTGTGGGTCCAGTAGACGCCCTTCTCGAACAGCACGCTGGTCCTCGGCTGCGGACCGGTGCCTCCGCTGAGTAGGAGCGCCGCCTCGCGGATCTTCTCCGACGGGACCCCGGTGACTCGGGCCGCGCCGGTGAGGCTGAAGTCGGGCTCGGTCCGGAGCTCGTCGAGCAGTTCTTCGCGGGTTCGACCGAACCGGGCCCGCCGCCACTTCGGTTCGGCGTCGATCTGGGCACGGGTGGCGGTGTGGTCCCGGACGAAGGCGTGGTCATACCAGCCATGCTCGAGCACATCGCGAACGATGGCCGCGTAGAGACAGGCGTCGGTACCGGGGTTGAGCTGCAGGTGCAGGCCGCCGTTGGCCTCGGCCCACGCCGCAGTGAAGGTGCGGCGAGGATCGACGACCACGAGGCGGGAACCGCCGGCGGACTGCCACTGGGTGAACCGGACCGACTTGGTCTCGTAGGGGTCCGAGCCTGCGACGAGGATCACCTCGGCGGCCCGGTCGTCAGCGAAGGCGGCCCCGAAGGCGTCGATGCCGGCGTCGCTCAGGCCGGGGACGTCGTCGCCCTCGGCTGGGGCGTGGTGGGGCGACCAGTTGGGGGTGACGATGGAGGCGAGGGCGAGCTTGCTGGCCGCGTACGTGTTCTCAAAGAACTCGTACGAGTAGATCTTCATGCCCCAGGCCAGGGGCCCGTGCTCGTCGACCACGTGACGGGACAGGCCGGCCACCAGGTCGAGGGCGAGGTCCCACGGGACGGGGACGAGAGCCCCGTCGACCCGGAGGAGCGGCGTGGTCAGCCGGTCCGACGTGGGGCCGTCCGGGCGGTACAGCTTGCGGGCCAGGGCACCGCCGCGGACCGAATGTTCTCCGCCGACGTTGACGACGGTGGCGTCGGGGTCAGGGAGGACGACGCAGTTGCGGGGCTCGCCGTCGACGTGGACGACGGCGTGCATGTTCTCAGAGATCCAACCGCCGGCCAGCGGCCCGACCGGCAGGTCGCGGCCCAGGGCGTTGTCGGAGGCAGCCGGTCCACCGTCGCGACCCAGGGGCCACGTGTAGGCCACGTAGCCACAGGCCACCGGGCAGTACTCGCAGCAGGTGGTCGACCGGGTGGCATCGGCCGGGGGGATGGGGACCGTCGCCGCGTTCACGTCGACTCCAGGACCCGTACGCCGACGCCGTACAGCGGATCGGCGTGGCCGTAGATGGGCCGCCGTACCCCGAAGGCCACCACGTCGTCGCCGTCAAGGCGGAGCAGGACCCGGGACAGGTGCTGGGTGGCCTGGCCGAAGGAAGGGATGCCGTCAGCGGCCAGGTCGAAGGTCGTGAAGTGGCACGGGCAGGGACCGAGGGTGGCCGTATCGGCCCTGTACTCCTCGAGGGGGCAGCCCATGTGGGTGCAGGTCGACGAGAAGGCGACCAGATCGCGCTCCGGGCCGACGCCGTGCTCGACGGGTCGGCCGATCCGGACCGCCAAGTTCGGCTGACCCTCGGCCGGGTAGTCGAAAGCGGTGGTCTCGCCGACGGCTAGCTCTGGCCACCGGGCGACCCTCACCTCGGGGAACCGGGCGGTCACGGCGACCACCTCGCCGGAGCGGTCCCTCTCCCAGGTGAGGGCCACCGGGGCGACGATGCCGCCGCCCAGCGCCGCGCCGATGGCGCCTCCGGCGATCACGAACTCTCTTCTGGTCAGCGACATGGTCCTCCGATCGGCCCATGGGGTTGGTCGATCGGACGGTATGGAAACCCGTCGGCGGCCATCAGGGGCGAAGGTCCCCTTCTGGGCGTGCACGAAACGGTCGCCGGAATCGGGACCTTCGACCCTGAACGTCGGCCCCATCGCCTCCCTACGGTCGTGTCATGCCAGCGAAGGACTCGCCCAGCCCAAGGCGCCCATGAGCCGATCTCGTCGCAGCCGGGCCATTCCGGCCGGGCGCCTGGGGTGGGAGTTCGCCATCGTCCCGGCCTTCATCGGCTTCGCCGCCGTCCTGACTGTCGGCTTCCTCGTGCTGGCCGCCGTGTCGGACACCGGCGACGACCGGGGAGCGGAAGGTTCGGCCGTCGGCGGTGACGGCCTGGTGGTGGCCGACGAGTTCTTCTACACGCCGGCCAGCGTGACCTCCGGACCCGAGGTCTTCCTGCGGCTCCGCAACGACGGAGCCACCTACCACGACCTGAAGATCGAGGGCGTTGACGGCTTCGTGCTCGTCGCCCACCCGGGGGACGAGGACGAGGGGACTGTGCATCTGGAACCCGGGCGGTATCTCCTGTACTGCAGCATTCCCGGCCACCGCGAGGCCGGGATGGTCGCGGAGCTGACGGTCTCGTGACGGGGCCCGGCGACGGGGGGGATGGGTGACGTGTTGCGGCGGATGAGGTTCAATCGGCGGTTCGAGGCGCCCCGGTTCAGCCGGTGGCGATCCGACCCCCGAGTCCTGGTCGAGGAGTCCGACGGAGCGATCCGGGACGCGATGGTCCAGGTGCTGGAGGAGGCCGGCTTCGAGGCGGTGGGCTGTGGTGGTCCCGACGACCATCCCGGGTCGCGTTGCCCGCTGGTAGCCGACGGGGAGTGCCCGGCGGCCCAACTGGCCGACGTGATCCTCTTCTCGCTACGAATCTCCGACCCGGTCAACCAAGCGGTACTCCGGGCACTGAAGCGTCGACATCCTTCGACGCCGATCGTCGTGGAGGTGCCGAAGCCGAAGGTGGTCGCCCTCAACGAGCTCCTGGTGGGGACGCATCCGGTCCACTCGCCGCTGACCCGCCGCAGCCTGACTCGGGCCGTCCGCGATGCCTGGTCGTCACCCGACCCGCTGGTGAGTGCGGTGGACTGA
>CAZTKG010000010.1:0-6007 GCA_964613815.1 uncultured Gammaproteobacteria bacterium
AAGATATTTGAAAAATGTAAAAATCAACTTGGTTATACCTTGTTTTTCCGTGTCTCTATTACCGGTGGGTTATAAGTTTTCTCTATGAAATCTATACAATTCACACACGCAGACAAACTGACATTACAGGATTTGATGTTCCATCATATTCATGAGATCCTCCTTGTAGCTAGTCCCTATGATTCTTTTGTCCTGGAAGAAGATGGTCGATTAACGGAACAGATATCGCACGAATACATGGGGATGAATTTTAGTAATGCGCCCCGAGTCTGGCAAGCCTCTACTGCTGCGGATGCACTTACAATGCTGTCCCGCCAAGACTTTGATTTGATAATTGTGATGATGCGCATTGCAGATATGGATCCCGTACTATTTTGTGCAAAGATTAAAGAAACTTATCCAAAAAAACCGGTTATCCTATTAGCCTTTGATGAATCAGAAGTAAAGCAATTACCAGAAGATTTTGAAAATTCTGCTATAGATCGTGTATTCATATGGTCAGGGAATGCAAATGTATTATTAGCAATAGTGAAGATGCTCGAAGATGCAATGAATATTCGTAGAGATATTAAGAAAGCAGATGTACGCTGCATTATATTAATAGAAGATTCACCACGGTACTATTCTCTAATACTGCCTATAATTTATAAAGAGATCAGTTACCAGGTTAAAGAAATGGTAGACAAAAGTGCTGGCGATCGTGAAAAATTATTGCATATGCGCGGTCGTCCAAAAATACTTCTAGCTACTTCATATGAGGAAGCTGAGCGCTATTTTAAGCGCTTTAGGATGAGTACACTAGGCATAATCTCTGATATCCGTTTCTCAAAAAACAGCAAACTAGATAAAAACGCTGGTGTAAAATTTGCACGATGGGCAAGGTCAATTGATCCTAGCATACCAATTATGCTGCAATCAAAACATAGAAAAAATGCTGAATTAGCTAAAGATGTTCAAGCTCATTTCCTTTATAAGGATTCCCCAACTTTATTAATGGAACTTAGTGAATTCGTAGTCAGAAATTTCGGTTTTGGGGATCTCATATTTCGTACACCAAAAGGAAAAGAGCTGATCACTGTATCTAATCTGCCTGAACTCATTAATGCAATTCAAACTGTACCGGAAGGATCGCTACTATACCACGCTAAAAGTAATCACTTTTCAAATTGGTTAGCCGCGCATGGATATTTGGGACTTGCATCTCAGGTACGGCCACTTAATCATGCCGATTTTAAAAACTCAACTGCACACAGGGCCTATTTAGTTGATTTGATCGAAAATACAATTAAAAACCGGAAAGCAAGACAGGTAGTAGAAATTCAACGGGATACATTTGATCATACGAAACGTTTTACTCAGATATCAGGAGGATCGTTAGGTGGAAAAGCCCGTGGATTAGCTTTTGCTCAGAAAATGATTCGTATATCTGACTTTCGTGAACGCTATGATGGAATAGAAATTAATATTCCCCATGCTGTCGTTATTGGCACCGATTCTTTTGACGAATTCATGAAGGAAAACAATCTATGGTCGGATGCATTATCAAAAAAAACAAACAAACAAATATCAAAATTATTTCTTAATTCAAATATAAATGAGGAATTAAAAAACTCACTTAAAGTTTTTGTTAAATCTGTAAAGTATCCACTGGCCGTACGATCATCGAGCCTACTCGAAGATAGCCAGTACCAACCACTTTCAGGAATGTATGCCACCTATATGCTGCCAAATAATCGTAAGAAATTGAAGGACCGATTGGAAGATATTATCATTGCTATTAAGCTCGTTTATGCTTCCACTTTTTTTCAGGACCCCAAATCTCTTATAAGTGGTTCTGTACATCGTATTGAAGAAGAAAAAATGGCAGTGATAATAATGGAAATGGTTGGACAAAATTATAATGGTAGATACTATCCTTCTATTAGTGGAACCGCACAAAGCTTTAATTTTTATCCCGTATCATACATGAAACGAAATGAGGGTGTGGTTCATTTAGCGCTAGGATTGGGAAGAACCATTGCCAATGGTGAAAAATCTCTGCGATTTTCACCAAAATACCCTGGAATACTACCACAGTATTACTCCATTAAGGCAGCATTGGAAAGCTCACAAAATTCCTTTTATGCAATGGATCTTACTCCAAAAAACCATCCACTGATTAATGGGGAAGAGAAAAATTTATCATCTTATAACCTGGAAATCGCTGAAATGGATGGTTCACTAAAGTGGTCTGGCAGTATCATTTCAAAAGAAGACAATGTAATAAGAGATTCATTATCCTATGATGGAACAAGGATTACAACATTTGCACCAATATTAAAATGGGGCAAATTCCCACTTGTAGATATTTTAAAGGATCTTATAATTATGGGAAAAGAAGCATTAGGGTGTGAAGTTGAAATCGAATTCGCCGTAAATATATTCGATGATCCCAATAGGAAACCTGAATTTGCATTGCTGCAAATAAAACCTATGGTTATGGGAGGATCACGAGAAATTATAAATATAGAAGAAGAATCGAATAATGAAATTTTCTGCAGAAGTAAAGTTACATTGGGTGATGGCCTAATTGATAATGTACGTCATATTGTTTTCGTAGACCCTAAACGATTTAAACCAGCAATAACAAAAGATATAGCAAAAGAAATACATACATTCAATCAAGAATTAATAAAAAAGCATTCTTATATACTCATAGGTCCTGGCCGCTGGGGCTCAGCAGATTCATGGCTGGGAGTTCCAGTAAATTGGGAACAGATAAATGGTGCCAGCGCTATAGTCGAGTTAGGGAAAAAAAATTTTCCAGTTGATCCCTCTTTTGGCAGTCATTTCTTTCAAAATGTCACCAGTATGCGATTGGGTTATTTCACTGTAGATCATAATTCAAAAACAGATGTATTTGATATTAGTTGGTTAACTAAACAAACAATTATAGATGATAAAACTTATACTACCTGTTATGTTTTGGAACATCCCTTACGTATTAAAATTGATGGGACAACAGGTAATGGTGTCATACTTAAACCAAAAGTCCCAGAACTAGAGCCAATGAATGAACAGGAAACTAGTGGTATATAATCAAACAACACCCTGATCGATCATTGCATCTGCAACTTTGATAAAGCCACCTATATTGGCACCTTTTATATAATTTACATAATCACCTTCTTTGCCATACGTATTACACTGTTTATGAATATCTTTCATTATTTGATGTAAACGCTGGTCCACTTCTTCTCTTGTCCAGGACAAGCGTATATTATTTTGGCTCATTTCTAATCCAGATACCGCTACACCTCCCGCATTCGCCGCTTTTCCTGGACCAAATAGTAATTTATTTGCAATAAATACATCAATAGCTCCTGGATCGGAAGGCATATTGGCTCCTTCTGAAACACACTTGCAGCCATTCTTAACAAGAGTTTTTGCATCTTTTTCGCTAATCTCATTTTGTGTTGCACAAGGTAAGGCAATATCACAAGGAATTGACCAGGGTCGCTCCCCCTCAAGATACTCACATCCGAATTTTTCAGCGTAATCTTTTATCCTACCTCTTTTTATATTTTTTAGGTCCATTACCCAAGCCAATTTTTCTGCGTCGATACCATCGGAGTCATGTATTGTACCATTCGAGTCAGATATAGACACAACTTTACCACCAAGTTGAATAACTTTTTCAGTAGCGTATTGAGCCACGTTTCCTGAACCGGATATAGTCACTGTTTTCCCAGAGAATGAATCATCTTTAAGTTTTAGCATTTCTTCAGCAAAATATACGGTACCATAACCAGTGGCCTCTGGTCGTATAAGACTTCCACCCCAGTTCAATCCTTTTCCTGTTAATACACCGCTGAATTCGTTGCGCAGACGTTTATATTGTCCAAATAAATACCCTATCTCTCGACCGCCAACTCCAATGTCACCTGCTGGTACATCCGTATTAGGTCCGATATGACGAAAAAGTTCTGACATGAACGATTGCGTAAAACTCATCACTTCATTATCTGATTTTCCCTTGGGATCAAAATCAGACCCTCCTTTACCACCACCCATTGGTAGAGTGGTTAAACTATTTTTAAATACCTGTTCAAAACCCAGGAATTTTAATATGCTTAGATTTACGGAAGCGTGAAACCGTAGCCCGCCTTTGTATGGCCCAATGGCAGAGTTAAATTCTACACGATAGCCACGATTCACTTGAGTCATACCTCGATCGTCACGCCAGGGCACACGAAACATAATTACCCGTTCCGGTTCTACAATGCGATCTGGAATTCCTGCATGCATGTATTCTGGACGGTCTTGTAAAAATTCCCAAATAGATGAAAACACCTCGTGAACTGCCTGATGAAATTCATCTTCACCTGAAGTGCGTGATTTGACATTTTTCATAAAATTATCAACAGATTTATACATATTTTTATTCTCCTATTTGACTTTTAATTTTAGAAATTAATTAAATTCGTTGATTCGCGGACTACCATATCCTTCCAGCCATAGTTTTGAAATTCATCTGGATGATTCGAATGAATCTGTTCAAACATACTTACGGCATCATTATTGATGAAAACAAAAATAAATCCATCATCTGAATCATCATAATGCCATATTTCATAACTGTATCTATTTTTGTTAGCTGGATAGGTTTCTATATTTGTTGGTCGACCAAAACGAATTAACACGCGACCACGGTCAGTTTTTCTACCAGAAAGGTTTCGATTTGAGAATTGTTTTTCGGCGAGAGCGAGGCGCGTGTAAATTTGATTATAAAATTCATTTTCTTTTGTTTTTCTATCAGGATCATGGTTTTCAAAATAATCGACTAATTTCATAATCCGATCACCCCTATTTTCCTTCATAAGTGTTTGAAATTCCGATTCGCTCATGAAATATCCAACAATATCTATAAAATCTTGTAATTCATCGTTTTCCATTGCGTCGAGTTTCATCGTAAAATCATTGTTAAAATTAGTAGACAGTTCCTTTACTATGATAAATTCCTGATCCATAAACGTATTTTGATCTGATTGATTATCAACAACTTCAAGACGTAGCCTATATCTACCAGCTAACAATCCCATCATGCTGAATCCCATTGTCTCAACACTTGATTCGCCATGTTTTATTCTTACAAATGGCCCACGTCGAAATACTTCCTTACCACTACGATTAAATAAAATATAATTTACAGTATACGTACCACCATCATCCTGTAAACCATAAACTTCGCTGTAAGCATAAAACATTGGTTTTTCTAGTCTAAAAACACTACTGGGATTGGGTGTTATCATATAACCATTGCGATTGATACTGTTTTCATCCATGAGTCGCTCACTTTTAAGGAATGTACAGAGTAATAAATCGCTGGTTGTCAAATAGCTGTCATCGATAGTTCGGATAATCACATTTTTTGTTACCTTATGCACTTCATTCGATGCTAAGTCGGTAATTGCAACACTGAAGACAGCGCTACCTTTCGTTAATACAAACCTCGACTGCTCTACCATCCTTACCTGTCTTTCTGTAGGACCTGGCCGATCAATTACCGATTCTCGAATATGAAATACATCTTGTGCTGCAATGTTACCATTGATAAAAACACGTACATCTATCACACCTTCAAATTCATAATTTTCCCCATTCTCCCTCCAGTTAAATAATGTTTTTGGAACCGTAAGGTTTACAACTGCTTCTGTATTTCCATTAGCCTCTCGGAATTGATGTACATCCATATCAAAAGAGGTTGGTAAAAAGGTTATATTTTGGCCAAGTAGACCGTAGACTAGTAAGTAAAACAGTGTGAAAGATAATCTCATTGGAATATACCGGACTAGCGGGCAGAAATTACCCTAAATTTAACTTCCTATCCAAGATTAGTGAAGCATTTGGATTTACCGAGAGTTGCCGGTAATTTTGCGGGCCTAATTCTGAATCAAATAATAATATGGCGGAGTAGCTCAGTTGGTTAGAGCAGTGGAATCATAATCCACGTGTCGGGGGTTCGAGT
>CAZTKG010000011.1:0-5073 GCA_964613815.1 uncultured Gammaproteobacteria bacterium
CCAGTCGTCGGACACGTCGTAGAGGTCAACGATGCCCTTCTTCTCGTTGGGCACGCCGAGGCTCGGCATCCGGCGGGCCAGGCGCAGCACCTGGGCGTTCCACTGCTCGTCCGACACGACGTCGTCGAAGTCGTCGGGGTCCTCGACCCACACCTGCGGGTCGCAGGCCGGGTCCTCGGAGCCGATCAGGATGTTGTTGCCCGACTCGGGCCGCACGTAGATGGCCAGGTCCGAGTCGGAGGTGTGCAGGCCCTGCTTCTCGTAGTCGATGCCGGACGGCGACGGGACGTGGTGCACCTCGTGGCGCAGCGCCCTCGTCTTGATGTTCATCGAGTCGTAGACGCCCGCCATCCGGTTGATCACGAACGAGTGCGGACCGGCCACGTTGACGACGACCGGGGCGTCGATCTCGGTGCCGTCCGACAGGGTGACGCCGGCGACCCGGCCGTCGGCCCGGCGGACGTCGGCGACTTCGACGTTGAAGCGGAACTCGCCGCCCACGTTCTCGGCGGCCCGCTGCAGGTTGTGCGTGGCCAGCTGCGGGTCGGAGACGTAGCCGGAGTCGGGGGTGAACAGGGCGCCGACCAGCTCGCCCTCGGGCTCGGCCCAGAAGCGGTCGTCCTCGGGGCGGCAGGGCTCCCCGTGGGTGCCGTGCTCGAAGAACGGGACGCGCTCGGCGAGCGTGTCGTTGTCCCACACCTCGTAGGGGACGCCGACCTCGTCGAACAGCGGCAGCACCTTCTCGTGGTGGCCGCCCTCGAGCATGAACAGCACGGTGCCGCACTGCATGTAGAGGGCGTGGCCGCGCTCGTCCTCGGCGTCGAGGTAGCCGGCCCAGTCCTTCCAGTACGAGAAGCCCTCGTAGGCCATGGCCACGCCGTCGAACGTCGAATAGTGGGCGCGCACGATGGCGCACGAGTTGGAGGTGGAGCCGTACCCGGCGGCGGGCAACTTGTCCAGGTTGAGGGTGCGGTAGCCCTTCTTCGACAGCTCGAAGGCGACGGCGGCGCCGATCACCCCGGCGCCGACGATGATGGCGTCGTACCGGGCTCGGTCGTCGGGTGTGTTGCTCATGGGGAACCTCGGATGATTCAGACGACCGTGGAAGGCCGCACCAGGGGGAACCTTGGGGAAACCTGGCGCCCGGCAGGCCTCAGCCACGCATCCGTTCGCCGGCGGGATCGTACAGGGGCTCCGGCGCCAGCCGCGCGGAAACCATGCGGCCCAGGACCTCGACCTCGAAGCCGCCGTGGGCGGCCTCGTCGTCGGCCAGGCGGGCCGGCACGTAGGCCAGGGCGACGCTGGCCCGTGAGTGGTGGGCGTAGCCGCCGGAGGTGACGAACCCGACGCATTCGCCGCCGTGGAACACCGGCTCGTCGTGGATGGCGTCGGCCACGTCGCCGCCCTCCGGGTCGCCGGCGAAGGCGGTGTCGGCGTCCAGTACCAGGGTGACCAGCCGTCGCTCGGGGCCACGTTCGAGCTCGGCCCGGGCGGCGTCCTTCCCGATGAAGTCGGCGATCTTGTCGACCTTGACGAACGGCGACATCCCGGCCTCGCCGGGGGTGAAGTCGGGGCGGAACTCCAGGTTCCAGACGCCGAACCCCTTGTCGAACCGCATCGACAGGAACGCCCGCCCGCCGATCATCCGCAGGTCGAGGTCGTGGCCGGCCGCGACGATGCCGGCGCGCAGGGCCTCGTGGTGCTCGGTGGTGCAGTAGAGCTCGTAGCCCAGCTCACCGGTGAACGACAGCCGCGCCGCGATCGTGGGCACGCCGCCGACCTCGAGTTCGCGCAGGTCGCGGAATCGGAGCCCGTGGTTGGACACGTCGGCGTCGGTGAGGCGGCCCAGCAGCTCCCGCGAGTCGGGCCCGGAGATGCTCCAGCCCAGCAGGTCCTCGCTGCGGTCCGTGATCGCCACCTCGTCCTCGGAGAGGCCCAGTTGGAAGCGGCGTTGCAGGAACAGCCGCATCGTGATCGCCGGCATCGAGCCCGACCCGAACAGCAGGAACCGGTCGTCGTCGAGGCGGCCGACGGTGAGGTCGGCGGCGAGGCGGCCGGCGGGCGTCAGGATCGGGGTGAGGGCCAGGCGGCCCCGCTTCGGCAGGTGGTTGGCGACGATGTCGTCGAGGAACGCCTCGGCGCCCGGGCCGGACACCTCGTACTTGGCGAAGTTGGCGATCTCGAGCAGGCCGACCCGCTCGCGCACCGCACGAATCTCCTCGGCGACGTGCGCGAAGGCGTTCGACCGCCGGAAGGTCGGCGTCTCGACCGGTTCGACCCCGTCGGGGGCGAACCAGAGGGCGTGCTCGAGGCCGAACGAGACGCCCCACACGGCGCCCTGTGCGTCGAGGGCGTCGTAGGAGGGCGTGGTGCGCCACGGTCGGGCGGCCGGCAGCTCCTCGTTGGGGTAGGTGATCATGAAGCGCCGCCGGTAGTTCTCCTGCGACTTGAGGTACGTGTAGTCCTTGGAGGCGAAGCCGCCGAAGCGTCCGACGTCCATGGCATAGACGTCCATCTCGGGTTCGCCGTCGATGAGCCACTGCGCCAGGCACAGCCCGACCCCGCCGGCCTGGCAGAAGCCGGCCATCACGGCGCACGCCACCCAGTAGTTGGGGATGCCGGGCACCGGGCCGATGAGCGGGTTGCCGTCCGGGGCGAAGGTGAACGGCCCGTTGACCACCCGGGCGATGCCGGCGGTGGCGAGGGCGGGCATGCGCTGGTGCGCCACCTCGATGCGGTCCACGAACCGGTCCAGGTCGGGGGTGAGGAGCCGCATCCCGAAGTCCAGGGGGGTGGTGTCGGCCGACCACGGCTTGCCGGCCTCCTCGTAGGTGCCGATCAGCAGGGCGTTGCCCTCCTGGCGGGTGTAGGCGTTGCCCTCGTAGTCGATGGTCACGGCGATCTCGGTGCCGTGGTCGGCGATGTCGGCCAGTTCCTCGGTGATCACGTACTGGTGCTCCATCGGGAGCAGCGGGTGTTCGGCGCCGACCATGCGGCCGACCTCGCGGGCCCACAGGCCGCCGGCGTTGATGACCACCTCGGCGTGGACGGTCCCCTTCTCGGTGTGGACGTCCCAGGAGCCGTCGGGCCGCTGGACCAGGTCGTGGACCGGGTTGTTGCGGACGATCTCGGCGCCGTGGTGGATCGCCGACTGGGCGTAGGCGTTGGTGACGCCCGACGGGTCGACGTGGCCGTCGGCCGGTTCGAACAGGGCGCCGAGGTACTCGTCGGTGTTGATGAGCGGGTTGAGCCGCTTCACCTCGTCCATGGAGATGAAGTCGGCCTCCATGCCCATGTAGCGCGCCTTGGCCCGTTCGAGCCGCAGGTAGTCCAGCCGCTCCGGGGTGGAGGCCAGGTAGATCCCGCCCGGCCGGTGCATGCCACAGGACACGCCCGACAACTCCTCGATCTCGTCGTAGAGGGCGAGCGTGTACGCCTGCATGGCGGCGATGTTCGGGTCGGAGTTGACGGTGTGGATCACCCCGGCGGCGTGCCAGGTCGACCCGGCGGTCAGTTCCGAGCGCTCGATGAGCAGGCAGTTGGGCATGCCCAGCTTGGCGAGGTGGTACAGGACGCTCACGCCGGTGACGCCGCCGCCGATGACGGCGACGTCGACGTCGGTTCTCATGGTTGTGGTCTCCCGGGGGTCTCGTGGACGTCGGGCGCCTAGTACCAGGCGTCGTCGGTGGCGGTCTTCTTCTTGGCGATGAACTCGTCGAGCGCCTCGTCCACGCCGGCGGGCAGGGGTGGCTGCTCGTAGTCGGCGAGGCGCCGCTTCCAGTCGGCGTTGGCCCGCTGGCGGGCGTCCAGCGCACCCTCGTCCTCCCACTGCTCCCACGACGACGAGTCGCCGAACGTGGGCTCGTAGTAGGCGGTCTCGTAGTTGGCCAGCGTGTGGGCGGAGCCGAGGAAGTGGCTGCCGGGCCCGACCTCGTGGAAGCCGTCCATGGCGAAGGCGTTGTCGTCGAGCGCCATGCCGCGGAGCAGGTGGTGGAGCATGCCGAGGCGGTCGTTGTCGAGCACCAGCTTCTCGTAGTCCATGACGAGGCCGCCCTCGAGCCAGCCGGCGGCGTGGAGCACGAAGTTGGCGCCGGCCAGCATGGCGGTGAGCAGCGAGTTGGCGCTCTCGCAGGCCGCCTGGGCGTCGGGCAGCTTGGAGGCGGTGAACGAGCCGCCGCAGCGCAGCGGCACGCCGAGGCGCCGGGCCAGCTGCCCGACGGCGTAGTAGGCGAGGCCGGCCTCGGGCGTGCCGAAGGTCGGGGCGCCGGAGCGCAGTGACATGGTGGTGAGGAAGTTGCCGTAGATGGCCGGGGCGCCGGGCCGGACCAGCTGGGTGAGGGCCACCCCGACCATGGCCTCGGCGTGGGCCTGGGCGACGGCACCGGCCGGGGTGACGGGGCCCATGGCGCCGCCCAGGATGAACGGGCAGATGACCATGCCCTGGTTGGCGGCGGCGTAGTGGCGGATCACCTGCGTGACCTGGCCGTCGTAGACGAGCGGCGAGTTCACGTTGATGTTGCCCATGATCACGCAGTCCTGCTCGAGCCGGTCGGCGCCGAACACGATGCGGGCCATCTCGATGGAGTCGAGTGCCCGCTCAGGGGCGGTGATGGCGCCCAGCAGCGGCTTGGACGAGTACCGCAGGTGGGTGGCGACCATGTCGAGGTGCCGCTTGTTGACCGGCACGTCGGTGGGCTCGCAGATCACGAGGCCGGAGTGGTGGGTGTACTCGAGGGTGTGGTTGAGCTTCACGAGGCGTTCGAAGTCGGCCATGGTGCCGTAGCGGCGGCCGTCGTCCAGGTCGCGGACGAAGGGCATGCCGTAGCCGGGTGCGAACACGGTGTGGTCCCCGCCGATGGTGACGGACCGTTCCGGGTCGCGGGCGTGCTGGACGAACTGCCGGGGCGTCGTGGCGATGACGATGGCCTTCACCAGGCCGGGGTCGAAGCGGAGGCGCTGGCCGTCGACGGAGGCGCCGGCGTGTCGGAACAGCTCGATCGCCTCGTCGTCTCCCCAGATCTCGATGCCGACCTCGGCCAGGATGCGGTCGGCGTGCTCCTCGATGAGGTCGAG
>CAZTKG010000012.1:0-5019 GCA_964613815.1 uncultured Gammaproteobacteria bacterium
ATGGGTGGCGATCCTTTAATTATCGGTATTTCGACCTCGATTGCTTCCGCTTTTTCCTATTTAACAATTGTAGCTTCACCTACCTGCATGATTATACATTCTACAGGTTTAGTCACTTCCAGCGACTATTTGAAAGCAGGTTGGAAACTGTTCCTCATATCTATTGTACTGCTGTTCATGGTTTCATATTTTTATTGGCCGTTGCTAATATGAAAATTCTAATTGCAGTTAGTAGTAAAGAATATTCTGGTCCGACCTTAAGCGTTGGAATGAATATTGCCCGTGCATTCAAGGCGCCTACAACGATTGTGGACGTGGGTGAGAAAATCAATGAATTTAGTGCGAAAGATGTCGGATTGGCCCATGAACGCATAGAAAATTGGGATTTTGATCGCCCAGGTGTTGATGTGTTAGAATGGGCTTTCGATTATCTTGCGAATAAAAAATTTATTGAAAGTAATGACATTGAAGCTGGTTTTCCAAAAAACACTTTAATTGATACTGGAGAAAACCGTAGTGAGGTTTATTTAAAGGGGACTATCTGTGATAATGTCAATCTGATACTTAGAAATGGTGATATAATTGGGGAGCTAAAGGATGAAGTTCAAAAATATCATTATGATGTCACCATAATCGGCGGTAGTCAAAAGCGGCGGATGGCCCATGATCTTATCCAATATATTGATAGCTCTATTTTTGTGGTAAATAAATATAATTTGAATCAAAAATATAAAATATTAATTGCAGTTGATGATTCTCCTAATACGCGCAAAGCGATAAAATACGGTATACGTGTATCGCAAGCTTTCAACGTTCCGGTAGAAATGATAACGGTCAGTAAAATTAATGAATTTGGTGATGGTTATACTAATGCGGCCAATTGGGCCAAGAAAATTTTGCGTCGTTCAAACATTTCGTTTGGACATCAATATTTAGTAGGAGATCCAGTACAGGTGATTAATGAAATAGCTGGTGAAAATCATATCCTTGTGATGGGTTCGTCAACACAAAATCCATTATTGAAGTTCTTCAAAGGAAGCAAACCATTGAATGTTATGGAGACTTGCAAGTGTCCTATTTTAATCGTTAAATGATGAAAATGAGGTAGAATAGATCATGTTTCAAGAAGTTACAATCACCATTTTACTAATCTTATTTGTAGTCGTTATTACTATACCACCCTTTGTTTTGCTGTTACTGTATTTTAAGGATAAAAATCAGAAGCAGCATTCGGTGCTACGTAATTTTCCGCTACTTGGACGGATTCGGTATGTTTTTGAAATGCTTGGTCCTGAAATGAGACAGTATATGTTTGATGGTGATAATCAGGGAAAGCCATTTAGCAGAATGAATTTTCAGAATATTGTAGTAGCTGGAAAATATTTAAAGACACTGATAGCTTTTGGTTCAAAACGAGATTTCAAATTACCTGGGCTATACTTAAAAAATTCAATGTTTCCTAAGCTGAAAAATGAAATGTCTGTCGAAATCACCCCACGTATAAAGACCCAACGCTATGTTGGTTCGGAAGGCCTATTTTCAAGAAAGGAACATTTGGAGGGCGTTGATGTATCCCCTTGGACCTTAGAGGATAAAGATGCGATTATTATCGGTCCAGATTGTAAAAACCCCTGGAGGGTGAAAGGACCGCTAGGAATGAGTGCAATGAGTTTTGGATCATTGGGTGGCAATGCTATAAGTGCTATTAGCCTTGGTTTAGGGCATGCAACCGGTTCATGGGTGCATACAGGAGAAGGAGGATTGGCAGATTATCATCTTTTAGGGGGTGGAGATGTCATTATGCAAATTGGGCCAGGGCTTTTTGGCGTGAGGGATCAGGATGGAAATTTTAGCTGGGATAATTTCCGGGAAAAAGCAGCTAATTCTCAAGTGGCTATGTTTGAATTAAAATTGGCGCAAGGAGCCAAAATTAGGGGCGGCCATGTCGAAGGTGCAAAAGTGACCCCTGAAATCGCCAAAATCCGAGGTGTTACACCATGGGAAAGCGTGGATTCTCCAAACCGCCATCATCAATTTCATGATATACCGACATTATTTGATTTCATTGATCAAATGCGACAAGAGAGCGGTAAACCCATTGGGATTAAAATTGTTATGGGCGGTCCATCTTCTGCAGATAAACTGGTAGAATTTATGGCCAAGACTGATCGTGGACCTGATGCAATTACTGTAGATGGAGGTGAAGGTGGATCTGGGGCGACTTACCAGGAAATGGCAGATACGATGGGTCTGCCTGTGCATTCGGGTTTAATATACTTGGATAATGCGTTGCATAAATACGGCGTGAGAGATAAGGTTAAAGTATTTGCCAGTGGGAAGCTATTTAGTCCAGATCGTATTGCGATAGCACTTGGTATGGGTGCGGACTTAGTTAATATTGCCCGTGGAATGATGATTTCTGTTGGATGTATAGGTGCACAAAAATGCCATACCAATACCTGCCCAGTGGGTGTTGCTACAACAGATCCAGATCATCAGAAAGCACTAGTTGTTGATGAAAAGCAATGGCGTGTACTTAATTATGTTATCACACTACGTAATGGTCTCAATTCATTAGCAGCAGCAGCAGGATTGACAAATTATACACAATTCAATAGAGATCACGTTGTATATAAAGATGAGTATGGTCGTGTAAAAGGACTATCTGAATTATTCCCTTACCCCACGACTTAAAATTCTGTTAAATGGTACAGTTCATATCGTGTCCACAGCACATAGGAGATTTTATTTGACCGTGACCATCGGGACATTTACTAATGCCTACTGTTGAGCCATCATCTTTATTAATATGATCATGGACTAATTCTTTGCCACATTTTGCGCAGTTCATACCTACAACTCCCATACCACAGTTATCACAAACATATTCTGCCATTATTATTTCCTTCGCTAAATAGTTAGTATTTATCTCATAAAATTTACGACTGAATTATATAGATTTAGGAAATAAATAAACAATAATAGGAATTATTACTATTTATACTTAATCTTACTTATGCGATATAGTCATAAGAGAGAAGCTATTCAAAAAATTGTATATGGTACAAATTCTCATCCAACCGCTGATTGGATTTTCCAAAAGGCGAAGGTAAAAATCCCTAACATTAGTTTAGGTACAGTTTATCGAAATTTGAAACAATTGGATGATGCACAATTAATTAATACCATATATGACGGAAATATTGCACGGTACGATTGGAATAGAGAGCCACATGATCATCTGAAATGCAAAATTTGTGGTGATTTGATTGATGTGCAATTATTTGATGAGCAAATTCGTAATACTATAAAGAAACAATATAAGTTTGATGCCGATGATGTTCTAATGACGATTATCGGTACATGTAATAAACATAAATAATCAAAAGGAGTCAATTATGTCACTTGAAGGAACTAAAACACACGAGAATCTGAAAGCAGCATTTGCAGGAGAATCCCAGGCAAACCGACGCTATTTGTATTTTGCTCGCCAGGCTGATATTGAAGGATATCCAGAGGCTGCTGGTGTATTTAAAAATACAGCAGATGGTGAAACAGGCCATGCTTTTGGTCATCTCGAATTTATGGAAAAGAGCGGAGCTGGTGATCCTGGTACTGGATTGCCTATTGGTGAAACATCCGAAAACCTAAAAGCTGCAGTTGCCGGCGAGACATACGAGTATACAGAAATGTATCCTGGGTTTGCATCCACAGCTAGAGAAGAAGGTTTTGATGAAGTTGCTGAATGGTTTGAAACTTTAGCACGAGCTGAAAAATCCCACGCTGGAAAATTCCAGCAAACACTCGATTCTTTATAAATCAGTTGATTGATTATCGGGTTCTTTTCTTGAACCCGATAATCAGCTTAATCTTTAATACTTAAGAGTAACTTTAATTGCTCAATCATTCCGATACACAAAATACTATTTATGATATTACCAATCCTACGTACTGGGATAAAGGATCATTGTATCAGGAAATGGACCGTATCTATGATGTATGTGTGGGGTGCCGACTTTGTTTCAACCTATGTCCATCTTTTCCATCTTTATTTAATTCTATTGATAATGCAGGATCACGAAAGCGTGAGATTGCAGAAGCAGAAGGTCGGGTTGGTAAAGAAGTTGAAAGAAGCGATTTTTTAGATCTCCCAGAAGGTGAACATGCATCGAATGCCAGTATAGAAGTAGAGTTTCGCGGTGAAGTATCCGACTTAACTGAAAAAGAACGATGGGAAATTGTTGATCTATGTTACCAGTGCAAATTATGTGACCCCGTCTGCCCTTATACACCGGGGAAGGATCATGAATTTCAACTAGATTTCCCCAAATTAATGACCCGAGCTCAAGCAATCCGGACAAGGGAAAGAGGCGTGAAATTTAACGATAAATTTTTAGCCGATACGGATTTCGCCGGAAAGTTGGGCTCATTATTTGGACCTTTAATTAATTTTTCGAATAAAATTAGAATTGTTCGATTTTTTATGGAAAAATTAATAGGGCTTCACCGACACAGGATTCTTCCAAAATTTCAAACAAATACATTTTCAAAATGGTTTAAAACACATGAATCCAGTATATCTGATCCCATCGATAAAGTGGTTATTTTTGGAACATGTTTCACCAATGCCCATGATGTAGAATTAGGAAAAGCTTCTGTTGAAATTTTAGAGTTTAATGGTGTTGAATGCATTTATCCAGAACAGCAGTGTTGCGGTGCACCTTATTTAAGTCCCGGTGATTTTAAAGGGTTTGAAAAACAGGCCCGCTCCAATGTGGATGAATTGAGTCAGTGGGTGAAGGATGGGTACAAAATAGTGGTTACCGGACCGCCTACATGTAGTTTAACCTTGAAAAAGGAATATCCGGATTATTTGGAAATGAATGAAAAAATTAAATCAATATCAGAAAATACCTTTGATATTTCGGAGTACCTGGTTTATCTCCATAAACAAGGAAACCTCAATACAAATTTCGAAAATGAAATTGGTACAGTGAATTACCATGTGAGTTGTCATTT
>CAZTKG010000013.1:0-4565 GCA_964613815.1 uncultured Gammaproteobacteria bacterium
ACAAACATGATTATCCTGATTGGGGTGAAAAAAATGATGAAAAGAATATTGGTATCATTGATCATACTCTTGGCATACCGTTAGATACGCTTTTGTCCCTAGAAGAAGAGTCAGTTGTATCCCTGGATATGAGCAGTTTCATTACTGAATCAGGAAAGCATTCTTTTGCCTTGGCACCCTTGAACCCAAATGATCATGTTACTTTTCACAGCTATGAAGCTGGAGAAATTAGATCTCAAGCATATTTCGAATTATGGCCCAGCCTCTCTTTCACACCCAGCCTGGACTCTGTTAACATTGTACTTACAATGCCACAGAATGACAGCACTATAGTCCTTATGGGTACGCCTGGTGATAGTATTCTATTCCAATGGCGTCTGACGCATGAAATGGATTATAATATCAATTCCTATCTTCTACAAATCGGACTTCCATACGCAAGTAATGGTGGCAGATCAATAGACACTCTTTACATTGAGACCGAGGTCAATAATAATAGCGTTAACATTAGTAAAGATGAAATATTGGATATGCTTGTCGAGGCTAAAGTATTACAGGGAGAATTTGAATGGGATGTTACTGGAATATTATCTACTGGTGAAATGGTTTCAATTATGTCAAATAGTTTCAGTACAGTCATTGATGATGAAAATTATGAATTAACTTTTCCTGATGAATATCGACTCTATGATAATTATCCTAATCCATTTAACCCTGTAACGACTATTGCCTATGATCTTAAAGCATGGTCAATAGTGAATCTGCAAATATTTGATATTATGGGGCGAAAGCTTATGACTTTGGAAAGTAGCGTCAAGGCGCCAGGACATCATTATACGATGTGGAATGGTAAGAATAGTAAGGGTTTCCAGATGGCAAGTGGTGTCTATTTTTACCGCTTAACTGTAGAAAATGCTATTACTGGTAAGAATGCCTATACAAAAGTAGAAAAAATGATGATCATAAAATGAACTTGGCAGACTAAGAAGATGGTGCTATTGAAGTAAACTAAACTATAAAATGGTTTTTTTGTGGGATGATGGGTAGATGGAATAGATACCATTTAATAAGATTGGAATAGGAGTTTCCATAGGTGCGGTTTTGGATAATATAGCATTAGGTATAGGTGTAGGAATTTCAATTGGTGTAGGTTTGATTCTTACACAAATTGAAGAAGAGTGAAAAAATATTATTATAGAATGATTTAAATAAATTAGATTCTCGACCTTTAATTGTTACCATAAAATGTAGGGGGAATAAATATATGTTAAAGTTTATAACAATTTTCTTATCAATATTTTTCATAGGATGTAACAACCAAATGAATAAAACAGCACCTATAATTCCGATGGAGGATTTTTTTCGTAAACCTGAAAAATCTTCTTTTAAAATTTCCCCAAATGGTGATCATATTGCATACATGAGACCTTGGAAAACGAGGATGAATGTATATGTTATGGATATCAAAACTAAAAATGAAACACGTTTGACCTCATCTGAAGAACGCGGAATTTATGGATTTGCTTGGTTAACTGATGAAAGAATTGGTTATATAAAAGATGATGGCGGTGATGAGAATATACATTTTTATGCAGTGAATATTGATGGATCAAATGAACGAGATTTAACACCGTTTGAAAATATTCAAGCTAGAATTATTGATGACTTAGAAGATGACCCCAATCATATAATTATTGGATTAAATAAACGTAATCCACAAATACATGACCCTTACAGGGTAAATGTTAACAATGGTACAATGGAAATGATAGCTGAAAATCCAGGAAATATCTCAGGGTGGATGACAGATCACGATGGAAAATTAAGAGTTGCTTTCACGAGTGATGGAGTTAATACAAGTCTGCTTTACAGAAATTCTGAGTCTGAGAATTTCAAAGCAATTTTGACGACTGATTTTAAAGTCAGTGTTTCACCTTTATTTTTTACTTTCGATAACAAAAATTTATATGTTGCATCAAATAGGGGTAGAGATAAATCTGCCATATTTGAGTTTAATATTGATAATGCTGAAGAAGGTGAATTGATTTTTGAGCACGACCAAGTAGACGTAAGTGGCTTAATGTATTCAAAAAAGAGAAAGGTTCTCACAGGTGTTAATTTCACGGTCGCAAAAAGTGATATGGTCTTTTTTGATGATTGGAGAGGGGGTATTCAACATAAACTAGAATCGCAACTGCCTGGATATGAGGTTGGTATTACTAGTTTTTCAAAAGATGAGACCAAGGCTATCATTATTACATACAGCGATAGATCTAGAGGGACGTATTATCATTATGATGTTGAAAAGAATAAACTAACTGATTTAGGAAAGATCAGCCCATGGTTAAATGAAAACCATATGGCTGAAATGATACCAATAAAATATAAATCCAGAGACGGATTAACTATACATGGATATTTAACACTACCTGTTGGTAGCGATGGAAAAAATTTGCCAGTTGTGGTAAATCCTCATGGTGGACCTTGGGCAAGAGACACATGGGGGTACAGATCAGAGATTCAATTCTTAGCGAATAGAGGATTTGCAGTTTTTCAAATGAATTTTAGAGGTAGTACTGGATACGGAAGGGAATTTTGGGAAATTAGTTTCAAAGAATGGGGTAAGTCCATGCAAGATGATATTACTGATGGGGTAAACTGGCTCATCGATGAAGGTATTGCAGATCCTGATCGAATTGCAATTTACGGAGCGTCTTATGGAGGTTATGCAACGTTAGCTGGATTGATATTTACTCCAGATTTATATGCATGTGGTGTTGACTATGTTGGTGTATCAAGTTTGTTTACTTTTATGGAGACTATTCCACCTTATTGGGAACTATATAGAAGCATGTTGTATGAGATGGTTGGTCATCCAGAAAAAGATAAAGAATTACTCGCATCTTCATCACCTCTATTACATGTGGATAAGATAAAGGTCCCATTATTTATCGCACAAGGTGCAAATGATCCAAGGGTAAAAAAGTCAGAATCTGATCAGATAGTAGAAGCTTTAAAAGCCCGTGGAATTGATGTTCCTTATATGGTGAAAGAAAACGAAGGACATGGTTTTTATAATCAGGAAAATAACTTTGACTTTTATAGGGAAATGGAAAAGTTTTTGAAAAAACATATTGGTTGATTAATACTGATATATTTTTCTTAATTATACACATATAACATCAAGCCCCGCCTATTCGTGGGGTTTTTTGTTTATAGACATTTAGGACTTGTGTAATGTAAAATTGTCTTAGTTAAGCAATTCCAAGGAGTCTAATATGAACACAATACATGAAATTCCAGATATTTCAAGCGTTAAAGCACCAAACACGCCTTATTCGCATGTTGTGCGGGCCGGTGAAGTTCTTTATGTCGCAGGCCAGCCCGGCATTGATTACAACACAGGTAAACTTGCAGGGGATGATTTTGAATCTCAAGCTCGCCAGGCATTTCAAAATCTATCTTTATTGCTTGAAGCGTCCGGCAGCAGCATGAGCAAGGTTGTGAAAACAACAGTTTGGCTTTGTGATGCAAATAATTTTGCCAAATTAAATGAACTTTATACAAAATTCTTTCCAAACAATCCACCGGCCAGGTCTACACCAGTTGTTGGCCTACCGCTCAAGGAATTACACATTTCAATAGAATGTATTGCATTGGTCTAAAATTTATGATTCGAGGAGTTTTTTGTTTATAGACATTTAGGACTAGCGACACACACATCGTAATGATATTTTTTTTACTTTTTTTATTTATTTAGTGTCTAATATGGAAAATCTTTAATAAAAGGATAATGAGGATGAAAAAGACACCAATTTTTCTATTGTGCATGGCAATTCTTCTAACACTGTTTTCTTGTAATGATAGTGCAATCACTCCACCCGACGCGTCAATCACGCCACCCGATACGTCAATTACGCCACCCGATACATCAATATACAGTAGCAATCCGGATATGAATGGGCAATTTTTTGATGCGGTACTTATAAATAGAAACCCTGACTGCAGATGTTACGCGACGGATGCAAACGATGGTGATTACGGATCGAGTTTGATTTCGGACCTATCGAATGGCATTACCGACGCCGTCAGTGACGTGCATATCGATCTGGTCATAGCGAGCAACTGGAATGCTAGCGCCTACGACTATGATAACGTGACATTGACCAACGATCCGGAGCTTGCCACCCATTGCAGAATGATATCGAACATGATTCCGAATCATGATTTCGGCGTGGCGGTCACCGGCCCCGGCGGTGATGGGTGGGTAAAAGCGATCGACCATTCGGACATTGAGGTCACCTATATTCCTGTGGACCCAGTCCGGACCAATACGCCTACGGATACGCCGAGAAATCCACCCACCTACTACTTTGACGGCATTCTATTGAATGGCGTTGGTATATCCATGAACTCCGGTTTTTGTTATAACCCAGGTGTTACCACGGGACCACAACATCTTCAGTCGAATGAGGCCGGCAATGCCTCTGGATGCGGTCCACAAAATTCGTGGTTTGAGTTACCGGCGTATACGATCTGGCATCATGGCGCAGAAAATATGGCTG
>CAZTKG010000014.1:0-4222 GCA_964613815.1 uncultured Gammaproteobacteria bacterium
CTGTTGATGTTCCATCTTTCTGGACTAAAGGACTTGTTAGAAATACAGATACAAGTACAGATTATTACAAGCTTCAAGATGCAATTGATAATGCTTCGGCAGGAGATACATTGCATATTTGGGCCTGGACCTATTATGAAAATATTGAGATTGATGAAGAATTAACAATAATTGGTAATGGAACTGCTAATACAACAGTTAATGGTACTTTTACAGACAATACGATTAAAGTAACGGCGAATGATGTTGAATTAAGCTATTTCACAGTAGAAGGTGGGGGAAATAGTACAAATACTAAAAGTGGAATTCATTTGAGTGGAAGTGATATTAAGATTTCAAATTTAATTATTGATTATGGTTACCGAGGTCTGTATACATCAGGATCTTCTAACATAGTATCTAATATAATTATCAAAAATCAAAATAGAGAAGGTTTAGTTGTGAAAGGAACTACATTTACTTTGATGAATTCTACAATATCAGATAATGGATATCATGGGTTGTATTTCAATCAAGGTGGTTCTGATTCATTCATATATAACAATACCATAGAAGATAGTGGAGCTAGAGGTGTCTATATTGACCGCGCTTCAAATATTAGAATTTCTTTCAATACCATTACAGGTTCTTCTGGAACAGATTCTAGTGATAGTGGGGCCGGAATTTGGATAGAGGGCTCTTCAGTACAAAATATTAGAATATTGAATAATACAATTAAGGACAATAAACATGGAATACATACTTGGGGAGGTCAGGGACCAACTGATATTTCAGTTATTAGTAACCAAATAAGTGATAATGAGAAATATGGTATTCGAATAACAAAGAATTCAACGAATTGGAAACTTTGGAACAATACTATAACAGATAATGATGATTATGATGTATCTATTTCAGATACAGGTTCTACAGGTAATTATGCAGTCAATACTGAATTTGATACAATATACGTTAACTCAGAATCATCACTTGTAATTAGGGAATATTTCGTATTAGACGTAAATGATGCTTCTGGAGAGAACATGAGTGGTATTGACATCAAAGTAATGGAAAATGATGTTCAGAAATATGCTACTTCATACTTTGGAGGTAGTGATTCTAAAACAGATTCATCTGGAACTATTTCAACTTTCTTGATTGACAATAAAATATACGATGGTAGCTCAACTTCAACTTCAATACCAACTTATGTTTCAGCAAGATACTATGATTGGGTTGAGACAACATCCTTTGATTCAAGCAGTACAATACAGATAACAGTTCCTGATTTAAGAGTTCAAAATAGTAGAACTGGAATTTTGACATATCATATCCAAACAGCTATTGATAACGCAAATGAAGGAGATACAATAAGAGCCTGGAATGGAACTTATTATGAGAATATTGAAGTTACTGAAGAAGTCACTATTATCGGCAATGGAACATCTACTGTAATCAATGGAACTTACACAGAAGATGCCATTAAGATAGAGGAAGATAATGTAATAATCAAGAATATGACAGTTATATCTGGTGACGAGGCCGGAATTGCAGTCTATGACTCAGAGGATGTTCAGATATGGAATGTCAAATTTATAGATAATATCAACGACCTTTATCTTGAAGAGGCCCAAGATTTGATAGTCAGGGACAGTATATTTGACATCGATGGTTTTAATGGTTATGGAATTTACTCTAAAGGCACTTCAGGGTTGCATGTAATTGATAACGAATTCCGCAATGGTAGCTCGGATAATTCCTGTATATATCAAGCATCTTCTGATGATAATGGAGGTGCCCAGATTATCGGTAATACCTTTGACAATTGTGACACTGGATGGTCATCTGGTAGCAGTAATAACATATTTAGAGACAACATTATTGAGGATAATGAATATGGAATAAGGCTTAGCGGAACTGAATCCTATAACAACATTGTAAGTGACAATACGTTTGATGATAACAACATTGGAATTTTTATCTACAACAGTGCACACGATAATAATCTATTCAATAATATATTTGATGATTCAGATGCATATGATATCAGTCTAAGTGATTCATACGATACTGTTTCCTACAACGATACGTTCTCGGATATTAATGTTAATGAGGACTCCAATATGTGGATTAAAGTCTACATAGATGTTGATGTTACAGATAATTCAAGTAATGCCTTATCAAACGTTGATTTAGAGATAAAACAAGATAATTTGGTAGTTTACTCAACCGTATACTTTGGAGGTAGTGATTCTAGGACAAATGAGACAGGTCAAATATCAGAGTTCTTAGTTGCTATATCACAATATAATGGAAGTTCAACACCAACTTCAGTTACAACCACAGTCAATGCACGTTATTCAGATTGGATTTCTTCAGATACTTACAATATCAATAATGATATAGTAATTAAGGTAGATGATTTCAGAGTTAAGAATGATGATAGTGATCAAATGTTCTACTCAATTAATGGTGCAATTAATGCCGCATCTAATGGAGATACCTTACTCATTTGGGCAGGAACATATTATGAGAATGTAGTTCTCAACAAGGAATTGACACTTACAGGAAATGGAACTTCAGCTACGATAATTAATGGTAGTTATTCAGGTAATGTAATCACCGTTACTGTTGATGAAGTATTAATTGAAGATTTGACAGTAGTTGGTAGCGGTTCTAGCAGCTATGGAATTTCTATTAGTGAAGGAGATAGTGTATTTACAAATCTAAGATTTGCTGATAATTATGTTTCTTATTTTTCAACAGGAGATTTCAATGAAATATCTTCGAGTACGATTGTAGATAGTAATTTCGGTGTAATTATTGAGGGAGACAACAATATCGTAAGCCAAAATACTTTCTCTGAAAATGCTGTGTCAATAAGGTTCTCAACTTCTGAAGATAGTAGAGCAAATAACAATGAAATTACAGATGGAACTACTGCAGCCATACAATTGGATGTTTCTGAAGAAATAACAATTAGAGATAATTACATCCATAATAATTCAGCATATGGAATAACGATAACTAATAGTTCATCAGATAATGAAATATACGATAATGATTTAGAATATAATTCAGAATATTCAGTTCTTGTAGTTGCTTCGGGTAATAATTCGATACATAATAACACATTTAAATCAAACGACGATGGTGCAGCTAAATTTGATTCATCATATTACAATGTATTCAGAGACAATACTTTGAATGCTAATGACGATTATTTATTGCTTGAAGGAGGTGGCCAGAATAATATTTTACATAACACCTTCACAGAAGATGGAATACTAATTCAAAATTCAAATAATCAAATAATTACTGGAAACACAATAACTGATGCTCCAGATAATGGAATTAGAATCTTCAAATCTAGTTCAAACAATTATCTATCAGACAATTTGATTTCTGATTCGGATGATGAGGACATTTATGTTGGAGGAAGTGGGTCTCAGACTAACAATAGAGGTTTCAACAATAGTTTCGATTACATTAAGGTTCAAGGAAATGGTGAATTTGTTGTATTAGATTACATTGGCCTTAGAACAGTTAATGCAAACGGTAACATGTCTGGAAATGATGTTAAAGCTACATTTGGGCCAGATACGCTTTATGCTTCAAGTTACTTTGGTGGTAATGATCCAGTTACAGATTCAAATGGTTTGATTCCAAACTTTATTGCACCAATTGAGATATATGATGGAAGTTCAACACCTACTAAGGTCATAACACCAATGACTGTTAGATTTTCTGATTGGGTTAAAACTTTCAATTTAGATCCTTACAGTGGTTCTTCAATTACAGTTGTTGTACCAGATCTACGCGTTAATAATCTGAATACAGGTGAATGGAGTTATTTGGTTCAGACATCTATTGATAATGCGGGAGTTAATGATGTAATAGCATTGACAAACAGTACATATTATGAAAATATTGTAATGAATAAGAAAGGAATCACTTTACAGGGACCAAGTCCTCACAATAACAATCCAGGCGTTATTATTGACGCGCAAAACAGTGATTGTGCTATTACAGTAACAAAATCAGGAACCTACATTTTAGGTCTTAGCATTATTAATTCCTATGAATGGGACGATCCTTTCAATTCCTCAGGAATAAGAGTACTGTCTGATAATAATAAAATAAAGTACAACAAGGTTACAGAATCCTATGTAGGAATATTACTTGAGTCTGCAGATAATAATGAAGTATATGGTAATGAAATAGATGATGTTGATATAGGGAT
>CAZTKG010000015.1:0-4055 GCA_964613815.1 uncultured Gammaproteobacteria bacterium
GGAGACCCAAGACAAGGATGACATGATATAATAAAAATTTCCTGATTGAAATAGTAGCGTAAAGCTTAAATCCCATATTTTGATTATAAATGCTCCACCGATAAATCCAAGGATAAGTCCAACAATATCTTTTTTTAATAAATAACCACTAAAGAAAAGTGCTGAAAAAAGGGCTGTAAGAATTGGATTCAATGTTGTAACTAAAACACCTCCTGCACCAGCTAATCCAACTTGAGTTCCTTTGAAAAAGAAGAAGTTATAGGATACCATGAAAATGGAATTAAGAATAATAATTCGAATTGCTTCTTTGGTGATTCTCAATGATTGGCCGTGCCACCAAACTATTGGAGCGAAAGAAAGAGTTGCAATAAAAAAACGCCAAAACATCATTATGGATGCACTTCCATAATTTCCTGCAATTTTTGCATTTGTCCATGATAATCCCCAAGTAATCATAGCCAGAAGCATGAGTATAGTGATACGCAATTCCTTGGATTTAATTTTTACCATAATGTTTTGACTAAATTCCGAAAAATTCAACCTATAATTTCGGAATTACAAAAACTTACATCCGAAATACTGGAAAATTTTGATCTGGCACCGGACTATATTTTACTGCTTTCAGCGCTTGAATCAATACCCTGCGTGTATCTGTTGGTTGGATGACACCATCATCCCAAAGTCTGGCACTGGCAAAATAAGGGTGACCTTCTTTTTCATATTTATCCAGAATAGGTTTTCGAACCAATTCCAACTCTTCAGCTGTCATTTCTTCACCTTTATCTTTGAGTTGGTCACTTTTTATTGTAGCCAGCACATTTGCGGCTTGATCACCTCCCATTACAGAGATACGCGCATTAGGCCACATCCAAAGTAACCGAGGTTGATAGGCTCGTCCACTCATAGCGTAATTTCCGGCACCAAAACTTCCGCCAATTAGCACTGTTAATTTCGGTACATTGGCTGTAGAGACCGCTTGGACCATTTTTGCACCATCTTTTGCGATGCCGCCAGCTTCAGCTTTCTTACCCACCATAAATCCAGTAATATTTTGAAGAAACAGGAGGGGAATCTTTCTTTGGCAACAAATCTCAACAAAGTGAGCACCCTTTAGGGCTGTTTCACTAAAGAGAACACCATTATTGGCTACAATCCCAACTGCTTCTCCACCGATCTTGCAGAATCCCGTCACGAGTGTTTTTCCATAATCCGCTTTGAATTCTTCAAAGTTTGAGCCATCAACGATTCGAGCGATTACTTCACGTACATCAAAGGGAATACGGTGGTTTTGAGATACAATCCCATATAGTTCATTTGAATCATAAACTGGTTCATTATAGCGATTTATTTCAGGTATTGATTTAGGGTAATGATTAATAATTGCTCGAATCTTTTCAAGGGCTTCATCATCATTTTCAGCAAAATGATCAGCCACTCCGCTCATTCGTGTATGGAGTTTTGCACCACCTAGTTCTTCTGGCGTGGCTGTTTCACCAATGGCAGCTTTCACCAAGGGGGGACCGCCAAGAAATATGGTTCCTGTTTTATTTACAATTACTGCTTCATCGCTCATGGCAGGAACATATGCTCCACCTGCTGTGCAAGAGCCCATGACTGCTGCGATTTGCGGAATACCTGCTGCACTCATCCGCGCCTGGTTATAAAATATTCGTCCAAAATGGTCTCGATCTGGGAAAACTTCATCCTGCTTGGGGAGAAATGCACCACCACTATCAACAAGATAGATGCAAGGAAGTCGATTTTCTGACGCAATTTCTTGAGCTCGAAGATGCTTTTTTACAGTTAATGGATAATAAGTGCCGCCCTTAACTGTCGCATCGTTTGCGACCACAATACAAGAATGCCCATGTATTTCAATGATTCCAGTAACGATCCCAGCGGCTGGAACAGGATCATCATAAATCTCATAAGCAGCTAATTCAGAAAATTCAAGAAATTCTGTTTTGGCATCTTTTAGTCTTTCTATTCGTTCCCGAGCCGTGAGCTTTCCGCGATTGTGATGTTTTTCAATTCGATGAGATGGACCCATTTCTCGAATTTTTTCCAAGATGGTAACTAACTCATTCGATAATCCATTATTGTACTCATAATTCGCTTTGAATTTTTCAGATGATTTATCGATCTTGGTATCAATCTTAGGCATGGGTGACTGTCTCCTTTTCTATGATATTTTGGATGAATTTAGCCGCTTGAATCAAATTCTTAGACTGAATTCCAGTTTCAATCCCAAGAGATTGACATAATGAGTGGAGGGTCTCTGTGGCAATGTTTCCCGAAGAACCTTCTGCATATGGACAACCGCCTATTCCTCCAGTGGAACTGTCAAATTTGTATACTCCGAATTCAAGGCTTGCGCGGATATTCTCTTCTGCAAATCCAAATGTGTCATGCATGTGGAGTGCAAATAATGAGGGAGGCCATTTTGATAAAATAATTTCTAACAATTTTCGAACTTCATCCGGTTTAGCTTGTCCGATTGTGTCTCCTAAAGATATCTCTGTTATCCCCAGGTCAATGAGTTTTGAAATCATATCAATGACCATTTTATGATTTATCTTTCCTTCATATGGGCAATGCCAAACCGTAGAAATATATCCACGAATCCGGAGATTTATTTCTTTCCAAACCAGTCGCATTTCAGAAAATCGTTTCAAACTTTCATTTACAGAACAATTGGTATTATTTTGGGAAAATGTTTCACTTACAGTTGTAAATACAGCAACAGAATTATACCCTGCTTCAAGCGCATTTTCAAGTCCAGGTAGATTGGGTATGAGTGCTGTGTAAACGGTGTGTGGAGCATGAATGAATGAACGAGAAACTTCATCGGCATCAGCCAATTGCGGGATCCATTTGGAAGATACAAAACTGGTGACTTCTATTTCCGGGAAATGACACCCAGACAATAAATTAATATATCTAATTTTATCTTCTGTAGAAATGGTTTGATTTAAACTTTGTAGTCCATCTCGGGGGCCTACTTCAACAATTTTTACAGAAGATGGGTATGAAGTCATCAATTTTTGTTCCAATTAGGTTTTCTTTTTTCGAGAAAAGCCAATAATCCTTCCTGGCCTTCTGAACTTGATCGAATTTCTGAGATTAAATCTGCTGAGTCAAATGAATCCATATCTCTAGTATATTCTTTGAATTTGGCTTGGGAAACAGGTCCGCCTTTTAATAGTTGATCCAGAACGTGATTGGTTATTGTTTCTAATTCATCATTCTTTACACAATAATGAATGAGACCTATTTTTTCTGCAAATGTGGCATCAAATCTTTCCCCGGATATTCCCAGAGCACGAAACCAAGATTTACCGATTTTTCCTTCAGTATAGGGACCGATTACTGCCGGGATTAATCCTATTAAAACTTCACTTAATGAAAACAGGGTCTTTTCTTCTGCAATAACTATATCACAAACGGTGCAAAGCCCAAAACCTCCACCAAAAGCATGTCCATGAACTTTACCAACAATGGGCTTATTGCATTCGTCAATCGTTTTGTACATCTTGGTCAATAAAACAGTCTCAGCTTTATTTTCATCGGAAGTTTTCTCTATTGAATTTTTCATCATATTTACATCTGCTCCAGAGCAAAAAGAATCACCTTGTCCATTTAAAACCACGATACGAATATTTGAATCTTTCTCTACAGAAAGAAATGCTGTAGTGATTTCTTGTATCATAATCTCATTCATAGCATTTCGTACATCAGGTCTATTTAGGGAAATAGTTGCAATGTGTGATTCAGTGTCTAGGTTGATGGTTGTGTAGGTCATTTGATTAGGATTTTATAGTGGTTCAATTTAGGAATTTTCAAGGTTAGGATTATTTAAAAAACAAAAAACCCCGCTCCATCTAAATCGTGTTACATACAATGAAAGCGGGGTTGTAGAAATTATTATATAAAAGTTTAAAAATAGAATTTCCTGTTATCAACTATTTCGGCATCCTCTTTTAGATCATCTAACCATGCCTGGAAAAATTGATTCTGTTTCTGATTAAAAATTGTTTTTCGAAGTGATTCCTTTT
>CAZTKG010000016.1:0-3568 GCA_964613815.1 uncultured Gammaproteobacteria bacterium
TCACAATGTTTCGCCCAGAGATAAATGCTAAAAGAGCTGCAAATGGTTGTACAAGATTATCTATGCCTGAAATTCCTAGTTCACTTTTTCTAGATGCTGTAAAAAAAGTTGTCAGAGATAACTCCGATTATATTCCTAATACGGAACAAGGAGCTCTTTATGTTAGACCAATTATATTTGGATCGGGTGAAGGCGTCGGTGTTGCGCCCTCTACAGAATACAGTTTCATAGTTTATGTAAGCCCTGTAGGGCCTTACTTTAAAGGAGGATTAAAGCCAATAAAATTAATAGTTACAAATGATTTTCATAGAGCTCCCCTCAAAGGAACAGGGGGTGTCAAAGCTATTGGAAATTATGTTCCAGGAATGCTACCAAGTAGTTTAGCTAAAGCAAAAGGTTATGCTGAAGTCATATATTTAGATGCAGCCGAAGAAAAATACATAGAAGAAGTAGGTGCAGCTAATTTCTTTGCTGTAATTGATGGTAAAGTTATAACTCCTGAGCTGACCGGATCTATACTTCCTGGAATAACAAGAGCATCGGTTCTTCACTTGGCTAAAAATACGATGGGTTTAGAAGTTGAAGAAAGAAAAATAAGTGTTGATGAAGCATTAACTGCAGATGAATTGTTTTGTACAGGTACTGCTGCAATTGTTGCACCAATTGGATTAATTAACTATCAAGGAAAGGACCACACCTTTTGTGGTGGAAAAATTGGAAAAATAACTAGTGAATTATATAATTATCTTACAGGTATACAATTTGGAAATTCTTATGATGAATTCGGGTGGATGACTGAGATATAACGTAATTTATACCCCTCTCTTGTAGTTTTAGTACGCATATGACGGATTTAGCTAAGAGACTGCAAAAAAAAATAGATAATAAAAAAGCCAAAATTGGAATAATTGGAATGGGATATGTTGGAATTCCATTAGGTTTAGAATTTGCTAATAATGGATTTGTAGTTCTAGGATTTGATAAGGATAATAAGAGAGTTAAAGATATAAATTCGGGAAATAAAGTAATGAAGCATATTAAACAAGAAGAAATGAAAAAGTTTATCAAAAATAAAGGTTCTGTAACTAATGATTTCTCAAAAATAAAAAATATAGATTGTTTAATTATTTGTGTCCCTACTCCTCTAGATGAACATGAACAACCTGATATGAGTTACGTTAAAAATGCCTCAAATGAAATTAGTAAAAACCTTAAAAAAGGAAAATTAATAATTCTTGAATCAACTACATATCCGGGAACTACAAAAGAATTAGTTAAACCCATCTTAGAAAAATCCGGATTAGAGGCCGGTAAGGATTTTTTCCTGGCATATTCTCCTGAAAGAGAGGATCCTGGAAATAAGGATTTCAATGTTTCCAAAATTCCAAAAGTTATGGGAGGATTTACCAATAATTGCCTTAAATTAACTAGTACACTCTACAAAAATATAGTATCTAAAACAGTCGAAGTTAGCTCTATGGAAACTGCTGAGTCAACTAAACTAATGGAAAATATCTTTCGTGCCGTAAATATTGCAATGGTTAATGAATTAAAACTTGTATTTTCTCGCATGAATGTTGATATTTGGGAAGTTATAGATTCTGCTAAAACCAAACCTTTCGGATTCATGCCATTTTACCCAGGGCCTGGAATAGGAGGTCATTGTATCCCTATTGATCCATTCTATCTCTCCTGGAAAGCAAAAGAATACAATACCGAAGCTAAATTCATTGAATTGGCTGGAGAAATTAATCGTAAGATGACTGAAAATGTAGCCCACCGAATAGGAAAAGCATTAAATGATGACAAGAAGAGCATAAGAGGCAGTAAAATATTGATTGTTGGAGTTGCTTACAAAAAAGATATTGATGATGTACGTGAATCTCCGGCACTAATAATAATGGAGCTACTCCGTTTCAAGGGTGCTCATATTTTTTACCATGACCCTTATGTTAATGAAGTAAATGGGCAAAGCAGTATAGATTTAAATATTCAAAATATTAAAGAATATGATGCTATTGTTATAACTACAGACCATTCAAACGTTAACTATGAACTAATTGGTGAACACGCTAAATTAATTGTGGATACAAGAAATATAATGGCTAAATTTAAAAATCCTAATGCTCATATTTTAAAGGCATAGGATGACTGATTTTCAAACTGTGCAAGAACGAATTACTGAACGTTACAGTGAAATTATTGATAAGCCAAATGATTTTATTGAATCGATAAATAAGCCACTAAAACAATCTTTTCGAATAAACTCAATCAAAGGGGAAAAAGAAGAAGTAATAAACAAAATAAAGGCTTATGACGCTGAAATAAAAGATGTAAATTGGTGCGATAATGCATTTGTATCTAATTTAACAAATCTGGGAAGTAGCATTGAACATTTTTCAGGTCAAATTTACATTCAAGAATTGACTTCAATGATACCTCCGATAATAGCCCAAGATTTACTTCAAGAAAATAAAATTATAGATTGTTGTGCAGCTCCTGGATCAAAAACTACTCAAATTGCAGATATTATGGAAAATAAAGGACACATAATCGCAAATGATTCGAGACATGCAAGAATAAAATCACTAAGAGGAAATTTAGATAGATTAGGAATAACAAACACCACAGTAACACTAAGAGATTTTAAGTCATTTCCAAACACTGAAGCAGAGGTTTACTTTGTTGATGCGCCATGTAGCTCAGAAGGTACTGTACGAAAAAAAAATGCTGTAGCAAGAAAATGGAAAGAAAGAGATTATGAAAGATTTAATAAAATTCAAAAGGGTTTATTGAAGAAAGCTTGTCAAATGGCTCCAATCGGAAGCACTGTAGTGTACTCAACATGCACGTTTGCACCTGAAGAGAATGAAGATGTCGTAAATACAATAATCAATGAAGAGAATATGGAAATCAAAAAAATCAATCTTGATGGGATGAAATTTGGTAAAGGAATAACTAATTGGAAAAATACTGAATACGAGAAAGATATTGAAAAGTGTGCAAGAATATGGCCACACCACAATGATACTGATGGGTTTTTTATAGCGAGGATGGAAAAATGTTAGCCTTACTTGATACGACTAAAAAAAATATTATTCTTGAATATTGTTATGAAAGATTTAGTATAAATGATAATGAATTCGCGTATTATAAATGGTATCTCGGTTCTAAAAATAGAATTTATATTGGCCCTGGAGAAATTGAAAGAATTAATCCTGAAAGTATAGGTCTTTGTATTTTCAGATTAGATAAGACACCTAAACCGACAACAAATTTTATTCAATTATTCGGCAAGAAAATAAAGAAAAATATTATTGAGTTGAATAAAAAAAATACTGAGGAATTTTGTAACGGACGAAATTTAGAAATAAAAACAAATAATGAACCTGGTTTTGTATCTGTAAGCTACGAAAAAATTGCTTTGGGCTGTGGGCATTGGAATGGGAAAATACTTAAAAATCAAATACCAAAATCTAAATTTTGTAAAATAAATTTTCTGTAGCAGGGGTATTACTTAATTATCGGGGTTTATACGCGTTGAATGGGTCAAATGACCTTCGATTTC
>CAZTKG010000017.1:0-3474 GCA_964613815.1 uncultured Gammaproteobacteria bacterium
AATAAACAGCCTCCGTACCAAAGTTGTTCGCAATGGTACAATTACTGATGGTTGGACCATCGTAATTATAAATATAAAGCGCACTGGCATTGGTTGATCCGGTATTATTAATAAATAAGTTTCCGCTGACTTCCGGGCTGGATGTACTGAAATAAATAGCACCGCCATTAGGTGCACTATTGCCATCAAAGGTGTTATTCCATATGCGACAATCTTCATTTGTAGACACATTGGTTAAATAAATAGCACCGCCTTGCCCATTCCAGTGCAGATCTGCTGAATTACCCGTGAATGTGCATTGTTGAATCAATGGTTCTGTATCACCACCGGCAGAACCAAGATATATGGCGCCACCATAATTAGCGCTGTTACTGTCAAAAACACAATTTGTAATTAATGAACTACCACCATCTATATAAATGGCGCCACCATAATTGGATGTATTATTTTCGAAGATACAGTTCCTAATTGTAGGTGATACATCATTTTGGTAACCATAATAACAATAAATCGCTCCTCCATAATTTGAGCTGTTACCATTGCGAATAGTAAACCCATCGATCACATCAGCTGCTGTTATCCAAATGGAATTATTCCCCGATCCAGAAACAAAGGAAAATGCTCTGCCACTATTTTCGAGATCAATTATACAATTTTCTGGACCATTTGCAGATTTTACAACAATATGTTTTTCTGTTCCGTTCCAGGTTAATTCCTTGTTTCCAGTGCCTGTGTAGGTGCCGTCAGCCACAAGGACCATATCACCATCACTAGCAGCATCAATAGCTTCTTCGATCGTCATATACTCCGATGGAACCAATAGAACACCTCCCGGAGCTCCAAGTGTTCCATCTTCACGCAGACAATGTGTGTAAACGGAACCATCTTCCGTCCAAGCAATGAAAAGACAGCCTGGACCCTTAGCGATCATCATGTCTGATTTGGGATTGCCAGAATTAGTCACTGTTACGCTCTCACCCATCCAAACCGAATTTCCATCGGCATCCAGCCGATTGGCATAGATATCGCCGTTCATGTTTACACTTTGCTCAATATAAGTTGCGATCATATCTTCTCCGAAACCAGCAACAGAGAGGTCAAGATAGTCATAACTGTTGTTCAGCGCTACCACGGCAGCGCCATTAGGTCCCCAGAGTCGATTTCCTCCACTGTCCAACCGCTGGGCATAAACACCAATCTGGGTCTGATTTTCAGTTTTTTCTTTCCAGATAGCCATAAGTTCCTGGGTATCATTAGCAATGGTAAGCTGTGGAGAGATATGGAAGTTGCTGGAATTGGTTGATAGATCCACTCCGCCTATCCACGATAAAGTACCTTCTCCAGTAATATGCTGCACCCCGGCACTCTGCACATTCCCGGACATTTCAGTCCACGCTGAGAAACTGCCGCTGTTGGCACCAGCCACAGACTGCTGCGACCAGTTCCCCATTGGAAATACTACCGGTCCAGCCGCTACAATGGGATTTATCCACTGGGGATTTCCACCATAATCGTACTTCTGCAAATACAACTCGCTGTTTGCAGCCCAAAAGGGACCTGTCTGTCGGATCCACTGGATCAGTACGTCGTCCTCCGCCGTAACGATTGGCTGCGGAGAAATTAAAGTAGCATCATTGTCTTCAATGAGAATTCCGGTACCCCAAAGCAGGGCGCCGGCAGATGAAATACGCTGAAAAAGAACAGTGTTGTCATTGTGTGTCCACGTAACTACCGCGCTGTTATCCGATAGTACTGCCAACCGGGGCGAAATGTTACTAACACTTGAATCGGTGAGTGCTAATCCGTCATCTCCCCATAGCATGGAACCATCGGGATCAACCTTATAGGCATACACATTCCACTGACCACCTGTCCGCTGATCCACAGTTGTTATAATGGCGTTGTCCTCACTATCAACAGCTAGATTTAAATGGTACACGGCAATCCAAGAAGCATTGGCGTTATTACTCACAACCATTCCATTCTCAGCCCACTGGGGTTCACCGGAAGAATTCAGACGCTGTAAATAGACGTGATAATTATTGCCATCACTCAACCACGCTACATAAACACCCCCATTGGAAGTCGCCGCCAGCTGGGGTTTAATACCGCTACCCAAGGATTGCGGAGTGGCAGGATCAGTGGACCATTGCGCAGAAATGGCAGTTACAAAAAGAAACAAACTTAAAATAATTCGTATCAAATTATCCTCTTGTACAATTTCATACTAATCTTTGCTTGATGTGAGATAATCTACCACCATGTTAGACATGGCACGAATACCTACTTCTAAGCAGGAATCATCGGCGCGGAAAGTTGGTGTATGGATCCAGCCAGATGTTGTGCCTGGTTTTACAACGCCCAAACGATAGTAAATCCCAGGTACCTCATTGGCAAATATGGCAAAATCCTCACCGCCCATTACCGGGTCCATCATTTTCAAATTATCCTTGCCAACAACCCTTTCCAGTGTGGGTATCATTTGCTTACATAATTCTGGGTTGTTTATAGTAGCTGGTGTACCACGTTCATAATTCAATTCAAATGAACCGCCATAAGCCAGTGTAATTCCTTTCAGAATTTCGTTCATCCTTTTTTCGACCATATCCTGCACTTCTGGATCGTAGGTTCGTACCGTTCCTTCCAAATGTACTTCTTCCGGTATAATGTTGAACCGTTCACCACCCCGGATAATTCCAACGGTAACCACACTTGGTTCCAATGGTGAAAGTGACCGCGAACGAATCGTTTGAAAAGCAGTGACAACTTCTGTTGCCATAATGATTGGATCCACAGACTTGTGTGGATAGGCACCATGAGACTGTTTACCCTTAATGGTAATGATAAATTGATCTACGGCTGCCATGGCTGGTCCTATAGTTAAGCCCAGTTCTCCAACTTCAAGAGCAGCATGGGTATGTAGACCGAAAACAGCACTTGGTTTCGGATTATCAAACACACCTTCTTTAAGCATGAGCTCTGCCCCGCCTTCCTCTCCTGGCGGTGGGCCTTCTTCTGCTGGCTGGAATATGAATTTTACTGTTCCAGGGAGCGAACGTTTCATACTGGCCAGTACTGATGCAACCCCTAATTGAACGGACGTATGAATATCGTGCCCGCAGGCATGCATCACGCCTACTTCCTTATCCAGGTATGTAGTTTTCACAGTTGATTTGAAAGGCAAGTCCGTTTCTTCTGTTACCGGCAATGCATCCATATCTGCCCGAACAGCTACTACTGGTCCCGGTTTGTTCCCTTTTAACACCCCAACAACCCCGGTATAGGCAATATCTGTTTCTACTTCAATGCCCAAACTGCGCAGGTGCTCAGCCACCAGTTTTGCTGTCTTAAATTCTCGATTGCCCAGTTCCGGGTACTGGTGAATCTGGTGTCGCAAATCAATTATAGTATTGAGGTTTTTTGAAATGGCCTTATCAATAGGGTCTTTCCCGATTATTAAACCCGGAATAAATA
>CAZTKG010000018.1:0-3377 GCA_964613815.1 uncultured Gammaproteobacteria bacterium
ATGGAAATCCTTGGAACGTAGATTATTTTGATAATAAGGGGAAATTCCTTGGAAGGTTTTTGGATGGAGTGAAGGATGTTGAGAAGAAAAAAGAAGGGGTTTTATTTGGTCGAATAGTGAATGGTAACCCAGAATGGTATAAAGATGGTTATAATAATGATGAAAGGTATGTAGGTGAAATTGAAAATGAGAAACCTAATGGTCAAGGTACCCTTACATTGCCTGATGGAAGGAAGTTTGTAGGGAAATTCAAGGACGGTAAAATGGACGGTCAAGGAACCTTCACTTTCCCTGATCGGACAAAAGGTGTAGGTTATTTCAGAGGGACTAAACCTTGGAACGTTACAAAATACGACAAAGAAGGAACCATACTTGGAAAGTATGTGAATGGAAAGTGGATAAAAAACTAACACCCCAAAACCGTCCAAATCATCCCTTGTAAGTAACCTCCACTAATTCTTCACAGTCAGGCAATCAACACAAACATAATTCACGATTTGACATCCGTCAAGTCTGGAGCAGATTTCTTTCGCAACCTTCCTTCTATTTATTGAGGATATTGACATTCTTTATTTTTAAGAGTAATGTTCTAACAAAATAAACATGATGATGGAGTGATTTATGATAAAAGAATGGTTTGTTGAAAATATGATGGTAATTGGTATAGTACTCTCAATTATTTGGACTGCTATAATGATTTACAAATATGTTGCGATTAAACACAATCTTCCTCTTCCGAATTGGATTAAGAACTTAAAGGATGGGGGCAGTATGGGTGGAGGTGGTCCATGAGTAACCCCCACTAATTCTTCACAGTCAGACAATACTTGCGGTATAGTTATTACTCGTCAAAAAAGATCTATACTTCGATATCAAGACCTTTGAGCATTTCTTTCATATCAGCGAGGTTTCCACCCATAATGACATTATTATCATTAGACTTTAACTTGGTAAGTGACTTGATGTATTTTTGCCCTAGTTCTAACTTAACAGCTTCTGTGCCTCCTGGACCGCTAATCGCATTTGCAATTTTTTTAATAGACTCGGCAGTTGCCCTACCTAGATATAAAATTTCTGAAGCTTTACCACTGGCTTCATTGATACGCTTTTGCATCTCACCTTCTGAATTATTTATAAGCTCCCGCATTAGACCTTCAGAAGTATTAATCAGTGACTGTTTTTCGCCAACACTCTTCTCTAAAATAGCACGCCTATTTCGCTCGGCAGTCACCTGCTTTTCCATGGACTGGCGAACAGATTCTGGCGGAACGAGATTTTTAATTTCAAATCTTAAAATCTTAACACCCCATTTTGCTGCGGCACTATCGAGCACAGAAACAACCTTGCCACTTATGGCCTCTCTTTCTTCAAAGGTACGATCAAGATCCAAAGTTCCAATGATAGCCCTGGTTGTAGTTTGTGCAAGCTGGATTGATGCATATTGGAAATCAGTGATTCCATAACTAGCTTTTTGTGAGTCAATAACCTGTAAATAAATAACGCCATCGACTTCAACCTGAATTTCATCTTTTGTGAAACAGGTCTGGGGAGGGACATTTATGGTATGCTCTTTTAAATCTTGGGTAAACGCAACTCTATCAACAAAAGGTATCAGAAAATGGAAGCCTGCGCTAAGAGTGGTATTGTAACGCCCAAATCTCTCCACAATAAATTCCATACGAGCGGGAACCAAACGCAAAGACCTGACTAACGCCAGAATGATATAAAGGAAAAGGACACCTACAATAAGTAAAAATATAATATTATCTATCGACATGACTACCTCCTTTTAGAGTAGATTTATTTCCTTTAAGTTCCTCTAAGATTCCTTTTAACGAAGCCAGATTGGCTGGAAAGAGGGAGACATCTCCACTTTCGAGAACTTCATCAAGTTGGTCTATATACTGATCTATAATGCGCATTTTTAAAGCCTCATTGCCACCAGGAAGGTCGATCGCCTCCCCTACAAGTTTCAAGCTTTGTGCAGTCGAATCAGCAATGAGCTTAATACCCTCAGCCCTGCCATTTGCTTCATTAACTCGTTTTTGTTTTTCGCCTTCAGAAATATTAATGGCACTTTGCCTTTTACCCTCCGAAACATTTATTAATTTTTCTTTTTCCGCAGTTGCCCTGGTAATTTCTGCCCGTTTTTCTCTTTCGGCTTCCATCTGCTTTTCCAAAGTTTCGACAACATGCAGAGAGGGTGCAATATCCTTAATTTCATATCGTAAAACTTTCACTCCCCATGGATCAGAAGCTTTGTCAATTTCACTGATTATTTTCGCGTTGACTTCATCTCTCTCTGAAAAAATCGACCCTAATGTTATTTTCCCGACTTCTGATCTCATTGTGGTTTGAGCAAGATTAATACTAGCTGCCAAGTAATTTCCAATCCCATAACTCGCTTTCTTAGGATCCATTACCTTCATATACAAAAGTCCATCTATTTCAACTTGAATATTGTCCTTCGTAATAACACTTTGGGAGGGAATATCAATAACCTGTTCTCTCATCTCTTGCCTATAAGCAGCAAAGTCAATAAAAGGAATTAAAAAATATATACCTGGAATAAGTGTTCTTTGATATTTTCCAAGTCTTTCAACAATGATATTTTCGCGTTCGCTAACAATAATAATTGTCTTATAAACGATAAAACAAATTAATATTATAATTCCTGAATAGATAGTTAACACTTCTTCACCCCATTCCTATATTTTTTGGACTATCCAAGTGATATTGTCTCGCCCAATAATTTTAACTTGCTCACCTTTTAAAATTGTCTGGTCTCCTTCTGCACGAGCTTGCCATGAGCTTCCGCTATGCTCAACTCGTCCTAATTCACCAGAATTTATATCTGCAACTATCTCAACAATAGATCCCATCACTTCTTCATCTTCATCAATATTTCCCTTTCTGGTAACTGATGGAACAAATCTAAGAACTAAAAAACGAAGAGTAAATAAGTATATTATTGAGCTTATAAAAAAAGTAATAAATTGCTGGAGAATTCCATCAATATATCCAAAGTGCATGCCGAACACAACAGTTAAAGATCCAAGTCCCACGAAGACCAAAACCAAACCTGGGACAAGAAACTCAATGGCCATCAAGAAAATTCCAGAACCTAACCAAAGGCTAAAAGCGAGATTTTCCATAACTTCTGATTTTAATCGACATACTTCTCAATTAATTTAAATATCTATAAAAATGCTTTGTCCTAGTTTACTCATTCTGTTATATGCGTAAAATAACTTTAGGATGAATCCAGACAATTCCAATCGGAAATAAATGAATGTCTATGTAAACAATTTTATTGCAAAATATTGTTTTTCAAAATCAAGTTTAATAGATATTGTATCTTTTGTAAAGGTGTCCAT